>NZ_JAYGGV010000002.1:0-404121 GCF_035181405.1 Moraxella tarda
CAGGTCCTAAAGGCGACACAGGTCCTAAAGGTGATACTGGTGCCATCGGTCCAGCAGGTCCAGCAGGTCCAGCAGGTGCTATCGGTCCTCAAGGTCCAGCAGGTCCAGCAGGTCCTAAAGGTGAAGCAGGTGTAGCCGGTCCAGCAGGTCCAGCAGGTCCTAAAGGTGAAGCAGGTGTAGCCGGTCCAGCAGGCCCAGCAGGTCCTAAAGGTGAAGCAGGTGTAGCCGGTCCAGCAGGTCCAGCAGGCCCAGTAGGTCCTAAAGGTGAAGCAGGTGTAGCCGGTCCAGCAGGTCTAGTAGGTTCAGTAGGTCCAGTAGGTGTGCGCCCTGTGCAGTATAGTGATGCCGATGGCAAAGCGACTCCTGCTACGCCAAGCAATGATGTAACTTTGGTGGGTGGCTATGTCAATGCGCCTGTAACCATTCATAATGTAGCAGCAGGGAAAGCGCCAAGTGATGCGGTAAATTTGGCACAGCTTGATGCGCTAGGCAATAGACTAAATGCACGCATCGGCGATGTGCAAAGTAATGCCAACGCAGGCACTTCATCAGCAATGGCAATGGCATCTTTGCCACAAGCATATATTCCAGGTAAGTCAATGCTGACCGGTGGTGTTGCCAGCTATAATGGTGAGGGTGCAGTCGCCGTTGGTTTATCCAAGCTGTCTGATAATGGTCGCTGGGTGCTTAAAATGTCTGGTTCTGCTGATACCAAGGGTAATGCAGGTGGTGCAGTGGGTGCAGGGTTCCACTTCTAAGCTTGATGAGCATCGTGCCACATCTTAATAAAAACATTAAGGTGTGGCACTATCAATTTTATATGATATTGATAAAGTATTGATTTTTTGTTATTTAGGATAACATCATGAAAAAAATTACTGCGTTAAGCATTGCGATGACAGCATTTATAATGACTGGCTGTATGGGTACAAAGCAAATCAGCCAAAATATTACAAGCAAAGGTACAATTGCTGCCAAGGATATCTATTTTCCCAAGCTTGATGACGCTTGGCAAAAAGATGGCCAATTTCCAAATCGTGAGAATCTAAGCAAGATTCGCTCTGGTATTGCTAAAGACGAATTGTATCAGTTGATCGGTCGCCCACATTTTAATGAAGCTAATCGTGCTCGTGAGTGGGACTACATCATGAAGTTTTATAAAGCGGACGACAGCGTGAAAGTCTGCCAATACAAAATCATCTTTGATGATAATTTTCATGGTCAAGAGTTTTATTGGCTGCCAGCGGACTGTGCTGCTTACGCCAAGCCACCTGTTGCTACGCCTGTCATGCCACCTGCTCCAGTTGTGGTTCTTTCTCCAACCGCTCCAACCGCTCCAACCGCTCCAACCGCTCCAACCGCTCCAACCGCTCCAACAGTTCCCACTCCAATCATCAAAGAGCGTATCAATCTAGAAGCAGATGCTTTATTCATGTTTGATAAATGGAAATTAGAAGATATGCTACCAGCAGGGCGTGTAAAGCTTGATGATTTGGCAACAAAATTGCTTGAATGGGAACAGCGTGGCGAATCTCGTATTCATCTGACAGGTCATACCGACCGTTATGGCGATGATTTGTATAATATGAACTTATCCATGCTTCGTGCTAATACGGTTCGTCAGTATCTGATTTCTAAGGGTGTAACACCAAGCACTCTAACAGCATCAGGTGCAGGTGAGTCTCAGCCATTGCCAGATGTTGTGTGCGATATCAAAGCACCAAAAGCTCAGCAAATCATCTGCTTACAGCCAAACCGTCGTGTAGAGGTTGATGTTACTGTCTATGCTCGTGTAGATGACAGTGCAGACAAGTAGCTTTAAATAACCATCAATTGGTTAAATTTCAACCATCATAAAAAAACCGCTCATCAATGAATGAGCGGTTTTTTTATGATAGTTGAAGCTGGTTGGATAATATCAATGTGCTATTTGATGTTAAGCTTTGCTATATGTATCAAAACTCGGTGATTTTTAAAATTTCTTTAAAAAGTGTTTTTTGTTCTGGGCTTGGCTTTGTAGATTGCAAAGACATCACGGCACTCATGTCGCCATCAATGCGAATTTTTCCCATCATAAAAGCCTCAATGGCGATATTAATGTCGCCTGTTGTTAGAATATCACTGAGTGTGTTGTTGTCAATGATGACACTGGCGGTAGCACCCTTTGCATGACCTTGGTGAATTTTACCGTCTTTTAGGTGTAATAAAACAGGCTTGTCTTGCTCTACCGTTGCATTCATCACAAGATTTGCCAATGCAGGGGGTAGATTGAGCGTGGGGGCTTGTTCATTTAGGGTATTGACGATATCAAACCATGACTGAGATAAAAATTGTGCCATGAATATTCCTATAAATTTATGACCGACTAAAAACAAGTCATTATAAAGTAATTTACTAAAAAAATCTTATATATGCACAGATTATCCACAAATTACCGTCTAATCATTTTAACAATTAAAGATTGAATGAGCTTTTGGTTAGCAAAAAAAGTTGGCTTGAAACAAATTTTAATATTTTGATGGTGGTTGATATTGGCAAATTTTGCAAAAAATTGACAAAAAATATTGCCAAACCTCAAAAATATTGCCAAACCTCAAAAATATTGCCAAAAAATCAAATATTTTTACAAAATATGGTCTAAAATTTACATTTGTGTTGTATAATAGCGGTTGAAGAATTTTAATAATTCCATGATAGTAACATGGAATTGGTTCAATTTAGGTATAAGCAGTTTAGCTTATAAAACGCAAGCCAAGCTAATCACAGCTAAGCAAGCACCGACAATGCACATATTGGATAGATTCTGATGGTCTTTGTTGTATTTTCCTTAAAAAAATTAAGGATTTTTTGCGGTTATTTGCTTAGAGTTGATGATATTTATGGCACTTTGCGTTAAAATATACAAATATAACTCAAAAAGCGTTGAAAATATTGTTGTTATATGTTTGCCAAAATTAAGGCAAATGGCTAAAACCAACAATATCGCTATATAAATCGGGCTGCACAGGAAAATATCCAATGAGTCTAACTAAAACAGCAGTAGCACCGAATATTGACCATGAACATGAAATCACGATTGTGCGTTTCTTTACCATCATGGCGGTATTTTGGGGTATTATTGGCATGACAGTGGGTGTGTTCATCGCATCTCAGCTTGCATGGCCAGCACTTAACTTTGATACATCTTGGCTATCTTTTGGACGATTAAGACCGCTTCATACGAATGCGGTGATTTTTGCGTTCGGTGGATCGGCACTTTTTGCCACATCTTATTACATTGTACAGCGTACTTGTAAGACACGACTGTTTGCACCATACTTGGCGTGGTTCACCTTTTGGGGTTGGCAGGCGATCATTGTCTCTGCGGTCATCACCCTTCCGCTAGGTATCACCTCTGCCAAAGAATATGCCGAGCTAGAATGGCCGATAGACATTATGATTGCCCTTGTGTGGGTTGCTTATGCCATCGTATTTTTTGGTACTTTGATTAAGCGTCAGACCTCACACATTTATGTGGCAAACTGGTTTTTTGCAGCATTCATCATTACGATTGCGTTACTACATATTGTTAATAACTTGGCAGTTCCAGTAGGTCTATTCAAGTCATATTCATTGTATGGCGGTGCAACAGATGCAATGGTGCAATGGTGGTACGGCCATAATGCAGTAGGTTTCTACCTGACGGCTGCATTTTTGGGTATGATGTATTACTTTATTCCTGTGCAGGTCGGTCGCCCTGTTTATTCTTATCGTCTGTCTATTGTTCACTTTTGGGCACTGATTGCATCATATATGTGGGCAGGCGGACACCATCTGCACTATTCAGCATTGCCAGATTGGACCCAGTCTTTAGGTATGGTGTTCTCGCTCATTCTATTTGCACCATCTTGGGGTGGCATGATTAATGGTGTGCTAACACTATCAGGCAGTTGGGATAAACTTCGTACTGACCCAATCATTCGTTTCTTGATTGTTGCTCTGTCATTCTACGCAATGAGTACCTTTGAAGGTCCGATGTTATCTATCAAGGCAGTAAACGCCATCAGTCATAATACCGACTGGACGGTAGGTCATGTTCACTCTGGTGCACTTGGCTGGGTGGGTATGATTACCATCGGTTCTATCTATGTGTTATTGCCACGCATTTGGAATAAGGCGAAAATGTACTCAACCAACCTGATTACTGTGCATTTTTGGCTTGCGACCACAGGCACGGTTTTGTATATTGTTGCATTGTGGATTTCTGGTATCACTCAAGGCATGATGTGGCGTGCTACCAATCCAGATGGTACTTTGGCATATGACTTCATTCAGACGGTTGTGGTATCACATTGGCCATTTGTGGTGCGTGCATTAGGTGGTGCATTGTATGTGGCTGGTATGTTTGTCATGGCCTATAACTGCTACAAGACCATCAAAATGCCAAGTGTTCCTGAGCGAATCGCTGAGCCAGAAGAGGTGAATACTGGTCGTGATGAAGTGTTTGATAATGACACTGTCAAGGCTTAAAGGGGAGAGTCATGTCAAATATAACTCATGAAATTGTAGAAAAAAATACAGGTTTACTGGTCGTCTTTATTGTCATTGCCATTAGCTTTGCAACCTTAGTTGAGATTGTACCGCTGATTTTTGATACCAATGCACCTAATGAAGGCGGGGTCAACAAACCGTTGCCAAATATGCGTCCTTGGACAGCTTTAGAGCTTGAAGGTCGTGATATTTATATCCGTGAAGGTTGCCATGTGTGTCATACGCAAATGGTGCGTCCGCTCCGTGCCGAAGTTGAGCGTTATGGACCATATAGCCGTGCGGCAGAATCAACTTGGGATCACCCTTTCTTGTGGGGTTCTAAGCGTACTGGCCCTGATTTGGCTCGTGTGGGTGGCCGTTATTCAGACCAATGGCATGTTGATCATCTGACTAATCCGCGTTCTGTTGTTCCTGATTCTGTCATGCCATCTTATCCTTGGCTTGCCAAGAATGAAGTTAATGGTGTCAAAGTGCAACAAAAAATGCGTCTGTTTAAAGATCGTTTTGGCTTGCCTTACACCGAGCAAGACATTGAAGCAGCACCTGACCAAGTGCAGGGTGCAACCGAGCTTGATGCGGTGGTTGCCTACCTACAGCAACTTGGTATTGCGATGCAAGGTCAACGCTAATGAACTGGGGCGTTTTACACAGTATTGCGACGGTGATGGCACTTATTGCTTTCATCGCCATCGCATGGTGGGCATATTCACCAAAAAATAAGAAACGCTTTGAAGAAGATGCACAACTTGCGCTCGATGACAGCGATGTTCTGTCATTAAAAGGGCGCACTAAGGATATACAATGAGCTTTTTTTGGGGTTCTTGGATTACTGTCCTATCACTCGGCTGTTGGTTATTTATCTTCGGCGTGTTAGTGTGGACACTAAAATCTAAACCTGTCTTAGAAGAAGATGAGACGACAGGTCATTCATATGATGGTATTAGAGAATATGATAAGCCATTACCAAAATGGTGGCTTGTGATTTTCTTCGGTACATTAACTTGGGGTTTGGGCTACTTTATCTTGTTCCCTGCCATTCAGCCAAATGCTTGGAAAGGCATTACAACAGTTGAGGTTGATGGTCAGGCTGTGCCTTGGACATCAGAAAACGAGCTAAACAGTCAGCTTCAAGCCAACAATAAAGTATTTACTGAAAACTTTGAACAAGGTATTTTGGCAAATGCAGGGGCGACAGAAGCCACAGCCGTACTTGCAAAGCTTAATGAACTGCAACTACAAAATAAAGGTAAGGCTGAACCGTCGCCTGAGTTACAAGGGCAAATCGATGAGCAAGTTAAGTTGCTTGCCCCTTATGTGGACAAACTGTCTGCTGATCCAGAGGCCTTAAAGGTAGGTAGCCGTCTATTTTTGCAAAACTGTGCACTGTGTCATGGCTCAAATGCCAAAGGTGCAACAGGCTATCCAAACCTAACGGATAATGACTGGTTGTACGGTGGTGAAGCTGAAAATATCTTGCTTACCATTCATAATGGCCGTGTGGGTGCGATGGCAGCTTGGCAAAAGCAACTTGGCGAGTCTGGTGTTCGTGCAGCGGCTGAATATGTGTTGGATATTTCTGGCAATCAAAATGGCTATGAGTTAAATAAAGCACAAATTGCACAAGGTAAAGCCATTTTTGAGCAAAACTGTGTGCTCTGCCATGGTCCAGATGCTAAGGGATTGACCGCAATGGGTGCACCAAACTTAACTGATGATATTTGGTTGTTTGGTGGAGATCGTGAAACCATTCGCACCACCATTCGTCATGGTCGTTCGGGTGTGATGCCAGAGTGGCAAACCAAATTGGGTAATGAGCGTATCATGCTATTGGCTGCTTATGTGCGTTCACTATCTCAAAATCCAACTGAATGATGATAGTACTTAGACCATCATTTTAGTCACTCCACGAAAAAAGGGCCAGCATTTGGCTCTTTTTTTTATTTTGTTTTTTAATTTCACCATCTTTTTTTCAACCATTTTTATTGGTCAACAAAAAAAAGCCAAACTCATTAATTTGGCTTTTGACTTAGTTTTTTTGTGGTTGATGGTGAATTAAAAAACCGTTAAGGGTATCAAGTTAGGGGCGTTGGTTTTGAGCATAGATGGCTGCTTGTAGCCAAATGTTTGCTTGAATAAAATCATTTACCTTAATGGCTTGTGTGGTTTCATCGGCCATGGCAGCAATGCGTACTACAAGTGGTGTAGCATCAGGCTCTTTGAGAATGACCACATCAAATAACATCAATTCTTTATCAAAAAAACTGTCTCTGCTGATGCCCAATACCTGACCTTGGCACCATGATTCATCTTCTTGACCAAATGTCTCACCAAACAAATAAATGCAACTGTGGCCAAAATTAATCTCAACAGGTGCAAGGCTTTCACCATCTGTAAGATCGGTGGGTGTCCATGTGCGGATTTGTTCTTCAACATCATCTGGAACTTGTCCATTGTTGGCACTGACAATGTCGTTAAATGCACGATGATAGCGAATGGCGATGGGGTCATCAATCAAGATGGTTTCTTCTTGGTTGCTTGGTTTGATGTTGTACGCCCATGCACTTAGATTGACATAATAGGTTTTTGGTGTTTTGTATTCGGTATGATTAATGGCGTATAGCTGATCAAAAGCATAAATGATGGTGCCGTCTTTGGTTTTAAGGCGTAAAATGGCATCAGATGTTGCATTACAGCGAATGATGCGTTCAATTTGACACTCAACACCATAAGGACTATCTACCGCAGGAAAAGCATTGATGAATGCTTTTGGTGTACCATTTTCTAGGCTTAATATCTGCTTGATATGGCAGGGTGTATCGTTTGCGATGAGCAACTTATTGTCTGATGGGTGGCTTTTTATCAAGCCATTTGGTAAGCTGGGATTATTAAGCATTGCTTGTAGCCAATTTGGAACATCTTCACTGATGTTTTCTGTCAAGATGGCCCAATGGTCTGCGTGGCCTGCATTTTCATTGCCAGGCAAATCTATTTTGTTGGGTGGAACTTCGTGTTTGTAGGTATAGCGTATTTGATTCATGGTATTTTCTCATAAACAATTGCTGTTTTAATAAGGGGTATTCCCTAAAAAATCAAGGCATGAGCGTTATTTGAGTGTCAATTTAAATGTTAATTTAAAAAAACGGTGTGTTGTCCGCTAATTATCATCTCAAAAATAACCAAAAAAATAACCAAATGGTGTAAACTATACAGTTATTTATTTTTTTTGAGAAAATTCTATGTTTCGTCCTTTGGCGTTGTTTATTGGATTAAGATATACCAAAGCTGAACGCAAAAATGGCTTTATCTCGTTCATTTCGTTCATTTCAATGATTGGGCTGACGCTTGGCGTGGCAGCACTGATTACGGTGCTGTCGGTCATGAATGGTTTTGATCGTGAGATGAAAACTCGCATTTTGGGCATGATACCACAGGCGTCTGTCATGTCTTATGACATCATGCCAAACTGGCAGGAGATTTCTGATACCATCATTAAAAAAGATGATAATGTCAAAGCGACCGCACCATTCATTCAATTGCAAGGAATGCTGGCGGCAAATGGGCAGGTTTCAGGCGTCATGGTATTTGGTATTGTACCAGAGCTTGAAAAAAATGTATCCATCGTTGATGATTATATGACGCAAGGTGCTCTGACCAGCTTAAAATCAGGTGAATTTGGCATTGTGCTTGGTGAGGGTATGGCTCAGAACATGGGCGTGAGTGTGGGTGAAAAAGTAACGCTTGTGCTACCTGAGGCCTCTCCATCATTGGTGGGTGTGATTCCTAGATTTAAGCAGTTTACTTTGGTGGGGACTTATCATATCAGTAAAGATGTTGATGGTGTGATGGGATTTGTTGCCATGCGTGATGCAGGTGTGATGTTGAGATTGCCAGAGGGTGCTCAGGGCGTAAGATTATTGACTCATGATATCTTTCAAGCACCTGATGCAGCCAGAAAGGCAGCCAGCCTTGATGTCAATTTATATCCTACCGATTGGACAATGACACATGGCAATTTGTTTAATGCAGTCAAGATGGAAAAGTCCATCATTGGCTTATTGTTATTTTTAATCGTCATTGTTGCTGCTTTTAATATTGTGTCTAGTCTTATCATGCTTGTTACAGATAAAAAATCCGACATTGCAATCTTAAAGACTTTTGGTGCATCATCAAAGCTTGTCATGCAAGTGTTCATCGTGCAGGGTATGATTATTGGTGTGATTGGTACGATTGCAGGGACGATTTTAGGGCTTGCTTTGACTTTTACTGTTAATGATATTGTTACTTATATTGGGCAGATTTTTGGTGTGTCGTTATTAACATCAGGGGCGTATCCTGTAGACTTTTTGCCAACACAAATTGAGGTATTTGATATCATCTTGATTGTGGTTGCTTCATTTTTACTAAGTTTTTTTATGACAATTTACCCTGCTTTGCGTGCATCTCGCATTCAGCCAGCTCAGGCTTTGCGTTATGAATAAGGATGAATGATGAGTATTATTTTAAAAGCTGATAACATAACTAAAGTTTATGATGAGGGCAGGATCAGAACGCCTGTACTGATGGGTCTAGATTTGATGGTTCATGCAGGCGAACGCATTGCCATTGTGGGCAGTAGTGGCTCTGGTAAGAGTACGCTGCTACATTTGCTTGGTGGGCTGGACATACCGACAACAGGTGAGGTTTGGATTGATGGCAAGTGCCTTAATCATCTGAACGAAACTGAGCGTGGTCAATTGCGTAACCAGTATCTGGGGTTTATCTATCAATTTCACCATCTGCTACCTGAATTTACTGCTACAGAAAATGTTGCCATGCCACTACTGATGCGTTCTGATGTTGCTATTAATGAGGCGCGTAGGCGAGCTGATGCAATGCTAGACAAGGTGGGATTATCGCACCGCACACATCACAGACCCAGCGAATTATCTGGTGGCGAACGACAGCGTGTGGCGATTGCTCGTGCTCTTATTACCAATCCAAAGCTGATTTTAGCAGATGAGCCAACAGGTAATTTAGATGATGATAATGCTCAAACGGTGTTTGAGTTGTTGTCGGATTTACAAGATGCTTTTGGTACAGCATTGCTTATGGTAACACATGACAGACAGCTTGCTGCACGGGCCGATAGACAGCTAGAAATGCGTGGTGGTCAATGGATTTGATGGGTTTTTTTAAAGCAAGAGATTCATCAAATAGAAAAATCTTCATCTTCTTGATGTTGTTGGGTCTGTGCCAACTCTCGTTGTTTATGCCCTTTTTGAGTATTAAATTTGGGTGCTTGGGCGTTATAACCTGCCCGTTTTTGCCAAGTACTGATGATGTGGTAGTGAAATATCCAACGAAATAAAAGCCCAAGTATGATACTGGTGATGATTGCACAGACGGTCAAGCCCACTATAAAGGCTTTTAGTGAAAATAGATGATGCATAAAGGGGTTTGCCCCTTGACCTGCCACCCATAGTGTAAATTCAGATAAAATCACGCCAATTGTACGAATGCCAATCACAGGTTCGCCTAAGATGAATGCACCTAACGAATATGCAAACCAAAATACAGGAATGGTCGTTAAGGGATTGGTGATCCAAGTGAGTGCAACGGCCATAGGGATATTTGCACGGATTAATAATGCACCAATGATGGCAAGTGGCATTTGCCCTGGCAGGGGGAAAAAGGCACATAATACGCCAATGTACACCGCTCTTGTCAGAGCATCACGGTGCATATGCCATAGGCGTGGGTCTGTAATAAAAGGTGCGAACCACTTCATGATGCGATTTTCATGCAGCTTTTCTGGTGTAGGTAGCCATTTTTTTAATGTTTTTTTGGGCATGACAAATGGTGATTGATGAATGTTTGATCATTATACCAAAAAAACACATTTTTGGCTTTGTGATTGTGCAGTTGTATGTTGGGTTTTTAGTTAAATTGCAGGTCATGACTTGCAAACAGTATTTTAATTAAGGCATTTTAATGATGGATTAAACAATGGGCTATCAAGCTAACACAAGGTATGATACAATGCTTGGATTTATTTTCATAATGGTCAAATCATGAACGGTAAAATTAACATCACCCACCCAAAACCTTCAAAATCCAAAAAAAACACCAAAAAAGCACTCATCTGGATTGACTTGGAGATGACAGGGCTTGACACACTTAATGATGAAATCATTGAGATTGCTACCATTGTAACCGATGATGATTTAAATATCCTAGCTGAGGGTCCTGTGATTGCCATCAAAGTGCCAGATACCGTGCTAAATTCAATGGATGATTGGAATAAGAAGCAACACGGTCAGTCAGGTCTAATAGACCGAGTGCGTCGTAGTACGGCGACTTTGGCAGATGCTGAAAATGCAACCATTGAATTTCTTTCTAAATGGTGTGCTGAGGGCATATCGCCGATGTGCGGTAATTCAATCTGCCAAGACCGCAGATTTTTGGCAAGACAAATGCCCCAATTAGAACGCTATTTTCATTACCGCAACCTAGATGTATCAAGCATTAAAGAGCTGTGCTACCGCTGGCGTCCTGATGTGGCAAGCGGCTATCAAAAGGGTGGGGCACACTTGGCATTAGATGACATTCGTGATTCTATTCGTGAACTTCGTCATTATCGTGAGCATTTTTTTAAGCTACTTGATTGATGGCATATGCCATCAAACCAAATACCGTCCTATCGCATCGCCAGCCATTTGCTTGTCAATCATTTGGTGATGTTGGTATACTTTTCAAAGTTTTTAATATAATCATCTAAATTGTCAGACAGCATTTGTTGATATTGGGCGGTATAGAATTTGATGATTTCCTCTTTTTCTTTTTCAAAGTCGCTTGGTTTAATAAAGCCAATTGAAGCAACAGAAGCACTATAACGAGCTGATGCATACATGAGCGATGAACCAACTTGACCTGCGTGTGATTTTGGTGATAGTTGGCTATTGGCAAGATTGATGAAGGCGTCAGCACGCTCATAAAAGGCGTTTACTTGGGCTTGAAATTCCTCAGGACTTAGATTGGGCTTGTTGGCTTGTTCGTTCATGCGATATTCCTATTGAATTAATTGTATTAAATTGTTGGAAATTTGTGATATTTTGGGTAATTTTACTGTCAAAACATCAATTTTTAACAAATTGAAGTAAAAAATCAAAAAGAGAGCAAGAAGCATACTTTGCCTTCTTTTTGATTTATTGTGATGATTGCCAAAATGACAATGTTGAAGCATCATTTGGTTTGATAGCAAATTTTGACAATTTATTGTCAATCTATTTTATTTATCTTAACTTATCCAAACCTGCTTTGATTACAAGCCTGCATCGGCTCGTAGAGCATCGGCACGGTCAGTTTTTTCCCAAGTAAAAGCATTGTCTGAGCCTGCCCGCCCAAAGTGTCCGTAGCTGGCAGTGATTTCATACATCGGTTGTAATAAGTCTAGCATATGAGTAATGCCATATGGACGCAGGTCAAAATGTGCACGGATTAAGCGTTCAATGCTTTGGTTGCTGATTTTGCCAGTGTTAAAGGTGTTTACTGAGATAGAGGTTGGTTCGGCAACACCAATGGCATAGGAAATTTGCACTTCACAGCGGTCAGCAAGACCAGCAGCGACAATATTTTTGGCAACATAGCGACCTGCATAAGCAGCACTTCTATCCACTTTGCTTGGGTCTTTACCAGAGAATGCACCGCCACCGTGTCGTGCCATACCGCCGTAAGTATCTACAATAATTTTGCGACCCGTAAGCCCTGCATCACCCACAGGGCCACCGATGATGAACTTGCCTGTTGGGTTGATGTGATACAAAGTATCTTTGTGTAGCAATTGACTTGGAATGACAGGTTTGATGATTTCTTCTATGACAGCTTCTTTTAGGGCGTCATAACCGATGTCTGGACTATGCTGGGTGGATAACACAAGAGCATCTATGGCAACTGGTTTGTGATTGGCATCATAGCGTAGGGTAACTTGTGCTTTGGCATCTGGGCGTAGCCAGCTTAGCGTGCCATCTTTACGCAATTGTGCTTGACGCTCCATCAAACGGTGCGAGAGTTGAATTGGTGCTGGCATGAGCACATCTGTTTCGTTGGTG
Organism: Moraxella tarda; assembly: GCF_035181405.1. Lineage (NCBI taxonomy): Bacteria > Pseudomonadati > Pseudomonadota > Gammaproteobacteria > Moraxellales > Moraxellaceae > Moraxella > Moraxella tarda. The sequence goes on from NZ_JAYGGV010000002.1 coordinate 12,618, forward strand.
GCATAGCCAAACATCAAGCCTTGGTCGCCTGCACCTTGATCTTCTGGTCGGCTTCTATCAACACCTTGGGCAATTTCAGGTGATTGCTTGCCAATCATATTGATGACCGCACAGCTGTCGCCATCAAAACCCAAATCTGAATGATTATAGCCGATTTTATTGACAGTGGTACGCACGATATTCTCGATGTCAATATTGGCATGGGTGCTGATCTCGCCTGCTAGAATGACCGCCCCTGTTTTGGTGAGGGTTTCGCAAGCGACACGAGCGTCCTTGTCTTGGCTTAAAATAGCATCTAGCAAAGCGTCTGAAATTTGGTCAGCCATCTTATCAGGATGTCCTTCGGACACAGATTCTGAGGTAAACACTTGATAATTCATAAACAATCACTTATAAAAAAAATAATAAAAAAATTGTGCGAATTTTGGTGGCTTTTTTAGGCTTGACAAAATGGTCTGATGACCAAACGCACAAGGTGAATTGCAGTGTGTTTATCATGAGTGGTGTTAATGATATTTGGTACAGATAAAATCACAAGGCATTTGGGGGAAAATTATAAGATATTTTCATGCAAATTGCTAATGAAATATTTTTATGTATGGGTTGAAACTGGTGATTTTTTATTGAGTCTTTTGCCATTAAAGGTAAATTTATAAATTTACTTGGATTGATCATTTTTTAAGGGGTTGTTGATTGGCCTGTTTTTTCATCAACAACCAAGCCACCATCAATGCCACCACTTGTACAGCGGTGATGAGTGCTACGGCCAGCTTCCATTGCCCCTGTGCATAGGCGATGGCGCACGCCCAAGCACCGATGCTACCACCGCCATAGTAGCCCATATAGTATAGACCAGAGGCAAGCGATCGCCCTTGGCTGACCTGACTACCGATGTAGCTGATGGTTGCCGCTTGAGTAATGAATACGCCTGACGACATGACAATCAAACCTATAATGATGAGCCAAAGCGGTGTGGCCAATGTCATTATTAGCCCCATCATTGAACATAATATTGCACTGATGATGACATTTACCGTGCCAAAGCGTATGATGAATTTGCTTGACATGGGTGTGATGACCATGCCAATAAGATATAGTGAAAAGATGTTAGCAAGATGTGATGCGTCCAAATGGTAGGGGCTACTTGCTAAGTGCAGATTAATAAAAGTAAAACAACCGACTAATGAAAATAGCACACAACCACCCAGCATACAGGCACTGATAACCTGACGGTTTTTGCTATGCAAAATCAGTAGGGTAAAGGCGTTTTTAAAATCGCCACTTTTAATGAAATGCCGAGAGTTTGGCAGGGTTTTTAGTGTCCATATTGCACCAATGAGTGTTAAAATCGCCATCACCAGATATGCCTGCCGCCAGCCAATCAGCTCATGAAGATGCCCTGCAAAAAACCGACCACTAAAACCACCAAGTACTGTCCCTGCGACATACAAGCTTGTCATTTGTGCGACATTTTTGTTGTACTCTTCGCTGATATAAGCAATCAGCACTACTGTAATGCCAGGTATGGTCAAACCTTGTAAAAACCGCCATACAGACAGCTCATCTACCGAGCGACTCATACCAACCATGCCAGTGGGCAGGGCAAGAAGTAGTAGCGAGCCAACAATGAATACTTTACGCCCAAATGTGTCTGATAATATGCCGATAAAAGGTGAGATTAGTGCAATTGCCAGCACGGTTGCACCAACTGAAACACCGATTGCCACCTCAGAAGCATTAAAATCTGCTTTCAAAATTGGTAAAATTGCTTGCACTGAATACACTTGCAAAAAAGCAAAAAAACCAATCATGGCGATTGTGAGTTTTTCAATAAAATTAGGTGTGTAAAATGTTTTCATGATGTGAAAGCTTTTATGCTAAACGGCCTGATTATTGTATCATGGTTTGGGTGCTTTGACTGAGTTTAAAAATCATTACTTTGTGAATATCAAGATGAGTTTAACAAAAATTTTAGTGCGTTTTTGTGGATTGTGGTACAATTTTATATCCGCTTTATGCTGTTTTAGTTTTTGCATGAATGAATATCAATTTGATATAAGATGACCAAAATGATAACAACTGCCAATACCGATAATCATACCCAAGATTCATCAAGCCAAAATCATCATGATCAGCAAGACACCAATCATGTCATCATTATTGGTGGTGGTCAGGTGGGCCTATCTTTGGCGTTACTGCTGGCACATCAGGGTATTTATAGTACAATCATTGAACAGTTTGCCTATCCAGCCATCAGCCCTGATGATGATAAACACCGTGCTGTGTATTTAGATAGTCGCAATACAGCATTATCACGGCGTACGGTACAGATTTATACTGAAATTGGGTTGTGGGAGAGTATGCAAAGCCATGCTTGTCGTATTGATGGCGTAGAGATTAGCGAAGTGGGAGGTTTTGGGCGAGCAAAGCTGGATAAGATGGCCGAGGGCGTAGAGAGCTTTGGTCAGGTCATAGAAAATGCGTGGATGGGTCGCCAGTTATTATTGGCGGTGCAGGCGAGCGATTTTGTTTGTTTGATTGATGATGCAAGTGTTGTGGACATTCAGCAAAATGACACATCAGCATCTGTGGTTTTTCATAAAAATGGTAAAACGCATTGTTTGTGGGCACCTCTTGTTGTTGCCTGTGATGGGAAAGATTCCATCAGCCGTCAGATTTTAAAGGTTGGTATTGATACGCATGATTATGGGCAGGTAGGTATCGTTGGGGTAGTTGAGACTGACAAACCGCATCAACATATCGGCATTGAGAAATTTTCGGCTGTTGGACCGCTTGCGGTATTGCCTTTGACTGATGGGCGTGGTGATGGTGTAGATGGTACAACTCAGGGTTATCGCCGTTCTGTGGTGTTTATTTGCAAGGCTGGTGAGCAAAAGCGTTATCTTGAAGATGATGAGTATTTTAAGGCTACTTTGCAAACGGTATTCGGGTCAGATGCAGGCAAGTTTATAGCGGTGGGTCGTCGTGGGGCATATCCACTGTCTAAGGTGTTGGCACATCGGCAGGTTGTGGGTCGTTGCGTGATCATGGGGAATGCCGCCCATACTCTACACCCTGTGGCAGGACAAGGGTTTAATTTGTGCCTGCGAGATGCGTATGCTTTGGCAAATATGCTTGGTGCTAATAGACGCCAGAATATTGATTATGACTTGGGCAACTTCGCCAACCTAAGAGCCTATGAACAGGCTCGTCAAAAAGACCAAAAACGAGTGATCCGCTTTTGTGATACGGTGGTGGATAGCTTTAGCAATGCCAATCCTATGATGAAATTTGCTCGCAATGTGGGCTTGGTAATTTTTGATAAAGTGCCAGGTATTAAGCCTTTGGTGGCAAGCTATGCGATGGGACTAAAATCTTAAAAAAGTGTTAAAAGATAAAGTAAAAATTTTTTAGAAAATAGCAAAAAATGCTTGCAATCTACCAAAAAATCGCTATAATACACGCCTACGGAAGCTTGGCAGAGCGGTTGAATGCACCGGTCTTGAAAACCGGCGTGGGTTTGTAGCCCACCGAGAGTTCGAATCTCTCAGCTTCCGCCATTATTTTAAGTAAGATTATGTGCTTATGATCTCAACCTATACACTTAACTATTGATTGAGTTTAAAGACAAATAGCTATATTTGGAAGCTTGGCAGAGCGGTTGAATGCACCGGTCTTGAAAACCGGCGTGGGTTTGTAGCCCACCGAGAGTTCGAATCTCTCAGCTTCCGCCATTATTGTTGTATCAATGAGATATCTTAATGACTAAAACCACCAGTTTGGTGGTTTTTTTTATATCAAATAAATTTTATATTAAACAAATTGTTTAACAAGATTTTTTAAGTTAAAATGAGATGCTTTATCCTTTTATTTTAATTTGATTCATCATGTCTTTTATCCGTCGTCGCAAACTTACCAAAAATCAAACTCGCCAAATCCAAAAAAATCAAAACAAAATTATTGATGATGGCACGCTGGTCAGTGGGGTTATTGTCTCGCATTTTGGCAAGCAACTTGATGTGCAGATTACCGAATTGCCCAGCATTATGCCAAATTTTCCTGATATCACTACCAATAATGACCCAGCTTCATTAAACCTTGGCGATATTTGGCGTTGCCATGCTCGCACCAACCTACCTATGATGACATCTGGCGATGAGGTTAAATTTAGCATTGACATCACTTCTGGTTTGGGTAGGATTGAGGTACTTCTTGATAGGCGTACGCTCATTATGCGGCCAGATCGCTATAATAAAGTCAAGCCTGTGGCGGCAAATATTGATATGCTTGCCATTGTCTTTGCCCCCATACCAAAGCCTGCAACCAATCTGATCGACCGATATTTGCTTGTGGCACGCCTAAGTGGCGTTAGACCGCTTTTAGTATTAAATAAGGCTGATTTATTGATGAACTTCGAGGAGGTTGATCAGATTTATCAAGAATATCAGTGGCTTGGCAAAAAATATGATTTTGATATCATTCAAACTTCAAGTGTTAATTTGGGTGGTCTTGATGAATTGCAAACATATCTTAATGGTCAGCTCACCATCTTTGCAGGTCAGTCTGGTGTGGGAAAATCAAGCTTGATTAACCAAATTTTACCCAATGCCAACCAACCAACCAACATCATCTCGGTGGGTTCGCAGCTGGGGCAACACACAACCACTACTAGCCGACTGCTTGCTTTTGATGACCAAGATTTGACCAAAGGTGGCATCATTGACACACCAGGTATTCGTGAATATGGTATATGGCATTTGTCCAGTGATGATATCATGAAAGGTTTTGATGAGCTTAATGAGATTTATGGTGATTGCCAATTTCGAGACTGTAATCATGCCCAAAACGCCAAAGGCTGTGCATTTTGGCAGGCAGTAGGTGAGGGTAAGATTTTGGCACGGCGTATTGAGAGCTTTAATGATTTGGTTGAAGAAGCGAAGGTGAGTGCGTCATCAGCCAGAAGTCAATTGATAAAAAATTAACCATTGACTTGATAAATTGACAAAATTAGTGTACTTTTAATAAATTTTGATTATAATGAGACTTTTGAATTTCAAATTGGAGAGACTGTGGAGCGTTGGCTAACTTTTATAGGTAATCACCCTGTGTTATTCGGCATCTTAGCGGTGCTGATTGTGGCATTTTTTATGGTGGAGGGTAAGCGTAACGGCAAAAAAGTTGCACCCAATGAGCTTGGTTTACTCGTCAATAATCAGCAGGCACGCATCATTGATATCCGCCCTGCCAATAAATTTGCACTTTCGCATATTTCAGGCAGTCGCAACATTCCATTTATTGAGCTAAAAAATCACCTAGATGAGCTGCGTGCCATTGATACGCCTGTGGTATTTGTCTGTGATGTTGGTTTGCAGTCAGGTGCGGCGGTAAGTCTTGTGGGCAAATCTAATTTTATGCGTTTATCTGGTGGCATACAGGGTTATCAAGCAGCTGGCCTACCATTGACTGTTGCTAAAAAATGATGGCTGGGTATTGATTATAAAGCCAAAATTGGCAAAATTGAACATAAAAGATGAAATGATTGTTGATTTTTGGCTTGAAAAATTGATCGCTTGACCCAATTGAATGAATAAGGTTGGCTTTTTGATTAAGTTTTTAATTTGATTGAATTTAACAAATGCCATTATCAAAAGATGATATTAAATTAAATATATTCATTAAATTTTAGACTTTTTAGAGTATTGAGGAAGGGTATGGCACAAGTAACTTTATACATCAAAGAAGAATGTCCCTATTGCAGAGCAGCGATTCAATTGTTGAAAAACAAGGGTGTGGCGTACGAAGCGATCAGTGTTTATGACATGAAAAGCGAAGAAAGAGTCGCTTTGGCGGAACGAACCAATAACTATCGTACCGTACCACAAATTTTTATCGGTCAGACCTTTATCGGTGGTTTTGACCAATTAAACAAGCTCAACCAAAGTGGCGAACTTGACACCATGCTTGGTGCCTGATCACCAGTTGATTGACATTTTATTTTTAACTTTCTAACTAAGGAAAAAATTATGACAGAACAAGCTCAACCACAGCTAGGTCTTGAACGCATTTATGTTAAAGACATTTCTTTTGAAGTGCCTAGTGCAGAGGTATTCACCAAAGAATGGCAACCAGAAATGGAAATTAATCTGGCGACTGCATCAAGCGATTTGGACGAAGATCACAAAGAAATCGTTTTGACTGTTAATGTGACAGTAAAAAATGGTGGCGGTGTAGCGTACATTGCAGAGGTACAGCAAGCGGGTATTTTCCTACTTAAAAATATTCCAGAAGAAGATTTGGCACACCTGCAACAAGCCTACTGTCCAAATATTTTATTCCCTTACGCTCGTGAGGTCATCAGTGATTTAGTATCTCGTGGTAGCTTCCCGCAATTACTGCTTGCACCAGTGAACTTTGATCAAGCATATCTACAAGCACAAGCTGAAACACAAGGCAATGCGTAGTTTGCTGATTGGAATGGTGTAGAATTTAATATATTTACACAATAAAATAAGCTGTCATTGGACGGCTTATTTTTTATTGTATTTTGGTGATTAAAAAAATATCTTTGCTTTTCGTCTTGGCATACTGATTTCTTTTAGGCTGATTTGATTGCTGGTGCGACAATTGTTTTGCGGACGAAAAACATCTCTTGCTAGAGCAGCGATTTCATACATAGCACGGCGTGAATGTACTAAATTATTTTTGGTATTTGTCCAAGTCAAGGGTATGCTAAGCGGTGCAGGCTGTGGCAGTGTGTTGATGCCCATGCGAGCAAATTGGCGACGCGCGCGTGCCATGTGATAGCGATCTGTAATCAGGTAAATGCTCTTTGGCAACTCATGATGCTCAAGCAGTTTGGTGGTAAACACAGCATTTTCACAAGTATTCATGCTGGCGTTATCACTGATGATGATAGGAGGGGTGCTATGTTGCAGTTTAGATCTGAGATAATCTTGTAGCCAAGGTGATTCCACCCCACTGGTAATGATGATGATTGGGGTGGTTTTGTAATAGGAAATGGCTTTATCGGCACGACTTTGACTATAATGATTGAGTATAATTTCGCCATTTTTTTTGGTCAATCCACCGCCTAGTACTACAAGTGTTGATGGCTTGTCTGCGTCTTTTATCGTCAAAAAACTGAATGAGTCGAGCAAAAAAACACTGATGTTGGCAAAAATAGGTGTAAAAGGTGTGATGATGGCAATGGCGGTGATGAATGCCATGCCAATGAAAAGCCGTCTTACCAACCACCAAAAATTTTGCCAAAATGACATCATATGGCCACACTACCATCTTCATGAACCCAAATTGGCTCGCGTACCAGTTTGATGCCAAATTTATCAGACACCGTACGGATGATGAAATCTTGCGTGGTCTTGATGCTATGTTGTGTGGCGATCAGTGGTGCGTGATTGGTTAGCACGAGTGCCTGTTTATTGTGAGTAAGAACTGGAAATATACCTTTGCCCTTTAATCCTGCCTTATCAATCAGCCATCCTGCTGGAATTTTGATGACATTTTCATCAATTGGATAGCTTGGCAGGTCATCAAATGCTGTTTTTAGGTGTATAAAGTCTTCCATTGGAATGATTGGATTTTGAAAAAATGACCCGCAATTTGCTAAGGTGGCAGGGTCTGGAAGTTTTAACTGGCGAATTTTGATGACCGCATGAAAAACATCAACAGGGTGGGGAGTACCTCTTTCATTGCTTATGGCAAAGTCTTGTGCAGTGATTGCTAAATCACCATAATTGGTCATGACTTTTTTGGCGGTGGTATGCAATTTAAAAATGACATGACTTATGAAATAACGATTGGGATTGTCTTTGAAAAAACTATGACGATAATCAAAATGGCAGTCGGCATTATCAAATTCTACTTGTAGTCCATTTATCAAGTCAAAAGCGATGACTTTTTCAATAAAGTCAGAAACTTGTACACCATAAGCACCGATGTTTTGTATGGGGCAGGCACCAACCAAGCCTGGAATTAGAGCAAGATTTTCAAGTCCGTACCAGCCATTATCCAAGCAAGTTTTGATAAAATCATGCCAGTTTTCCCCACAGGCAACTTTAATGATGATGCTGTCTTCGTTTTTTTTTAAGACTGTAATGCCTGCAAGCTTGGGGAGTATCACTAGGGCGTTTAGTATATTTGGCAACAATACATTGCTACCGCCAGACAGCACAAAAATATTAAGGTTTTGATGTTTAGCAAAATCAATCGCTTGTTTGATGTCGCTGTTTAATGTATCAGCGTTATCCAAAATTAGGGCATATTTGGCGATGCAAGATAAGGCCATGGTATTGTTTGTTGATAAATCATGGTCTTTTAAAATGCGATGATTTTTAATTTCATTCATGATTGTCTCCACCACACCACTTTTGTAGCCAATTTTGGCTTGCTTGCTCAATATGCAAAAACATGGCCTTAAAATCCTGCACATCGCCATAATAAGGGTCGGCGATTGCTGTTTTATCAAACATCATTACTTGTGCGGTAGCATCAGTGGGTTTGATTTTCTGCAAATCTTTAAAATTATTCTCGTCCATTGCAAAAATCACATCAAACTCATAAAAATCTTGTTGGTTCACTTGTCTGGCTTGTAGTGCGGTTAAATCATAGCCAAGAGATTTGCCAACAAAAATGGCACGCTCATCAGGTGGGCTACCAGTATGGTAATTAGCGGTGCCTGCTGAGTCAAGATGAATGCTGAATGATTGGTTTTTTATGATTTTTTTCATAACCGCTTCAGCACTAGGACTGCGACAAATATTGCCAAGGCAAACAAAAAGAACGGACTTTGGGGGCATAATGACTTACTTTAAATATAAAAAAAATTAACTCATTGTAGCATAAATGGCAACATCATGATTGATAAAATACTGGCTTTTACCATTGGTTTTTAAATCGATTTAAATCTCTGCGTTCTTTTTTATTTGGCTTGGTGTCTGGTCGTGCCAGATTTTGTAGCTTTCGTTGCTCAATAAAAAACTCCCGAGTAGCCAAGCTTTCTTGGGTTTCTTCGTACAATGTGCCAGCGATTGTGGCATTGCCACGACTTTCGGACAACGCTTTGATGACGACCACCTTTTCTTCTAGTCGGGTGGCGTGCCCTTGGCGTATATAAAGCGTATCGCCTACTTGTAGTTCTTTACTGACTTTAATTTTTTGTCCGTTCATGTGAACTTTTCCGCCCTCTATCGCTTCTTTGGCAAGCGTGCGTGTCTTAAAAAATCGTGCTGCCCACAGCCATTTGTCAGCACGAACACGGGTTGGGGATTCTTTGTTAGTCATGACATATCCAAAAATATCAGGTGATTTATATGTTCAATTCATAAATGTGCTGCACGCCTTTGATGCCCATCAAGGTTCTACCTGTATCAATAAAGCCCACCTTTTGGTATAGGGACTGAGCAGGGATATTTTTATGATTTACACCCAAAACAATCTGATCGCATAAGATATGATTATCTGTGATGAATTTTGACAATAGCAGTAACGCTGATTTTGCCAATCCTTGACCTTGAAATGAAGGATTGATGGACATTGAGCGTAGTAAAAGGGCACACTGATTGTTTGTATAAGCACATCTATCTTTGCCACCATCTAAGACAAAAAAGCCAATCGGAAGGTTGCCAAGTAAAATCACAATTTTATAAACCAAGTCTTTATCTGCCAAGTCATCATTAAGCCACTTTGACGGCAGGGTGGTAAATTTGCTTTGTTCATCATCCAAATGGTAGCGTAAAGCAGATTGGTATTGGCTTTGATAAAAGCTTAGGCTGAGCATGAGGGTTGTTCCTTTATTTTATTTTTGATGTGTTTTATCCAAGTCAAAGTCTCTTGGCTTTTTTTGGCGAGAGCTTAAATTATAATCCGCCCAACTGATAAAATAAAGCTCTTTATCCTTCATATTTGATCTTTGTAAATTTGGTTTTAATATGAGTTTTACCACACGACAATTTAGCCAAATGTGAGCATAAAAATAATCAATATCAACAATATCTTTATAAGCAATGTCAATGTAAATGCCATTTTTCTTGATGGTTAAGCCTGTGTTGTTGTCCACCACTTCTTCACAAAAATCTAGAACCTGACGATTAAATGGTATGCTCATCTGATGAATAAAAGTAGCAAGCATCAACAGCCCAAGTAACCCAAAAAATAAATCACTTGACATTCGTCTAAAAAGAAAACCAGTAATCAAAAGTACCGCAAACGCAATGAGATAGCGAAAGCGGTATTGATATTTTTTAAAAATCACCGCATTGCTGGCGATATTTTTGGGAAATAGGGTCATGATAAACGCTCGGCTTTGAATTGCAAATAATCATAAAACAAAGATAAGATTCACCACGCACCTTTTTGCCATATTTACATTTTCTCCACTGTTTTAATGCCTAATAGGTCAAGTCCAACTTTTAGGGTGTCGGCAGTCAGCTTGGCAAGCAAAAGACGGCTGGTCTTGATGGGTTCATTGGCTGATAAAATCGGACAATGCTCATAAAATGATGAAAAAATCCCTGCCAATTCATATAGATACAAAGCCAAGACATTGGGTGTGCCATCTTTGGTAAGCGTGCGTAGCGCATCTTCAAACTGCAATAGCTTAATGGTGAGTGTCCTTTCTTGTTCATTATCAAGGATAATATCGCCTACCAACTCATCAGGATTTAATCCTGCTTTGGCAAAGATTGACCGAACACGAGTATAGGCATATTGCATATATGGGGCGGTGTTGCCCTCAAAGGACAACATATGATTCCAATCAAATGCATAGTCTGTATTGCGGTTTTTTGATAGGTCGGCATATTTGACTGCACCAATTGCTACCGCTTCGATGAGTGCTTGTTTTTCATCATCATTGAGTTGGGTTTGGCGTTCATTGATCAGCGTGGTGGCACGCTCAATTGCTTCATCAAGCAAATCTGTAAGTTTGACCGTCCCACCTGTACGAGTTTTAAATGGCTTGCCATCTTTGCCTAGCATCATGCCAAAGGTAAAATGGTGCATCTTAAAGTCATTAGGAATAAAACCGCCCATTCGTGCAATCGTCCATGCCTGTTTCATGTGTTGGGCTTGGCGTGCATCAGTAAAGATGATGACCTTGTCCGCTCCGAGCGTCTTATGGCGATAGTGAGCGGCAGCGATGTCGGTGGTGGTGTACAAAAATCCGCCATCATTTTTTTGGATAATAACACCCAGAGGGTTACCATCTTTGTTTTTAAATTCCTCCAAATAAACAACCGTCGCCCCATCGTCTTTAACAGCAATGCCCTGAGCCACAAGGCGGTCAACCACACCTTGTAGCATGGGGTTGTATAGACTTTCGCCCATAATATCATCTTTGCTGAGAGTAACATTGAGTCTGTCATAGGTAGCTTGGCATTGGTTCATCGTGATGTCTACCAGCTGTTGCCAAAGTTTTAGGCTGTTTTCATCACCACTTTGTAGTTTGACGACATTTTGGCGTGCAGTGGTGGCAAAATCTTCATCACCATCAAACTTAGCTTTGGCAGCACGATAAAACTCTTCAATGTCTGCAAGTGCCATCTCGTCCGTATCGCCATTTTGCATCAGTTCTAAATATGCAATCAACATACCAAACTGAGTTCCCCAGTCGCCAATATGATTGGCACGAATGACGGTATTGCCCAAAAATTCAAGTGTGCGTACCATGCTATCGCCAATAATGGTAGAGCGTAAATGCCCCACATGCATTTCTTTGGCGACATTGGGAGCGGAGTAATCTACGACTATTTTTTGGCCATTTGTGGTGTCAATGCCAAGCGTGGGGCTATCCAAAGCGGTTTGGGCAGATTTGGCAAGAAAATCATCACTAAGAAAAATGTTAATGAAGCCTGGCCCTGCAATTTCACATTTGGCAATCATCTGGTTGGTGGGTAAGCCATCAAGCACGCTTTGGGCAAGTTCTCGTGGATTTTTGCCCAGTTTTTTGGCAAGCCCCATCACACCATTGGCTTGATAATCGCCAAATTCTTTTTTGTTTGATGGCTTAATCACAGGGTCGATTCCTGTGTCTGCACCTGCATTTGCCATGGCGGTGGCGAATAAATCGTGTAGCTTAGATTGAATGTTCATGACGGCTCTTATATCAATAAAAATCAAATAATAGTGAAACTGTGAATGACCGACAATAATACCAAAAAATAGCGTGTTTTTGGAAAAATTTTATCACTTTAATGCCAATGTTGATTGCTATTGATTTTTGATGGCTAGGTTGGGCTTAACAGGTTTTTGTAGTTATTTTAAGTGATTAATAGCATGTGCAAACAAGTCATAAATCATTTGGTGTTTGTTAGTGTCGTCATCAAGTGTCGGATTAAACTCAGTGATTTCAAAGGCTTTAATATTGGGCAGTACCAAAACTTTATCAAAAATTTGTTTTATCTCATCAACGCCATAACCGTTTGGTTCTCGTGTGCCTGTGGCATATACAAGATTTTCATCTAGCGAATCAATATCAAAACTGACATATACTGCGTCTGCCTGAGCCAAATTGCTACAAAGTTTATCAAGTACATCATCAAATTCTTGGCGGTGAGCATGAGCAGAATAGGCAAAGACACCATGTTTTTCAATCAAATGCTGTTCTGGCGACTCAAAACTTCTAAGCCCTAAAAAATACAAATCTTTGATGTTTAAATTGTCTGATGTGGATAAGTCTTTAAATGCCTGCCAAAGCTGTTTTTCGTCATCAGTAGGCATATTATTTGTGTGCTCATCGTTATCCACACCAAGTACAGCTGCTAAGGGCATGCCGTGCATATTGCCACTTGGCGTGGTATAAACGCTATGAATGTCAGCATGTGCATCAATCCATACCACAGCCACTTTTTTGTCTTTATGGGCATTTTTAAAACCTGACAGCAACCCAATTGCCCCTGAGTGATCACCTGAGATGATGATGGGTGTGGTCAGCTTGGCAATATGCTCAATGTGGTCAGCAACCTCTTGGTAAAACGGCAATAAAAACTCAGCATATTTTAAATTGGTATATTGCGTACCTTGTACCTTGGCGGTGTTGGCATCATCAATGCTTAGTTGTTCAAAGCGTGCCGTAGGATAATGACTTTTGGCAAATTTAGCAAGTGCTACCACGCCTTGGTCGGTGCCATGCTTGCCCGCCCCCAAGTCTGAGCGTATTTCAATAAAATCTAGCATACAAATCCCTTTTAAATCCTTTTGTTGTATAAACTTTATGATAGCAAAGTTGTAAGTTAAGTCAAATATTTTTTAGGTTGTCTGGACAATCACGCCAAAACCGCCAACTCAAATATTGACCAATCCACAGTGTTATTAAAACCATTTAGTTGTGTGGTTTTTTGGTTGGTAGTGTTCACCTTTCATTGTCTTCTTTACCTTTATTTCTTTTCTTTATTTTTTCTTTTTCTTGTTCGTCTTTGTCATCAATCTCCCATTTTAATAGGCGTTTGACGATTTTGCCAAATAGGGTGCTTTTTTTATAATTGCCATGCTTATTTTTATCATTAATTGCCAAGCCTGTTAAAATCTGCAAGGCGTCATAGATTGTTTCGATGGCATAGATATGAAATTGTCCATCTTTAACGCTTTGTACGATATGATCTGGCAACATGAGCTGATTGGTGTTGGATTTTGGAATGATGACGCCTTGCGTGCCTGTCAAGCCACGCTCAGCACACGCATCAAAAAAACCAATGATTTTCTCATTCACGCCACCAATTGCCTGAGCCTCTCCAAGCTGATTCATTGAACCTGTGATGGCAAGCGATTGATTGATGGGGATATTTGCAAGAGCAGACAGCAATACTGCACACTCAGCAAGCGTGGCAGAATCCCCATCAATATGTGCGTAGCTTTGTTCAAAGGCGAGACTTGCTGAAAAATTAAGCTCGGTAAATTCACTAAATAACGAGCGTAAAAAACTGGTCATAATAAGCATTCCTTTGGCATGCAAACTACCGCCCAATTCCACATCTCTTTCAATATCTAAGATTTCACCTGTGCCAAATTTTGGTGTGATCAGTGCACTTAAGCGAGCAGGCAAACCAAATTCGCTATCGGCGTAAGCAATGATGGTCAGTGCGTTAATTTCCCCAATGGCATATCCGCTGGTTTTGATGAGTTGTTGTCCATTTCTAAATTCTTGCCAATAAAGTTCTTTAAGATGGCTTTTGCGTTCTTTTATGTCGTTGAGTGCTTGTTTGACATGGTTGGCATTAACGGCATTGTCTTTGGGATTTAACAGATAATGGCGAGCTGATTCTACAATCAACTGCATCAATCTGTCGCTGTGCAAATCTAATTTATCCTTATCATCAGCAAGAACGGACAGCTCATCTAATATTGTAGCAAAGGCCGTGTTATCAAAAGTTGGTAGGTGCTGTGAGTGAATCATGTCCGCCATTTTAGTAACCAAAAAACGCTCGCTTTGGGCATTTCTGGGCAAAGTGTCGTTAAAGTCGGCACGAATTTTAAACAAGCTGTTAAACTCAGGTTCAAATTCTAGTAGCTCATAATATAAATCAGGTTCGCCAAGCAAAATTACTTTTACTGATAGGTCAATGGCATCAGGTTCAAGCGATACTGAGCCTGTTAAGGTCAGCATTTGTTCAAGGCTTGAAAGAGAGATTTTTTTGGATTGTAAAGCTCGTTTTAGCCCTTGCCAAGCATAGGGGTGCTCAAGCAAGGAAGATGCTTCTAATAATAGATATCCCCCATTGGCTCGGTGTAATGCACCTGCTCGAATCATGCTGGCATCAGTGACAATTGTGCCAAGTTGGGTGGTGTGCTCGATGTGTCCAAGCAGATTTGGGTGTGTTGGCATATCTTCAAAGATGATGGGTGCACCGCTATTTGGTGCATGGGTTACCACAACATTGACATAATAGCGATTAGGGATATTACCAACTGTTTTTACCAAAAAGTCATCGTCATGCTCAATGATGAATAAGATATTATCAATGATGTCTTGTTCATAAGATTTTAAATATTGATCAATTTTTTTGTTATGGACTGCGTATTTTTTGCTGATGGGCGTCAATAATGGTGCGATGATTTTAGCAACAAGACTGTCGTGTAACTCGTCAATTTTTTGATTGACCTCGTTTTCTAGCTCATCAAGTTTGATGTTAGTTTTGGTGAGCTGTTTTTGTAATTTCTCCAAGATATTGTTATTGATGGGTTTTTTTTCATCAATGGGGGTAAATACGGCACGCTGATCGGCGGATTGTCGCAGTATCAAATTGTGTGTTTTGGCGGTTTCATTTAACTTATCAATGAGGGTGCGTTCGCTTTTTTGGGCGGTCTGTTTGATTGTGTTAATGCTGTTTTGATGGCTAATGCTGCTGAATTTGGTGAGGAGTTTTTGGTAGAGTGCCTGCCAAAGTTTGTGCATGTCTTTAGCAAAGATTGACCCTTGGCCGCTTGGTAGCGTTAAGGCGATAGGGTTTCTTGGGGTGTCAAAATTATGCACATAAACCAAATCAGGTGGTGTGGCATCTGATTTGGTGCGTTCGCTCAAAAATCGTGTGATGATGGTGCGTTTGCCCAGCCCATTTTCACCCACCGCAAAGACATGATAGCCATTAGCTTTGATGTCTAAGGCGGTATTGATGGCGTTCATGGCCCGATTTTGCCCAAAAGATACCTCAAAGCTGTCATTGGCGGTTGGGAGGCTGACAGGGTCGGTGTAGCGTTTTAAGGTGGTGTGTGGCAAGCGGTAATGGTTATTGTTGGCTGTATTCATAAATGTATCAAATTAAAAAAGTCTGTTTTAAGGTTATTGATTAAATTTATTTTTAGGGTGAGCTGCTGATTTTTTTTATCCAGTTTTGATTGTCATTAAAACCTTGGTGCATTTGCAATAAAATGGTCATCTTGCTTAACTTGGTTTTTGATGTGTTTTGCCTGATTTGGTTTTGTGAATGCAAATGTTTGATTTTGTCGTACAATTTTACCAAAAAATAAAGCAGTGAAATGGTCTTGATGGGTTTTGTAAAATGCTCAAAGTGGCTGATGCTAGGGCTATTTTAACATAATAAAACATGGTAAAATAGCCAGTATTGTAAATACTGACAAAATTAAAATGATGACTTACCATAAAATTTCTGCATATGCCGATGGCTTTGCTGGCGATTTGGAGCGTTTTGCCAATGAGTTGAATTTGACCTTTACTGATGTACAGATTGGTCAATTATTAAAATATTTAGACGGTCTGCTTTTGTGGACTAAGGCCTACAATCTTACGGCCATCACCGCACCAAAAGAGGCATTTGTTAAGCATATTTTGGATTGTTTGGCCATCATTGCATATTTGCCATTTAATGATCAATCAAGCGTGAGCCTACTTGATATTGGCACAGGGGCAGGATTGCCATCGGTCATCATTGCGATCATGCGACCTGACTGGCAGATTACCGCACTTGACAGTAACGGCAAAAAAGTTCGTTTCATTCGTCAGATGGTCAGTGAGCTTAATCTTAATAATGTCACGCCTGTGGCAAGTCGTATTGAAGATTTTGATGGGGCGTTTGATGTGATTACCTCTCGTGCTTTTGCCAGCCTTGATGACTTTGTTAATCTTGCCAAGTCGTACTTAAAAGTAGATGGTGTACTGTATGCGATGAAAGGCAAATCACCAAGCGTAGATGATTTTGCCAATCTAGATGATTGGCGAATTGATGTTAAGGCAATTTGTGTGCCAAATTTGATGGAAGAACGCTGTGTGGTGTATCTGAAAAAATAATTTATTATTTTTTTTGACCATTTTTTTGACATTTATTTTTAATTATTTGAGTGATTTTGAAGGGGTGTTTATGGAAATCATTGCAGTCGCCAACCAAAAAGGTGGTGTGGGAAAGACGACAACGGCAGTAAATTTAGCCGCAGCGTTAGCCGTGATTGGCAAAAAAAAGGTTTTGCTCATTGACCTAGATCCACAAGGTAATGCCACAACAGGAGCGGGGCTTGACAAGAATGAACTCAAAAAAAGCATTGTTGATGTATTGCTTGATGAGACGAAGCTACACAAGGTGATTGAAAAAAATACGCAAGCAGGCTTTGATGTGGCAGGAGCCAATCGTGATTTGGCAGGCATTGATATGTCTTTGTCCGATGTTGAAGATGCGCCATTTTTGCTAAAAAAGGCCATCGAGTTGGCCAAAAAAAGTGGCAAATTTACTTATGACTATGTCATCATGGATTGTGCACCCAGCCTGAGTATCTTGACGGTGAACGCACTTGTTGCTGCTAAAAATGTCATCATTCCTATGCAATGTGAGTATTATGCACTAGAAGGGGTGGCAGACTTGATTGATACCATTAGGCGTCTAAAAGTAATCAATGAAGAGCTTCATGTGCGAGGTGTGGTGCGTACGATGTTTGATGGACGAAGCACGCTTGCCCAAGATGTCTCTGCTGAACTTGAAAATTATTTTGGTGAATTGTTGTATAAGACCACCATACCCAGAAGTGTGCGTCTGGCGGAAGCACCAAGTTTTGGGCAGTCAATTTTTGGCTATGAAAAATCGTCTAAAGGGGCAATTGCTTATCATGCACTCATGAATGAGGTCATTAAGCAGTCAGATGAACCTAAGCTATTTGAAGCAAAAGTGCGCGCACAGTTTGATTGGTAGTGAGTGTGGTTGTTTGGCAAATTCATCAAATAAAATCACAAAATTATGCTAAAATACTGATTTTATTTGCATGGCTAATGTTGGCTGTTTATTGGGTGAAAACTGGAAATTAACATGAAAAAGCGTGGACTTGGTACAAAGCGTGGCTTAGATGCGATTATTGGTGATATCAAAAGAGAAAGACAAATCTCTATTGGTGAAATTCTACCTGAGCAAAAGGCACCCATGGCTTTGGCCGATTTGGACGCACAGTCAGATGTGGCAAAGGGTACAAAAGCAAAATATCAAGATGCCAAGTTGACCGATTTTAGCCTACTTGATGATGAAGTGAGCATTGGTAAAGCTAAAAAACCCAAGAAGAAATCTAAAAATAAAAAAGATGGTGATAATACTCAACCTACTGAGCAAGTTACGCTGGTTCAGATTGACATTAATCGCTTGCAGTCAGGCAAGTATCAACCACGCCGTGAGATTAAAGAAGAGGCGCTAAGTGAGCTTGCCAGTTCTATCAGGCAACATGGTGTAATGCAGCCGATTGTCATTCGTCCGCTATTATCTGGTGAAAATAAGACGAGTGGCTCTGTAACCCATGAAATTATTGCGGGTGAACGCCGCTGGCGTGCTGCCAAGATTGCAGGTCTGACCAGCATTCCTGCCATTGAACGCATCTTATCTGATGAGATAGCCATTGCACTTGCACTGATTGAAAATATCCAGCGTGAAGACTTAAATGTATTAGAACAGGCCATGGCCTTACAAAGATTTCACACCGAATTTGGCATGAGTCATGCGATGATAGCCGATGTTGTGGGTAAGGCTCGTGCGACCGTATCAAATCTTTTGCGTTTAAATAATTTGCATGATGTTGTTAAAGGATATATACAAGAAGGGCTTCTTGACATGGGTCACGCACGAACATTGCTTGCTTTGTCGAGCAAACAACAGCCCATCATTGCCAAAAAAATCATTAACGCCAAAATGACCGTGCGTGAGGCCGAAAAATTAGTCAAGTCCATCTTAAATCCCGAGCCTAGCAAAAAAGACACGATCACCAGTCATGAAATTCTTACGCTTAGCCAAAAAATCTCTGATGTTTTAGGTGCATCTACCAAAATCAAACAGGGCAAAGATGGCAAGGGCAGTGTTGAGATATTTTTTCATGATGATGAGCAGTTGCAGGGCTTATTAATGCAATTTGGTATTAATGATCAGTTGATTAGTTAATTGACTAATCAACTGATTGGATTTTGTTATTTTGTTGATTGGTCATCAGTCGGCATCACATGGGGAGCTTTTTTGGTGACTTAAATGGTTTGATAAACCATTTGCTTTGCCAAAAACGCCATGCTAAAAACACCATATTGCCATTCATCTTAAAACACCGCCGCAAAAAAAGACATTTCATGCACACTTCTGATAGCAAACCCACACACCAACAAGATTTTGAACAAATAAACAAAACTGCCGTTTTTCGGCGGTTGGTGTCTTATTTAAAACCATATTGGTGGGCATTCATCTTAGCGATGGTTGGCTTTATCATCAGTGCAGGCAGTGAGGTGGCTGGTGCTAAGCTGTTTGAGTATATCATTGAAGCCATTGAGCATAACGATAATGTGCGTAAGTTTTGGTTTCCGTTTTTGGTAATTTTGCTGTTTGTGTTTCGTGGTGTCGGTGTGTTTTTGGGCAGTTATTATACAGCGATCATGGCACGCAGTCTTGTGTATCTTTTACGCATTGAAGTCTTTAATAAACTGCTTTGCTTGCCATCAGAGTTTTATCTTAATAATCCTGCTGGTACGATTTCATCAAAACTCATTTTTGATGTTGAACAGGTAACAGCAGCCACAACCGAATCTATGGCAACGCTCTTAAAAGACGGCTTGACGGTTACGGCGTTGTTTGGTTTTTTGTTTTATACCAATTGGCGATTGACTTTGGTATTGATGATTATCGTACCACCGATTTTTTGGATCATCAGATTTGTTTCCAAGCGTTTTGCCATGTTGTCTATGGGTGTGCAAGACACCATGAGTGCGGTCAGTCATATCACCAATGAAGCCATTACAGGCTATCAGGTGGTAAAAAATTACAGTGGTCAGATTTATGAAGCACAAAGATTTAAAAAAGCATCTTTGGATAACTTAAATAAAGGTTTGCAAATCACCATTTTGGCTGCCATCAATTCACCTGTGATTCAGTTGCTTATGGCAACAGGTATGTGTTTTGTGATTTGGTTGTCGCTTCGTCCTGAGATGTTGGGTGATACAAGTGCTGGCGAGTTTTCTGCATATTTAGTAGCAGCGGTATCTTTGGCTCGTCCTGTTAAGGCATTGACTGATGTCAATCAAAAGTTACAGCGTGGCATTGCAGCGGGCGTATCAGTTTTTATGCTGATTGACGAAACTGAGGAAAAAGATGATGGGGTACTAATGCCCATCATTACTGGCGACATCAGTTTTAAAGATGTTGATTTGACTTATGAAAGTGGCACGCAAGCGATTAAAAAATTCAGCCTTGATATCAAGGCAGGAGAAACGATAGCGGTGGTCGGTCGGTCGGGCTCTGGCAAAACCACGCTTGTTAATCTGCTGACCCGTTCACTCAATCCAACAGCTGGGCGGATTTATATTGATGGTACGCCCATTGATGAGATTAGGCTGTCATCGTTGCGTGAACAAATTTCAATGGTTAATCAGCAAGTTACGCTTTTTTTGGACACGGTGGCACATAATATTGCCTATGGGGCATTATCTAACAAATCTCGTGATGAGATTATTTGTGCCAGTAAGGCTGCCTATGCCCATGAATTCATCATGGATTTGCCAAATGGCTATGACAGTTTTATTGGGGCAGAAGGGCTGCAACTTTCTGGTGGGCAACGCCAAAGGCTGTCTATTGCAAGAGCTTTACTCAAAGATGCTCCGATTTTAATTTTAGATGAGGCAACTTCTGCCTTGGATAATGAAAGTGAGTTTTATATTCAAAAAGCATTGGAAGCTGTAATGAAAGGGCGTACCACGCTTGTGATTGCACATCGTTTATCTACCATACAAAATGCTGACCGTATCATCGTCATGGATCAAGGTCAAATCATCGAGATGGGCACGCATGATGAGTTGTTGACCAAAGGTGGTATGTATCGCACCATGTATGAACGCACTTTTGATGAGACAGCCAAGTAAACGGCAAACTTAAAAAAATAAAGTGAATAGATTTAACAGATAGGGCGTAAAGCAGATGAATCAGATAGAATTACTCATCAATAAAGCATGGGAGAAAAATTCCCCCATGCTTACCGCACTTGCTCCTTTATCCGCTTTATATGGTATGGCAGCAAGAGTGCATCAGTCGCTTTATGATGGTGGGCGACTGACCAAATACCATGCCCCAGTCCCTGTGATGGTCATTGGTAATATCACAGTGGGTGGCAGTGGCAAGACTCCACTCATCATTGCTTTGGTTAAATATTTGCAAAGTAAAAAAATCAATGTGGGAGTGGTCAGTCGTGGTTATGGTCGGTCGGACAAAGTCCCTGCCATCGTCAAGGCAGATAGTAAACCGACAAAAGTGGGCGACGAGCCATGTTTGATTGTATCTGAGACTGCCGTGCCAATGGCGGTGGGGGTAAATCGTGGTCAGGCAATTGATTTATTGATACAAAATTACCCAAATTTACAGCTCATCATCAGTGATGATGGGTTACAACACCACGCCTTGTATCGTGATGCTGAATGGATAGTGGTAGATGGGGTGCGTGGTTTTGGTAATGGCAAATTATTTCCGCAAGGATTTTTGCGTGAGTCGATAAAACGCCTAGATGGGGCGACTGTGATTTATCATGACAACCGAGCTGACTGTTATGATGATAATGCTTTACTGATGCACCTTATGCCAGGTACGCCCACACCTTTATTGTCAAGTGATCGTACGCTACATCCCCAACAAGTCTATGCTGTGAGTGGTATTGGCTACCCTGTGCGTTTTTTTAAAACACTTGCTGATTTGGGTTTTGCTGTCGTAGAAAAACCTTTTGGCGACCATCATAACTTTACCCTTGATGATTTAATGGAGCTTGCAGACCTACCCATCATAGTTACCAGCAAAGATGCGGTTAAACTGCGTGAGCTTGCCAAGACTTTGCCACACATTATTTTTGATAACATTTGGGTATTGCCTGTGCAAGCAGTGCTATCAAAGAGTATTTATGATGAAATGGATAAGGTTTTGATGAGCCTTGGGATTAAAATCTGACAAAATTGAGTGCATTATCCATCTTGTGAGCATGATTGATGGGTGATGTACTTTTTTTAATAAAACCATTTTAATCAAATAGTAAGTTTAACGCTGCTTTTATTTTGTCGGATTTTGCTTTACAATGAACCTTAATTCATCATCAAATCATATACTTAAATATTATGAAAACCCACTCAAAAACCCACATCATCATTCCTGCTCGTTACAAATCTACTCGCTTGGCTGGCAAGCCTTTGTGTGAAATTCATGGTAAACCGATGGTACTTTGGACAGCACAGAAAGCTTTAAAGGCCACCTTTGCTGATAGTGTGTGCGTAGCAACGGACGATGAGCGAATTTTTAAGGTTTGTCAAAATGCTGACATTCCTGTTGTGATGACAGGTGAACACGCATCAGGTACGGACAGATTGGGTGAGGTAGCACAAATTTTGGATTTGGCTGATGATGATATCGTGATTAATATGCAGGGTGATGAACCGCTTGTACCTCCAGTGCTACTAGAACAAGTCAAAGACCTTTTGCTTAAAAATACTGACTGTGTGATGGCAACTTTGTGTGAAGTTATTGATAATTTTGAGGATTTTTATAAAAATTCGGTGGTTAAAGTGGTCAAGGCTGGCAATCAGGCACTGTATTTTAGTCGCAGTCCCATACCATATGACCGAGATGGGGTTTTGAAAAATGAGCTTGGTGGTATGCCTCAAAATGCCTTTCGCCATTTAGGTTTGTATGCTTACCGTGTTAAATTATTAAAAACTTTTCATCAATGGCAACAAGGTGGGCTTGAAAAATTAGAGAGTTTGGAGCAGCTACGCATCTTAGAAAATGGACATAAAATTGCCATTGATGTTGCCAAACTTGTTCTGCCGCTTGGCGTGGATACGCATGATGACTTGGTCAGATTAAACGCCATGCCGATTGACGACTTTTTAAAATTTTAATTTTTTGATGAGATGGCTTATGACCACCATTTATTTTGTTCGCCACGCTGAGCCTAATTATGATCATCGAGATGATTTTAGTCGGGAATTGACACCAAAGGGCGTCGCTCAAAGTGAAAACTTGATCTATGTCTTTAAAGATATTGATATAGATTTATTCTTTTCAAGTCCTTATAAAAGAGCGGTGGATACCATTTATCCATTGGCCAGACATCGTCAAAAAGATATTGAAATCAATGATGATTTTCGTGAAAGAAAGATTGGTAAATGGGTAGATGACTTTGATGAATTTAGCCAAAGACAATGGCAGGATTTTGACTATCATCTGACAAATGGTGAAAGTCTTAACGATGTTCAAAAAAGAAATATTGTAGCGTTGCAAACCCTATTAAACACTCACCCTAAAAAGACAGTTGTTATTGGCACGCATGGCACAGCGTTATCTACCATCATGAATCATTATTATCCTAATTTTGGGTTTGATGACTTTTATGCTAATAAGCGAAAATTGCCTTGGATAATGGTATTGGAATTTGACGGCTTGGCATTAAAAAACAGTCATGAACTTGTGATAGATGGCCATTCATCATGAATAATCATGCCTCTAAACCATCAGCCGACCTGCCTTATTTTTCTCCCCTTTTTGCTTGGCAATCGCAGGCATGGGAGCAAGTTGTGCAACAGTTTTATGATGATAAGCTGCCTCATGGACTTTTGGCAGGTGGTATGGCGGGTATTGGTAAGCATGCCTTTGTATGGCGATTGGCGGCATGGCTACTTTGTACCAATAAAACTAAAAATGGGGCGTGTGGTGTGTGTCAAAGTTGTCATTGGCTTACGGCTGGTACGCACCCTGATTTGCTGGTCTTGCCAAATGAGAGCTTGCCAACAGCAGAGATTGATGAAAAGACGGATAAGGCCTCATCTATTAAGATTGATGACATTCGAGCTTTGCAGGAATATGGGCACATCAAAGGGCGAGGTGTGCGACTCATCGTTCTAGATGGTGCTGAGCGTTTGACATTAGGGGCGAGCAATGCCTTGTTAAAAACCTTAGAAGAGCCTCGTGCAGGCGTGTATTTGATACTCATCAGCGACAACCCAACTCGCCTGTTGCCAACCATAAAAAGCCGTGTACAAACCCTGCCACTTAGGCAAATTGCGTATGATGTAGCACTTGATTTTATTACACAAAAACTGGGTGATCGGCAGTTGGCCAGTTTGTGTCTTGATTTGGCAGATGGTGCGGTACTTTCTGCGATAAAGTTGCCACAGGCAGTGTGGTTTGATCAGCGAGCATTGTGGATAAAAACTTGGTTGGCTTTACGAAATGGACAGCGACAGCCGATTGTGGCAAGTGATTATTGGCAAAAAATGATGGCATTTACAGATTTTATCACTTTAACACGCCTGATGCTTGTTGATGTGATGCGTGTTGGTTTGTGTCTTGACAGTCGGCATACAGACATTCATGTGGCGAATTTAATGCAAAACCAAACGCTTGATTTGGTTCGTATTGAGCATTTTTTGACCGTGCTTGATGATATGGTGATGGCGGTGGGGCAAAATGTGCAAGAAAAGATGGCGTATGATGGAATGTTTTATGAGCTTGCTAGACTATAGCAAACCACAAGAGCCGTAGCCATAAAGTACGATAATAAAGATTGATACTAAATTTGATGATTAAGTTGATGATATTGCAAGTATTTATGGGCGGGACAAGTATTGATTAGGCAGGCGTATGAGAATTTTATGGGGTATTTAAGACAACTTGGTGTGTCATTGAAATTTTTGTGATTAAGCATCATTTAATCATGAACCATTAAAAGAGACTGATAGCAATAATGAATCACGAACGCATTGAGCAAAAACTTGCCATTCTCGCCGATGCCGCCAAATACGATGTCTCCTGTTCATCAAGTGGTGGTAACCGCAAAAATGCAGGCGGTCTGGGCAATTCATCAAAATCAGGCATTTGTCACAGCTATACCGAGGACGGTCGCTGTGTGTCTTTATTAAAAATTTTATTCACCAATCACTGTATTTATGATTGTGCCTACTGCACCTCACGCCGCAGCCATGATACACCAAGAGCTGCTTTTACCGTAGAGGAAGTGGTGGATTTGACCATGCAGTTTTATCGCAGAAACTATATAGAAGGGCTGTTTTTGAGCTCGGGGATTTTTAAAAATCCTGACTATACGATGGAGCGACTTGTGCGTGTTGCCAAAACTTTGCGTACTAAGCATAACTTTCATGGCTATATTCACCTAAAAACCATACCTGGGGCTTCTGATGATTTGATGAAAGAAGCAGGGCTATACGCTGATCGTCTGTCGGTGAATATGGAGATTCCCACCAAATCAGGGCTTGCTTTGCTTGCCCCTGAAAAAAACCACGATGACATGAAAGCTCCCATGCAGACCGTGCAAGAGCAAATTGTACAATTTAAAGATTCACGCAAAGTCCACAAGCACGCGCCAAAGTACACGCCAGCAGGGCAGTCTACACAGTTTATCATTGGGGCGACAGGCGAGTCAGATCATCAAATCATTCGTTTATCGAGTCATTTTTATCAAAAATACGACCTAAAACGAGTGTATTATTCAGGTTATGTGCCGATGCTCACAGATAAACGCTTACCTGATGTCAGTACACCTGTGCCACTGGTGCGTGAAAATCGACTGTATCAGGCAGATTGGCTCATGCGATTTTATGGCTTTGGTGCCGATGAGATTGTAGATGCAGATAATCCATTTTTAGATTTGCAACTTGATCCAAAAATGGCATGGGCAGTTCGTCATCGTGAGCATTTTCCCATCAATATCCAAACTGCCCCCTATGAAATGGTGGTGCGTGTACCAGGGATTGGTGTGCATACAGCAAAGAAAATCATGAGTGCCAGAAGATTTACCACGCTGACTCTTGAGCATTTAAAACAGATGGGTGCGGCGGTGAATCGTGCCAGATATTTTGTGGCACTCAATATACCCAACCCTTATTTAAACGACCTGATGCGTGATAATTTTCGTGATGTGCTTTTAAATCAAACCCAAAGTAAGTTTAAAGAAGCACGAACAGGGCAGTTGCCACTATTTTGATGGCTAAAAATTTTGTCTATTGGACTAGGAAGTTAGATGGTCATGGCTGAGCTATCCTTATTTCATTCATCTGGTTTGCCAGACCAAAATAATCCAACTGTTTTATTGTTTGATGGTAGCTTTGAGGGCTGGTTATCTGCGGTATTTTATGCCTATCAACATAAGCTTGTGCGTACGCCACTATCTATCATGACAGTGCACGATCATACTGCTAATTTTTTAGATGAAGCCATTTTGGTGGCAACCGATGCCCAAAAAGCAGGGCGAGTATTGAATAAAATCCGTGAAATATTAAGCGTGCGTGATGTCATTTGGGCATTTTTGTCTGAAGATAAAATGGTTTATACGCATTTATTTCGTGTGGTGGCGTATCAGCTGGATAACCCCAATCGGTCTGTGATGGGGAATTTTGCTCACCCTGATGTGCAGGCAGTGCAGGCATGCATTAAAAAAGTAGGGCGAGAGCGTCATCGGATGCAGGCATTTGTACGCTTTGAGGACACAACACAAGGCGTGTATTTTGCCAAGATCAATCCTGACTTTAATATTCTACCGCTGATCGGTGATTTTTTTGCCAAGCGTTTTGCTGATCAAAGTTGGCTGATTTTTGATGTTGTGCGTGGCTATGGGATTTTTTATGACCATCAAGAGCCTGCGGTGGGGGTGCGTGAGATAGCCAAGATTGATGAACAAATTTTGATGGATGGCAATGAATTTCATACCGATGAGGAGTCGATTTATCAGCGTCTTTGGCAGGCGTATTTTCGTCATGTTACCATTAAAGAGCGGATAAATCCCAAGCGTCATATCGCCCAAATGCCTCGCCGTTACTGGCGGTATTTGGTGGAAAAAAAGCAAAAAAGTTGCATCTAAAAAATCACAACCAGCCAGCACGGCGAAATTTTGAGTATAAATAAATACAAATCATCAAAATCATACCAATGATGATGAAATAACCGTACCGCCATGACAATTCTGGCATGAGCTCAAAATTCATGCCATAAATGCCCGCCACCGCTGTCGGCACAGCAGCGATACCTGCCCATGCAGCAAGTTTGCGTACAACATCGTTTTGACCCATTGTTACCATCGTGGTGTAGGTATTCATGGCAACAGACAGCATTTCGTTAAGTCCGTTTACCGCATCAAGAGAACGCAGTAAGTGATCGTTAACATCTCGAAAATAAGGTTGTGCAGCAGTAGGGAAAGCAGAAATCAGTTCATTTTTTTTGTGATTGATAAAAAAGTTACACACATCTTGTACAGGCAAAATCACCGCACGCATATGTACAAGTTGTGATTTTAGTTCGTACAGACTTCTTAGTGTATCTCGGCTAAATTCTGATGAAAAAATGTTCCGTTCTTGCTCACGCAAGTAGTTTCCTAAGCGGTCGGTAATAGGCAAATAGTTATCGACGATGAAGTCTAAGATGGCATGTAGTACAAAGATTGGGCCTAGACGCAGACGCTCGGGGCGACGGTGATAATGCTCACGCACAGGCGAGTAGGAATTGGACGCACCACGACGAATGCTGATGATGAAATTTTTGCCCATAAATATCGCTGTTGTGCCGTAGCGAATTTGGTTGTCTTCAAGTTTTGCGGTACGCACCACCACAAAAATCATATCATGCCCATAGCTTTCCACCTTTGGGCGTTGGTGCTCAGCGAGGGCATCTTCTAAGGCAAGTTCGTGTAGGTCAAAGGCATCTTTAACTTCTTGGACAGTCTCAATGCTGGGGTCGTATAGTCCTAGCCAGATGAATTGATTGTTATTGGTTAAAGCACGACTGACTTCGTCAATATTAAGCTGTTCAATTGGTTCGCCAGTTTTACGAGAATAAGAGTAGCAGACAATGGTTTCATTATCACCTGAATCTTCCAAATCCTCAAAACGATCGGCATCAGGGTCATAGACCGTCATTGTTTCGATGGTGTCTTCATCTGTGGCATCGGCATCACCATAGATGTAGCTGTCTCTATTATCATCTATGGCAAGCTCTTCTTCATCGCTTTGCCAGTCATCTTGATGAAGCTCGTCGTGCGGTGTCTTTAAATAGCTTTCAACAGTATCAAGTTTTTGTTTGGGGGTGTGGATATCGTCTTCGTGCTTGTTCATATTGCCCCCTTATTTGGTGAATTGATGGTGTGCGAATCCATGGAAATTTTGCCACTTTTATCGCTATGGTAAAACCATGGTAAAAATTTCGCCATATTATAGCAAAATTTCCATTTTTTATCTAGCAATGTCTGACGGCCATCTGATTATTGGTGATCAAGCTTATCATAACAAGGGTTGAACGGTTGTGTTGTCATTGATGATTGTCATTGGCAACTTTGACATTGGTTAACTCTGATTTGTATTTAAATTTGTATTTAAATCATTTCATCAAAAATTGTCATGATATGAAAAATAATTTGTAATTTGACCTAGTCGCAAGATGAATTTAATGATACACTAAGTACGAAAAATAAAACAAATTGGATATTTTTTCAAAGTGGCAAGCGATGACTTGCTATTTTTATGTATTTATCACCATAAGTGAACTTAGGGGGTATTTTGGTAACCTGTACGATGGCGACTGGATTGCAACATACTGATGCCAAAAACTGGCTTTTGCCTGATGGCGTGGTGGATATTTTATTTAAAGATGCCCAAAAATTAGAAAGTCTGCGTGATGCCTTGTTATTTGTGCTAACAGCACATGGCTATCGCTTGGTATCGCCACCGATCATTGAATACACCGAAACTTTACTTGGTGGTGCAGATGA
The DNA here is from genome assembly GCF_035181405.1 of Moraxella tarda. Taxonomy (NCBI): domain Bacteria; kingdom Pseudomonadati; phylum Pseudomonadota; class Gammaproteobacteria; order Moraxellales; family Moraxellaceae; genus Moraxella; species Moraxella tarda. The sequence continues at coordinate 41,331 of NZ_JAYGGV010000002.1, forward strand.
AGATTTAAAACGACAAACCTTTAAAATTGTGGACCAGCTCACAGGGCGACTGATGGGACTGCGTGCTGATATCACACCGCAGATTACTCGCATTGATGCTCAGCATGGGCAGGGTGTGAGTCGCTATTGCTATGTCGGTCAAGTGATTAAGACTTTGCCAAATGGACTGTTTGGACTGCGTACACCGCTACAATTGGGTGCAGAGATTTTTGGTGTTGATGGTGTAAATGCTGAGATTGCACTCATTGACTTATTGGTTGCCTTGACTGATGAGATTGGCATGAGTCGTGGCAATCTGCATATTGATGTGGGGCAGGTGGCAATTTTTGATTCACTGTGCCGATTGCACGGTGTTGATGCACCGATTGGCCAAACTTTAATGACACTATACACCAAAAAAGATTTGCCCCAGCTTGCAGAATTTTGTTCCAGCATTGATGGTGGGGCAGACTTTTTGACGCTTGCCAAATATACACTTGCCCAAGATGCCACACCAGATGCCAATAACTTGCTAAAAAAACTCAGCAAAAAAGCTCAGTCAAGCCAAGTTATCATTGATGCTGCTTGCGAGATTGCAACTTTATCAACATACATTAAACGACTGGGCATGAGTGTCAGCGTGGATATTACAGAACTATCAGGCTATCATTATCATACAGGGCTTGTTTTTAATGTGTATCTTAACCAATCTTCGGTAGCACAGACGCAGGCACTTGTGCGTGGCGGTCGATTTTATGCCAGCCCAGAGCGACAGGCGACAGGTTTTAGCATGGATATTAATCGCTTGCTTGAATTTGTAGAGCTTCAAGAAGATACAATCATCATCGTTGATTATGATGATGTCTGTCGTATGAATGATGAACAAGGTGAGGACTTGGCTCGTCAGATAAAGACCTTGCAAGATGAAGGCTGTATTGTCATCAAACCATTGTCTGCTAAGGATAGGCCTGCAAGCATTGATGGTGTGCTTCATCTTGATGATGGCGTGTGGTCGGTAAGGTTGGTTGGTGATGACGAAGATTGATCAACAAATTTTTGATTGATGCGTCATTAAAAATGTCATTTTTAGTTTTATTATTAACTTTTTAATTTTATTATCAACTTAATTATTAATTTATCTATTGTTCAATTAAACGAGGCTAAATCATGGGTAAAAATGTTGTTGTACTTGGTAGCCAATGGGGCGACGAAGGCAAGGGTAAGATTGTAGATTTGCTGACCGAAAAAGCAACTGCGGTAGCACGCTATCAAGGCGGTCATAATGCAGGCCATACGCTGGTTGTGGGTGGTGAAAAGACTGTTTTGCATTTAATTCCATCAGGCATTTTACGCGAAAGTGTTACTTGCTTTATTGGTAATGGCGTGGTGCTTGCTCCTGATGCATTATTAAAAGAAATGAATGGGTTGATTGAAAAAGGTGTGCCTGTGCGTGAACGCCTGCGTATCTCCCCAGCGTGTCCACTCATCATGCCATATCATACCGCACTTGATCAAGCTCGTGAATTACAGCGTGGCAATGCCAAAATCGGTACGACAGGTCGTGGTATTGGCCCTGCTTATGAAGATAAGGTGGCTCGCCGAGCTCTTAAAGTTGCTGACTTATTTCGTGCAGATTTACCACAAAAGCTAGAATCAATCTTAGAATACCACAACTTTGCTTTGACCCAGTACTATAAAGTTCAGGCGATTGATTATGACGAAACACTGGCCTTGTGCCAAGCGTGGGCAAAAGAGCTAAAAGATTTGGTCGTTGATGTTACCGAAGAGTTGGAAAGCCGTCGTCAAGCAGGCGAGAACTTGATGTTTGAGGGTGCACAAGGTACATTGCTGGATATTGACCATGGTACCTATCCATTTGTTACCAGTTCAAATACGACAGCAGGTGGTGTCGCAACTGGTACAGGTCTTGGCCCGTTGTACTTTGACTATGTGCTTGGTATTACAAAAGCTTATACCACTCGTGTGGGTTCAGGACCTTTTCCGACCGAGCTGTTTGATGATGTGGGTGCGCACTTGGCGAAGGTGGGTCATGAATTTGGTGCAACAACAGGGCGTGCTCGTCGTTGTGGCTGGTTTGATGCGGTGAGTTTGCGTCGTGCGGTGGTATTAAATTCTATGTCTGGCATTTGTCTGACCAAGCTAGATGTGTTAGATGGCTTGGACGAGATTAAAATCGCTACTGAATATCAGGTTGCAGAGGGTGAGTGCGCTGGTGCTTATGATGCAGAGTTTTATGAAAAAGTAGAACCTGTGTATGAGACTTTGGCAGGTTGGAATGAATCAACCATCGGCATTACCAAGTTTGATGACTTGCCAGAAAATGCCAAAATTTATATCAAGCGTATTGAAGAATTGGTTGGCTGTCCTGTGGACATCATCTCAACAGGTCCAGACCGTGCAGAGACCATCGTACTAAGAGATCCTTACGATCATTAATTGCCTGATTTTGTATTTTAACTTCAATAAAAAATCCACTGTTGTCTGGTGGGTTTTTTATTGGATTTGTCTGTGCAGATGAAAGTTAAAAAGATTTATTAAAGAATTATTACTATTTGATGAAAAAAACTACAATTTTTAACAAATTTCTTGACTTTTGATGGGTTGTTGGATTATATATACACCCAGTCATTGATCATTTTGCTTAAAGATGACTATTTTTTATTTATCATAAGGATATTGTTATGAGTTCAAAAGTTTTGCCATCGGCATTATTATTGTCTGTAACTGCTGCACTTTTTGGTTGTGGTGGTGAGCAAAAAACCCAAACTGCTGAAAATAAAGGCGATACCAGCAAGGTGGATGTGGCAGCGGGCGACCTTGCTGAGCAACAAGAGATTGTTATTAACAACGGCGCAGAACCTGAGACTTTAGATCCACATAAAGCATCTGGCGTACCTGAGTCAAATATCTTACGCCAAATGTTGGTTGGTTTAACCTCAACAGATGCTGAAGGCAAAACTGTTCCAGGTATGGCGACCGAATGGTCAACCTCTGATAATAAAGTATGGACATTTAAACTGCGTGATGCCCAGTGGTCAAATGGCGACCCTGTAACTGCCAATGATTTTGTTTATAGTTTTCGCCGATTGGTTGACCCTAAGACAGCATCGCCTTATGCTACTTATTTGTCAGGTCTAAAAGTTGTGAATGCCCAAGACATTGTTGATGGCAAGGTTAAACCTGAGATGTTGGGTGTAAAAGCGATTGATGATAAGACGCTGGAAGTAACACTGTCTGAGCCTGTACCATATTTCCCAGACGCACTGTTCCATACTGCTGTAAAACCTGTGAACCAAAAAGCGGTTGAACAGCATGGTGATAAATGGACAAATGTTGGTAATTTTGTGGGCAATGGTCCATACAGTCTAAAAGAATGGCAAGTCAACGAACGCATTGTCCTTGAGCGTAACAAAAACTATTACGATGACGCCAATACCACCATCAACCAAGTAACTTTGCTTGCCATCTCATCGGATACCACAGATGTCCAACGCTACAAAGCTGGCGAGATTGATGTTACTGCTGATGCACTGCCACCGACACAATTTAAACAGCTACAAAGCGAGCTTGGTGACCAAGTTAAGATTCAGCCAAAGCTATGCACCTATTATTATGAATTTAACCATACCAAAGCACCATTTAATGATGTGCGTGTGCGTAAAGCATTGTCATTGACAATGGATAGAGACACAGTAGTGGATAAGATTATGGGTCAAGGTCAAAAAGTGGCCTATCAGTTTACCCCAGAAGCTACGAACGGCATCAACAACTACACGCCAGAATGGAAAGCTTGGGATAAAGCCAAACGCATTGAAGAGGCCAAAAAATTACTGAATGAGGCTGGCTATAATGAATCTAACCCGCTGAAATTTGAACTGCTGTACAACACAAGTGAACAGCACAAAACTTTAGCAGTGGCAGCAGCAGCGTTTTGGAAAGATGCGCTTGGTTTTGTTGAGGTATCTTTGGCCAACCAAGAGTGGAAAACTTATTTAGAAACTCGCCGTAATCAGAAACATCAGATGTCTCGTGGCGGTTGGTGTGCAGATTACAACGAAGCATCAACATTCTTAAATACTTTTGTTTCTACAGATTCAAGTAACTATGGTAAATATAGCAGTCAAGCCTTTGATGGTATCATGGCAAAAACCTTAGGTGCTGATGTAACGCCAGAACAGCGTGCTGAACTGTACCGTCAAGCTGAGGAAGTGCTGGATAAAGAGGCGGCAACCATCTTTGTTTATCAATATGTATCTCCACGCCTAGTGAAGCCTTATATTGTAGGGTTCTCTGATAAAGACCCACAAAGCCAATGGCATGTCAAAGACTTAAAAGTCCTAAAACACTAATCAACTGATGTTTTTTACCAATCATAGGCGTAATGCCTGTGATTGGTTTTTTGTGGTCAATAGGATTGATGTGGTGGTATGAAAGCGGTGCATGATGACATGATGAAAAAGATTGCTTGCTGATATCTATAAAGTTTTTTATGATGATGAATGAAATTGATTAAAAATATTTTGTTCATTTTTATTTTTAATAAAAAATGGTAAAGATTTATCATTATTTGGTGAATTAATACACACAAATCACAGTCAATCATGTATAATTTCTCCGCAAATTAAACTTACAAAAATAAACATAAGCAACCATTTTTTTTTTTGGTAGCTGATGTTTAACAATTAACAAATTGCTGTTGCAATGATGATGCAATTTGATACAAGGAGTGTGTCCAAGGATGCTTATTTGGACAGTAAGCATTTTAATAATGGATGTACAAACACGAGGTTTTATATGTTTAAGCTGATTTTTAAGCGTACGCTCGAAGCGATTCCGACGATGCTTTTTCTCATCACCATTTCATTTTTTATGATGCGATTGGCACCGGGAAGTCCTTTTACAAGTGAGCGTAATCTCCCCCCTGCAGTGATGGCAAATATTGAAGCCAAATATCACCTAAACGACCCAATGTGGTTGCAATTTTTAAATTATCTAAAACAGCTGTTTTTGCATTTTGATTTTGGCCCTTCTTTTAAATATAAAGATTATACAATTAATGAGCTACTTTCGCAGTCTTTACCTGTGTCGGTGGAGATTGGTGTTTGGGCATTTATCATTGCACTGCTTTTGGGTATTACGCTGGGCGTGATTGCTGCCTTAAAGCAAAATAGTTTTTTTGATTATTCATTGATGACAGTGGCGATGACGGGTGTGGTCATGCCAAGTTTTGTTAAAGCACCACTACTTGTACTACTTTTTGCTGTTACTTTGCAATGGCTACCTGCTGGTGGTTGGAATGACGGTGCGTTAAGAAACATGATTTTGCCTGTTGGGACACTTGCGATTGCATACACTTCAAGCATTGCTCGTGTCATGCGTGGTTCGATGATTGAGGTGCTAAATAGTCCTTTTATACGCACAGCACACGCTAAGGGTTTGCCAATGTCGCATATTGTATTAAAGCATGCTTTGCGTCCTGCGATGTTGCCTGTCATTTCTTTTTTGGGTCCTGCATTTGTGGGTATCATTACAGGATCAATTGTGATTGAAACAATTTTTGGTTTGCCAGGTATTGGACAGTTGTTTGTCAATGGGGCATTGAACCGTGATTATAGTTTGGTGCTGAGTTTGACAATTTTGGTGGGTGTATTGACGATTGCCTTTAATGCGATTGTAGATATTTTGTACACTGTGATTGACCCAAAAATTAAATATTGATAAGGATGTGATATGTCGATACATACAAACACAGTGCAAGAGTCGTTATCAGCTACTGTTAAAGGTCGTAGTCTTTGGCAAGATGCATGGCGTAGATTTCGACGCAATAAAGCAGCGATTGCCAGTATTATCATTTTGGTCATGGTTACCGCTTTTGTGATCATCACACCGATGGTATCTCAATTTGGCTATGCTGATACCGACTGGGCTAATATGGGTGTTGCACCATCAGCTGAACATGGTCATTATTTTGGCACAGATACACTTGGCCGAGATTTGCTCGTGCGTGTTGCTATTGGTGGGCGTATTTCTTTGATGGTGGGCATTGCAGGGGCGTTTGTAGCGGTGTTGATTGGCACGGTGTATGGGGCGATATCAGGCTATGCAGGCGGTAAGATTGATATGCTGATGATGCGTTTTTTAGAAGTGCTGAGTGCCTTTCCGTTCATGTTCTTTGTTATTTTGCTGGTAACTTTGTTTGGTCGTAATATATTCTTGATTTTTGTGGCGATTGGTTTGGTTTCTTGGCTAGATGTGGCGCGTATGGTTCGTGGACAGACTTTAAGTCTAAAAAATAAAGAGTTCATCACTGCTGCACATGTTACAGGTGTATCAAACTGGAAAATCATCACACGCCACATTGTGCCAAATGTCTTGGGTGTGGTTGTGGTCTATGCATCGTTGGTTGTGCCAGGCATGATTTTGTTTGAATCATTTCTAAGTTTCTTGGGGCTTGGTGTGCAAGAGCCTATGACCAGCTGGGGTGCATTGCTACAAGAAGGTGCTCAAACCATGCAGGTTGCACCGTGGCAATTGATTGTACCGTCGGTATTTTTGGTGGTTACATTGTTTTGTTTTAACTTCATCGGTGATGGTCTGCGTGATGCACTTGACCCAAAAGACAAATAGGATGTGATGATGAAACTATTAGAAGTAAAAAATCTTGATGTCTATTTAAAGACAGATGAAGAGCTGATTCATGCGGTAAAATCATCATCGTTTGAGCTGGAATCTGGTCGTACACTGGCAATTGTCGGTGAGTCGGGCTCTGGTAAATCCGTTACTTCCATGGCAATCATGCAACTTTTGCCAAAAAATATTGTTACCTATGGAGAGGCTTCATCTGTATTGTTTGAAGGTGAGGAGGTTTTGGAGAAATCTGAATCCCAGATGCGTAAGATTCGTGGTAAGCGTATCGGTGTGATTTTCCAAGAGCCCATGACATCGCTCAACCCTTATATGAAAATCGGTCAGCAGGTTGCCGAAGCAGTCTCAATTCACAACCCAAACATCAGCGGTGCAAAAGCCACTCAGCTGGCATTAAAAACTCTGCAAAAGGTTAAAATTCCTAACGCTGATAAGAAAATGGATTGCTATCCGCATGAGTTTTCTGGTGGTCAATTACAGCGAATCATGATTGCCATGGCGATCATCAATGAGCCGGATTTATTGATTGCTGACGAACCTACTACTGCATTGGATGTTACTACGCAAGCAGAAATCTTGGATTTGATGCGTGAATTGCAACAAGACATGGGCATGGCGATTATTTTGATTTCACATGATTTGCGTCTTGTTAAAAAATATAGCGATGATGTGTGTGTCATGCAACATGGGGTGATTATTGAGCGTGGAACAACCCAAAGCGTATTTAACAATCCAAAACACCCTTATACCATTGAATTGCTTACCCCAATCCCAGAGAGGCACAAGCCTGCCATCGGTGATGATGTACCTAGAATCATCACTGCTGATGATGTCAAGGTGGATTATGTGATTAAGCGTAATTTTTTGGGTAAGCCAACGCAGGTTTTTAATGCGGTTAAAGGTATTTCGCTTGACTTAAAAGTTGGTGAGACGCTAGGCATTGTGGGTGAGTCTGGTTCTGGCAAATCCACCTTGGGGCGTGCCATCATGCAGATCGTTGAATCAAGTGGTGATATTTGTTTTCATGGTAAAAACATTCGCACCTTTTTAGATGCTGAGCAAAAATCACTCAAAAAAGACATGCAAATGGTATTTCAAGATCCATTTAACTCGCTATCACCCCGCTTGACGGTGGGTGAGATTGTCGCAGAAGGTCTGACGGTGCATTACCCACAAATGAGTGCTGATGAGCGTCGTGAGAAAGTTGCTAGGGTGCTTACCGAGGTTAATTTGTCGCCTGCGATGATTAACCGTTATCCGCATGAATTCTCTGGTGGTCAGCGTCAGCGTATCGCAATTGCGCGTGCAATCATTCTTGAGCCAAAATTTGTCCTATTAGATGAGCCAACATCAGCACTTGACCGTTCAACGCAAATTAAAGTGGTTGAGCTATTAAATGACTTACAGCATAAGTATGGTCTAAGCTATATCTTTATCAGTCATGATTTGTCGGTGGTGCGTGCTTTATCTGACCGTGTGATTGTCATGAGTGAAGGGCGTGTGGTGGAAATGGGGACATCTCAGCAGATTTTTGAAAATCCACAAGAAGAATATACTAAGATTTTGGTACAAGCATCAAACTTGTCATGATTTGATCAACCAACTTTAAGTCTGATAAACAAAAAAACAGATTGCTGGTGCGATCTGTTTTTTTATTCATAAATTTATAAGGCAAAGGTAAATAAAAATCATCGACCGCTTACTAATTGACTTGGTGTGATAAGTTGGTTTTTTGGTATCGTGAACCAGACTGCGGTGAAAATACACTCGCTTATTTTGATGATTTGCCAAATGATTAAAAGGCAAAACAAGTATTTTGTTGCAATAAGACTTTCTGGACAAATTTTAATGCAACCAAAAGCATGAAAAATTTACTTTTTTTTAATGATGTTTGTTTTTGTTAAGGTGGGTTAGTTGTTGCTGCCCAACCCAGTGCCGACTAAACTGATGGGCAATGCGACCTGAGCGACCACCACGGTTGCCAGCCCATGTTAGGGCTGCTTGGCGTGTGTCATCGTTCATGGTTAGACCTTGTTTTTCAAGGTAATTTTTTACAATGTTTAAGTAGGTTGTTTGATTCATGGGGTGAAATGACAACCAAAGGCCAAAACGGTCAGAAAGTGATACGGTTTCATCAATGGTTTCGTATGGGTTTATCTCGTCTGTTTGACCGTTGTAGATATTGACATTGTCTTTCATTGTTTGTGGTAATAGATGGCGTCGGTTGCTGGTGGCATAGACAAGCAAATGCTCTTGTTCGCTGTCCAGTGCGCCATCTAGTATGCTTTTTAGGGTGCGGTAATTTTCATCTTCGGTGTTAAATGCCAAGTCATCGCAATATACGATGTAGCGATTAGGGTTGTTGTGGTGATGCGATTTTTTGATGGCTTGGCGAATTTTACCCAAATGCAATAAATCATCACGAGATACTTCAATGATCCGCAATCCATCTTGATGATAATTTTTGAGTAAAGCACGCATGAGAGATGATTTGCCAGAACCTCGTGTTCCTGTCATTAGCACATGATTGGCGGGCAGTCCTGCTAAAAATTGAAGTGTATTATCAATGAGTTTGTGTTTTTGGTCATCAATGCCAATCAAATCTTCTAAATCCACACCAAACATCACATCAAGTGGTGCAAGATGACCACGCTCACCACCCACCCAGCGATAAGCCAGTACATCAGGATTGATGCTGATGGGTTTGTGAGTATGTTCATCAAAAAACCGCATCGCAAGCTGTATCAGTTCGTCAGGTAAAATAGGTGTTGTATCCATAAGAAATTGATAAAAGATGATTGGTGATTGGCATAAGTTATCATAATTTTGATGGTTTGCCAATCACTGTTGTTTTTATGATGATTTTTTTGGGATTGATGGCTTGTTAGAGTAATTGGATCACTCAAATGCTTATTAGTCAATGAATCAAAGCTCGCGGATGGCAAAAGTATCACATTGTTTGATATCGCCTGATTCCAATCCACGATAAAACCAGCGTTGGCGTTGTTTGCTTGTGCCATGTGTGAAGCTGTCTGGAACAACATGGCCATGCGATTTGTGTTGTAGGTAGTCATCACCAATTTTTTCAGCAGCGTCAAGTGCTTCTTCAATGTCGTCTTTTTGTAAAAATTGCGTGCGTTCGTGGTTGTGCCTTGCCCATAAGCCTGCAAAGCAATCGGCCTGTAACTCCATGCGTACAGATAAATTATTGGCAGTAGATTCGCTTGCTTGTGCCTGTGCTTGGCGAACTTGACCAGAGATACCAAGTAAAGTTTGCACATGATGGCCAACCTCATGGGCAATCACATAGGCTTGAGCAAAGTCGGCAGCTTGGTCTTGATGACTAAGCTCTGTTTGATTGCGTTCGCTTGTGATGCCCATTTGTGTACGCATTGCCTTAAAAAATGAAGTATCAAGATAAATTTTTTGATCAGCTGGACAATAAAATGGACCGCTTGCTGAGGTTGCTGAACCACAGGCCGATTGAACCATATCGCTAAACATCACCAGTTTTGGTGCTTGGTAGGTATTGCCTAATTGCTGAAAAATGCTTGTCCATACATCTTCAGTATCTGCCAAAACAGTGGCCACAAACTCACGAGATTCCGCCTGCTCAGCAGTCTCATTGCCAATATTGTGGTCGGCTTGGCTGTTTTGGGTGATGGTCTGAGTGATGCCAAGTGTGGTCTCAGGGCTGATGCCAAATACTTTCCATACGATGAGTGCTAAAATCAAGCCAAAAATACTGATGCCACCCATCTTGCCACGACCGCCACGACGGTCTTCAATGTTAGAGCTTTGTCTGCGACCTTTCCACTGCATGAGTGCCTACCTTTCATTGGATAAATTTGTTTATTAATTTGTTGATGATAATTATAAAGGTTTTTTGGTAAAATTGTGAAAAACTTTGGCAAATTTATTTGGGCAAATGTTGGGAAAAGTTAATGGCTGTGTTATGATGTTGTTGGTTTGGTATGAAATAAAATGAGAGATGAATATGAGTGAATTATTACCTTTTGTGGCTGTTGAACACAACCCTGCCAATCAGCCTATTAAGCATGTCGTTATTTGGTTGCACGGTTTGGGGGCAAGTGGTCATGATTTTGAGCCTATTGTGCCTGAATTGGGCTTGGGAGAGTTGGCGGTGCGGTTCATATTTCCGCACGCACCGCAGATTCCTGTTACGGTGAATGGGGGCTATGTCATGCCTGCTTGGTATGATATTATTGAGATGACGCTGGATAGAAAAGTAGATACTGCTCAGATTGAAGCATCTGCCAGAGCCATTGATAAGCTGGTTGAGCAGGAAATCGCAAATGGTATTCTTACCAAAAATATCATCATTGCAGGTTTTTCGCAAGGTGGTGCGATAGCATATCATCATGCTTTTACCACGCCTTATCAGCTGGGCGGACTGCTGGCGTTATCAACTTATTTTGCCACTAAGAATGAGATTAAAGATGTAGGGGTAAATGATGGTATTTTGGTGAAAATTGATCATGGTGATTATGATGACATTGTCCCAAAAATTTTAGGTGAGCAAGCCAAATCGTCATTAGAAAAATTGGGATTAAACCCAGTATTTAGCACCTACCCGATGGCACATCAAGTGTGTTTACAGCAGATTAAGGACATTGGTCGTTGGATAAAATCGGTATATGCACAAGGTCAAGATATATAGGCTATGATAAGCCATGAATGAATAAGTGGATAATGATGAATGAGATGATTTTTCATCATTGCACAAAATATTGCACCAAAAACAAATAAAACCCAACCAGAAGGTTGGGTTTAGCTTTGATTAATTATTTGCCACGATAAGTAATGCGACCTTTTGATAAATCATAAGGGGTCATTTCAACCTTGACTTTATCACCAGTCAAAATGCGAATATAGTGCTTACGCATTTTGCCAGAGATGTGAGCGATGATTTCGTGTCCGTTATCTAGTCGGACTTTAAAAAGGGTGTTTGGCAAGGTATCAATTACTTCGCCTTCAAATTCAATGATGTCGTCTTTTTTGGCCATAAGTCAAATTAAGTTAAAAATGAAAGTGGTATTATAGCTGATATTTTCCTTAAAAGCTAGGTTTTTGGTTGAGTCTTGGATTTATGTCGGCAAAAGCTGGTAGGCGACAGCAGTTGCAAAGAGTTTTTGTGGTTAAAATTTGGTGCTCATTCATTAAATGGCACGGTATTGCCCTTTTGTTGTCTTTATTGGGTTTTATGGTCAAAACCTAATCTGATAAGTTGACCATTTTATTGATCAAAAAGCCCAAGCCATAACGGTGTTGATGGCATGTTGGGCAACAGCTCTTGAAAGCGTTTGGGATAATAAGCATTGATGAAATATAACCCATCGGCCGAAGCGGTTGGTGGGGCAAGCGTACGGTCTTTGGCGGCTATGAGCCGTGTGATTTCATCTGCCCCAAGCTCATCTTTGCCAATGGCAAACAGCACTCCCATGATGTTTCGCACCATATGGTGCAAAAACCCATCTGCTTGTATGTCTAACACCAAAAATGCACCGTGCTGAAACAGCTTGGCATGGCTTACCGTACGCACAGGTTGATTGGACTGGCATTGTGCCGCCCGAAAGCTGGTGAAGTCGTGCGTTCCTATAAGCAGCTTGCTTGCTTGTGCCATTTTATCCATATCAAGTGGTTCATAAACATGGGTTACTTGATGGCGTAAAATGGCAGGGCGATGGGGTTGGTTGAGTGTGATGTATCGATAGCGTCTGGCTATCGCCCCAAAGCGTGCATGAAAGTCAAACGGCATGGGGGTAATCCAGCGTAGAGCGATATCATCAGGCAGTAGGGTGTTGACCCCACGCATCCAGTTATATTCGGTGCGATGAGCAGTCGTGGTAAAATGAGCAACCATATTTCCTGCATGTACGCCCGCATCTGTACGCCCTGCTGCGATGACTTCAATGGGCTCATTGGCAATTTTAGATAGGGCGGATTCTAGGCGTGCTTGAATGCTATCTACAGTTTGTTGGCGTTGCCAACCACGATAATTTGTACCGATGAACTCAACCCCAATGGCATAAGTTTGCGTGTTTTGTGTCATTGTAGTGCCTGCCATAGTGTTTGCCCATAAATTCCTGCAACGCCAAGTTTGCTTGGTTCAATGCCATATTCATATTGCCAAGCACCTGCCATATAATTGTCATTTGTACCGCCAAATGCACACATGGTAGTGCAAATGACACGCACTTTTTTGGTTTGTAGTTTTTTTAAGATATCAATCAGCTTTTGCGAGGATGGTACATTGCCTGCACCAAAACCAATTAGAATAACCGCTTTGGTTTGCTGACTTAAATGATCAAATTGATATTCAAGGTTGGCGACATCATTGGGCAGGCAATAGATGGCCGTGATTTGTATGTCTTTGGCATGATTGATCATGGTAGGTAGCTCAGCAAGTTTAGCCACCAATGGTTTATTAAAAACCGTTTGGTCGGTTTTTAATAATGCAGTATTTGCCAATTTGCCAATAAATGCATCATGTTCTTGGCTGTTTAGTTTTTGGGTGTCAAATGCGTCCATAAGTTTGTGATGAAATTGTACAAAAACACCCGTATGTTGGGTTGTGGCAATGATACTTTCGTGTAGGTTTGACCAAGCATCAGAAATCTCATTGATGGTATGGGTGGGTTTGTTGCTGATGAGTAGTGGCTGCATACTGCCTGTAATGACAAGGCTGATGTCAGTAAAATCAGCAAAGGCATTGGCTAAAAAAGCGGATAAAAAGCTTAGGCTATCGGTCCCTGTAATCAACACAAAACGACGCACGCCTTTTGCATATGCCATCAAAATTAAGCGATAAAATTCTACAAAATCACTGGGTGTGAGCGTGCTGCTGTCTTTAACAGATGTGGTTGGCAAGATGTCAATGGCAGTGTTTGGTATTTTTGCTAGGCATTCTTTTTTTAAAATTGGTAAAAAAATTTCGGCAGGCAAGGGTGATAGTGGTACACCATGACTGCCAAAAGTACCGCCAGCGTAGATGAGGTGGGTGGTTGTATTCATAAAATTGATTGTCAAATTTATTGAGTGTTGCATATCATAACATAAAGATGCACGCCAAAATAGCGTGCATCTTTAAATGTCCAATCCATCATCAAAGCCTAAAACTAAATGCGACCTTGAATGATTGCCAGCATACGACGAAGCGGTTCAGCGGCACCCCATAGCAACTGATCGCCCACAGTAAATGCGGTCAAATATTCGCCACCCATGTTCATTTTACGCAGTCGTCCTACTGCCACACCCAGTGTGCCAGTAACAGCCACAGGTGTCAGGCGTTGCATGGTGGCTGGTTTGTCATTTTCTACGACATCTAACCAAGGGTTATCACTTTCACGCAAGGCTTGTTCAATATCAGCAAGTGGAATGTCTTTTTTGAGTTTGATGGTCAGAGCTTGGCTGTGGCAACGCATTGCACCAACACGCACACAAATACCATCAATATTGATGGACTCATTGCCAAATTTTCCAAGAATTTTATTGGTCTCTGCTTGGCCTTTCCATTCTTCACGAGATTGACCGTTATCAAGTTGGCTATCAATGTATGGGATTAAACTGCCTGCCAATACCGCCCCAAAATTTTGTTTTGGAAAATCATCTGAACGCTGAGTGTCGGCGATGGTACGGTCAATTTCTAAGATGGCACTGGCTGGGTCAATAAGCATTTGTGCCACGCTATCATTCAGCACACCCATGCCTGTGATAAGTTCACGCATATTAGCAGCACCAGCACCACTGGCTGCCTGATAAGTCATTGCTGATACCCATTCTACCCAATCACGGCGAAAGAGTTCGCCAATAGCCATCAGCATCAAACTGACTGTACAGTTGCCACCAATAAAGTCTTTTTGACCGTTTGCTAGGGCATCATCAATCACATCACGATTTACTGGGTCTAAGATGATGACTGCATTATCGTCCATACGAAGTGAGCTTGCTGCATCAATCCAGTAACCCTGCCAGCCACTTTGACGCAACATAGGGTGTATTGCTTTGGTGTAGTCGCCACCTTGGCAGGTGATGATGGCATCACATTTGGCAAGTTCGCTGATGTCATTTGCATCTTTTAGTGTGTCAGCTGCTATGACATTGCCAAAATCAGGTGCTTGTCCGCCTGCATTGCTGGTTGAAAAAAATACAGGAATGATGTGGTTAAAATCGCCTTCTTCAATCATGCGATTCATGAGTACCGAACCCACCATGCCACGCCAACCCACCAAGCCTACAACCAGTTTTTTTGCCATTATGTTCACCTTGTGTTGCAATATAAGTGATTTAAAAATGTTTAGATATACATATTTAAAATGAATGTGCCTAATCTTAATTAAGCATTGAAAAACAAGCTTATAACTATGCACTTTTATTGTTAAAAAATCAAGTGCTTTTTGTCATTTTATCAATAAAAGTGATGATAAGTATCCAATAGGTTGATGATTTTTATAGCAATGTGGCAATGACTTATTAAACCTTTTATTGTCTTAGGTTTTTTAAAACATTCATATTCTAAATCACAGATTGGTTTGTGGGTGTTGTTGCGTTATTTATTTTGTTTTTATGGTTAATAAATAAGCAAATACTCTTCCAACTTTGGCAAATTTGATGATATTTAAATCCAACCTCTCTAAAAGTTCATCTAAAGGATTGTCGCTTTCTATATAAATCAGTGTGTCATCATGGAATAAATGTCCGTTCATGATGAGCATTAAAATATCCTGCCACAGATTAAGACCATATGGTGGGTCAATAAAAATAATATCAAATGCTTGATTTAATTTTTTCAGGGCTTTTTGGGCGGTGTCATGAATGATGCAAATATCAGATTTGGTGAGTCTTAGAGCGTCGGCATTGCGTTTTAATTCGCTTGCTTGAGCTTGATTTGCCTCAATAAGTGTGGCAAAAGATGCACCACGAGATAGGCTTTCAAAGCTTAATACACCAGAGCCTGCACAGACATCAAGCACGCACGCATCTTGTAAATTGCCCATCAGCCAATTAAATATTGTCTCACGCAGGCGGTCAGGTGTAGGACGCAGTCCATCTGCATTGACAAAGCTGATATTTCGGCGTTTAAACTGACCGCCGATGATGCGTACTTGATTGGTGGATTTTTGGGTAGAGGATTTTTGTTTCATTGATGGTTGAGTTTTATTTTATTGATTTTGACTATTTTTGTTTTGTTCTACGCTCTTGTTTGTTACTTCTGCTTTTGCCTGTTCTTGGGTAGCCACATAAGCGTCAATTTTTGCTTGCATTTTGAGTTGTTTATCAGCACGAATGGCAGTCATTTCATTTTGACTTGGTGGTAAAATAGGGTTGTTGATACGCTGAATCATCCAGTAGTCAAACAGTATGCGTCCAATAGGAGCGGCAACTTGACCGCCACCGCCACCATTTTCAACCAATACCGCCAAAGCGATTTTTGGGTTTTCAACAGGTGCAAAACCCATGAACCATGCATGATCCCAATGGCGTTCGCTCAGGCTGGCTTTGTTATAGGATTTGCCTTGTGCAATAGATTTAACTTGTGCCGTGCCTGTTTTGCCTGCACTGCGATATCGTGTGGTGTAGGCAGCCCTACCTGTGCCAAGACGCAAAGTATCTTCCATGGCTTGGTGCATTTGTAGCCAATCAGACTCCGAGCCATTAAAATCAATTTGCCTTGTAGGTTTGTTAGGAATGGCGATGGTTTTTGCCCCTTCTGATTTTTTAAGAAAGTGTGGTATGGTCATCAATCCTTTGTTGGCGGTCGTGGCAGTGGCAGCAGCGACTTGTAGCGGAGTTGCTAAAAATGCACCTTGTCCAATTGATACCGAAATGGTTTCGCCAGGTAACCAATCTTTGTTGTAGGTTTGTTTTTTCCATTTGGGCGAGGGCATCAATCCTGCTTTTTCATTAGGCAGGTCAATGCCTGTTTTTTTACCAAAACCAAAACGACCCATCCAATCGTGCAGGCGATCAATGCCCAATATGTATGCGTTTTTATAATAGTAGGTGTCTACTGACATGATGATTGACTTTGCCATGTCTACTGTGCCATGCCCTCCTTTCTTCCAGTCACGAAAGCGATGACTATCTCCTGGCAAGCTAAAATAACCTGGGTCATAAATGGTATCTTCCCAATCCATGATACCATAATGCAAAATCCCCATTGCCTCAAATGGCTTGATGGTAGATGCTGGTGGGTAAAGACCTTGTAAGGCTCGGTTGTACAATGGTTGATCGATGTCATCTCTGAGCGTACCATATAATTTAGATGAGATGCCAGAGATGAATGGGTTGGGGTCAAAACTTGGGTTGGATACAAATGCCAACACCTCACCATTTTTGGGGTCTAGGGCCACGATGGCACCACGCCGACCATCTAGTTGATCGGCGGCAATTTTTTGCAGTCCATAATCAAGGCTAAGGTAAATATCATTGCCCGCTATAGGTGCTTTACTATCAAGGCGACGCAAAACATCTCCATGTGCATTTGTCTCAACCGATTGGTAGCCTGGCTCACCAAGCAAAATATCCTCGTACTGTTTTTCAATGCCAGTTTTGCCAATCAAATCCGTCCCAGCGTACAGCTGTTGGGTGATGGGATTGTTTTTGATGGTTTTGGATTCTTTGTCATTGATGCGTCCGACATAACCGATGACATGGGCAAATAAGTCATCATAAGGATAAGAACGAGTCAATTTGGTCTGTACACTGACGCCACGAAAAAACGGCTTTCTTTCGCTAAATTGGGCAATTTGTTCTTCGGTAGGGTTTATCTTAACAGTAATGGGATTGTTTTTTGATTGATCAATGCGTGATAAAATATCGGTGATGTCTTCGTTGGTTAAAGAAAAAATTGGCTGTAACAACTGCAAGGTATATGCTGCGTTTTCAACTTCATCGGGTGAAATGACGACAGTAAAAACTGGCTCATTGTCTGCCAGCAAAATGCCATTGCGGTCATAAATGTGTCCACGAGATGGCGGGCTTGAAATGAGCTTGATGCGGTTATTGTCAGAAGCGGTAACAAATTTATCATGTTGATGAATCTGCAAATAACCATAGCGTGCCAATAAAACTGCTGTTCCCATAAGTATGGTTATGGCCAAGACCCCAACACGACGACTAAAAAGTTGCTTGTTTTGACTGGTGGTGCTGTGAATGGATTCTCTCATGGTATGCGGTGTATTGTTACGGCTGGCTGTCTGAGTATTAAAAAATCAAAATTAAAATTGCTTTAAAAGTTTGAAAGTCAAGTTGTAAAAAAATAACAATAAGCTAAGCTTGGCATTTTATCACGAATTGGCCATCATTTTAAAAAATATCTACAATAAAATGCCTGTACTTAACATGGGTTTATAAAAGCCATCAATGGTAGGTCACTTAAATGGCCTTTAAGGGTGGAATATAGGTTGGGCTAGGAGGTTTGTCATGAAAAAGCAAACCCCCTTATTCAAAAATAACCTCAAAAAATTTGTATGGCTATTGATTTAAGCTGATATCAAAGCTTGCAAATAGATCATACTCACTGGCTTCATCAATGGTAACGGTCAAAAACTCACCCGCCTTGATGCTTTGATTAATATTATCCACATAGACATGACCATCAATCTCTGGGGCATCGCCATAACTGCGACAAATGGCAATATTTTCTTCTGTGTCAATTTCATCAACCAGTACTGTCATCGTACGACCGACTTTTTCTTGCAATTTTTCTTCACTGATGGCTTGAGCAACCGCCATAAATCTTTCATAACGCTCTTGCTTGATGGTTTCTGGTATGGGATTGGGTAAGTTGTTTGCCATCGCACCTTCAATCTGTGAATAAGTAAAACAGCCAACACGGTCAAGGCGTGCTTTTTTTAGCCAATCAAGTAGGTACGCAAAGTCTTCTTCGGTTTCACCTGGAAAGCCCACCACAAAAGTAGAGCGAATGACAATTTCTGGGCAAATTTCACGCCATTTGGCAAGTCTTTCTAGTACATTTTCACTATGGGCTGGGCGTTTCATTGCTTTTAATACGCTGGGGCTTGCGTGTTGAAAGGGAATGTCAAGATATGGCAAAAGACCGCCTTTACCACCACTGGCTTTCATGCTGTCTGCCATGATTTGTACGACATTATCTACATGTGGATAGGGGTAGACATAGTGCAAGCGTACCCAAATGCCAAGTTTGGCAAGTGCTTGGCACATATCAAAAAATTTAGTTTTAATTGGTTCACCTTGCCAAAACGCCATTTTGTATTTTAAGTCCACTCCATAAGCAGAAGTGTCTTGGCTGATGATAAGCAGTTCCTTGACGCCTGCCTTTTTGAGTGCTACTGCTTCATTCATCACGCCATCAATGGTGCGAGAAACCAAATCACCACGCAAAGATGGAATGATGCAAAAAGTACAGCGATGATTACAACCTTCTGAAATTTTGACATAAGCGTAATGAGCGGGTGTGAGCTTAACGCCTGCATCATTGATTAGGTCAATTTTTGGATCATAAGTTTTTGATTTGGTGGGTTTTGGTAGATGATGATTGACGGCTTGCACCACCTCATGATAGGCATGAGCACCAGTAACTGCAAGTACGGCAGGGTGCATGGTGCGAATGCGTTCAGCATCTTTGCCCAGACAACCTGTTACGATGACTTTGCCATTTTTGGTAATCGCTTCACCAATAGCATCAAGGCTTTCTTGCACCGCCGATTCAATAAATCCGCAAGTGTTTACCACCACTAAATCTGCACCATTATAATCTTTGGCAACCTGATAGCCTTCTTTGGTCAGTTCAGTGATGATACGCTCACTGTCTACAAGTGCCTTTGGGCAACCAAGTGAAACAAAACCAACTTTTGGTGCATTGATGCTGTTGCCATCTGATTTGGTGGTTTGGCTTAGGTCTGCTGACTCTGCCAGTGTGCGGTTTTGATTGTGGTTGGCTTGATGATGATAACCAACCTCGGTGGGGTTTGGTTTTTTTGGGTTAAAATTCTGAACTGTCATGTTGGCTGTCTTTTATATATAGATGGCTGAATAAAGGGCTAAAAAAAGATAAGGCGTGCAAGGTGGTATTATAGCACAAGTTGACTGATGACTCACAAGACCGTCTTAACGATGGCGTACTAAGCAATAAAAAGTCCCAAATCGTTAAGATTTAGGACTTTTTGTATAATGGCGCAGCGGACGGGACTCGAACCCGCGACCCCCGGCGTGACAGGCCGGTATTCTAACCAACTGAACTACCGCTGCGAACATGGTGGGCGGTAACGGATTCGAACCGCTGACCCTCTGCTTGTAAGGCAGACGCTCTACCAACTGAGCTAACCGCCCATGTTCTTTTAACTCATCAAATGCAGTAACTTAAATATTTATTTGACTAATATTAATTTTACTGTGTTTGTTTGTTGTGGTGCGTATTATATAGATTTTTAAGATGGTGTCAAATACTTTTTTATCTAACTGTTTAAAATATTTTATAGGTTGTTGATTTTGTTATTAAATTTATTTAATAACCACCCAAGTATTACTTAGGTGGTTTTTTGCTCTTATTACAAGCTACCATGGTCAAACAAAACTAAGACAGGATACCCAATGCTTTTTTGATGTCTTTTTCTAAGTCGCTGGGTTTGGTTGTGGGGGCATAGCGACCAACCACTTTTCCATCACGACTGATTAAAAATTTGGTAAAGTTCCATTTGATTGCATCGCCTAAGATACCGCCTTGTTGGGATTTTAAGAAATTGAAAACTGGGTGAGCATTGTTGCCATTGACATCAATTTTTTGCATCATCAAAAAATCTACGCCATAATTTTTCTGGCAAAATTCACCAATTTCGCTGTTATCATAGGGTTCTTGTCCGCCAAATTGATTGCAAGGAAAGCCAATGATAACCAAGCCTTGTTGGTGGTATTTGGCATGCAATTCTTGTAGTCCTGCAAGTTGTGAGGTGAATCCGCATTTGCTGGCGGTATTTACGATCAGCAAGGCTTTATCTTGAAAGTCCTTAAAATCAATGTTGTTTCCAGTGATGTCATTGGCACTAAAATCATAAATTGTAGTCATGGTGTTCTCCTAGGGGTTGGGGTTGGTTGTTTAAAAATTATTTTAAATTTAAACATTAAATAATCAGCGTGCCTTAAAATCAATGGCAACCGAATTAATGCAGTATCGTAAGCCTGTCGTTTCTTGTGGACCATCTGGAAAAACATGGCCTAAGTGTCCGCCACAATTTGTACAAGTAACTTCAATGCGTCTCATGCCATGCGACAGGTCAAGTGTTTCGGTTAAGGCGGTATCAGTCTTGGTTCGATCAAAACTTGGCCAGCCACAACCTGAGTGAAATTTATGCGTACTATCAAATAATATTGCATGGCAGCCACGACAATGATATACGCCATCATCTTTACTGTCGGTGTATATACCTGTAAAAGGGCGTTCTGTACCTTTTTGGCGTAGTACATGATACTCATCGGGGCTTAGGCGTTCTTGCCAGTCGGCTTCGGTCATTTGACGAATCTGCTCTGGGCTTAAGGCTTGGTCGGATAATGACATAAATTCTCCTTATTTTTGGTTTAAAAGTTATTAAAGTTTTTGTGCTTAAGTTTGGTATAAATGGTTGTTGTGTTTAATAAATACAAGAAAAAACAAGAAAAATATGAAGATTTATTATATTTGCAAGATTTACTTGCATTTTTAATATCAAGTGAATGATTTTTACATTTTTGCCATGAATTTTCTTGCAAATTAAGAAAAAATTACTTAGAATGATTGCAGATTTTAACCATTTTTAGCAAATTTTTTGTTAAACTTTTTACAAAGTTGCAAGTTGAATCATGACGAACTTAGAAGACAGGCAAAAATTGCAAGGCAAGCGTCTAAAACAGCTTCGCAAACAACTGGGTATCTCTGCCAATAGGCTTGCTCATCAGTTAAACGAGCAGGGAGCGAGTGTCAGCCGTGGAGCAATAGCCAATTGGGAATGCGGTAAAAATGGTATTGCCAGCAATAAGTTACCTATTTTGGCAGCTTTGCTCAATACCACAGAAAGCTATCTTTTGACAGGTCAGGGCGAGCCAAACGCAACCAATACGGTAAATACGACAAAAAATGTGCAAGTCACTAAAAAGTCATTACCTTTTAATCATCATACAGACATACAGGCGAACAGCATGAGCCAAGCCAATCAAATGAATAGACCTTTAAAAAAATCCAATAAACTTGCCAATGTCTGTTATGACATTCGTGGCGAGTTGTTGCAGACAGCCAATCGTATGGAAGCAGAAGGACAAAGGATCATTAAATTAAACATTGGCAATCCTGAGCCATTTGGTCTTTTGCCACCTGATGAAATTGTGCAAGATGTGGCAATCAATTTGCAAAATGCTTCTGGCTATTCAGATTCTAAGGGGATTTTTGCCGCTCGCAAGGCGATTTTACAGTATTACCAAGCTAAGGGTTTATTGTCTGCCACTGATGTTAATGATGTTTTTATCGGTAACGGTGTGAGCGAACTGATTGTGATGGTCATGCAGGCACTTTTAGATGATGGTGATGAAGTGTTGATTCCTATGCCTGATTATCCGCTGTGGACGGCGGCAGCAAATTTGGCAGGTGGCAAAGCGGTGCATTATCGCTGTGTTGAAGAGGATAACTGGCAACCAGATCTTAGGGATGTTGAAAGTAAAATTACGCCAAATACCAAAGGTATTGTGGTGATTAACCCAAATAACCCCACAGGTGCCTTGTACTGTGATGAGACATTAAAAGGCATTGCTAATTTGGCACAAAAATATGGGCTAGTCATCATGGCAGATGAGATTTATGACCGTATTTTATATGATGATGCGGTGCACACACCTATGTGCACGATTACTGATGAGTCTTTGGTATTGACCTTTAATGGCTTGTCTAAGTCGCACCGCATTGCAGGGTATCGCTCAGGTTGGGTAATGCTGTCTGGCAAAAAAGACCATGCCAATGATTTTATTGAGGGTTTGACCATGTTGGCGAGCATGCGTCTGTGTGCTAATGTGCCAGCTCAATATGCCATTCAGACTGCGATGGGTGGTTATCAGTCCATGCAGGCTTTGACCGCACCGACAGGGCGACTGTGCAAACAGCGAGATTTGGCAGTTGCTAGGCTAAATGCCATCAAAGGCGTGAGTTGTACTGTGCCACAAGGAGCGTTTTATTGTTTTGCTAAAATTGATCTTGATGTTTATCCAATCAGCAATGACATGCAGTTTATGATGGACTTGCTTGTTCAAGAAAAAGTATTGATGGTGCAAGGGAGTGGCTTTAATTGGGATAGGCCAGACCACTTTCGTGTGGTATTTTTGCCCAATCTGATTGATTTGGAAGATGCGATGGATCGTTTAGATAGATTTTTTGCAGCCAAACGCCGTGAATTTGGTACAGAATAATACAGAATAAAATGATGTGCAATCAACGATATGGTAGTGTTTAAAAAAAAGCTCACTTAAATGGTGGGCTTTTTTGTTGGGTGTGTGTATGGACTTAATGGTTGTCTCATTGCTTCTTAAATATACCCAAACTTGCTATTGATATGCTGTTTTTGAATTTTAAATTTTGGCATGAAATGCTTAATATGGTTGACCTAAAAGTTAGTGTTAATGCCAAGGCTAGGACCAAATTCAGCACCAAAGGAAAAAAATATGTATCAATATTCTTATACTGACCAAAAAATTGTTGATGAGCGAGTGGCACAATTTCGTGATCAGACTCAGCGTTTTTTGGCAGGTGAATTGTCAGAAGAGCAGTTTTTGCCACTGCGTCTGCAAAATGGACTTTATATCCAGCGTCATGCACCAATGCTTCGCATTGCCATTCCTTATGGATTGATGGCAAGCCATCAACTTCGGGTGCTGGCTGAGATTGCTCGTGATTTTGATAAAGGTTATGCACATTTTACTACTCGCACCAATTTACAGCTCAACTGGTTAAAAATTGAAGAGGTGCCTGATATTTTAGCAAAATTGGCAACTCATCAAATGCACGCCATTCAAACATCAGGTAATTGTATCCGCAATACCACAACAGACCCCTATGCAGGCATTCATGGTGAGGAGGTGGCCGACCCACGCCCATATTGTGAGATTATTCGTCAGTGGAGTACTTTTCACCCTGAATTTGCTTATCTGCCAAGAAAATTTAAGATAGCGGTGATTGGTACAAAGGTGGACCGTGCTGCCACTCAGGTGCATGATATCGGCTTGCATTTGGTCAAAAAAGATGGGCAAATTGGTTTTGAGGTCATTGTGGGTGGTGGGCTTGGGCGTACACCCATCATTGGTAAAGTGATTAATGAATTTTTACCAAGAGAGCATCTGCTAAGCTATCTTGATGCGATTTTAAGGGTGTATAACCTAGAAGGACGCCGTGATAATAAATATAAAGCACGCATTAAAATTTTGGTAGAAAGTCTGGGCAAAGAGGTGTTTGCCCAAAAAGTTGCTGATGAGTGGAAGTGCCTAAAAGATGGTGATTTGACCTTAACGCAGACACATTTTGCTAAGGCGGAAAGCTACTTTACCTTGCCTAATTATGAGCAGATTGACGCATTAGCCGCTCAAAATAACCTACAAGAATACTTACAGAACAAAGATTTTGACAACTGGTATCAGCACAATACCGTTGCCCATAAAGTGGCGGGCTATCGTGCGGTGGTGATTTCATTAAAAGCAGGTATGGTTAATGGTAAATATGTACCATCTGGTGATATCACTGACGCACAGATGTTTGCTCTGGCGGATTTAGCAGACGAATATAGCATGGGTGAGATTCGTGCCACCCATCATCAAAATTTGGTACTTGGCGATGTAAAAATTAGCGACTTATACACCCTTTGGCAAAAGTTGGTGGCGTTAAATTTGGCTCGTGCAAATATTGGCACATTAACCGACATGACGGTATGTCCTGGCTTTGATTATTGTGCACTTGCCAACGCCACAACACACAACATTGCTGCCAGCATTGAAGCTAAATTTAATGATTTGGATTATCTGTACGATTTAGGTGATATTCGTCTGAATATGTCAGGTTGCATGAATGCTTGTGCACATCACCATGTGGGCGATATTGGCATTTTGGGTGTGGATAAAAAAGGTGAGCATTGGTATCAAATCAGCTTAGGTGGTAGCTCTGGTGAAAACACCAAACTTGGACAAATTCTAGGGCGTGCGGTAGCGGCTGACCAAGTGGCCAATGCAATCAATACCATTGTAAAAGTCTATCAAAATGAGCGTATCATTATTGATGGGCATATAGAGAGCTTTGCACAGGTGGTGGAGCGTGTGGGTATTGTGCCATTTAAGATGGCGGTTTATACATAATTTTGGACATTAAAAATTTGGATATTAGAAAAAAGGAGTGGTTATGGTAACGCAGGTCATCAATATAGATGGTATGGCAAATATTCATGAAAGTGCAGAGGATTTCTTTTTAATCACCAGTTTAAAAGATAAGCCATCAGAGTATTTGGGCTTTGATATGAATGCCTTAAAAGCACATGATCAGGGTAAAGGTACTTCACTTAGTACACCAAGCGATTATCATGATGCCAGCGGACTGCTCTTGACAGCCAATGACACCATAGAGACGGTAAAAGCAGTACTTAATCAAACATCGATAAAGCTGTTTGTGGTCTATGTGCTGGATTTTAAAGATGGTCGAGTATTTAGCTTGGTGCGTCAGCTTCGTCAGCTGGACACACAGGCACGAATCATCGTTGCAGGTGAGTTTGGGCTTGACCAAGCATCTTATTTTTATAAATCTGGTGCTGATGGTTTTGTGGTATCGTCCGAACGCATTACCCTACTTAAAAGCACCTTGAATGACCTAAAAACAGCACACGCAGGCATTTCAGCCAACGCCTTGCCGATGTTTTGCTAAACCAATGTTTTGTAAATATTTACTTTCCTTTGTGTATGTGCCGATGATTATTGGCGTATTGATTTTGATTGCCAATCATTTTAATTGACTGTTTCAAGTTTAATTGTCAGGCTTGGCCTTATTTTGTGATGAATGATGATGAATACCTTGCCGTTATTTTTTAATTTAAAGCATCGAAGTGTTTTGATTGTCGGTGGTGGTGATGTTGCCAAACGAAAAGCAGATTTACTGCATAAGGCTGGTGCAAGCCTTATTGTGCTAGCAAATAACTTTGATGATGAATTTTTGGCATTTTTGCATGATCATCAGCACATGGTTTTGCACAAGCCTTATCACAGTTTGGATTTGACGAGCATTGCAAATGAGCATCAGCTTGCTTTGATGATTTGTGCCACAGATGATGATGCTCTAAATGTCCAAGTTCACGCTGACGCCAAGCGTCTAGGAATTGCCATTAATGTGGTGGATTGCCCATCATTGTGTGATTTTATCTTTCCTGCAATTGTTGATAGAAGCCCAATTGTTATTGGTGTTTCAAGTAATGGTAGGGCGCCTGTGTTGGCAAGGCTGATTCGTGCTAAGATTGAAAGCCAACTGCCATCTGGTATTGGTAAAATTGCTAAATTGGCGGGAGATTTTCGCCAAATCGTCAAGAAAAAGTTACCAACCATTACTGAGCGTCGCTATTTTTGGGAAAAAATTTTTAATGACGCATTGGCCGATAGAGCGGTGGGTGCTTTGTCGGATGAGCTTGATGATTTTGTGGCGAACAATGAAAAAACAGGTGAGGTATATATTGTCGGTGCTGGTGCTGGCAACTTGGATCTATTGACTTTTAAAGCGTTAAGACTCATGCAACAAGCAGATGTCGTGCTGTACGATGCCTTAGTATCACCTGATATTTTGGATTTATGCCGTCGTGATAGTGATAAGATTTTTGTGGGGAAAAAACGAGTCAATCATACCAAGACCCAAGATGAGATTAATGCACTCATTGTTAAATATGCCAAGCAAGGCAGGCGAGTGCTACGCTTAAAAGGTGGTGATCCTTTTGTGTTTGGGCGTGGTGGCGAGGAGATGCTTGCTTGCCAAGAAGCTGGCGTGCCTTATCAGGTGGTCAGCGGCATCACATCAGCGTTGGCGGCAAGTAGCTATGCGGGCATTCCTTTGACGCATCGTGGGCTGGCGACCAGTGTGCGGTTTTTGACAGGCTGTTATAAAAGTGGCGATGTGTTTGATGGGTTAAAAAGTGTCTATCAACCTGACGAGACATTGGTTTTTTATATGGGTTTGCATACTTTGGCAAAAATTGTAGACGGTCTGGTTTTGTCTGGTCTGTCAGGCGATACGCCGATTGCCATCATTTCAAATGCCAGTTTGCCTACGCAACAGGTATTGATAGGTACGCTAAATGATATCGTCCAAAAAAATGAACAAGAACAACCATCTGCACCTGCAATTATTATTGTTGGGCAGGTTGTCTCGCTATACCAAGCAGATTGATTTTCTTTCGTCTTTACAAATGCAAAAAGATGAATTTTAAATGAAAATAAGATACAATGATGCACTTGCTGGGCTTATTTTTGAATATCGTCATTGATTTAAAGAGTACTGGGTGCGACCATGACAAAACAAACCATAAATAATGTGGTAACAAATGTT
Organism: Moraxella tarda; assembly: GCF_035181405.1. Lineage (NCBI taxonomy): Bacteria > Pseudomonadati > Pseudomonadota > Gammaproteobacteria > Moraxellales > Moraxellaceae > Moraxella > Moraxella tarda. The sequence goes on from NZ_JAYGGV010000002.1 coordinate 68,554, forward strand.
GCCAAAGAAGTAGAGCAAACAACAGAATCCACCAAGGATGTGGTCAAAGATGTGACAAAAGCAACCTCTCAGGGTTTGGAAAATGGTACCAATGATGTACTACAATTTTTGGGCGTGCCAGTTGATATTGATGGGTTAATGCAGTATGGCTTAGAGCTTGGGGTTAATCTTCTACTTGCTTTGTTCATCTTTTTTGCAGGGAAATGGGTTGGCAAGCGTCTTTTGTCGGTGGTTAATCGTGTTTTAGAAAGTACGCAACTTGATCAAACGGTGGTTAATTTTTTAAACAACCTTTTGTATGGCGTGATGATTGTTGCTGTTTTATTGGCGGCACTGAATAAACTGGGGATAAATACCAACTCATTCGTAGCGGTTCTGGGTGCGGCAGCAGTGGCGGTCGGTATGTCGCTAAAAGATCAGTTGTCTAATTTGGCAGCGGGTGTGATGATTGTGGTATTTCGTCCATTTAGTCGGGGTGATTATGTTGAGGTGGGTGGTAAAACTGGTACGGTGATTGAGATTACATTGGTCAATACACGCATCAGAACACCCAGCAATCACGAGGTCATCATTCCTAATGGTGATATCATGACGACATCTAGTACCAATTATTCATCATTGCCTACACGCCGAGTTGAGGTATTGGTTGGTATTGGTTATCAAAGCGACATACAAACAGCACGCAACATTATGTTGTCGGTTGCCAAAGAGCATGAGCTCATTTTGTCAGAGCGTGAGCCTTTGGTTAGAGTAACTGCTTTATCAGAAAGCTCGGTGGATTTGACGCTGTATGTATGGACGCAAAATGATGACTGGTTTGGGGTACAGTGTGATTTATTGGAACAAATAAAATACGCTTTTGATGAGGCTGGGGTGGATATCCCATTTCCAAATCGTACACTGCATTTAGAAAGTCTTGATAATTTGACAAAGTTACTACAAGAGCAAAGTATTGATAAAATGTCAGATTTGACAAAGCAGCATAATAAAGAGTGATGATAGCAGAGTGATGGTTATAATGAACAGTGGTGATCATGATGAGTAAACAAAAAATCCCTAATACATTTAGGGATTTTTTGTTTTGTGGTATTTATCATAACCATCATGTTTTAGGTCAATATAAACGGCTATTTAAAAAATACGATTTAAGCCGTTGAGTGCTGCCACACGGTAGGCTTCAGCCATCGTTGGGTAGTTGAAGGTGGTGGAGATAAAATATTCTAGCGTGTGGCCACATTTCATGACTGCCTGACCAATATGAATGATCTCGGAAGCATGATTACCATAGCAATGAATGCCCAAAATTTCTAAGGTCTCACGGTGAAATAAAATTTTTAATACACCAGAGCGTTCACCAATGATCTGTGCGCGTGCCAAATGTTTAAAAAATGCCTGTCCAACTTCATAAGGAATTTGGTCTCGTGTTAAGTCTTCTTCGGTCGCACCAATACTTGAAATCTCAGGAATGGTATAAATGCCAGTTGGTACACTATCAATGAATTCAGCTTGCTCATCACCTACCATAAAACCTGCGGCGTTGCGTCCTTGGTCATAAGCAGCAGAGGCCAGTGATGGCCAGCCAATGACATCACCAACTGCATAGATATTTGGTATGTTGGTGCGATAGGTTTTATCAACTTCAAGCTGGCCACGATTGTTGGCTTTTAGACCAATGGCTTCTAGGTTTAAACTTTCGGTATTGCCCGAGCGTCCATTGCACCATAAAATGGCGTCGGATTTAATTTTCTTACCGCTTTTTAGGTGTAATATCACACAATCATCATGAGTTTCTAGGTGGTGAATTTCTTCATTATTGCGAATGCGTACGCCAAATTGTCGAAAGTCATGACTGAGTGCATCAGAGATTTCATTATCCAAATAGCTGAGCAACTGGTCCTTATTATTAATCAAATCAACAACATAACCCAAGCCTGTAAAGATAGAAGCGTACTCACAGCCAATCACCCCAGCACCATAGATGATGATTTTACGAGCGACATAATCCATTTGTAGGATTTTGTCAGAATCAAAGACTCTTGGGTGGTCAAAGTCCAAAGCATCTGGACGATAGGGGCGAGAACCAACAGCAATGACTGCTTGGTTGAAAGTAAGGGTTTGTTTAATGCCGTCTTCTGGTGATTCAACTTGTAAAGTATGTGTGTCCACAAAACTGCCCCAGCCTTGAATGATTTCAATGCGATTGCGTTCATAAAATAGGCGATGGGTATTGACCTGGCTTAAAATAACTCGGCGAGCCTTGCTGAGTACTTTATTGAGTGGCACTTGAAAGTTGTCTGTAAATGAGCTAAACAAAGGGTCTCGCCGCATGGCAATGATGTTAAAAACCGATTGACGCAGTGCCTTGCTGGGAATGGTACCAACATGAGCACAGTTACCACCCACTTGGTCTCGTGGGTCAATGACAGCAACTCTTAAGCCTGATTTGGCAAGCTTCATCGCAGCTGCCTCACCTGCAGGGCCTGCACCCAAGACGATGGCATCGTATTCATAACCATGTTTTTTGTGTTCTTTGGCACCGCTTGGCGTATGCAGTTCAATGCGTTGGCCGTCTAGTGGGCTGATGAGCGTTTGGTGAATGAGATCGGCATCTACCTGTTCGTGAATTTGTGAATTGGCGTCTTTGATGTCATGGCTTTGACTAATCGCTTCCTTCTTTACCGTGTCTGTATTTACTGTTTTTTTGGTCATGGATTGGCCTTGTTTTGGTGAGTTGTATTTAACATGAATTGTGAATATGAAGGCTGGCAGTGCTGATTAAAATTTATCCGATGCGTCTGGCAAGCCCAGTAACTTGTAAAATGCGTGTGGCGATTTCTTCAACACTCATCTCCGACACATTCAAATTGGGGATTTTTTGGGTGTTATAAATCGCTTGAATTGCACGCTGTTCTTCTTGGCACTGAGCAAGCGAAGCATAGCGACTGCCTGCTTTACGCTCTTGACGAATCCTAACCAGTCGTTCGGTGTCAATCGTTAGGCCAAACAGCTTATGGCGGTAAGGTTGTAATACCTTGGGTAGATTGCTGGCGTCCAAATCGTCCTCGGTGAACGGGTAATTGGCTGCACGAATACCAAACTGTAAGGCAAGATATAGTGATGTCGGTGTTTTGCCCGAACGAGATAGGCCAACTAAAATAATATCTGCACCATCATAATGGTTGGTGCGTGCACCATCATCATTATCAAGTGCATAATGCACCGCATCAATACGAGCTTTGTAATCTTCTGAATCCACATCACCATGTGCCATGCCTGAATGTGAATTGGGAGTTTCACCGATTTCAGTGGCGATGCGATGGATTAGACCTTCGTAGATATCAAGGTTGGTTGCATCTGCACCATTGATGATGGTGCGAATTTCATCACTGACAATTGTATCAAAGACGAGTGGTTTTAGCCCTGATGAACGATGTGCTTCATTGATTCTACTGACTGCTTTATGGGCCAATTCTATGGTATCTACATAGGGAATGATTTTGATATCAAATTTAACATTGCCAAATTGACTCAGTAATGAGCGTCCCAAGGTTTCGGCGGTAATGGCTGTGCCATCAGAGATAAAAAATGCACTACGCAAAAGTACTTGTGATGTGCTGAGTTTTTCTTGTGTTCGTTGGTTTGATGCGGTGGGGGTGTGAACATACATGGCTTATCCTTTGTCCTTGTTGATGCGCCAATATTTGAAAATTCACAAAAGTATAGCATAAAAAACGCTTAATTTTGAGTGATATTTGGCAATCAACGGAAATTTTCTTTAAAAAAATGGGTATTTATAAGTTGGTAAAAATCATTTTTAAATAAAATATCACTTATTTTTATAAAAAATAACATTGAGTATTGGTTAATTTACCGCTATAATTTAACAAATTTTTATACAGTTGGGGGAAGTCTCATGACACAAGTCATTCCATTTAGTCGTCTTGGTAAAGATGATGTAGAAATCGTCGGCGGCAAAAACTCATCATTGGGTGAGATGATCAGCAATCTTGCCAATGTTGGTGTGTCTGTGCCAAATGGCTTTGCCACCACTGCAGATGCCTTCAATCGATTTTTAAACGAGTCGGGTTTGCTTGATAAAATCAATGCTGAGTTAAAGGGGCTTGATGTCGATGATGTTGAAAAATTAACCGAAGTTGGTGCTAAGGTGCGTGGTTGGGTTATTTCTCAGAAGTTGCCAAGTGATTTGGAAAATGAGATTCGGGCAGCTTATGATGAATTGACTGGCGGTCAAGATGTGGCGGTGGCGGTGCGTTCCAGTGCTACCGCTGAAGACTTGCCTGATGCTTCTTTTGCAGGTCAGCAAGAAACATTTTTGAACATTCGTGGCATTGATAATGTTTTGATCGCCATTAAAGAGGTTTTTGCCAGCCTTTATAATGACCGTGCGATTGCTTATCGTGTGCACAAAGGCTTTGAACATGCAGGCGTGGCACTGTCAGCTGGCGTACAACGCATGGTGCGTTCAGAGACTGGTACCAGTGGTGTGATGTTCACATTGGATACCGAAAGTGGTTTTGATGAGGTTGTATTCATCACTGCAAGTTATGGTTTGGGTGAGATGGTGGTGCAAGGGGCGGTAAACCCTGATGAATTTTATTTATCCAAAAAACTGCTGGCAGAAAATCGTCCTGCTGTAATACGCCGTAATCTTGGTTCAAAGCACATTAAGATGGTTTATGGTGATGAAGGCACAACCAAGCGTTCTACTAAAATCGTTGATGTGGATAAAAGCGAGCGTCAGCAGTTTGCTTTAAGTACAGATGAACTGACCGCTCTTGCCAAGCAAGCTTTGATTATTGAGAAGCACTATGGCTGTCCTATGGATATTGAGTGGGCAAAAGATGGTGATACTGGTGAATTATTCATTGTGCAAGCACGCCCAGAAACGGTAAAATCTCGCCAAGATAAGACCAGCATGGAGCGTTATGTCATCAATAGCAAAGGGGCGAAAGTCTTGTGCGAAGGGCGCTCTATTGGTCAGCGTATCGGATCTGGCAAGGTGAAGATTGTAACCAATCTCAATGAAATGAGTAAGGTACAAGACGGCGATGTATTGGTTTCGGACATGACCGATCCAGATTGGGAACCTGTGATGAAGCGAGCATCTGCCATCATTACAAATCGTGGTGGCCGTACTTGCCATGCAGCGATTATCGCCCGTGAATTGGGCGTGCCTGCGATTGTCGGCTGTGGCAATGCTACTGAGTTATTGGCAGATGGCCAAGCTGTTACGGTATCATGTGCCGAGGGTGATACAGGGTTTATTTATGATGGGTTGCTTGATTTTGAAGTGCAAAAAAATTCGGTATCTAGTATGCCAGAGCTTGCCTTTAAAGTGATGATGAATGTTGGTAATCCTGACCGTGCTTTTGATTTTGCTCAAATTCCTAACGAAGGTGTGGGTTTGGCAAGACTTGAATTCATCATTAATCGTATGATTGGTGTGCACCCTAAGGCTCTACTTAATATAGACAGTCTGCCACAAGAAACTCGCCTACAGGTTTTTGAGCGTATGGCAGGCTATAATTCACCTGTAGAGTTCTACATCAATAAACTCATCGAAGGCATTGCCACGCTTGCTGTTGCTTTTAAAGATAAGCCTGTGATTGTGCGTATGAGTGATTTTAAATCCAATGAATATGCCAACCTCATTGGTGGCAAGCTTTATGAGCCACATGAAGAAAACCCCATGCTTGGTTTTCGTGGAGCAAGTCGCTATGTTTCGGAGAATTTCCGTGACTGCTTTGAGCTTGAATGCCTTGCTTTAAAATATGTGCGAAATGATATGGGTCTGACCAATGTTAAAATTATGATTCCATTTGTTCGCACCACAAGTGAAGCAGAAGCGGTGATCAGACTGCTAGAAGAAAATGGCTTAAAGCGTGGTGAGAACGCTCTTGAAATCATCATGATGTGTGAGCTACCGACCAATGCTTTGCTTGCTGATGAATTTTTACAATATTTTGACGGCTTTTCTATTGGCTCAAATGACTTGACGCAATTAACCTTGGGTCTTGACCGTGACAGTGGCATTGTCTCGCACTTGTTTGATGAGCGAGACCCTGCAGTCAAAAAGCTACTTGGCATGGCGATTGAAGCCTGTCGCAAACAAGGCAAATATGTCGGCATTTGTGGTCAAGGACCTTCTGACCATCCAGACCTTGCCAAATGGCTGATGGAGCAGGGCATTTCATCGGTATCGTTAAACCCTGATACAGTGCTAGATACTTGGCTGTTTTTGGCAGATAAATAGCTTTTATATTACTCTATAGCGTTTTCCGCAGGTCTTTTTATCTAAATTAAAATAGACCTGTGGAATTTTTTTTAATCAAATTTATTGATTTTATAAAAATTACATGCTAAGAATTGGGTATGTTATTTTGTTGGTTTAAAGGACTTTGATATGAATAGGATTAAAAATTTGGAATTCGTTGTTTATCATGACAGTAGAGATATTGTTGCTTTTTTCTGCTGTAAAAGATTTGTTTGGAAAGTTAGGCTTGGATGAGAAAAGCTTTAACCCAAGTTTGTCCAAATATCTATATTTATTTTATCCTACTGATACTATTGTAAAATCTAACTTTTATCGGTGTGATTTGAATTTAACAGAAAAAATCCCTTTAGAGCAAAGAATTCGTTATAGAACTAAAAATGTTTTGGATTCAACATATGCTGCAATTATTGATTACCTTAATAAAAATATTGGCGAAAAGAAAATTTCTATCTGAACAAATGTTGAAAAACCCTATAATGTCTGAGTATTATTTAGACTTAATGCTGAATGACGACAATATCCAAAAGTATAAAAACGGTTCTAGGTATTTTAAGGCTATGCTATATGCTAGAATGCATAGTCAAGAAATTCAAAGTATAGAGAAGTCAGAACGCCTATTAGAACAAGCCTATGATGCAATTGTAAACTCTAGTGAATATGTAGAAAATCACCCAAGTGCAATTTTTTCCGCTTTATTTAATCGCAATGGATATGCTTTGGTCTTGTTTAGGAAGGATAGAGTAGAGGAAGCGAAAGACTTGATGGTGGATTGTATAAATAAAATTGATAAACTATCCATCTATGATAGAGAGGAGGAGTTGGAGTTGTATCGTTCTGTTTTAGTGTATAACCTAGCTCAATGTTATGAGAAGCTTGGGGATTATAATAATGCTATCATTTCTCTAAACAAACTTTTGGATAAAGATGAATTGATGGATACTTATTATTTGGATTTATCAAGAATTTTTGGGCTTGTAAATGATCTAGATTCCGCTATATCTAGTTGTAAAAAAGCAACCTCAATCAATCATTATAGCCATCAAAACTGGGCAATGCTTGCTTATTGGCAATTGTAGAATCAATTATATACTGAGTCGGCAAATAGTTATTATTATGCTTATAAGCTCTGTCTTGATTCTAAAAAGTCTTTGAGTTACCTAAATAATGCCCTTTATTCAAAAATTTCATCCAAAAAAAATGATTGTTGCTTGAATGCAGAGCGAGTATTAAAAGAACTTATAATGCACGAGGAATTGTTTGTATTGGATGAGAGTGAAGTCATAAGATCTTTTAGCTTGTTGGCGGAATCAGAATTGCACAGAGGTAACAATGAGCAAACTCTCACTTATTTGTCATTAGCACTAGATAAGTTTCCTTATAGTGTTATTTTAAAGCAGAATTATGATTATTTAAGTTCATTGTAACTTCAATAAAATACGGTTAAGTATTAACCTAACCGTATTTCTACTTCTTGCACAGAATAAATAATTAAAAACTAGGGTTGATTGTAAAGCAAATCGTGATCAACTTTTTGTGCTTTTGGGGCTTGAATTACCAATTGCATAATAACTTCCTTTTTAAAGTGAATCGAGGTTTTTTGATGATTAACGCAATTTTCTCATCTCATGCCAGTTTAAAATGGTATGCTTTTTTTACCTTGTTTTTCCAGATGGGCATGGCGGTGTCGCTGGCAGCCATGCCGCTGTATTTTAAGCATGAAAATGCGTTGGTTGCTTATGGCATGGCATATTCAGTCATGGCGGTTACAGGGGCGTTTTCTTTTGCTTATGGCTTATTTGTAGATAGGATTGGCTTTGCTAAGGCGTTGATGTTTGGGCTGCTGCTGTATGCGTTCGCCTTGTCCATGCGAGTATTTACCAGTCCGATGATTGCCATCATGACCGCCATCATGGCAGGCGTTGGAGCTTCTACGGCACTGCTTGCCAAGCGTGCTTGGATATTTCACATTTCACAAAGCGATGATAACAATACCACGCAGCTGACCGCCATCAATTCAATATTAGGTAATGCCAGTACGCTGATTGGCACCGCCCTTGTATCTGTGGCGGTGTTTTTGTTTGGTTCGGTGTATTTTTGGCTGCTGTTGTTGGCAGGGTTGCTGGTACTGGTGGCGGCGTTTTTTGCTCGGCATAATCTAAATCCCAGCCCTACTTTTAATTCCAATTCCACTTCCAATCCCAGTACAAATGCCAATAGCAATACGCCCAGCAACAAATCCAGTTCGGCAATGCAGACGGTAAAATAAACATGGACAGTGTTTGTGGGCTTGTTTGTGCTGGCAAACTTTGTGATGGGGGTGTATGTTGGGCTGTTTAAGCCTTATTTGATTTTGATGTTTGTGGATTATGGCGTGCCTGAGTCCAAGTCTGTCTTTATTTTTCTTTTGACAACGCTCATGACCATCGTGGTAAATGCTTGGCTATTAAAGCATCATTATTGGGTAAAAAACACGCCTTTTGTGGGTTATTTTGTGGCGATGGCAGGTTATGTTAGCTCGTTTTTGCTGATGGCGATAGGGCTGTATTTTGAGCTTGGGCTTTGGCTGTTGGTGTTGGCGGTATTGGCAAGAAGTGCTTTTTCGGGCTTGGCGGTGTCTTTTGAGGAAGTGCTAGAATACGAGCTTTTTGATAAGGCGGTCTTGGCGACAACACTGGGCTTGACGCAGACGGCATTTTTGGCAGGCGATGCGGCAGGTTCTTTGCTGACGAGCTTGTGGATTGTGCCAAAGAACAGCGATGATTATGCACGGCTTTGTCTGTATTCTGCGGCGTTGGCGGTGGTGCATGTGGCGGTGTTTGCCTGCCTAAAAATAAAGTCTAGGCGGCGATAGGCTGACAACACAGCTTACAAAACCCAGCTTGTATTGTCATCATCTTTTGGTTACAATAATCGGATTTTTAACACTTAAAAAAGTATGCGATGATGAAAATCTATCTGGCAAGAAACAATGTCCAAGCAGGACCTTATAATCTTCATGAACTCAATGTCATGCTCGCCTCAGGCGAGGTGCTGCTTGATGATTTGATGTGGCATTCTGGCATGGCAAATTGGCAGAAAATTGGCGAGATGACGGGTGGTCAAGCCTACTATCAGCCTGCCGTGCCACAGGGCAATGCGGTACAAAACAGTCATGTACAAAGCCACACGCAAAACCATGCTCACAATGAGCAGCGTGGCTTTGGCGATAATGTGGATTTTCAAGCTGGCAAGCAATCCGATGAGCAAAAGCGAGTGAGCGTGGCGGAGCTGTATGGGCGTAAGCCTGAGGCTGATAAGGTGCTAAAACCCATCGCCACGCCATCTTTGACAAAGCCTGTGCATTCGGCAGGGGTAGAGTATGCGTCTGTGGGCAGTCGTTTTTTGGCGTTGGCGATTAACATGACTTTGTTCATTGTGGCGTTCATGCCTTTTGTTTCGGGGCTGATGAAACTCAATCCCGACCAACAAAAAATGACCACAGGCACCTTTGAAGCTCGCATGGCGTACGCACAGACACTGGCGGAGCAGCTACCAAGCCAAGTGATAACGATGACCTTGATGCTTTTGGGCGGCTTTGTGCTCATTCAGCTGCTTTTGATTGTGATGCGTGGTCAGTCCTTTGGTAAGTTGGTTATGGGCATTCGTGTCGTTGATGAAAAAACAGGCAAGCTGCCATCGTTCATGTCGCTTGTAGGGGTGCGTACATTGTTGTTGGTGGTGATTTATTGGGCGGTCTCTGCTTTGCCATTTAACTTAGCATTTGTACTGGTTGGGATAAACTACTTCATGGCAAGTGGTCATTCTAAAAAACAAGGTTGGCATGACCGCCTTGCCAAGACAGTGGTGGTGAAAGCAAATCCAAGCCAGCTTGATAAAACAACAAAAAATTCTTAATTTTTAATTTTTTAAATTATTTTTACACGATTAGCTATTTTTATTATGATGAATGATTTTACCCCTGAGCAATTGGCCATCTTACAAAAAGTGCAATTGCCAAATGACTGGAAAACAGCACTTGCTCACGAATTGGTGAGTGAGAATATGGCAAAATTGCGTGAATTTTTACGCCATGAATATGCTCAGGGCAAGACAATTTACCCACCTAAGGATAAGATTTTTAATGCTTTAAATACCACGCCTTTGTCTGCTGTCAAGGTTGTGATACTAGGACAAGATCCTTATCATGGTGCAGGACAAGCGATGGGATTGTCATTTTCTGTGCCAAAAATCATTCCAAAACCACCAAGCCTACAAAATATCTTAAGTGAACTTGCTACTGATTTGGGTGTGCCTATCTCGGTACATGGAGATTTGACACATTGGGCAAATCAAGGCGTCTTATTGCTTAATGCAACTTTGACAGTAGAAAGTGGGCAGGCAGGCAGCCATCAAAACCGTGGCTGGGAAGGGTTTACTGATGCGGTGATTGATGTCATCAATAAACAAACCGACAAGACGGTTTTTATATTATGGGGTAGTTATGCTAAGAAAAAAGGGCGGTTTATTGATGCATCTCGCCACTTAATCCTGACTGCAACACACCCATCGCCATTGTCGGCAAATCGTGGTGGGTTTTTTGGCTCTCGCCCTTTTTCGCAGACTAACACATACTTAGCTAGACATGGCAAGACGCCTATTGATTGGCTATTGCCACGATGATGAAGCTAATGGTTTGTCTTATTAAGAGGTGGTAAAATGATGGATTTTGCCACGCTGACATTTTGGTCGCTGTTTGATGTCGCTATGATGAATAAAGCATTACAGCTTGCTAGACATGGAGTAAGTCAAGATGAAATTCCAGTGGGGGCAGTGGTGGTGCATGAGGGAAAGATTCTAGGTGAGGGTTTTAATTGCCCCATTGGTACAAACGATGCGACACATCATGCTGAGATAGTTGCCATTCGTCAGGCTTGCCGAGCAATTAACAATTATCGCCTACCTGCCAAAAGTACATTGTATGTTACACTTGAACCTTGCACCATGTGTTTTGGGGCGATTATTCATAGCCGTGTCAGTCGTGTGGTTTTTGGTGCTTATGAGCCAAAAGCTGGCGTGATAACCAGTCAGCTTGATTTGCCAAATCAGACTTTTTATAATCATAAAATCAGTGTTCAAGGTGGGCTTTTGGCGTATGAAAGCGGGCGAGTTTTAAGCGAGTTTTTTAAAAAAAAGCGACAGGAAAAACGCCAAATCAAGCAACAAATAACTAAAAAATCAAACAGCGAGTAAATAATGAGTACAAAGTCATGACAAATCCAATCATCATCACGATTGACGGACCGTCTGGGGCTGGCAAAGGGACGGTGGCATATCGCCTTGCTGAGTATTTTGGCTTTGAGCTGCTTGATAGCGGAGCTTTATACCGCATTGTTGGCCTGCTGGCTCATCAAGAGGGTCTGTTGAATAAGACCGATGAAACTGATGAAACACTAGAAGATAAGTTGGCGACATTCACCAAATCTTTGAAATTATCATTTCTTCCAAACCCAACTGCTAAAACGGTTGAAATTTTAGTGGACAACCAATTATTGCAACAAGATATTCGCAATGAGGTGGTGGGAGGGTATGCGTCCCAAGTGGCTGTTTTTCCAAAAGTTCGCACTGCTTTGCTTGATTTACAAAAAAATATTGCAAAAGAGAAGGCGGGTCTGGTGGCAGACGGTCGAGACATGGGGACGGTGGTATTTCCTGACGCGTCCGCCAAGGTATTTTTAACCGCAAGTGCTCAGACACGAGCAAATAGGCGTGTGATGCAATTACAAAATTTAGGCAAAGTGGCGGATTATGAAGCCATTTTAGCAGATATTGTGGCCAGAGATGAGCGAGACGAAAACCGTGTGGCCGCCCCCAGTCGCCCTGCATTAGATGCTTATGTCATAGACAGCTCAAACAAGTCGGCGGATGAAGTTTTTGATGAAATTTTGTCATTTATCAAGGCCAAGCTATCTTGATGCTTGCTCGTTGCATACAAAATGCTATCTATCTTGTCAAGACTGTGATATAATTGCTAGGTTTATTATTTTTGTGCTGTTATTAAGCTAAAAACCAGTATCTCTTAATGACGCATATCACCAGAACCGTACTGAGCTGGACAGGCTACGGCTAATTTTAAGGTATTACTAATGAGTTTATCATTTGCTGAACTGTTTGAACAAAGCAACGCCAACGAAATCAAGGTTGAAATTGGTGCTGTGATTTCTGGTACTGTTGTTGCTATTGACAACGAGCGTATCACTGTTGATACTGGCCTTAAATCAGAAGGCTTTATCGCTCGTTCAGAATTTTTGAACGAAGCTGGTGAATTGGAAGTTGCTATCGGTGATAAAGTTGATGTTGTTGTTGAAAAAGTTGACAACGGTATGGGCGAAACCGTGCTTTCTCGTGAAAAAGCAAAGCGTGAGGAAAGCTGGCGTGCACTTGAACAGCTTCATGAAAATGACGAAATTGTTACTGGTCTTATTTCTTCTAAGGTTAAAGGTGGCTTTACCGTTGAAATCGGTTCTGTGCGTGCATTCTTGCCAGGTTCGTTGGTGGATGTTCGTCCAGTGCGTGAAACTACTCATCTAGAAGGTAAAGAGCTAGAATTTAAGGTTATCAAGATTGATAAACAACGCAATAACATTGTAGTATCTCGCCGTGCAGTGATGGAAGCTGAAAACAGTGCTGAGCGTGATGAACTGCTTGCCAAGCTAGAAGAAGGTATGGAAGTCAATGGTATTGTTAAAAATCTAACCGACTACGGTGCATTTGTTGACCTAGGTGGTATTGATGGTCTTCTGCACATTACTGATATGGCTTGGAAGCGTATCAAGCATCCATCAGAGGCGGTAGAAGTTGGTCAAGATCTTAAAGTTAAGGTATTGAAATTTGACCGTGAGCGTAACCGTGTTAGCTTGGGCTTAAAGCAGCTTGGCTCTGATCCATGGGGCGAGGTTGAAAAAACTTACCCAGTTGGTACCATCACTAAGGCTCGTGTAACCAACCTAACTGATTATGGTTGCTTTGCTGAAATCGCTGAAGGCATTGAGGGCTTGGTGCATGTTTCTGAAATGGATCATACCAACAAAAATATCCATCCATCAAAAGTTGTTCAAGTTGGTGACGAAGTTGATGTCATGGTTCTTGAAATTGATGGCGAGCGTCGTCGTATCAGCTTGGGCATCAAACAAACCATGCCAAACCCATGGGCTGAATTTGACAAAAACCATGCTAAGGGCGATAAGATTTCTGGTACCATCAAATCAATCACTGACTTTGGCCTGTTCATTGGTCTAGAAGGTGGTATCGATGGCTTGGTTCACCTATCGGACATCTCTTGGACTGAGTCTGGTGAAGAAGCTATCCGCAACTATAGCAAAGGCGATACTGTAGAAGCAGTTGTTCTGCAAGTAGATGCAGATGCCAACCGTATTAGTTTGGGTATCAAACAGCTTAATTCTGACCCATTTAATGAGTATCTATTGGCCAATGACCGTGGTGCCATCGTAAAAGGCTTGGTAAAAGAAGTTGATGCCAAGGGTGCGGTGATTACACTGGCTGACGAAGTTGAAGGTTACTTGGCCGCTGCTGATATCTCTCGTGAGCGTATTGAGGATGCGTCAAAAGCTTTGAATGTTGGTGATGAAGTTGAAGCGAAGATTGTTCGTGTTGATCGCAAATCTCGTGGCATTACTTTATCTGTCAAAGCTAAAGATGAAGCTGATGAGCGTCAAGCCATCAAAGAGCTTTCTAATGCTGCATCAGACAATCAACCAAAAACACTGGGCGATATTTTTGCCGACCAGCTAAAAGGTTGATTTCTACTTGGTGATAAAAAAAGAGCGGTTTTTACCGCTCTTTTTTTATGTGTATCTAAAAAGAGGTTTGTACATGACATATGGTTGGCACGCCAATTGCAAAATATTTTAAAAATATGATAGAATGTTTGCTAGATTGATGAAAATTCACAAAAATTTATTCACATTTAGTGATTTTTCCGTTATTATTATATTTCTATTTTAGATATAATATTTGAAGAAAAAAAACTTATACAAAGATTGAATTTTGGTTAAATCCAAGGATTTAAAGACATTGTTGTCATTTTTTGAACCATTCAAGGTGGGTATATGCAACCAGCACAGCAAGTAATTAACAGGTCTGACCTTATTTCTAATTTGGCATCGGTATGTGATGGTGTTGAGGAGCCTGTTGTTGATGAGGCAGTGCGTGAAATCATCAACTTAATGGTGGATTGTTTATCGCATGATGGGCGTGTGGAAGTGCGAGGCTTTGGTAGTTTTTGTCTACACCATCGCAATGCCCGCAATGCCCGCAATCCACGCACAGGTGAGTCAGTTGCTGTTAAAGCTAAGGCTGTGCCATATTTTAAGCCTGGTAAGATGCTAAGAGAAATGGTAAATGAGGCTAATGATTAGTCATTTTTCTTATTATTTTTTTATTGTCAAATCTTGATTATTTAACCAAAAAAGAGAAAAGATATGCATATTGTTTTGGTTGTATTATTGGTGGCTGTATGTGCCTATGCGATAGGCTTGGTGCTATTAAACAATAGCGAGGTTGCGGTGAATTTGATGTTCTCAAATGTACCAACCATGAATCTTGGTCTGTTGCTTGTGATTACTATCATTTTGGGCATTGTGCTAGGAATGTTACTTGCACTTTTGGTATTTCGTGTGTTGCAAAATAAATGGGAAATCAGCCGCCTGACGAAAGAACTTAAACTAACTCAAACTCAGCTTACTGAAGCAAACATCAAACTCGCTAAGCAAGCCGAAGTGCATTCTGCTGAAATAGTGGCGACTGAAGGTGCCTCATCAATCAATAATCCTCCCAATCTATAAATTATAGAGCATTATTAAGGAAATGTGATGGTCAGTTCTCCAATTATAGTGGCGGTGGATAAGCATGATCTAAATGGTGCTTTGACTCTTGCTGATGGTTTAGACCCAAAGCTTTGTCGCTTAAAAGTAGGGAAGGAGCTGTTTACTATTTGTGGCCCAAAGGTGGTACAAGAGTTTCACCAGCGTGGCTTTGAAGTATTTTTGGATTTAAAATTCCATGACATTCCAAATACAACTGCCCAAGCGGTATTATCGGCAGCAGACATGGGCGTATGGATGGTAAATTTGCATGCCTCTGCTGGTTCAAAGGCGATGATGCTTGCCAAATCTCGTCTACAAGCAGGTGGCTATTATAATACCATGCTTATTGCGGTAACGGTACTAACTTCAATGTCAGACAGTGATTTGATAGAGCTTGGTATTTTTAGTACTGCTAAGGATCATGTACTTAAATTGGCAACCTTAACCAAAAATTCAGGGCTTGATGGTGTGGTATGTTCTGCTCAAGAGGCACAAATGTTAAAACAAGTGCTAGGGCAAGAATTTAAACTCATCACGCCAGGCATTCGTTTGGCAACAGACAGTGCTGATGATCAGCACAGGATATGCACCCCAAAAGATGCACTGGCTAATGGCTCAGATTATTTGGTGATTGGGCGTTCCATCACGGGTGCGAATAACCCAAATGAGAAATTGCACTTAATTTTGAATGATTTATAATTAAATGGTTTTGTTGGCAATAAAACAGTCTTTATTAGGCTGTTTTATTTTTTTGACCATAAAAATTGTAAGAAAATTAGGAGTAAGGATCATCAATACCTAATTCTCGTAAAATTTCAATTTCAAAATTCTCCATCTCAACAGCGTCTTTATCGCTGATCTCATGATCAAAACCTAGCAAGTGTAACAAGCCATGCACGAGTAAATGTGTTAAGTGATTGATAAAAGGTTTATTTTGTTCTTTGGCTTCACGCACCAAAACATCATGGCAAATAATGAGTTCGCCCAAAGGCACTTCTCCCATCACTTCCATGATGTCAGATGATAAAGCACTTGGATAAGATAAAATATTGGTAGCATAATCTTTGCCACGAGCGTCTAGATTCAACTGTCTGCCCTCAATATCATTTGTGATATAAATATCCACCATTTTTGGCTTATGCCAATAGTCTGATGCGTTATTAAAATAGGCAAATTTTAGTCCGTCATACATTTTATTGCTCATGACAGTCATGACATGGCCGATGACTTTGGTTAAATACTGCGTATCGTATTGGCTACTGTCTATGTCGTCATGATGGCTAATAAAAACTTCTGTTGCATCAGGCATTGCCACTTCCTACTTCTTTTTGGTTTTTGTCAGCTTTTTCAATGATGTGGGCGGCTTTGCGTGCAGATTTTATTTTTTCTTGTTCTTCATCAAAATGATCATAAGCTTGAACAATTTTTTGCACCAAATGATGACGCACCACATCTTTGCTGTCAAAATAGGTAATATGGATTTCATCAATTTTTGATAAAATGTGAAGTGCTTGTGATAAGCCAGATTTATGCCCACGAGGTAGGTCTACCTGTGTCATATCCCCCGTAATAACTGCACGAGAACCAAAGCCTAAGCGAGTTAGGAACATTTTCATTTGTTCTGGTGTGGTGTTTTGTGCCTCATCTAAAATAACAAAACTGTTGTTGAGTGTGCGTCCACGCATATAGGCAAGTGGTGCAACTTCGATGACTTGACGCTCAATTAATTTGCCTACTTTTTCAAAACCAAGCATCTCATACAATGCATCATATAAAGGCCGTAGATAAGGGTCGATTTTTTGACTCAAGTCCCCTGGCAAAAAGCCTAACTTCTCGCCAGCTTCCACCGCAGGACGCACAAGTAAAATACGCTCAATCTCACCACGCTCCAACATGTCAACAGCACACGCCACCGCTAAATAAGTCTTACCTGTGCCAGCAGGACCCACACCAAATGACACATCAGAGACAAGAATTTTTTTGACATATTCTTGTTGATTATAGCCACGAGGTGTAATTTTACCTTTACGGGTGCGTAAGCTGATATCGGCGTACGATTTGTTTTTGTTAGGTTCATTCATCTCATAATCTTTATTATTGTCATAAGACAGGCTAGATTGAATGATGAGATGCAGTTCTTCGCTGTCAATATTGTCATCTGCAATTTCAGCCAACTTATTGATGATAAACTCACCACGCTCCACAGCAGTTAAATCGCCTGTTAATATGAATGAATTTTGGCGTTGAACAATCTGAATGTCTAGGCGTTCTTGGAGATATTTTAGGTGTTTGTTGTATTCACCAGCCAGATTTCTTAGGGTATTGGCATCTAATTCTAGGATAATCGTGCGAGAGATGGTCAAGAATGTTTCCTTTTTTTTGAGTAAATAAGTCTTGTGTTATGTGTTTGAATGAACGATGCGACTATAATAAGGATTTGGGTTGGGATTTTCAAGAGGGGTAAAATGGTCTTATTACCATAAGACATAAAAATGGTATTAAAAAAAGATAGGGTGCTGAGCTTTAAAATATGCTTAAATGACTAAGCAACAAGCTTAAATAATCATGATAAACACCAAATCTTGGTGATGGATAACTGCTATGAGCAGGTATGGCTAACAAACATGATCAAAAACCCTTCTCAGTACATTGAGAAAGGTTTTTGATTGCTATTTCTAGCTTAATATGGCTCCCCAACCTGGGCTCGAACCAGGGACACACGGATTAACAGTCCGATGCTCTACCGACTGAGCTATTGGGGAATATCTAGCAAGTCGTTTAATATGAGGCGTATTATAACAGCTAATTTTTACTTGTCAACAATTTTTTTAACTTTTTTATTTAACTTTTATTTAAATATCTCAAAAGTATTTTTGCATTTAACTTTATATCAAATGACAAAAATAAAAAACCAAGGTGCCGCTACAAAGGGGTAACCATGAACCGTAAGGTTCAAGGCGGAACGCACCACTATTTATTACGGCTTCCTGATACATCACAAGATGCAGGCCTGCACAACAAAATAGTAGGAGTGCGTTCCTAGGATAAAATTATCGGCTCAGGAATACGCTTTGCTGGCGAACACCCCAGTTGCGGTCATTATAGCATTTTTTTGATAATTTTCAAGGCTTGACATAAATTTTATATGAATAACTGTTTGATTTATCAAAACTTATTGGATTTTTTTAGATTTTTAACTCTAAAATAAAGCCTATACCTGATGGTATGGGCTTTAAGACAAATTGGGCGACTTTAAGCATGATTAATATCACTGGCATAAAGATGTAGTTTAACCAAATGCAGGTTGTCGTTTTGGAATGGCGTTTAAAAATTCACTTCTTGCCTGTTGGTTTGTGTTAAAATCGCCCAACATACTGACTGTGCGAGTGGTGGATTGTTGCTTGCTGACACCACGCATCATCATGCACATATGGCTTGCATCCATGACAACTGCAACGCCATGACAATCTGTTAGACTCTCAATGGCGGTGGCGATTTGCTTGGTTAAGTTTTCTTGAATTTGTAGGCGACGGGCATACATGTCAACAATGCGTGCAACTTTGGACAGTCCCAGTACTTTGCCATTTGGCAGATAACCGACATGTGCTACGCCGTAAAAAGGCAATAGGTGATGCTCACATAGTGAATAAAATTCTATGTTCTGCACCAGCACCAGTTCAGGATTGTCTGATGGAAAAATTGCATCATTTGCCACTACATCAAGCGACTGATGATAGCCACGAGTTAGATAGCTAAATGCTTTGGCAGCACGCATTGGCGTATCTAGCAGGCCTTCACGGTTTAAATCCTCACCGCTACTTTCTATGATATTGACATAATGACTGGCGATTTTTTCGTAATCTGGGATAAAATCAATGTTATCGGAATTTGACATGATGAATGATTTAATATTATGAATAAATATAAAAGATATAGCTTAACTTAAAATCAAATTTTATCAAGTAAAATCTTAAAAACTTGCAAAAAATTTCTCAACTTGTCATAAAGTTTGCTAAAAATGGCAAAATTTTCATCAAAATCGTAAAAAGTTTGGCATAAAAAATGTGAATTTGTTATATTAAGATTTAAAACTGTATTTTATATTTAAGAAACTTTATATAATATATTTAAGAATGTTTGAATGTATTAAATTGAATTGTATTAAAGCTGTTTTTTAATCTTTTACATCGGTTGCACTGGTGAATTGCTAAGCAATTAATTTCAATCAATTGGCGGGGTGAGTATGTCGAAAAATGCAACAAAAATTAAAGTTGGTATCGTAGGTGGCACAGGCTATACGGGTGTGGAACTGATTCGTTTGCTGTCAAACCATCCAAATGTACAGATTGTCATGTTGACTTCTCGCACTGAGGCTGGTAGAGAGGTTAGTGAGATTTTTCCATCATTGCGTGGCGTATCTGATGTGCAGTTTAGTGATGCTGATGATGACAAGTTGGCACAATGTGATGTGGTGTTTTTTGCCACGCCGCATGGTGTCGCCATGAGAGCGGCTGAATTTTTGCTCATTAAGGGTGTAAAAATCATTGATTTGGCAGCGGATTTTCGCTTACAGGATTTAGATGCCTTTAAAGAGTGGTATGGCATGACGCATGAATGTGCAGACATTTTGGTGGATTCAGTTTATGGCCTGCCAGAGATTAACCGTCAGAAAATTAAGTCTGCTCAAGTGGTGGGCAATCCTGGTTGTTATCCAACTACTGCCATTTTGGGCTTGTCTGCAATCATCGATGAGCAAAATCGTCAAAATCAGATGTTGATTGAAGAGCGTATTATTATTGATGCCAAATCAGGCATTTCTGGAGCGGGGCGTGGTGCGAAATTGGATTTGATTTTTAGTGAAATTTTGGATAACTTTAGTGCCTATGGTGTGTCGGGGCATCGTCATTTGCCTGAGATTGAGCAGGGGGTGCATGGTGTTTTGGGGTCAAAATTTACGCAAAAAATTCGTTTTGTGCCACATCTTGTGCCGATGATTCGTGGTATGTTTAGTACGATTCATTTGACACTGACAGATGCAGGTCAAAGCGTAGATTGGCAATCGGTGTTTGAAAATCGCTTTCAAGATGAGTATTTTATTGATGTATTACCAAAAGGTCTGTTGCCACAGACTAAGCATACTCGGGCATCCAACTTTTTAAGAATTGGCTTGCATCAAGATAAAGAAACTTTGACTGTGCTTGTGGTGCAGGATAACTTGGTCAAGGGTGCAGTAGGACAGGCAGTACAAAACATGAATATTATGTTTGGACTGGACGAAAAATCAGGGCTAAATGTTGTGCCTGTCGTGCCATAACTTTAATTTTTAATCATGGTGTGTTTTTTGTCAATCAAACTGCTTGTACCTATTTGTCTTAAGTTTGATTGAGTGTGCTGGTTGCTATCAATTTCATTTGTTAATTTGATTTGTTAAATTTAAAACATGAGGAGAAAATCATGAGTATTGAAACATTAACTTTAAAAATCTATGGCATGACCTGTGAAGGCTGTGAATCAAGTGTGCGTCATGCTTTTAACGCACTGGCTGGTGTGCAAAATGTGGAAGTGAATCGTCTGCTTGAACAGGCTGTTGTTACTTATGATGATGAACTATTAGATAAAATCCAAATCATCAATGCGGTTGAAGATGCTGGATTTAGTACAACTTAAATTGATAAAAAACCAAATGTATGTCATTTGGTTTTTTTTGTTGATTAAGATTAAATTGCACAAAAATATTTGTGCATGGTTGCTGTTATAACTAGGAAGCAACAATACCGATAAATACATCAAAATGACAAAATGACAAAATGACAAGTAAAACATTGACAGAGCAAAGGTTTGCCATCATGGGCATGACCTGCCAAGCGTGTGCCAATCGCCTAGAAAAAGTTTTAAATAAAAATCCGTTGGTGGATATGGCACAGGTGAATTTTGCAACCGAAACGCTCACTATTCGCCATAAGAATGCCGACAGCCAAGATGTCGTGGCATGGATAAGCAAGGCTGGTTTTGAAGGGGTATTGGTAGATGAGTTAAAACCCGCAGATAAAGTAACAATTCCCTATCAGCTTTTGGTGTTGTGCTTGATTTCTTTGCCATTTTGGGTGGGTATGCTTGGCATGATGATAAAGAATCATGCGTTGATGCCGTCTGTTTGGGTGCAGTTTGTACTATCAAGTATTGTACAGTTTGTTTTTGGTTGGCGTTTTTATCGTGGTGCTTGGTCGTCTTTGCGTGCTGGCCTTGCCAATATGGATGTTTTGATTGCTCTGGGAACGACAGCGATTTGGCTGTATTCAACCTATGTATGGCTTTTTCATGTTGGGCGTGGCACTCATGAGATGGTGTATTTTGAAGCATCGGTGATGGTGATCGCCTTTGTGAGTCTGGGAAAACATCTAGAAGCACGCACCAAGCAAGACGGCTTAAATAGTCTTTCTTTATTGATGGGTCTGATACCAAATACCACATCACGCAAAAATAACAAAACTTGGCAAACAATTGATGTTGAGTCTGTGAAAGTGGGCGATGTTTTGTTGGCACGAGTGGGTGAGCGAATTGCTGTAGATGGTGTGCTGACAGTAGGTGTAGGATTGGTTGATGAAGCGCATTTGACGGGCGAAAGTGAGCATTTACCTAAGATGATGGGTGATACTGTGTTGGCTGGCAGTATTGTGATTGATGGTGGTTTTGAGTATCAAGCGACAGCGACAGGCAATCAGACAGCACTTGGCGATATGATTACCGCACTTAATGAAGCTCAGAGTACAAAAGCGGACATCACACGATTGACAGATAAGATTGCAGGGATTTTTGTGCCTGCGGTGGTATTGGTAGCATTTGTGGTCTTTGTATTTAATTGGCTAATACTTGGTGTATTTGATGCAGCACTCATGCGAGCGGTGTCGGTTTTGGTCATCGCTTGTCCATGTGCACTTGGGCTGGCAACTCCTGCCGCCATCATGGCAGGAATGGGTGTGGCGGCACGCCACGGTGTGCGATTTAAGGACGCATCAAGTCTTGAGATGGCAGGGCGTATTGATACAATGGTTTTTGATAAGACAGGCACGCTCACGGTGGGAAAGCCTACCATTCGTGCGGTGTTGTTGGCAGATGGCTTTGCTTATGATGATGTTTTGACCATTGTTGCAAGTCTAGAACAGCAGGCCACTCACCCACTTGCCAAGAGCATTGTTAAAAGTGCACTTGACAAAGGACTTAATTTGCACTCTGCCAGCTGTTCAAAAACCATCATTGGTGAGGGCTTGATGGGCGATGTTGGTGATGTGGGTATGGTCAAGGTAGGAACACCAAAATTTGTTGGTCTGACCAATTTCAATCATTTTATAAAAAACCAACCAGTTGGTTTTAAAACTATTCATATTGATGATGATAAACATGGTACATCAGAGGCTATTTGGGAAACTGCCAGCATTGTTGCTGTTTCGGTTAATGACAAGTTGATTGCTATTTATGCACTGAGTGATACACCAAAATCTGACGCCAAGCGAGTGATTCATCGTTTACAAAAAGATGGCATTTGTGTCATTATGATGAGTGGAGACCGCCAAGGTGTGGTTGATGATGTGGCAGGTGGTCTGGGCATTCATCAGGCATATGGTCATTTATCCCCACGAGATAAATCAATAAAAATCAATAACTTAAAAAAATCTGGTAGCATTGTGGCAATGGTTGGTGATGGGGTGAATGATGCACCAGCTATGGCATCAGCACAGGTGAGTTTTTCGGTGCGTGATGCATCAAGCATTGCCAAATATGCCGCTTCTGCTGAGTTGATTGGTGATTGTTTGGCTCATGCTTACTATGCACAAAAAATCGCCAAAGCCACTTTAAAAAATATTAAGCAAAATCTATTTTTTGCTTGTATTTATAATGTTTTTGGTATTGTTTTTGCAGCGTTGGGGTTGTTAAATCCCATTGTTGCGGCAGCAGCTATGGCACTAAGCTCTATCTGTGTTTTGGTGAATGCTTTAAGATTAAAAAGATTTGACATAAAAAATGATTTTGAAAGCAACCTTAAAAACAAATACCAAATACCATGATTACCGTGTCATCAAAAATAACTGTGATGTGATTTTTACACAATTTTTTGTAAAATTACCACGAATATTGAGCTGATATTTGATATAATGAACGAACCTTATTTGCTTTTTTAAATCCATGTCAAAAACCATCACACAGCTTAATTTTCATTTTCTTGATAAATCGTCTCCCGCTCAACAACAAGGTGCAGTAGCACAGATTCTGACATTGTTCCTTGTGGCGATTGTCTTTACAGCACTTGTATTGGCATTTGTTGGTTATCAGTTTGGATATCGTCAGGGTGTGAATTCTGTCCAAGATACGCTGGCTGATAAGGCATTGGGTGCTGATGCAAGCGCACTTGCCACCCAAAATACCGAACTGCAGTTACAGCTCGATGCCATCATTAAAGAACGAGACATTAGCCTTAATAATTTTGAACATCTGAGTGCTGAAAAGCAGTATTTACAGACTAAAAATTTGCAATTAGAGCAGACCAATGCCTTGTTAAAAGCATCGGTGGCAGAGCAAGGTGGTGTGGCACTTAAAGTTACGGCGTCTGAGATAAGCTCATTGCCAGA
Source organism: Moraxella tarda (assembly GCF_035181405.1). NCBI lineage: Bacteria > Pseudomonadati > Pseudomonadota > Gammaproteobacteria > Moraxellales > Moraxellaceae > Moraxella > Moraxella tarda. The sequence goes on from NZ_JAYGGV010000002.1 coordinate 92,334, forward strand.
TAATACTTTTGAATACCGTTTTGATGTAGCGATGATTGATGTTTCTGGTAAAGCAATGCGAATGACACCACGCTTGACGCTACTTAATAGCACGAGTATGGTTGAAATCCCATTGACTCCTTCAAGCTATGAGATTGATGGTGCGGCAAGTATTCGTGGGCGGTTTGTGATGCCAGATGGCTTTGTGCCACGCCAAATGAAATTGGAGCTGATTGCAGGTGAGCAAAAAGTACAGCAACTTTATAATTGGCGAGTTGGTAAAATGAAGACAAATGCCTCTTTGCCACCATCTAAAAGTGGAATGAACAAGCAATTGGGTCATGAATAATATCAAAAGTCGGGCGATTGCTCGGCTTTTTCTTGCTTGGCTTGGTTTTGTTAGTATGTTGGACATTAAGATAATGAAATTTTCACCTATTCATCAGATGAATCATCAACTGCATCATGGGCAATCTGCACATGATACACAAGAACAAGAAGATATAGCACTGCTTGAGAAAGTGGAAAAAACACAAGCACCGATGTATGCGGTTGTCATGCATAACGATGATTATACAACGATGGATTTTGTGGTGTATGTGCTGATGGAAATGTTTAATCATACACTTGAGCGTGCCATACAGCTGATGTATGCCATTCATGAAACTGGCTGTGCGGTGGTGGCGATCATGCCGTATGAGATAGGTGAGATGAAAGTGATGCAGGTAACTGAGCTTGCTGAGCAAATGGAGTATCCGCTTTTAACCACCCTTGAAAAGCAATAATTTTGAAAAAGCAATGAGGGTGGGTGGTGATGTCTAAGTCTTAATGGCTGTTTTGAAGATTTTTTATGGGAAAAATTAGGAAAAATAATGTTCAGCACAGATTTTGAAACCGTACGACAACAGATTGAGAAGTATACCAAAAAACACCGTCATGAGTTCATTACGATAGAGCATTTATTGCTTGGGTTGTTAGGCAGTGATTCGGTGAGTGAAATGCTGACTGATTTTGGCGTGGATATTAGTGCATTAAGCGATGAATTAAAAATTTATTTATCCAATTATGTGCCAAAAACTGCCAATGATCACGCTCACATTAAACCCACCAAAAGCTGTGAGCGAGTATTACAACGAGCCATCTGGCATCAGCAGTCAAGTGGGGTAGAGCGTCTGATTGATTGTATTGATGTGTTGGTGGCGATATTCAACGAAAAAGATTCGCAATCGGTATACTTCTTGCAAAATTGTGATGTGAATAAACTGCGTGTGCTTCGTTATTTATCGCATAATAAAAAAGACAAAGAAGAGGGCATTAAACATACCCAAAATATCAAAAAAACCACTAAAAAATCCGCAAATCCGCTGAATGATTTTACCATCAACCTGAACGAGCGTGCAAAAAATGGACAAATTGACCCATTGATTGGGCGAAATGCTGAAATTGAACGCACAGTGCAGGTGTTGTGTCGTCGTCGCAAGAATAATCCGTTACTGGTTGGTGAAGCAGGCGTGGGTAAAACTGCCATTGCTGAGGGATTGGCGTGGTTGATTGTCAATGGTAAAGCACCAGAAGCATTGAGCAAAACAGTGATTCATAGCCTTGAAATTGGCTCGCTTGTCGCAGGCACAAAGTTTCGTGGTGATTTTGAAAATCGTATGAAAGAGCTGTTAGCTACCCTAAAAAATACACCAAATGCCATACTCTTTATTGATGAGATTCATACCGTGATTGGGGCTGGTTCCACCATGAACAGTACGATGGATATGTCTAATCTCATCAAGCCTGCTCTTTCTAATGGTGAGCTTCGTTGTATTGGCTCAACCACCTTTAATGAATATCGGCAAATTTTTGAAAAAGACCATGCTTTATCTCGTAGATTTCAAAAAATTGATGTTACTGAACCATCTGTGGTGGATACAGTGGGGATTTTGCAAGGGTTGAAAGAAAAGTATGAAAACCATCATCGAGTGTATTATACCGATGAAGCATTAGAATCGGCAGCCAACTTGTCATCACGATACATTCAGGATAGATTTTTGCCTGATAAAGCGATAGATGTTATTGATGAGGCGGGTGCTAGGGTTAAAATGCTTGGTAAGGGCGGTGATGAACCTACTGTGATTGATGTTGCCATGATTGAAGAGGTGGTGGCGAAAATGGCACGCATTCCAGCAAAGTCTGTCTCAACAGATGATAAAAAGACTTTAAAAAATCTTGAACGCAACCTAAAACATGTCATTTTTGGGCAAGATGAGGCGATTGAAAGTATCTCATCTGCCATCAAATTGGCTCGTGCAGGGCTAAAACCTATTGATAAACCAATTGGTGCTTTTATGTTTGCAGGTCCTACTGGTGTGGGCAAGACAGAGGTCTGTAAGCAGCTTGCCTTTATGCTGGGCGTGGAATTTGTGCGGTTTGATATGAGTGAGTATATGGAGGCGCACACCGCATCACGGCTGATTGGTTCGCCTCCAGGTTATGTAGGCTTTGATCAAGGTGGTCTTTTGACTGAAAAAATCCATAAACACCCACATTCGGTGTTATTGCTTGATGAGATTGAAAAAGCCCACCCTGATGTATTTAATCTGCTTTTGCAAGTCATGGACCATGGCACGCTGACGGATAATAATGGACGCATGGTGTCATTTAAACAAGTCATTCTCATCATGACAACCAATGTTGGTGCACAGAGCATCAGTCGTGCATCAATGGGTTTTACTCATCAAGACCACTCAACTGACAACTTTGATGCACTCAAACGCACTTTTACACCAGAGTTTCGTAACCGCCTAGATGCAGTCATCAGTTTTGCACCGCTTGATGAACGAGTAATGGCTTTGGTCGTGGATAAGTTTATTGTAGAGTTACAAACCCAACTTGACGATAAGAATGTTGTTTTGGAAATAGGTGATGGGGTGCGAGACTATCTTGCCAAGAAAGGCCATGACAGATTGATGGGTGCAAGACCAATGGCACGCCTGATTCAAAATGAAATTAAAAAACCACTTGCTGAATTGATTTTATTTGGTGAGCTTGTGAATGGTGGCGTGGTGCAGGTTTTATTAAATGATGGCAACAGCATAGATTTGTCCGAGCAAAATACAGCACAAAGCCCATCTTCGGGTGTGGAAAAACTACGCTTTAATGTGCTACAATCTACGCCTAAAAATGCGGTGGCTAAGTAGGAATTTTCTTATTTTAATCCCGCTGTTTTTTGTGTATTTATCTAATTTTGGTTTAAGGAAATGGTTATGGCACAGATTTTGGACGGTAAAGCGTTGGCACGCTCAATTGAAAGCGAGCTGTCGGCACGAGTGGCAAATTTAAAAGAAAAAACAGGGCGGACACCCATTTTGGCGACCATCTTGGTGGGTGATGACCCTGCATCAGCAACCTATGTGCGTATGAAAGGTAATGCCTGCAAACGCATTGGTATGGATAGCATTCGTGTGGAGATGCCACAAAGTACCACCACCCAGGAGTTACTTGATAAAATTGATGAACTTAATGCCAATCCTGATGTGCATGGCATCTTGCTACAACACCCTGTGCCAGAGCAGATTGATGAGCGTGCGTGTTTTGATCGCATTAGTCTTGCCAAAGATGTGGACGGTGTAACTTGCCTAGGTTATGGGCGTATGGCGATGGGTGAAGTTGCCTATGGTTCCTGCACTCCTCAGGGCATCATGCACCTATTAAATCATTATGATATAGAGCTGTCTGGTAAGCATGCGGTTGTTGTTGGTCGTAGTGCGATTTTGGGCAAACCTATGGCTGCCATGCTCTTAAATGCTAATTGCACTGTAACCATTTGTCATTCACGCACACAAAATCTTGCTGAGCATATCAGGCAGGCAGACATTGTGGTTGGTGCTGTGGGCGTGCCAGAATTGATTAAAAAAGACTGGATTAAAAAGGGTGCGGTGGTCATTGATGCAGGCTTTCACCCAACGCCACAAGGTGGCTGTGGTGACATTGAACTTAATGGCATTGAGAGCATTGCGGCGGCTTATACGCCTGTGCCAGGTGGCGTGGGTCCAATGACAATCAATACGCTGATTCGCCAAACTGTCGAAGCAGCGGAGTTGGAGGCTGGTATTCGTTAATTTATTTTGCACCAGCAATAAAAAAACTGCCTAAAAATTGGGCAGTTTTTTGTTTTATTAAGATTGAATGGCTTAATATCAGGGGTTATATGAATGACAATAATCAGTTTGTAGTATTTTTTAACTGAGGGGTTGGTTTGCTTGTTTAGATGTCAGACCAACAAATCCATCACTGCTTTTGAACCAATAAAGCCGACAGCAAGCAGAATAAAGCCATAAATGGTGAAATTTGCCGCACGCTTGCCACGCCAGCCAAAACGGTAGTGTCCAATGATGAATATGCCAAAAACCACCCAAGACAGTACGCTAAAAAATAATTTGTGAGCGATGTGTTGTGCCATGATGTCGTAAGTTGCCACCATACCTAAGCCCAGTGCCACGCTTAAAATCACAAACCCCATCAAAATCATGTCAAACAGTAGGCTCTCCATACTTTGTAAGCTTGGCAACTTGCTCACCCAAAAGCGATGAATGGTACGGCGTTTGAGTTCTTGAATTTGCAATCGCAGCATGACCGCCTGCACTGTTGCCATAAGTAGTACGCAGTAAGCCGCAAATGACAGCAGAATATGTAGTTGCAAAAATGGACTTAAGTGAATAAGTGGCTCGTAAGCTGCTTTTCCCAAATGGCCAATACTAAGTCCAATAAAAGATACAGGTGTTGCCAAAATGCCCAAGCTTAAAATCGGGCGGTATAGGCTAAACAATGCAAAAAATATCAAAAAAAACAAACTGATCAGGCTGATGGTATTAAAAATATTAAAATTTAGTCCGTATGGCGTAATGATTTTTGGATACAACAAAAATGCGTGTAATGTTGCACCGATGAGCAAAGTGATGAGTGTTTGGGTTTTGTTGATGGGTTGCTCTTTGGCGAGTTTTTGGTATAAATTTAGGCCTGTGATGGCATAAATCAACGCAGTTACAAGATAAATAGTCAGCATGGCAACCCCTAAAATACAACTCTGTATTTGCGTTAAAATGACGATAAAGGCCCAGTTAACGACCGTCAATCTTGCTATTTTTACATGAAAAATTAAAATTTATGCTGATGATTGAATTGACCGTCAATGGCAAAAAAGTATAGCAAAATTCACAAAAGGTGTAAAGTAGCATTCTTAGGGTTGTCGTTGGCTCATCATTTTAACTTGATGCACCGATTTAATGTATTGGCTTGATGGATGAATTGGTTTAATTGATGCTGGGTAAATCTGCCAATTCTTCCATAAACTTTAATTTGCATTGGCATAATTATTCATTTTGGCTTACAATAGGCACCAGTTTATTTAATTGTAAAAGTCATCTTGGAAAAATTATGTTTGATACCTTAACTCAAAGACTCTCTGGTAGCCTGCGTAACATCACAGGTACATCACAGCTTAGCGAAGACAATATCAAATCCACCCTTCGTGAAGTACGCATGGCACTATTAGAAGCTGATGTGGCACTGCCTGTAGCGCGTGAATTTGTCGCCAAAGTTAAAGAGCAAGCACTGGGTCGGGAGGTTTTAAAAGAGCTACAACCTGGTCAAGCATTTGTTAAGATTGTTTATGATGAGCTGACCGAGATGATGGGCTCGGCCAACCAGTCGCTTGCAATGACAGGCAAACCGCCCGTGGTGTATCTTTTAGCAGGCTTGCAAGGGGCTGGCAAGACGACCACCGCAGGCAAGCTGGCTAAGTTTTTACAAGAAAAACAAAACAAAAAGGTCATGCTTGTTTCGGCGGATGTGTATCGTCCTGCAGCGATTAATCAGCTTGAATTTATAGCAGGTCAGGTTGGTGCGATGTTTGTTCCATCTAGCACAAGTGAAAATCCAATTGATATTGCTCGCCGTGCCATTGAGGAGGCGAAGTTAAAATATGCTGACATTCTTATCATTGATACGGCAGGTCGCCTAGCGATTGACGAGGAGATGATGAAGGAAATTAAGGAGTTGACGCAGGCTGTCAATCCGAGCGAGACTTTGTTTGTTGTGGATAGTATGACAGGTCAAGATGCGGCCAATACCGCCAAAGCCTTTAATGATGCACTGTCTTTGACTGGTGTGATTTTGACCAAAACAGATGGCGATGCCCGTGGCGGTGCGGCACTTTCAGTGCGTGCAATTACTGGCAAGCCAATTAAATTTTTGGGGCGTGGTGAAAAACTAGAAGCACTTGAATTATTTCACCCTGAGCGTATTGCTCAGCGTATCTTGGGCATGGGCGATGTACTTTCTTTGGTTGAAGAGGTTGAAAGTAAAATTGACCGTGAACAAGCCGAACGCATGGCCAAAAAACTCCAAAAAGGTGGTGATTTTGATTTGGAGGACTTGCTAAACCAATTTCAGCAAATGAAAAATCTTGGTGGTATGGCGGGATTTTTGGATAAGATGCCAGGCATGGGTGGTGCAGACTTACAAAAAGCAATGGAAGAGGCCAGACCTGAACAAAAGGTTAAAGAAATGGAGGCGCTGATTCATTCAATGACCCCATTTGAACGCCAAAACCCTGACAAAATTACCCCAAGTCGCAAACGCCGTATCGCTGCAGGTTCAGGTAAACAGATACAAGATGTAAACCGCCTGCTAAAACAACACAAGCAGATGGCAAGAATGATGAAAATGATTAGCCGTCCTGATGGTATTGGAAAAATGATGAAGGCGGTGCAAGGTCTAACTAAGGGTATGTCAGGCGGTGGTCCGTTGTTTGGTGGTAATAAAGGTCAGGCAGGCATGAATGAAACGCAGATGCGACAATCCATGAGCGAGCTGGGTCTTGACCCAAATAATATGCCAAGCGTGGAAGAGATGCAAAAGCAAATCAAAGCAATGGAAGGTCAGTTGCCTAATTTCAAAAAGCGTTTTTGAGTTTTTGATTCATAAAAACACCTAGCAGACAGTTTGGGTGTTTTTATGCTTTTTTTACTCTCTGCATTATTTTATATCATCTAAGCTAAGCAACTTAAAAAACAAACCAAACAATAAACCAAACTAAATCAGTCAAGTAAATTCTTATGTTAATCGCTTTTGATACAGTGTTTGAGCAATGCTCTGTTGCACTGCTGGACAATCATAAATTGATCGCTCAAAAAACCACCGAGGGTGCTCGTGGTCAAACAGAAATTATCCTACCGATGATAGATGAGCTACTTAGGGCGAATGATGCCCATCTTGATGATGTTGATTTGCTCGCCTTTAACCGTGGCCCAGGTGCATTTAGTGGCATTCGTATTAATACGGCAGTTGTGCAAGCATTATCTTTTGCACATGACATTGCTTGTGTGGGTGTATCAAGCTTGCAAGCATTGACAAATGGTTTTTGTATGCAAAACAGCTTGATGAATGGCACAACCATCGCAAGTTGTATTGATGCTCGCCAAAATGAAGTTTATGTATGTTTTTATCAAATTAAAAATAGCCAGCCAATCCAAGTTGCTGATGAACAGTTATTACCCTATGAAAGTCAAGTCAATGCTGATATTGTGATTGGTGATGGCGGTGATTTTATTCAAACTGATGGCACGAAAGTTTTGTATAGACCGACTGCTTATGACATCGGTAAAATTGCTTATGCTGAATTTTTAAAAAATGGTGGAACAACCGCAGACAATGCTTTGCCAGTGTATTTGCGTCATAATGCGTGGAAAACTTTAGCGGAGCAAGGCAAAAAATAATTTTATTTTTTTGTCATTTTCATTTGTTATTGTTATAAAAATTAATAAAAATCAATCATATGAGTTAGAAAATTCATGGACATACTGTTGTTTATCAAAGCTGTTATCATGGGCATCGTTGAGGGTATTACAGAGTTTTTACCGATTTCTAGTACGGGCTACTTGATTTTATTTGGCGATATGATGGATTTTTGGAGCAAAGATAAGCGAGATTTGTTTATTGTAGTTATTCAGCTTGGGGCGATTTTGGCGGTCATCTATGACTATTGGGGTCGACTGTGGTCGGCATTTATGGGTCTGCTAACAGGCAGAGCGAATGGCATGAACAGCCCCAGAGGGCTTGGTGGTGCACTCATCATCGCCACCATACCTGTCATGGTCATGGGTTTTGCATTCAAAGACTTGATCACAACAATGCTATTTCATCCGCTCATTGTGGCAACCATGCTCATTATCGGTGCGTTGTTCATCATGTATGTTGAAAAACGCCCACGACCCATTAAGGTAATGGAAGCTGAACAAATGGATTTTAAAACAGCTCTAAAAATTGGTTTGGTCCAATGTCTTGCACTCATTCCCGGCACTTCTCGTTCTGGGGCGACCATCATCGGTGCATTATGGTTTGGTGCGTCCCGAAAGGCAGCAACTGAATTTTCATTTTTTTTGGGCATTCCTGTGCTTGTTGGTGCGGCCTTGCTGGATTTATTGGATAAAAAACAAGCGTTGCAAACAGGGCAAGATTGGGTGATTTTGGGCTTGGGAGTGGTGGTCTCATTCATTGTGGCATTGCTTTGTATTCGCTTTATGGTAACTTGGGTGTCTAAGAGGGATTTTATGATTTTTGCTTATCTGCGTATCCTGACAGGCGTGGTTGTTCTGCTGATGTATTTTATGTTTGGCTATCAGGTTCAAGGTTAAACTGATGGAGATTTTGGTTGTCGGAACCAATCAAGATGATGAATTGATTTTTGATAAATTGCAGTTCATCAATCAGACAAAGGCACTAAATTTGGCTTTGTCGTTTCATGCTTTGCCAAAGCTGAGCAACAAATTCATTTTGTCGTTATCTGGTGAGTGTGATGACAAAACCATCATCGCCATCATCAAAAATACGCCTACTTTAATTAAGATTGACAATGGCGATATTGTCAAATCTTATTTGAATTGGCCGTCTTTAACCAAGCGTATTGTTACGGCTGGACGCAAATCCGAGCTGATTTTACAAGTGTGTAAATTAAATGCTGGCATGAGTGCGATAGACGGCACGGCAGGATTTGGGCATGATGGGCTGATTTTGGCGAGCACAGGAGCAAGTGTGGCAATGATTGAGCAAAACCCACTTGTTGCTTTGTTGTTATTTTATGAATATGATGTGATGAATGCTCATGTAAACTGGCAAAAATTACTTGGTAGAATCAGCATTCATCACGGTGATTTTTTAGATTTTAGTTTTTTACAAAATTTGCCAAAAGTGGATTTGGTATATCTTGACCCCATGTTTCCTTCTGCCAGCTATTCAGCAAAAGTCAATAAAAATATGCAGCTGCTCCATGGGCTAGTGGTTGCACCAAGCATTGATGATGAGCAAAATTTTTTATCTTTTGCCAAATCTAGATTAAATGATGATGGAAAAGTGGTGGTAAAACGCCCAGTTTTTGCACCACATTTGTCAAACCAATATCCAGCCCAAAGCGTGGCAAATGATGCGATTCGTTTTGATAAATATGACAAATAAAAAAGGAGATATCCATGCAGTATGAGTATTTGGTGTTGTTTGTTGTGCTTGTCATGACTTGGCAGAATTTTTCATTAAGACGCAAAATCAAACAGTTGTGGCAAGCGATGGATAAAAGTAAATATATCGCTCGCTATACCGAGTTGGTTCATCAGCACAAAGACCAAATGAAGGCGGTTAAGTCATTGCGTCAGGAGTTTAGCGAATTAAACCTATTGCAGGCGGTGGAGGTCAGTAAATTTGCCCATCACCAGATGGATAATAAGCCTGATAAAAGCTAAGATGAAAGAGCGATAAACATGACCTTTAGACAAAAACTGATTGCATGGCTACAATTAACACGCTTTGATAAACCTGTGGGGACGGAGCTTTTGCTGTACCCAACCTTATGGTCGTTGTTCTTGGCAAACGCAGAGCTTGGTAAGTTGCCAGATATTGAGCGCATACTGATTTTTGCACTTGGGGCGGTGTTCATGCGTGCGGCAGGTTGTGCGATTAATGATTTTGCTGACCGAAAGGTTGATGGCAAGGTCAAACGCACCAAAGACCGTCCGCTTGTTGATGGGCGGTTGTCTGCCAAGACAGCGGTGATAACTTTTTTGGGGTTGTCTTTGCTTTGTGCTTGCTTGTTGTTTTTTCTGCCCATTCAGGTGTTTTATTGGTCGCTTGGGGCGTTGCTATTGGCTTTTATTTATCCGTTCATGAAGCGTCATACGCACCTACCACAGGTTGTCTTGGCAGCAGCATTCGGCTGGGCTGTTCCGATGGCATATGTGGCGACATTGGGCCATGTCAGTGTGTGGGGCTGGGTGTTGTTTGTGGCTTATATGTGTTGGACGGTGGCGTATGATACCGAATATGCGATGTGCGATCGAGATGATGATGTTAAAATTGGTGTAAAATCTACTGCCATTTTATTTGGTCGCTATGATGTGATGGCGATTATGATGTTGATGATGGTGTTTTTGATACTGATGGCATTATCGTTCATGTATTATTTTGGTCTGTGGGCAAAATGGTTGTTACTCCCTGTGCTTGGTTTGTTTGTTTATCAGTACTTACTTATTCAAAAAAAACAAAGACTAGATTGCTTTAAGGCCTTTCGCCACAACGCATGGGTGGGGCGTTATGTCTTTTTAGTCACAGTCATTGTGTGTGTTTGGCTTTTTGGCTAGAAACGGCCTTTAAATTACTTGGTTTTTGGTCATACATGGTCTAAAAAATTGGGGCTAATTGACCGAAAATGTATTTAAATATGATATGATGAGCCATTGATTCTTTGTGAAAAAAGCCTAAAATAACTAAGATAAAAAGCCTAAAATCTTAAAAATAAAACAACCAATTCTTAAAATTTGATTTTAAGTTTTATAAAAAAAGCCAATTTGGTGAGCGTATGAATACAGCAAATAATCACAATACAGATTTTCTTACAAATGCGATGAACGCCATTCGTACCGAACAGCGTGCTTTGGATTTGCTTATTGAAGAGCTTGATGAGCGATTTGTTGAAGCGTGCAAGGTGATTTTGGCGTGCAATAGGCGTGTGGTCGTTACTGGCATGGGTAAGAGCGGACATATCGGGCGTAAGATTGCCGCAACGCTTGCCTCAACAGGCACGCCTGCTTTTTTTATACACCCAGCAGAGGCAGGGCATGGTGATTTGGGTATGCTGGTCAAAGGCGATGTCTTGATTGCCATTTCAAATTCTGGTGAGTCAGATGAGATTCGCATGCTTATCCCTGTGGTAAAGCAGTTAAATATCCCACTCATCAGCATCAGCCGTGATCAGCGAGGATTTTTGCCGAAGTCTGCTGACATTGTACTGACTTTGGGGAAATCCGAAGAGGCTTGTCCACTCGGACTTGCACCGACTTCTAGTACAACAGCAACACTGGCACTTGGCGATGCACTTGCGGTGGCGTTGCTTCACGCTCGTGGGTTTACCAGTCATGATTTTGCCTTGTCTCACCCAGCGGGAGCATTGGGGCGAAAGCTGCTGACAAAAGTACAAGACTTGATGCATTCGGAGAACTTGCCTGTGGTGAATGAATCTGCAAGTTTGCATGAAACTTTGTTGGTGATGACAGCAGGCAGATTGGGTTTGGCAGTCATTGTTAATGCTAATCATGATGTGGTTGGGGTGTTTACCGATGGTGATTTACGCCGAAAACTTGCTGAGCATACCGATTTGTCAGTACAAATTGCCAGCATCATGACACGCACGCCTAAATCTACCACAAGTGAGATGCGTGTGTCAGATGCTTTGACCATGATGAATGAACACAGTATTGGTCAGCTTTTGGTGCTTGATGGTGGTAAGTTGCAAGGCGTACTAAGCATTCATGATGTGATCAAGGCAGGCGTGAGCTAAAATCAAAAAAATGGAAAATCAAATGAACGACACCAAGATTGTACCAAATGCTGTACTAGATAAGGCCAAAAAAATCAAACTCTTTGCCATGGATGTTGATGGCATCTTATCTGATGGCAAAATCATCTATAATTCTTATGATGTTGAAACCAAAGCTTTTCATGTGCAAGATGGCATGGGATTGGTGGCATTAAAAGAAATGGGCATCATCCTTGCCATCATTACAGGGCGTACATCACCGATGGTTGCTCGTCGTGCAACTGAGCTTGGTATTCATCATGTGGTACAAGGGCGTGATGATAAGTTTGTGGCACTTTCTGCTTTGGCAGAACAATTGGGATTTTCCTTAGAAGAATGTGCTTATATGGGTGATGATTGGCCTGATTTGAAGGCAATTGATGAGGCAGGCCTTGGTGTGAGCGTGCCAAATGGTGCAGATATTGTTCAGCAAGTTGCTGATGTCGTTACCATAAAAAAAGGTGGTGATGGGGCGGTCAGAGAAGTGTGCGAGTTGATATTAAAAGCACAGGGTAAATATGATGATTTTATTCAGCGATTTTTATGACTGACCAGCAAAAAATATGATTGACTAACAAAAAATAGTGTAAAAATAGCGATGACTGCATGAATGTTAGAATTTTAAGTGTGCTTGGTGTGTTGGTGATGATGGTAGTAGCTTGGTTTTTTTACCAAGAAGATACTAAGTTTGCTTCGGTTGCTCCAATCAAGCCTAATGTGGCATATGAAGTCAATGAGATTAGGGCGGTACAGACCAATGAAAAGACAGGCGATGTTGAGTACACTTTGACGGCTGATTCACTTGTGCAAAATGCTGCTGGTGAAGACGAGATGCTTGATGCCGTCTTAAACTGGCAGGTGCCACAAGGTGAGAAATATGTCATTACTACTAAGCGTATCACGCTTGACCAATACACGGGTAATTTAAAGATTTCAGATGGTTTTGTGATGATGCGAATGGCTACTGATACCAAGCTAGCACTTGTTTTTGAGGGTCGTACGCTGTTTGGTAATGTCAAATCGCGTCAATTGACAAGCAATGAGTCTTTGTTGGTAAAAAATGGTAAAGATGAGTTTTATGCTGCTAAAATGACAGCCGACTTAAATTTGGGTGAATATGAATTTAGCAAAATAAAAATGCAATATCATGCCATTGAACGCAAGGATAAATCATTGTTTTAATTGATTTTTGATGGTTAAAAATGCCAATGATTCATTTAAAAATTTATAAAAATTGAGAAAATTTATGACAATTAATCATACCTTCATTAAGCCTGTACTTATTGCGAGTGTGCTTGGTTTACCATTGGTGATTGGTATTGCTAATGCTTTGCCATCTGATGCCAATCAGCCAATCCGTCTGCTTGCTGATCGTGCCACCTATGTTGAACGCACGGGTGTAACGACCTATTCTGGCAATGTTAGTATTGAGCAAGGAACGCTCAAAATCACCGCTGACGATATTACACTCAGCCTAAGCAATGATCGCAAAATAACAAACGCTGTTGCCACAGGGAAACCATCTGTTTTTCAGCAGGCCATCAGCCAAAAGCAAGGGCTTGCCAAAGGTCAGGCGACTCGCATTGATTATGATGCAAAGACAGGTATTGTAACTTTGGCTGGCAATGCTAAACTTACCCAAGCAGGCTCAAGCTTCTCGGGAGATACCATTCGTTATAGTCTAAAAGCAGGTGATGTAGAGGCTAACTCGGGTCGTGGTCAGCGTGTAGAATTGGTATTTCCACCAAGTGCCAGCAGTTCACAACAAAGCCTGCGTTAGTTTTATTCATTATCTTTAAAAGGTTTTTTTTAAGGAAAATTATGTCAGATATGGCCTTAAAAATGCGTCATTTGGGCAAGCGTTATGGTGAGCGTTGGGTGGTCAAAGATGTATCCTTTGAAATCTGGCAAGGTCAGGTGGTGGGTATTTTGGGTCCAAACGGTGCAGGCAAAACAACCAGTTTTTATATGGTCATTGGACTGGTGCCAATGGACAAAGGTCAAGTGATGCTTGGCGATGTTGATTTGTCTAAAAAACCCATGCACCAAAGAGCTACACAGGGCATTGGTTATCTGCCCCAAGAAGCGTCAATTTTTAGAAAGCTTACCATTGAGCAAAATATCCTATCTGTGTTGCAAATGCGTCAAGACTTGGATAAAAAGGGTCAATTGCAAGAACTTGAAAAGCTCATACAAGAATTTTATCTAGAACATGTGCGTCATTCGCTTGGCATGAGTGTTTCAGGTGGTGAGCGTCGTCGTTGTGAGATTGCTCGTGCCTTGGCAAGCAACCCAAAGTTTATCCTGCTTGATGAGCCTTTTGCGGGTGTAGATCCTATCTCCGTAGGTGACATCAAAGAAGTCATCAATGCCCTAAAAGAGCGTGGCATTGGTGTTCTTATCACCGATCATAATGTGCGTGAGACTTTATCGATCTGTGAAAAAGCTTATATTGTCTCTGAGGGTGCCATCATTGCTGAAGGATCACCACATGATATTTTGGAGAATGATTTGGTGCAAAAAGTTTATTTGGGCAAAGATTTTACTGTTTAGTTGGAAAAAATCATCAGATACTTGTTAAATTTGGGATAAAATGTCAAAAAAATCATCATCTTATGTCTGCCAATCTTGTGGTGCAAGTTTTGGCAAATGGTCTGGTCAGTGTGCCGACTGTGGTGAATGGAATTCGCTTGTTGAGGCACCAGACATTGCCATGCCGCATCATAAACACAAAGTTGCCAAAAAATCCACCACCAAAAATGCCAACTATGCAGGTGCGGTCTCTGGTGTGATGAATCTTGATGAAGTGGGTGTAACGATTGAAACACGCATGCCAACTGGAATTGGCGAGTTTGATCGTGTGTTGGGCGGTGGTCTGGTTGCAGGCTCGGTGGTGTTGATTGGTGGCGATCCAGGTATTGGTAAATCCACCATCTTATTGCAGACTGCCACTAATATGGCCAGTAGTGATTCTTTGGCAGGTTCAGCGCTTTATATCACGGGCGAAGAAAGTTTATCTCAGGTCGCCATGCGTGCCAAAAGGCTTGGTTTGCCCACCGATCGCCTCAGGGTGCTCGCTGAGACCAATGTTGATGCCATTTGTTTGGCATTGTCCACCGAACAGCCTGCTGTTGCCATCATTGACTCTATTCAGACCTTATTTACTGATGTAATACAGTCTGCACCTGGGGGCGTGGCTCAGATTCGTGAGTCGGCAGCGATTTTGACACGCTATGCCAAACAATCAGGTACAGCACTGTTTTTGGTAGGTCATGTTACCAAAGAAGGGGCGCTTGCTGGCCCAAGAGTGCTTGAACACATGGTTGATGCCGTGCTATATTTTGAGGGTGAAAGTGATTCTCGGTTTCGTATGATTCGTGCGGTAAAAAATCGTTTTGGTGCGGTCAATGAGCTGGGTATTTTTGGCATGACGGATATGGGGCTAAAGGAGGTTGCCAATCCGTCAGCGATATTTTTAAGCCGTTATGAGCGACCGATTGCAGGCTCGGTGGTGATGGTCAGTCGAGAAGGTACTAGACCGCTGTTGGTTGAGGTGCAGGCACTTGTTGATGATGCACATGCCCAGCCACGGCGTATGGCACTTGGGTTGGACTATCAACGCCTATCTATGTTGCTTGCGGTCATGCATCGTCATGGCGGTATTTATACGAATGGTCAAGATGTCTATGTCAATGTCGTAGGCGGTGTCAAAGTTATGGAAACTGGTTCAGATTTGGCAGTGCTACTTGCTTGTGCATCAAGTTTAAGGGAAAAAGCTTTGCCGCCTCGCCTTGCGGTTTTTGGTGAAGTGGGGTTGTCTGGAGAGATTCGCCCTGTACCAAATGGTCAAGAGCGTCTAAGAGAGGCGATGAAGCACGGTTTTACGCACGCCATCATTTCTAGGGCCAATGCACCAAAAGCTGATAGCGACCAATTTTATGGCATTCAAGTCATTGCGGTAGATCGGCTTGATGATGCAATCAACCATGCTTTTGATTTGGCATCATCAATATAATTTGATAACTTTGCTATGCCACTTGCCTTAACAAGTAACTAAAATATAAAAAAATAAACCTAAAGCTAGGTTTGTTTTTTTATGATTAAAATATGATTAAAGAATACCGATTTGACTATGACTCATCAAGTCGCTCAATCACAACATTGCCTGAGCCACGCTGGGTTAGCCCGATTGCTTTGGCGGCACCATAAGACAGATCAAGCACACGGTCGCCATGAAATGGACCACGGTCATTAATTCTTACGACAACCGACTTACCATTGTCTTTGTTGGTTACTCTGATATAACAGTTGAGTGGCAACGAGCGATGTGCAGCAGTGAGTGCATTCATATCAAAAGTGTCGCCACTGGCGGTTTTTTTACCATGAAATTGGCGACCATACCAAGATGCCAAACCTGTTTGCTTAAACTTGTTTACTGTATTAGAGGCGACAGCTGTTAGTTTTTCTAGGACAGGGTCATCTTTTTTAGGTGCGGTGTTGGTTTTGGTAGGGTTGGTAGCTTGCACCAATAGTGGACTGCTTAGTGTCAGTGATGTTGGCTGACGAGTTGATTTGATCAGACTTGATGCACCATTGTGCTGTCGAGTCAGCTCGCTTAACACTTGGTCAATGTTGGTGCTTGCACTATCTTCTGCAAGTGCTGGCATGGCACATATACAAAAGATGCTTGTGCTTAGCAAGTACTTGGTGATGTGTTTCATAACAACCTCTTTTGAGTATTTTGTGAGCAATCCTAGCAAATCATCTGGCAAGATAGCATGCCAAATATCAAGTTTACACAAATAGGATTGTCTCATATAGACTTATTCATACAGACACAGACTTATTAACTTTGAAACTTAGCGTACAAATCCACACTGTCCATGATAAATCTATTTTATCAATATGGGGATGAATGCTAAAAAAATCAATGAATTAAGGCGTTTGTCTGTGATAAGCAAGTCAATCTAAGAAAGTGGAAAAAAAATGAGCATTATATCCAAACCTCTATATTAAGAGCATACCCATTTTATCCATGCTTTTCTTATGGTTATATATTAGCATGATTAAAATAAATTACAAGTATATTAAATGTATAAAAATCATATGGTTGTATAAAAAATTTGGTAAATCATATCGGTAGAGGGCTTTATCATCAGTTATTATTGCTAGCTGTTTTTGTGTGTGTGGGTGTGTATGCAAGTGAGTAATCCAAATCCTGCCATCAGTGTGATGATTGCTGTACCGCCATAACTGATGAATGGTAAGGGGACCCCCACGACGGGTAAAATACCGCCAACCATACCAACATTGACAAATACATAAATAAAAAATGACATTGAAAGAGCCCCTGCCAACAAGCGACAATAAGGGTCTGGATTGACAAGAGCAATATACAACGCCCGAGCCAGTAGACATAAATAAAATATCATGAGTAAAGATACACCTGCCAAGCCAAACTCTTCACTAAAAGCAGCAATGATAAAATCTGTATGGCCTTCGGGTAAAAAATGCAAATGCGATTGAGTGCCTTCAAGATAACCTTTGCCTGTCATGCCACCTGAACCAATGGCAATTTTAGATTGGGTGATGTTCCAGCCTGAGCCAAGCATATCTGCTTCGGGATTGAGTAGAGTAAGTACACGAGTTTTTTGATAGTCGTGCATGATAAATTGCCACATGATTGCTATCGCAGGTATGCTTAGTAATACTGTTGAGCCAATCATCCACCATGGCAAGCCTGCCAAAAATAGCACAAAAATTCCGCTAGATGCTACCAATAATGATGTACCAAGGTCTGGTTCTTTGGCAATGAGTACAACAGGCAACAAAATAATCCCAAGAGTGATGCCAACTGTCTTAATGGTCGGTGGTAATTCTTTGTCAGACAGATACCATGCACACATCATGGGCATACCCAGCTTCATGAATTCAGATGGTTGCACACTGCCAAAACCTGGAATGCGAATCCAGCGTTGTGCCCCCATACGCACCTCACCAATTAACTCCACCAAAATGAGTAAAACCACACCTATGGCATAAAAAATAGGTGTGAAAGTGCGATAAAAACTTGGCGGAATTTGTGCCATACCAATCATCACCGTAAAGGCAATACCAAAACTCACCATTTGCCGAACCACCATGGACATGTCTTGTGTTGATGCACTATACAGTACGGTCAGCCCAATAAAGCAAATTGCCATTAAGAGCAAAGTGAGCCATGGGTCAATATGTAAACGCTGCCAAATGCTTGGTTCTAGGTCTCTTCTTAGGTGGTGGCTTTGGCGTGAAAATCTATATTGTTGATTGGTCATGGTGGGTGCAGGATAAATAAAACTATGATTAAGTTAAGTTTTTAAATTTTAGGGCGTTGTTAAACAAAGATACTTTTTTATGTTTTTGATTCGTCTTGGGACAAATTTAACTTTTAAAGTATGTATCTGATGTTTTTTAAAACTTAATAGTTTAACTGATTTTGATACAATTTAATAGTTATTTGATGATAGGCTGGCGTGTTGCATTTGCTTTTGTATGATTTTTTTTAGATGAGTGAGGTTAAAGGGATTGTTAGATGGGTTGCTTTATTGATTTTATTGAACTAAAATTTTTGTGTAAATTGCCAAAACTGTAAAAATAACCTACAATAATGAAAATTAAAGTGTCATTGAAATATGATCAAGGTTATGACCATGAAAAATGATAAAAAAAGTCGTGATGAACGTGGCATGACGGGCATAATAAGTAAGGTGCAAAAACCATTTGTCAGCACGACCTTGTTGTCTGCTGTGTTATCATCTGTATTGATGATGATGCCTGCTTGCACGCAAAGTATGCCTGTCTTGCAAAGTCAAGGTGGTAAAAGAGTGCAAGCCATCAAGACCATCAAAGTTGTGCAAAAAGATCAAAACATCACGCCCAGCCAGCTGTATGTTGATCACAATCACAATCACAATCACAATCACAATCACAATCACGACCATAACCATGATATTCCTAGAAATGTCGGTACAAAGGCAGATTTTGATGCATGGCTTGCGTTACACCCTCATGTTGCACCACAAGTGGCTGAGTATGAGCAATATTTGACCAGTCGTTTGGGGTTGGGTCAGCTGCCGCCAATGTATGAGCTTTTAACAACAGCACGCTCATGGCAAGAATGTGGACATGAGCCATACGAAGTGCCACCCCGTGCTTTGTGGGATGCGATGATTCCAACCATCATATTGTTTAATGATTTGCGACTTAATGGTATTTTGCCTGACAATACGCATATTCGTTCGGTGTATCGTAGCCCTGATTTAAACCGCTGTGCTGGTGGGGCGGTCAGCAGTAAGCACATGACTAATGGTGCGATGGATATCTGGGTGCCTAATATTGATATGGGTAGTCATGAGATGTTTCAATTGCAAAATAGATTATGTGAATATTGGCTGTTTAATGGTAAGTTGTATGAGTTTGGCTTGGGGTTGTATGCTACAGGGGCGATTCATTTGGATACGCAAGGATACCGCAAATGGGGTGCTCAATTTTCCGAAAATCACTCCATTTGCCGTATTACGCCCTCAAAATTGGACGAATGATTCATGATGAACCAGCAATCTGTCATTGCCCAGCAAGTATATATTTTGAGAAATTTTGGTGTAACGCATTGGGTGCAAAAAGACACGCTTGGCATTGTGGTTTTTCCTTATTGTGCTGACCGTTTTCATAAAAATATTGATGACAATACAAAAAATGACAATACAAAAGATGTTGCCAGCACAACAAAATCATTAATACAATCATTGGGTAAGTCTAGCGAATCTATTTTGATTGATTTAAAGCGACCTGTAAAAGCAGTGGTTGCTGGTCAATCATCGGCTTTGCCCAATGATGGCTTGGATAAAGCTGTTAAAAATACTCCTCAAAATGATATTGCCAGCACCCCAGATCAAACAAAAACTGACACGCCTATCAAATATGAGCTTGAAGGGATTCGGGTGGGTGATTGGGTATTGATGGTTGATGTAATGACAACGCAACATGAAGAACGGTCAATATGGCTATCATTAAAATCAGCAATGTCTAATTGGGCAACTCAAAATGAGCAATTGTTTGGCACTCATCGCATCAGCTATCCGATGAATGATGAGATGAAAGTTTCACCCACTCTTGCCCAAAAGTGCTTAGATGGCTTTGTGTTGCGTTTGCAGATGCTTGGGGATTTTACCCAAAAGGTGGCATTTTTAAATGTCCTGCCCGATGGTGTAGACTATTTTGGTGAAACGATGCCATTGCCAAGCTTAACTCAGATGAATGATGATGGCAACTTAAAAAAATTATTGTGGCAACAGGTGGTTGGCGGTCATTGACAATACTGATATTGACAAATCAGACACTGTCAGATGAGCTTACTCCCAATCCAGACAGTCGGCTTGTGCCATTATTGCCTTTGTGAACGATAATTTGTGTGCCAATGCGTTCTTTTAGGTTGGTAACATGGGAAATGATGCCAATCATTTTACCCTCATCTTGTAGGGCGGAGAGTGTATCAAGTGCAATATCTAGGGTCTCTTCGTCCAATGTGCCAAATCCTTCATCTAAAAATAACGAATCAATGCGGATGTTCTCGCTACTCATCATGGATAACCCAAGTGCAAGTGCTAGGCTGATGATGAAGCTCTCACCGCCAGATAAGTTTTTGGTGCTGCGTTCTTCGTTGCCTTGCTGTGTGTCTATGACATGGATTTCTAAAAGTTTATCATCATGACCACGGCATAGAATATAGCGTTCATTCATGCGTGCTAACACTTCATTGGCATAAAAAAGCATCATCTCAAGCGTCAGACCTTGCACAAAGTTGCGGTATTTTTTGCCATCTGCTGAGCCGATGAGTTCGTTTAATTTTGCCCAGATTTCAATATCCTGCTTTTTTTGGTCGATAAGTTTGGTCAGCTCAGAGTGCTTGGTGCGGTCATGATGAGCATTACTTAGGCATTGTTGGTTTTTGCCTAAGTTTTGTAATAATGCACACTCTTTGTTATGTATCAATTCTTTGCGTTGATACAACTCATCAAGCCCATCGTCTGTTTCGATGCTGTCATTTAATCTGGATAAATTCTCTTGCTCCCAAGCAAGACTGTCTGTGGTTTTTTTGATGGCATAGCAAAGTGCCTCAGCCTGTTCGCTTAGCATGATTCTCTCATTATTATCAAGCCTTGATGCCAAAAATTGTGCCTCATTGGCAAAGCCCTTGTTGGTTAAGGCGATGTCAAATTGTCTTGCTTTTTCATTGATGTCTTGATTGAGTTCTTCTAGATGATCTTCTAATATTTTTAATCGCTCGCTCAATGATGCAACGCCATGCTCGTGTTTGTGTAGCTCGGTAAGGCCGCGATGATAGTCTGTACTAATATTATTCACACGCTCTTTTAGTAGCATGGCTTCATCATCAACATTTTTTGTGCCAAATAAGGCAAATCGTGCTTGATTGAGCTGATGTATGTCATCGGACAGTTTTTGAATGCTTGTGTGGATATCTTGTTTGGCTTGTGTCAGATCTTGTTGTTTTTGTGTCTGATGGTCAATGTGAATGATGATGCCATCAAGCTGGCGTTCAAGCTGTTGTTTGTGTGCAACTTGAGCCTGACGGTCTTGGTATTTTTTATTAATATTATCAATTTTTTCTAAAATGTCTTGATTGATTTTCATCAGCTCATCATCAACAGCTTGGTTGTGTCGCAATGATACTTTTGTCATGTCTGAAATATCTGCCAGCAGAACAAAATCAAGCAACTGATTAAAATTTGTCAAATTTCCCCAATCTTTTGTATTCTCCAGATTTTCTAAGCTGAATTCATCTACACTTAATTTTCCTTGATGTTCGGTATTGCTCATTTGCTCAAAAACAGATGCCATTTTGGCTAAGCTGTCTTGAATCATAAGGCAAGTTTTGGTTAATTGCGTCCAATGATTATCAAAGTTTTTCTTGTGTAGTTCAATTTGTTTTTTGAGTAATTCACCGTCTTGCTGAATGCTATGAGATTGCTCTTTGTTTCGGCTGATGTCGTTGAGTATGTTTTTTAATGACGGCTCAATATTTTTAAAATCTTTTAGTTTGACACTAATTTGGTGCATTTGGTTATTGACGATACTGTCTAGCTGAGCGAGCAGTTGTGCATTGATACCATCTAACTCAAATCCAAAATGCTGACAAAGTGGCATGATTTGAATGCCAAGAGTGCTTACTTTTTGTGTTAGTACTGGTGTTTTTTCTTGTAGGTCTTGCAAATTTTTATGTAGATTTTCTAAATTGTTATCATTGATGAGATTGGCTTGAATGGCAATTTGCAGTTCGTCATTTAGTGTTTTGATTTTATCGCTGGTCTGCTTGATGGCATTGGTTGTGTCATCATTTGTGGTGGGTATTGGGCTGTTTTTATAAGGGTGATTGGTTGCTCCACACAATGGGCAGGGCTGCCCGTTTTCTAGGTTTTGTAGCCGTTTTTGTAAGGTTTGAACTTCAATTTGCAAGGCGTGATTGTGTTCTAAGGCAATCAGTATGTTTTCTTCTTGGGTGATTTTCTTTTGTGTGTTATTGATTTGAGATTTAAGTTCTTGTGATGTCTTTTGCATCTTGATGATTTTGACTTGGCAGTCATCGATATGAGCCTCATGAATATTAAGCTCGTCTTGTGCTGCAAGTAGTGAGTCAAGGGTAAGACGCAATTGAGTGCAAAGATGGCTGTCTTGATTAAGCGATGCGTCATATTGTAAAATCGCCTCACCATCAATGGGTGTGGGTAAGTTTGACAGCAGGGTAAACTTTTGTTCTAGTTCGGCAAATTGTGTCTGATGAGCATCAAGTTTGGTTTTATTTTGGCGGTAGTGATGACGCTTTTGTTCAAGTTCGGCATTTAATGTATGAAAGGAGACTAAGTCATCGCTTAGCGTGGCTTGGGATTGTGATAGTTGAATGATTTGACGATGAAATTCTGCTTGATGGGCAGTCATTGCACCTAAAAGCTGAGCGTTATTGCTGGGCTGTTCGTTGATGTTGATTTGTGCCAGTTTGCTCTTAATGTCTTGTTTGGATTGATTGTGTTTGGCAAGATTTGTGGTAATGGCTTCTAGGTCTTTTGCGTATTTATCATCATCACTTTGTAATTGTAAAAGCTGGTCATTTGCACGACCAATCTGCCCATCAAGTTTACGCACTTGGTCAAAGATGGGTAAGTATTTTTGTTCTTCATCTTGAATGCGATGTAGTGATTTTTCGGCAAATGATTTTTGTTCAAGGCTTATCTTTACCTGATTTTTGGCGGTTTTTAGGGCTTGATGTAGTTGTTTTTGTTCTGTTTGACCGTGGTTTTGTTGCTGTCTTAGGTGTGATAAAGTGGCATGACTGCTTTCTAATTCAAAGGCTTTTTTGGCATTGTCCAAAATGATGAACTTGTCATGAAAGCTGTCAAAATTTTGCTGATGAGTGGTTAGGGATTTGTGCAGTTCACAAATTTTCTGCTCGCAATCACGCTTGTACTCAAGCTGTTTGATGTGCTGTTCGGTGGTAGATAGTGTTTGTTTGAGTGCAGACAAGGTGGTTTTGTCGGTGGTGATGGTACTGCTAAGCTGATGAAATTCTTCATCATTCATGATTTTTAGGTCGGTTAATTTATCTTGTAAACTAATGAGTGCAAGGCGTTTAGATTTTTCAGTTTCAAAGGCTTTGATGCCAATTTTGGCATAGATTTCTGTGCCTGTGATCTGTTCTAATATTTCGCCTTTTTCGCCAGCATCTGCTTTTAAAAATGCTGCAAAATTACCTTGTGCAAGCATGACCGAGCGGGTAAATTGCTCAAAGTTCATACACATGATTTCTAAGGTTTTTTTGTCGCATAGGCTTGGCTTGGTTTCTAAAATTTTGCCATGGTTGTCGCCTGCGTGTTTGATTTGGCTAATCTCTCTGCGAATGGCTTGTAATTTGCCGTCTGCTTTACCACCTGCTCGTCTTTGTTGCCAAGTAAATCGATAACAGTCATTGTTTATTTGAATCTCAACTTGCGCCATGCATTCACCAGCACCAATGCTCATCAGCTCGTTGTGTGCGGTGCTGATTTGCTTAATGCGAGGGGTTTGTCCATAAATAGCAAGGCAAATTGCGTCCAAAATCGTTGTTTTGCCTGCACCTGTCTGCCCAATGATGGCAAAAATACCATCTCTGACAAAAGTGTCGTGGGTAAAATTGATGTGCCAAGAACCTTTTAGGGAGTTAAGATTGGTTAATGCTAGGCTTAAAATTTTCATGATTGGTGATAAAAAGGTTAATCTATATTGTGGTCAGTGTGGTGAATGTCGGCAAGTAGTGCTTGATAAGCCTGTGTCAAAAAAAGTTTTTCATCGCTGCTGATGTTTTTTGTGGTTAGCAACTGTTCAAAAATGTCTGTCTCTTTAAGCTGTTTGAGGTTCATTGGTTTTGGTTTTGAACCAAGCACTCTTTGGTGTAATGTGCGATTTTGAATGTTTAACGCCAGTATTTGCGAGCCATCAATAAACTCGCGTATGTCTTGGGTGAGTGTTGGTCGTAATTCTTGACCTGTGTAGATGATTTCCACCCAAATGCTGGTATTTTTAGCCATCAGCTCGGCCAATTCACTACTGATTTTTTGCCAATCACCTGTGATTTTTGCCAGCATTTGAAAGACTGGCACAGCAAGGGGGTGGATACTGGGTGTGGTGGTTTGATGATCTGGGTTAAAATCAACAATCAGTACTTGTTTGGTCTTGCCAATCTCACCAAAACCCATCGCAATGGGCGAGCCACAGTAACGAATATGCTCGCATTCTGCAACCCTTTGTGGTGCATGAATATGACCAAGTGCAACATAATCAATGCAATCATCAAAAATGCTGGCAGAAATTTGTCCTAATGTGCCAACATATAAATCTCGCATACCGTCATCTTTTGATGAAATGTGCGACCCTGAAACAAACAGGTGTCCTGTTGCAATGATGGGGATTTTTTTGTTAAATTTTTCTAAAATATCACTTTGTGCTTGTTTGGCATGGTTGGTTAGTGTTTGATAATGATTGGTGATGCCTATGGTGGTGTCATGTTCTTTGTTTTTGATGTCATCAAAACTGCCACTATTTCTAATATCTTTGTCTCGTAAATATGGTACAGCAAGTACGATGGCTTTAGGTGTATCATCTTGGCTTAAAATCAATAGTTCATCGTCAATATGACCACTTGTAGTGCCAATAACCTTGATGTTTAGAGCGTTTAAGATGGATTTTGGTGCATCTAAAAAGGTTGGGCTGTCATGATTTCCTGAGATAATCACAATGTTGTGGCAGCTGCTTTTGGCGACTTGACCTAAAAATTGGTAATACAGCTCTTGTGCCTTGTTACTGGGGGTCATGGTGTCAAAAATATCACCTGCCACAATGAGTACATCAACAGTATTATCGTTGATGGCATTGATTAGCCAATCTAAAAAATGAGTAAACTCGTCATAGCGTTGCTGGTTGTACAGCCGTTTGCCAAGATGCCAATCAGAAGTATGCAACACCCGCAAGGTGGATTTACTTTTTTTGGGAATGGGGACAAATGTACTCATAAAATTTAAAAAACCTTGCAGGGTATTTTAGGCAGATGGCATCACAAAGGCTATGGCAATTGTGTGCTTTATATGACTGTCTTTACAGTTTTCGCTTTATCAAGTGCGGTGTATAGGCGATTTACTTCATCAGCAGAGGTCAGATACAGGCGTGTACGAAGTGCGTGGAATTTGCCCGTTTTTGAGGGTTTGACTTGAATGCTGGCTGCATCAAATTCTGGAAAAATCTCTGCCAATATGAGTGTTACTTCATGACGCAAGCTGTCATGCTCGCCTTCATGCCCAATAATACTGATTGGATAGTCCATTGGAAACTGCCATAATTCTGGATTTTGAATTTCGGTGCGTTTTGCACCTTGTGCGGTAGGTGTGCGATTTAAGTCGGTTAATTTCATCAGAATGCCTTATGTTTTATATTTTATGATGATTTGTAAATGGGGTGTGGATAATAATTTTCAAGATGTTATCAGCTGGTGCCAAGCTAAGATGTGCTATTTAGGCGTATTTAAAAAGTACGAAAGAGACTGCAATAAAACTGTAACAAAATAACCACGCAAAGGTGGTTATTTTGTCTTATCTTGCTGTTTTATCTGCTTGGGCTTTTGGTTAATCATTTTCTAAGAATGAACGCAAATGCTCGGAGCGAGAAGGGTGGCGAAGTTTACGCAAAGCCTTAGCCTCAATTTGGCGAATGCGTTCACGAGTTACATCAAATTGCTTACCCACCTCTTCTAGTGTATGATCAGACGCCATATCAATACCAAATCGCATTTTTAGTACCTTTGCCTCTCGTTCGGTAAGATTATCCAAAACTTCACGAGTCGCTTCACGCAAGCCTTCGGCTGTAGCACTTTCCACAGGGCTTGAAATGGTGCTGTCTTCAATAAAATCCCCCAAATGGCTGTCTTCATCATCACCAATTGGCGTCTCCATTGAGATGGGTTCTTTGGCAATTTTTAAGACTTTGCGGACTTTGGCTTCGTCCATATCCAAGCGTTCGCCCAGCTCTTCTGGTGTTGGTTCACGACCCATTTCTTGAAGTAGTTGACGGCTGACACGGTTAATTTTATTGATGGTCTCAATCATGTGCACAGGAATGCGAATCGTGCGTGCTTGGTCAGCAATAGAACGAGTAATGGCTTGGCGAATCCACCAAGTGGCATAAGTTGAGAACTTATAACCACGGCGGTATTCAAACTTATCTACCGCTTTCATCAAGCCAATATTGCCCTCTTGAATGAGATCAAGAAATTGTAAGCCACGGTTGGTGTATTTTTTGGCGATGGAAATGACCAGACGCAAGTTGGCCTCAACCATGTCTTTTTTGGCACGGCGTGCTTTGGCTTCACCGATTGCCATTTGGCGTGCTACCGCTTTCATGTTTTTGACATCCATGTGTAGCTCATTTTCATGAGCTAGGATTTTTTCTTGCAAAGCGATGACTTCTGGCAGTACTTTTTCTAGCGTATCGGCAAAAGCAGGTTTGCCAGCAATGCGTAGGCGTAGCCACTCTAAGTTGGTTTCGTTACTTGGAAATGTCTTTTTGAACTCATCTACAGGCATTTTGCCACGACGCACAACCAAACGCATGATTTTTCTTTCGCTGTTGCGTACATCTTCATAAACTTCACGCATGAGTGTTGTTGCTTGCTCAGATAGGCGGTTGTTGAGTTTGATTAGCATAAAGCGTGAGGCAAGCTCATCATAGGCAGACTTTGCTTCATCGCTGCCACGACCATATTTTTCTAAGGCTTTTTGAGATTTGTTAAATAAGTCTTGGATTTCTTCAAAGCGTGTACGCACCTCTTCTGGGTCAAGATTGCTGTCATCATCGCTATTTACAGGGTCTATGTTATCGTCTTCATCGTCCGAGTCGCTGATATCGTCGTCATCTTCTTTGATATCATCAAGCTCAACCTCAACATCTTCTTTGAGTTCAAATTCATCATCTTCAAGATTTAAAAAGCCAGCAACAATGTCAGAGATTTTCTTTTCACCTGTTTGTATTTGGGCGTATTCATCAAGCACAAATTTTACGGTACCAGGCCAATAGGCCATGATGTATTGTACTTCTCGAGTGCCTTCTTCAATACGCTTGGCAATTGCAATTTCACCATCACGAGAAAGCAAATCCACCGTCCCCATCTCACGCATATACATGCGTACAGGATCGGTGGTACGACCAGGCTCAGTCTCAACACTTGCCAGTACCGCCGCCGCTTCATCTGCTGCCATATCATCATCATTGCCTGAGCTGGCCAAGATGATGTCATCTTCATCAGGGGTAACTTCATAAATTGGAATGCCTACATCGGTAAGCATTTGTACAATATCTTCAATCTGGTCGCTTTCTGTTACAGAATCGGGCAATTGATCGTTCATTTCGGCATAAGTTAGGTAGCCTTGCTCCTTGCCTAATTGAATTAGGGCTGCCAACTGAGAATTAGAATGTTGTTCGCTCATGAATGCTCACTTTTTTATTATCAACTTGATGGTAATATTTGCTTTTTATTATAGCATGGATATGTGGTATTTGGGGGTGCTTGTTGTATTTTTAAAGGTTTTTATGGGTTTTTTGAATGAATCTGATGTCATAAACAGCCCCATCATGATTATTGGCGAGAACCAAGTAAGATGCAAGCTGGATAATTAAGATGATTTAGTGGGTGGAATGGATAATATTTTATAAGATTGCTGGCAAAATATATAAATTCTTTGTAAAATAAGATGCGTCGTATTATTTTTATTGATTTTGTTAGGTCTTTATTTATCTTATCTTAATTTTGTTTTGGTTCAAGGTTTTGGTTTAAGATTGCTTGGGTTGTCAATTGGTTTTGTATGTCTTATTATTTTTGTAGTTTTTCTATGTTTTTTGCTCGATTTCTTGGTGTTAGGCTGTTTTGTGTTGCTTTATTAGGGTTGATTTTGGCTGCCTGTCAAGACAAGGCTCAAAATTCTTCAAACGACTCCAACTTTGAACCTGATGCTTTGGTGGGGTGCTATGCGTTGGATCAAAATGAGCCTGCACAAATTAAAATTGATCATGTTAAAAGTGGCTTTATCATGCAAATGAAAGAGCCAAAAGATGATGGGGTGAATGTGTGGGATAGTGGCGAGTCATTGCAGGTGTTAAATACTGACAAAGGGTGGGAATACTTTAAGAGTAATGCACTGGATTTAAACAAAGATGATGTCTTAAAAATCATTGCACGCCCAGACGGTATGATGGCATTGGCACAAGTCAAAGCATCTGCAAAAAATATCAATCCACGCCTAGACAGTCCATATGTCATGTACATCGTGCAAGGCTCTAATACTGTTTATCAAGTGTCGTGCCATGTGGATTGATCATCACCAATCAAATCATGATGAAAAGTCATGACAAATGTTTTAAATCATAGACAAGATTGCAATTAAAAGTATAAATGGGAGCTTGACATGGGGTTGATTGGCTATTTGGTTTTGGGTTCGGTAATGTATTTGGCGGGCTTTATGGTGCGTCAAAAATTTCTTAAACCGTATCAAAAGCAGGCCAAAGATGGGCGATTGCCTATTTTACACCCAGCATTAATGAAATGTTTAATCATTTGTTTTGGTGTGATGTTGGTGGTGAGTGCCTTGATGGGGCGTTTTATACTACACCATCTTGTTTTTGATTGGGCGTTTGTTTTGATGAATAGTTTGGTGGCGACGGTGGTGTTTTATTTTGGGGTAAATCCTGATATCACCAGAATGAATTTGCCAGACTGATGGCTTTTTTTGATGTATTTTTTGGCGCACAAAAACTAGAAAATTTGATGGCATGATGATAAATTGTGCTGATTTGATGATAAGATATTGCAAATCTGACCAACTTGTCAAAAGTGATTGACAGATGGTGGTTGAGGCTTTAATATCGTGTGTTATCTTTGTTTTTTAATTTGACCTTTGGAGTAATATTATGTCTAACAAGTTGTTTGACTTGATTGAGTCATCAAACGCAAAATGGGTGGATTTTCGGTTTACTGATACGCATGGCAAAGAGTTGCATTTGACTTTTCCTGCATCATCAATTGACGAAGATACGCTAGAAGATGGTAAGATGTTTGATGGTTCATCGGTAGATGGTTGGAAGGGCATTGAAGCATCAGACATGATTTTATTGCCAGATGTAGATACAGCATACCTTGATCCATTCTTTGAATCACCAACAGTGGTCGTTACTTGCGATGTCATTGAGCCAGATACAATGCAGGGCTATGCAAAAGACCCAAGATCTATCGCTCGCCGTGCTGAAACTTATCTGAAATCAACAGGTATTGGCGACACCGCCTTGGTTGGGCCTGAGCCTGAGTTTTTTGTGTTTGATGAGGTTAAGTGGGACATTGATATGTCTGGTGCTAGAAGTACTGTCATCGCAGAGGCGGCAGCTTGGAGCACCAACAAAGACTATGCGTGGGGCAATCACGGTCAGCGTCCTGCTGTCAAAGGTAACTACGCTGCCATTTCACCTGTAGATCATCATCAAGACATGCGTGCGGTGATGTGCGATCGCATTGAAGAGGTGATGGGCGAGGGGCGTATTGAGGTACACCATAACGAAGTGGCCAGCTGTCAGCTTGAAATTGGCATATCTTTTAATACATTGGTCAAAAAAGCAGATGAAGTGCAACAGTTTAAGTACATTGTGAAAAATGTTGCCAGTCAATTTGGTAAAACAGCAACTTTCATGCCAAAACCACTTGTTGGTGATAATGGCTCAGGTATGCATGTCAATATGTCCATATCCAAAGATGGCGTAAATACTTTTTCAGGTGATGAGTATGCTGGCCTATCAAAGACGGCATTATACTTTATTGGTGGTATCATCAAGCACGCGCGT
Source organism: Moraxella tarda (assembly GCF_035181405.1). NCBI lineage: Bacteria > Pseudomonadati > Pseudomonadota > Gammaproteobacteria > Moraxellales > Moraxellaceae > Moraxella > Moraxella tarda. The sequence goes on from NZ_JAYGGV010000002.1 coordinate 122,659, forward strand.
GCGTTAAATGCAATCACAAACCCAAGCACCAATAGCTATAAGCGTCTTGTGCCACATTTTGAAGCACCAATTAAACTGGCTTATTCTGCATCAAATCGCTCGGCATCTATTCGCATACCGCATGTCAATAGTCCAAAAGCGGTGCGTATTGAAGCTCGTTTTCCAGACCCATCTGCCAACCCTTACTTGTGTTTTGCTGCCATTTTAATGGCAGGTCTTGATGGTATTGAGAATAAAATTGAACCAGGTGAGGCTGCAGATAAGAATCTGTATGACTTGCCACCAGAAGAAGAGGTGCTGATTCCGACTGTGGCGGAGAACTTGGAGGTGGCACTTAATGCTTTGCGTGATGATCATGAATTCCTACTAAAAGGCAATGTATTTAGCAAAGAGATGATTGATGATTATATTGCTTTAAAAATGAAAGAAGTACAAAAAATCAATGAGGCGGTGCATCCATTGGAATTTGATATGTATTATCGTGCGTAGTTTTATTGGTGGATTTGTTAGTAAATTTAAAAAAAGCATAAGACTGTCTTATGCTTTTTTTATAAAATGGGTTAAATCATTGGTAAAAATGGCGTATTTTCAGTACAATAATTTATTAATGCGATATTAATGATATTAATGATATGAATAAAGCCGTAAGATTTGATGATTTGGGAAAGTAATGAAAACAGATAATATGGTGCAAATCAATACTGATGTACTTGTTGTGGGTGGTGGTGCGGTTGGCATGACATTGGCTATTGGGCTTGCCAAGTTAAAAAAGACCGTCATGTTGATTGATGTTAAGCCTAAGCTGTCGGTGGTTGACGAACAAATGGCATTAAACAGGCGAGATGCTCGTGTTTATGCATTGAATTTAGCCAGTCTGAATTTGTTTGATGGCATCGGTATTGGCATTGATGTTTTTCAGCGCCGAGCAGACTACACAAAAATGCAGGTGTGGCAAGGCGATGGGCGTGGCGAGTTAAATTTTGCCAAACAATCGCTTACGCCAAGATTGTTGGGTAGTATGATTGAGCCTGCCATTATTGATGAGGCACTAAGACAACGAGCAATGCAGGCGGATATTACGCCATATTTAACCGTGCTGCATGGCACTTGGATTGATGAGCATTTTGGTATTGATGTGCGGCCAAAGACGGTGTGTGTTCGTATCATGAATGATACAGGTTGGACTAAGATTGTAAATACTCATCTGCTGGTTGGTGCAGATGGGCGAGGTTCTGTCGTGCGTAGGCTGTCTGGCATTGGCGTGGATACATTAGATTATCATCAAACAGCCATCTGCTGTGCCATCAAAACCGATAAGGCACATCAGCATACAGCCCGTCAAGCCATGCTTGATACAGGAACGCTTGCTTTATTGCCACTTGCAGATATGTCAGCAGATGATGGTGGGCATTGGCAATCGGTAGTTTGGACATTACCAACTCAGATTGCCAAAGAATTTTTGGCATTGTCGCCTGAAAATCTTGCTGATAAATTGGCATTGGCAAGTAGTTTTGAACTGGGAAAAATCCATCAGATCCAATCGATTGCCAGCTTTGCACTGTCTGCCCAAGTTGCCAAAAGCTACATTGCTCCGCACACATTGCTTATTGGTGATGCAGCACACGGTGTGCACCCATTGGCGGGGCAGGGGTTGAATTTGGGTTTGGCAGATGTTAGCGAGCTATTAGCTCTTATTGCAAATGATGGCAAAAATATCTGCAAAGTAGGCTTACTTCGTCAATATGAGCGAGCCAGATATGGCAAAAATACTTTGATGATGCATGGCTTTTCGGCGATTAATTATGCTTTTGTGGGCAAAATCTTTCAAAAAGAGCCGATGCGGTTTATCCGTTCAGAGGTGGTCAATTTGACAGGTAAAATCCGCCCATTGATGGATTTTTTCAATAAAAAAGCAAGTGGATTTTAGTGATGGTTTTTTTGTAATGAGGGTATGAGGGTGATAGTGTGAGGGCAATAGATTGTTTGGGATAGCTTGCTATAGCCAATCAAACTGCCCTATGAGTCATTTAAATCAGCCCAGTGCACTAAAAAATACCATTAAGATGGGCGAGACGATGTTGGTGATAAAACCAAAACTGATCACAGCAGGAATGATTTGTGTGCCACCTGCCGATGCGAGTGTGGGTAAGGCAAAATCAAGGCTGGTTACACCGCCAAGCCCAATCGCTGCTGATGATGAATATCGCATGACATAAGGAATAATGATGAGTGCAATGATTTCTCTGCTAAGATCGTTAAGTAAAGCAATGCTTCCCCAGACGGCACCATAAGCATCAGTCATGACCGTGCCTGATAGCGAATACCAGCCAAAACCTGATGCTAATGCCAGACCTTTGGTCATAGAAACATCATCAAATATCAGTGAAAATATTACGCCAGATAATAAAGTTGCTGTCATGAATATCAGACTGATTTGCACCCCTTTTTTATTGAGCATGGCTTCTTTTAAGGTCATGCCAGAGCCTTTTAGACTGATGCCCACCAAGAACAATAATGCCATCAGTAAAATAGTAGTGGTGTTTTGTGGGGGTAAAAGCTGTTCTGGTAAAAATTTTGCTATTACAAAGCCGATTGCCAAGCAGACAAGCTGAACCATGCTACTTTGTAGGTTAATTTTTGGCTTGTTTTGTAAGGTATTTATTTTTGTTTGACTGCGGTGATCAAGTAGCCATAGTGCGACCGACCCAACACTGAGTGTCAAAAAAACAAGAGTGCTTAGATATAAAGCAATTTCACCAATTTTTTCAACAAGGTCATCAATCAGTCCAAGCTCAATGCCAATAACAATTAAAATCAAATAAATCAGATAATTCAGTGCACGCTCGGCCATTTTTGTTAGGTCGGTGCGATTGGGCAGGGCAAACCCAATAAACATTGGTGTTAAAATCAGAATCAGTGTAACCAGTGCATTCATTGCGTCATCTTAGTCGGATAAAATAAACCCAAAGTACGGCAATATTTTTTAATAGTTTAAAAATAAAAGCGTATTTTTGGTGATAAGTTTGTTAAAATGGTACATAATTTTTTTTTTATGAATAAAAACACACTGCGCTGACTTATTCATTGCATTATTTTATTTGCTAATGAGGGTTGAGGTCAGCAAGGGTGGTTTTAGGCAATCAAATATGGGCGAATTTCTGCTACTATTGTAGCATTCTTACCCAACAAACGCTACCTTGGTCCTATGAATAGTCAAAGTGTCATTCAATTTTTTGATAAAATTTTAAAAGATTTGCACCAAAGTGTGTATTTATTTTTGGGTGGCTCGCTGGACGACCAGACTTTGAACTGGGCGGAGCGTGGGCTGTCTTTGGCAACAATCATGATAAAAATTATGATTTTGCTGTCGGTGATTGGGCTTATTTATTGGTTTTGGGTGTATTGTATCAAATACGCTCAAAGATTTTTTCATGTGTCGCATCGTGGTGTACGCATTATGCGTGCTGTGCTACGATATATGTGGTTTGTTACAAGCTTAATTGCGGTGATGATGCAGGTCGGCATTCAGGCGGACATGGTCAAAGCAACAGCAAAAGCGGCAGCATGGACAGGGTTTTATTATGTTTTGTGGACGACATCGGGCAAAATGCTTAGTGGCGTGTTAAAACATTATGAATTGAACGCCTCCATTGAACAGCTGTTTAAAAATATGATGCTTGTTGTGGTGTTGGTGTTGGCATTGGCAAGCGTATTAGCCCAGTTTGGCTTTGATATTGTATCTTTGGTTGCAGGTCTTGGTATTGTTGGTTTGGCGGTGGGTTTTGCTGCCCAAAGTACGCTTGCTAACTTTATTGCAGGCATCACCATCTTGATTGAACAATCCTTTCAGGTGGGTGACTGGATTCGTTTGGGTGATAAAGAGGGTCGTGTGGTCAAAATCTCTCTACGAGCCACACAGATTCTTGACCGTGACAATATCATCATCATTATTCCCAACTCTACTGTTGCCTCATCTGAGGTGGTCAATCTTACCTCCAAAAAAATGATTCGTTTTGATGTTAAGGCTCGTATTGCCTTAGAGGCTGACATCAGTCAGGCCCGTAGCATCATTGTTAAAACGCTATCTAAAGATGAGGTTGTATTAAAGCACCCAGCACCGATGGCAACGGTAGCAGAGGTTGGTGAATATGGCGTATTTTTTATTGTGCGTTTTTGGGTTGCTCCATTGTCGGTGGCTCGCATTCCCATCATCAAAGAAAATATCAATGAAAAAATTAAGCGTGCCTTAGATGAGGCGGGTATTTGGGCGCCTTATCCACACATGCGTCTTATCATGCCTGATGATGGCGGTATTCAAATTGTCAGCCCATCTAAAAAGCTCGGCACAGCCATTGACGAGCAAACTGATGAATAGGGTATTGATTGCATCTAGGGGTGCTGAGTATAAAAGTTAGCCAATCATTATGCTGATAAATCCACCAAAAAGCATCGGTATTTGGTGGATTTATGCTATAATAATCGGTTGATTGCCCTGCTTTGGAAAAATTATGAGCCTTACCACCCCTTTTCTTACCAATCCCTTTGACCATTTTGATGTTAATGCGTTTAATCTTGTCATCACTTGTGCTGATGGACTTGAAAATGCTTTATTGATTGAGCTTGATGGTTTTGGTTTGCAGGGAGATATTTTGCGAGCAGGACGCGTGCAAGTTAAGGTCAATCTTGCCAAGTTTTATCACATTTGTCTATATTCTCGTGTGGCAAGCCGTGTTTTGTTGCCAATAGGTGAGTATTATTTTAAGCAAAAACCAACCATCAACAATCAAACGCCCAAGGACGATAAAGGACGCACCACGGCTCGCACGCTTGATACACCAGTGATTGACGAAGATGTACCAGAGGCGTTGTACCAATTTGCATCTCGTTATGACTGGACGGCAATTTTTGGTCTAGATAATACTTTTGCCATTCGTCTGTCTACTGACAAACGCATGACGGTCAATCAACAGTTTGCAACCTTACGCATCAAAGATGCGATTGCCGATACTTTTAATAAAAAGCTTGGTGCACGCCCGAATGTTTCAAAAACGCCTGATTTTCATATTTTTGTTGCAGCAAATAATAAGTTTGCCGAGATTTTTTTGGATTTATCAGGCGTCAGTTTGCACCGTCGTGGTTATCGTGTGGTTAATACTACTGCACCTTTAAAAGAAAACTTGGCAGCAGCACTTTTGTATGAGTGCGGCTGGCATACAGGGCGACATGATGCCTTGATTGATCCGATGTGTGGTTCTGGAACTTTTATTGCAGAAGCCTTACTCATGCGAGCCAACTACCCTGTGGGATTGGATAAAAACACGAATGAGTTCGGTTTTTATTGCTGGGTGCATCACGATGATGAGCTGTGGCAGAGTATTGTTAGTATGGCAAGTGAGCAATTTCATGCCAATTTGGACAAGCTTGTTCAAAATCCACCAACTGTCATTGCCTTGGATGCAGATGCTGCGGCTGTTCATGCTTGCCATCAGAATTTGCTTGTCTCGGGGCTTGCGCCAATATTGCCACACATTACCTTGCAGCAAAGGTCTTTATCGGGGCTAAAAGATGTGCTGTCTGGCATTAAGGTAAATCATCCGTTGATCATCACCAACCCTCCTTATGGTGAGCGTTTGGGTGAGGGCGATTTTATCAAGCCGCTATATCACGGCTTGGGTTTGCTGGCAACTGACGGATTTGCTCTTGCGGGTGTGGTAAGTGCGGATATGGCGGTGTTGGGCAGTCATGTTGAACATGTGGATACCTTGCCCATCTTGGAGCCAAAAACTTTACGCTGTCATAATGGTGCACTGACAGTGTATTTTAGATATGGGGCGATGGATTTGACAAGTGGCCCAACCTTGCTCGAGCGATTTGAAAAAAGACAAATCGTCCATGAAGAGTCGCAGGAGTTCATCAATCGGCTTCAAAAAAATTTGACCCACCTAAAAAAACTTGCCAAATCTAATGGGGTGAGTAATGTGCGTGCTTATGATGCTGATTTGCCCAATTATAATGTCGCTATTGATATTTATGGCGATAAAGTCCATGTGCAAGAGTATGCACCGCCTAAACAAATCCCTGTAGAAGTTGCTAAAGCACGATTTAATTTGGTATTAAATGGTGTGCGTGAGGTGCTTGGTGTGTTTCGTGAAGATGTGTTTATTAAGACACGAACTAGGCAGTTGGGTAATGAACAATATACCAAAAATCCCAATGCAGACATTAAACGCAAAAAAATGTATGTCGTGCGTGAACATGGTGCGTATCTGTATGTGAATTTTACTGATTATTTGGATACAGGATTGTTTATTGATCATCGCAATATGCGTCAAATTGTGGCTCAATCCAGCCGTGCTAAAAGAGTGTTAAACCTATTTGCCTACACCTGCACCGCAAGCGTGCATTCTGCAATGGCGGGGGCAAAGACGGTAACAAGCGTGGACTTGTCTGCTAATTATCTTGACTGGGGCAAGCAAAATTTTGCTCTCAATGGTTTGGATTTAACTGCTACTTTGCAAGATGAGGACAAATATCAATTCATTGCATCTGATGTTTTTGAATGGATTAAAGAGCATACCGAACACTATGATGTGATTTTTATTGACCCGCCAACTTTCTCAAATTCTAAGAAGTTTAGAGGCACTTTTGATGTTCAAAGAGATCATGTTGCCTTAATCAACCGTGCCATGAATCGCTTATCTGCCGATGGCGTGCTGTACTTTAGTAATAACTACACGCGTTTTGCGTTAGATGAGAGTCTAATTGAGCGTTATGATGTGGTGTGCATGACAGATAAGACAATTGGTTTTGATTTTAATTCAAAAAAACCAATTCATCAAAGTTACCAAATTCGCCACAAAAATGGCACTCAGGCTAAGATAATACAAAGCACCCAAGATGATGATTTTTTAGATGTTTATGATGATTTTAGAACCGATGGTAAGTTTGGTTTTAATAACGACACTCTAAAAAAAGGCAAATCTAGAGGTTTTATTAAAGGCAATGCCAGCAAAGATGATGTCAATATTGACTCTGGGCGTGGCATGAGGTCTGACGGTGCTAAAAAGAGTGGATTGAAAAAAGATAATTTTAAAAAAGATGGGGTAAAAAACGGCCATTTTGATAAATTTGATAAAAAATCCATCAAAAATTCTACTCGATTTGATACGGGGGAATTAAAGCATCAAAGAGATTCTGCCCAAAAATCAAATACACCTGCACAAAAGGTGCGTTATGAGAAAATTGATGGCAGACTTGTGGCAAAACCTATTGATGAGTCGCAAGCTGATAATATTCCAAAAAAATATACAATAAAATCAAAATCTTAATAAAATGAAATCTGAGCTGAGAAAAGATTATGAATGATTTGAATCTTAATTTAAATGCAGATGATTTAAAAATCATTGAAGCTTTATCGTCAAAATCAAATAGTGATGACCATGCTGATTTGGATAACGCTTACGATGAGATGTACGATTTGAACGATGGCATTAAATCTGTTCGCTTTAAAAAACTGCAAAAAAAGTTACGCAAAGAAGTCTCTTGGGCGATTCGTGATTTTAACATGATTGAAAATGGCGATGTGGTCATGGTTTGTATTTCTGGCGGTAAAGACAGCTTTACATTGCTGGATATTTTGTTATTTTTAAAACGCATTGCACCGATTGATTTTGAGGTGGTGGCGGTCAATCTTGACCAAAAACAGCCAGGCTTTCCTGAGCATATTTTGCCAGAGTATTTATCTAAGCAAGGCATTCCTTATTATATTTTAGAAAAAGACACTTATAGTATTGTCAAGCAAGTTGTACCAGAGGGTAAAACTTACTGTTCGGCTTGTTCCCGTTTGCGTCGTGGCTCGCTGTATGGCTTTGCCAAGCAAATTGGAGCGACCAAAGTGGCATTGGGGCACCATCGTGATGATATTTTGGCGACTTTCTTTTTAAATTTATTTCATGGCGGCAGCTTAAAGGCAATGCCACCAAAATTATTATCAGATGATGAGCAAAATGTACTGATTCGTCCGCTTGCTTATGTTGCTGAAAAGGACATCATTAAATATGCCAATTATAAGGGCTTTCCAATCATTCCTTGTAATCTGTGTGGCTCACAAGAAAACTTACAACGAGCCATGATTAATGATATGCTTCGTGAATGGGATAATGCTCACCCAAAACGCCTAGCCAGTATGTTTAAGGCGTTACAAAATGTTGCTCCAAGCCAGCTTGCTGACCGCAAATTGTTTGATTTTGAGAGTTTAAAAATCAATCGCAATGATGATAAAAGACTGTTTGAGGGCGATCATATTCAGGTGGGTGTTGTTGATAAGCTGGCGGATATGGGTCTGCCGACTAACCCTGAGGTGCAGACCTTTAATCCTAAGTTTGATAAGAATAAAGAGAATAAAATTCCTGTGATAAACCCCCTATTATAAGGCTTAAATTAAAAGATCGGGTGTGGTCATGACATCTTGATTGATTGCACTTTTACTTTAGTGTGTTTTTTTGTTAGATGGTATAATCATGTGCTTACACACCTGTATCTTGTTTAAAATGCTCAATAAACCATGCTAAAGCCATGTCATAAGCTAAATCACCAAGCCCACAAATCACACCGACCGCCTTATCGGAAAAATAAGAATGCGTGCGAAACGGCTCACGAGCGTGAATATTGGATAAATGCACTTCAATAAAAGGCTTGTCTGCTGCTAACAATGCATCTCTGATGGCAACCGAAGTATGTGTAAAAGCGGCAGGGTTGATGATGATGGCATCAAAACTTTTGCTGTCGGCCAGCAACCCTAATTCGCTGATTTTATCAACGATATCGCCTTCATGGTTGGATTGAAAAGCGGTGAGTTTAATGCCATGTGCGTTCGCTTTTTCTGATAGGCGATTTTCAATATCGCTAAGCGTATTTGTGCCGTAGATGTGTGGTTCTCTTTTGCCTAATAAGTGCAAATTTGGACCATTTAATAATAAAATGTGCGGTGTTTTTAAACTCATGCCAAATGCCAAAATCAAACTGATGAACAGGGCTATTGTAACAGATTTATCAGCAAAGATTTGAGTTTATTGTTGCTTAAATCTGCAAATTTTTCGTAAAAATTTTGGTAAAAATTGTAAAAAATACTTGTATTCTTAAATTATCATTGATATGATAATTTCAGCAGTTATTCAAAGATGTGTTTTTTTGTAAATATTTCATACAATTAATTTGCGAAAAATTAACCGCCAGAATGTCTGTGTTTGGAATAAAAGATCGATTGTCGGTCTTGTTAGTTGGCTTGCGATGAACATCGATTAAGCATTTTTAGTTTATAGGAAAAAATATGTCAGTTCGTGAACAAGGTACTGTGAAGTGGTTCAATGATTCTAAAGGCTTTGGCTTTATTCAACGCACAACAGGCGAAGATGTGTTTGTACACTTCCGTGCGATTTTGGGCGAGGGCTATCGCTCACTAAAAGAGGGTCAGGCGGTTGAATTTGTGGTAACCGAAGGTGATAAAGGATTGCAAGCAGAAGAAGTGACCAAGCTTTAAAAATGTCTTTAATTTAAGTATTTTAAATAAAAAAGCCCGCTAAATAGTGGGCTTTTTTGTTACCAAAAAAACTGATAAAATGTGGATAATGTTTTAAATCATTTGCATAAATTGTCAAAATAAGCTATTGTATTACGGCTTTTTAATTAAATTAATAGAGGTTATTTTTATGAAAACTGCACAAAAAGTTATTGTTGCAACTGCACTATTTGCCACTTCTATCTTCTCTGCATCTGCGATTGCCAAGACGACTAAGGCAACCAAAGCACCTGCTGCCAGTCCTGCAATCATAGAAAAGCAGGTAAGCGATGAGCAAAGATTGGACGCCAGCCTTAATCAAGGTTATCAAATGTGTTTATCAAATGCTTTATTGCTCGCTGATGTATCAAAAATGCGTCAAGGCGGGGTGAGCGAGACTGATGCTAAGAAAAAATTTAGTGAAATCGCTGAGGGTGCTCCTAAAGAGACGCAAGAAATTACTAAAAAACGACTGAATTCTTTGATTGAGAATGTGTACGCAAAACAGCCCATTCAAAAAACAGATGCCGAAAAACTCAGTTTGGTGGAGAGTGTAAAATTTGGCGAATTCTATGACTGTTCTATTGCTGTTGGCTACTCATTGGCTGGTGGTAAGTAATTAATAAAAAGGATTTATTTTTGATAGAAAATACTTTTGCTGAGGCCAGCTTACATCAATTGGGATTTTGCCATTTTGATGATTTGCCATTGTCTGAACAGACCTTAAAGGCGGTGCGTGCACTGAATTTTGAACAACTAACGCCAATTCAAGCACAAATTTTACCGCATACTTTGGCCAATCAAGATGCCATTGGTCAGGCACAGACAGGCACGGGTAAGACAGCGACTTTTTTGATCACCATCATTGAGTCGCTATTAAAGCGTCCGTTCGTTGATGGGGAGGTGCGTTTTTTGGGTGAGCCACGAGCACTCATCTTGGCACCGACCCGAGAGCTTGCTCAGCAGATTTTTGCTGATTGTCGAGAGCTTACTAAATTTGCCAATCTATACAATTTGTGTATTACAGGTGGGGCGGATTTTGATAAACAGGCGTCTCAGCTTGAACGCCGACCCCTTGATATCCTAATTGGTACGCCAGGGCGTATCATTGATTGGGTGAATAAGGGTGTCTTATTTTTAGATAGGGTAGAAGTTTTCGTCCTTGATGAGGCAGACCGTATGCTTGACATGGGCTTTATCCCTGATATTAAGCGTATTGTCCGCCATATGCCTGCCAATACACACCGCCAAAGTTTGCTGTTTTCAGCAACTTTTAATACCGATGTGATGAATTTGGCATATCGTTGGCTAAACAATCCTGCTTTTGTTGAGATTGCACCACAGAATAAGACAAATAAAGCGATCGATCAAAAATTCTTTTTATTGACTGAACGCGAAAAGATGAGCGCGCTGCGTGAAATTTTGTCTGCTGGTGATGTCAAAAAAGCCATCGTCTTTGCCAATCGCAAAGATCAGGTTAAGCGTTTGTATGATAATTTGCGTCGCCAATTCGAGGTTACCATGCTTTCAGGAGATGTTGCTCAACAAAAGCGAGAACGATATCTACAGCGTTTTAAAGATGGTGAGGTTAATATTTTGGTGGCGACTGATGTTGCGGGGCGTGGCATTCATGTTGATGATGTTACCCATGTGATTAACTACACTTTGCCAGATATGCCAGATGACTATGTGCATCGTATTGGGCGTACTGGTCGTGCAGGACATACGGGTGTATCAATCAGCTTTGTTAGTGAAAATGATGCTTTTAATTTACCCGCTCTTGAGAAACACTTGGATATGAAGTTTAAATTAAGCCAATTTAAATCCCAATCTCAAGTTAATACCACCCAAAGTCAATCACATTCATCGGCTGACCAGCTGGGTTCAAGTGATGACATGGCGAATGGTTTATGAATCCGTTGTTAAAGTTATTGGCTGTTAATGTTCCTTTGTCTCTGTATATCCATATCCCGTGGTGTGTGAAGAAATGCCCTTATTGCGACTTTAATTCACATGCTTTGCCAGTTCATAGTGATGCCGATACACTGGATATGTCCTTTACTGAGTATGTTAATGCACTGCTTGCAGATGCACGCTCACAGACATCTTTTGTGCAGGGTCGGCAGATACATTCGGTATTTATTGGTGGTGGTACGCCATCACTTTTGCCTACCCATCAGCTCAAAAGACTTTTTGATGAGCTTCGTGATGTTTATCAATTTAGTGAAGATTGTGAAATTACGCTAGAGGTCAACCCTGGTACGATTGAGCATGCACCTTTTGAGGAATATTTAAGCATTGGCATTAATCGCTTATCCATCGGTGTTCAGACTTTTGATGAGCAAGCATTGCAAATACTTGGACGCATTCACAATCCTACGCAGGCGACGAGTGCAGTAGCCAATGCAAAAAATGCAGGCTTTCGCCGTATCAATGTTGATTTGATGTACGGACTCCCCAATCAAACCGAAGTGCTTGCTGTTAATGATTTGAAAACCGCCATTCAATCAGGAGCGACGCACATCTCTTGGTATCAGCTTACTATTGAGCCAAATACTGCCTTTTATCGTACGCCCCCCAGTTTGCCTAATGATGATACGCTTGATGCCATTGAAAAGGCTGGGCGTAAGTTGCTCGTTGATTACGGCTTTGATAATTATGAAATCTCGGCGTGGGTAGGTGCTGATGACACGCCATGTAGACATAATGTGAATTACTGGCAATTTGGTGATTATTTGGCGATTGGTGCTGGTGCACATGGCAAGATAACCTTATGTGGTCATGCCAACTTTGCTGATGGTATTTATCGGTTTAGTAAGTCTCGCATACCAAAAGACTACCTAAATTTTATGCCATTGGTTGCACCAAAGATGGTGAATTTTGAAAAGATTGCCGAAGACGCATTGCCCGCTGAATTCATGATGAACGCACTAAGATTGCGACATGGTGCAACAACACAGATGTTTGAAGAGCGGACAGGATTGCTTGTTAGTAGCATTGACAATGAGTTATTGCCACTGCAACATGAAGGTTTTATGGTGCATGATGCATCTTTATTGAGCCCTACGGACATGGGTTTTCGCTATGTAAATCATTTGGTTAGAGCATTCTTATAAGGATAAATGATGAGCAATATGAATGAATGCTAAAAATAGGTTTCTTTGGTGTTTTTTTTTTGATCATATTTTTTAATCATATCTAGTGCATAACTTTATTTAATACATAACTTTAGTCGGTGTATTGAGCCATGTCCAACATTCATATTGTCTTATTTTCTCCAAAAATCCCCAATAATACAGGTAATATCATTCGCTTATGTGCCAATACTGGAGCCAAACTGCACTTAATTAAGCCACTTGGCTTTGAATTAGATGATACTAAATTAAAACGAGCAGGGCTTGATTATCATGAATATGCTCAGATGCGTGTTCATGAAAATTGGCAGGCCTGTCTTTGTGAGTTGACCTCCTTGGGCGTGTATCAGATAGTAGCATTGACAACCAAATTCAGCCACTGCTTTTATGCACATGACTTTGTTCATGAAGAGAGTGTGGCGATGGTATTTGGCTCTGAGACCGATGGGCTACCCCCTGAGGTGCGTGCTGATATCGGTGAGTTAAACTGGCTAAGATTGCCCATGTTGCCCGAATCTCGCAGTTTGAATCTTGCTAATTCAGTATCAATTTGCTTATATGAATTGTGGCGGCAAAAGGGTTTTGCTGGTGATGTGGGGCAAAGTGTGGGCTATCATAAGCTGACATCAAGATGAATAAGCCTGTGATCTTGTTTTAAAATGGTTTCTTCTGTCAGCCATCATTCATTCATAAACAGTTGGGTGGTTTTGGCAGGCCTGCAATGCGATTGATATGGCGTGCTACTAACCCTGTGTTAAAGAGCCTTTGTAGCTTGGCATTATCAATCTCATCATCAGGTAGGCTTTGACTTAGATGCTTGATGAGTGGGCGTGTGGCAGGACTGTGATGGTATTTGTCAAAAAATGCTCTGACTTCGTCTAGAATGCGATAATGAATGCCATCAAGTTTTATGTTCAAGGTATCAGCAAGTTGTTGGGCTGTGCTTGGCGTCCATAGTGTATGGTCGGTCAGGTGCCCATCACCATCTAATTGTAGTTCTGGTATTGTGTTTGTCATTTAAAATTCCAAAATGCCATCAAAATCCATCATTTTTGGTGGGTCATCTAAATGTAACATCATGTCATCAATGGTGGTATTTAAGATGATGTGTTTGTCAAAACTTATCCAAGGTTGCTCAATATCATATAGGCTTAGCGATTGAACCATGCCATATGTGCGACTCTGCGAATCATTTAATATCACATGACTAAGGCCTGAAAAATAAAATTGCACTTGGTGATCAAAACTTGCCAAAGTCAAACCCAAAGAGATGGCTTCGTAATTGATCAACTCGCTGTCTGACTGGATTTTTATTAAAAATTTCATAATTTATCAAGGCTGATTGCTAAAATTTTTTGTTTGTTGATTTGCTTGTTCATTTTGTTAGCTTGTATTAAAACTGCATTATTTTTGTATCATTATTTAGCATTAAGACAAGTTCTGATAATCCTGTTAGGCGAAAAGATGGGTGCAAATTATCACCATCTAGCTGATGTCGCTTAGCATTGCTACTGTCTGTGATACCGCGCGCCAACGCTGTGCTGACACATACGGGCAAATCAAGCGAGTATTGATTTGCCAGTTTCACCCATTCATCTTGAATATTGGCTACATCTGCTGTTTGCCACATGAGACGATTGGCTGTGTAAGCACCATCGCCATAAAAAAAGACATGCACGGTTTCGTTGTTTGTGAGCATTTGTTTGGCGGTGATCAGAGCCATTTTGGCGGCGTTGCTGTGTGGATTGGTGGTGATGAGTAATAAGATTGGCATGGCTGGCATTGATTTTAAAAAAGTAACTTAAAAATTTGTCAAAAATTATGCTTATTATAGCCTAAAATTTGGTGTAAAATGAGAAAAACTGTTTTTATTTTTTAACTGGTTTTAACATTTGAACAAACTACCATGACGACATTTAGCCCCAGCCAAGCCGAACTTGATACCTTGAGACTTGCCAGTCCTTTTGCGTATTCATTATACAACAAAAAAACAACAGATGCTGAGGCATTCTTGACCAAATATGGTTTTGAATATGCGATTGCCGACGCTGAATTTGATGAAATGATTGATGATTATATCAAATCGGCAGAGCAAGATGATGATGTGATGGCGTTGCTGCGTGCATTGCGTAACCTGCTTATGCTTAAATGGATTTGGCAAGATGCGTTGGGTATGATTGAGCTTACTGTGCTGATGCATGAGCTGTCTGCTTTTACCAATGCGTGTATTTGCTTTGCCAAAAATCATGTTTATCAAAACCTGGTTCGTCGTTATGGCATACCGATGACAATCGTTGATGGACAAAAACAAATTGATGAATTTGCTGTGGTTGCTATGGGTAAGCTTGGGGCGATGGAGCTAAATTTATCCAGTGATATTGATTTGATTTTTATTCACAAAGGCACTGGTCAAACAGATATTAGTGAAATCGGTAAAAAAACCATTGAAAATCAAAAATTCATGACCAGTTTGGGGCGTGGTATCATCCGTTTGTTGGACGAGATGACGGTTGATGGCTTTGTATTTAGAGTGGATATGCGATTGCGTCCATGGGGCGATGGCTCGGCGATTGTCATGACAGCAACGGCACTTGAAAAGTATTTTAATCATCATGGGCGTACTTGGGAGCGTTTTGCATGGTTGAAGGCTCGTGTGGTTAATCAAATCAGTGAGCCGTTTTTGGATAGGTTGTCCAATCTACGCAAAAACTTTGTTTATCGATATTATATTGATTATAGTGCTTTTAGTGCGTTGCGAGAGATGAAGTCGATGATTGTGGCACAGCAAACGCAGCGACAAGATTTGGATAATGTTAAGCTGGGTGTGGGCGGTATTCGTGATATTGAGTTTATTGTGCAGTCGTTCATGCTCATTTATGGTGGTCATCAAGTGGCGTTGGGTGAGAATCTGTCTTGCCTTGATGGTATTGTCGCTTTGACTCAATTTGGGTATCTAAATGCTGATGAAGCGGATAATTTGGCAGGTGCGTATCGTTTTTTAAGGCGATTAGAGCACGCCATTCAAGCTTGTCATGATAAACAGACGCAAAGACTGCCCCAAGATAAGACGGAGCTGTCTGCCATTGCAAGTGTGCTTGGGTTTGTGGATATTGACCATTTTATCCAAGCGTTAGATGAGCATCGCCAAAAGGTATCCATACCTTTTAATAGAATGATTACCGACCGCAAAAGCCCAAATCAGAAGATTGGTAGTTCTGCGACCATTTGGCAAGAATTGCAAGCGGTGTTGAGCGATCAAAGCGTGCGATTGTTTGAAGAGTTTTATGGTTCAAAGCTCGTGCAAAGTTTGGACGAAGAACCAAAATCTCGTTTGGACGCTGCCTACCCCATCATCTTGCACGCTTTACTTGAACACGCCAAACAAGATGGTGAACAGCGTGCAAATTTAGCAGTACCCAGATTGATTACACTACTTGAATCCATTTGTCGGCGTTCAATTTATTTGGTGATGTTGGCTGAAAATCCTAATGCGACCATTGCACTGGTGCCCATGCTCTCAGCAAGCCACTGGATTGCCAAAGAGCTGGCATTACACCCAATGCTACTTGATAACTTTTTGCAAAAACGCTACCTGCATTTGCCAAATAAGGCTGAATTGGCTGATATTTTGCGTCAAGGTTTGCTTAGGGTAGAGCGATTTGATGATGAAAACTATTTGGCAAGCATTAGGCTTTTTAAAAAAACACAAGTTTTGGCAGTGGCAACCGCTGATGTGCTAGGGCTTCGTCATATTATGAAAGTCTCGGACAGCCTTACTTTTATCGCTGAGGTGGTATTGGAATCAGCATTACAGCGTGCTTTTGATGAACTTACGCATAAGCATGGCTATCCAATGTTACAAAATGGTGAGCGAGCCAGCCATACGCATCTTGGATTTGCCATCATCGGCTATGGCAAATTAGGTGGTATTGAAATGAGTTATGCGTCAGATTTAGATGTGGTATTTTTGCACAACATTAATGAACAATCTGATACAGATGGCAAAAAACCTGTCAGTGGCATGAGATTTGCTTCTCGTATGGTGCAAAAGATACTCAGCTACTTGACCACTCAGACCCGAGATGGCAGAGTGTATGAGCTTGATATGCGTCTGCGTCCATCGGGTAATGCAGGTGTGATGATTGGCTCACTTTTGGCATTTGAGTTGTATCAAACTCAAAAAGCATGGGCGTGGGAGCATCAGGCGCTTGTGCGAGCTCGTGGCATCGCAGGCGATAGAGCGGTGCTTGGGGTGTTCGATGAGATTCGCCAAGCGATATTGACCAAAGCACGTGATGTCGAGCAGGTGCGTGTGGATGTACAAGAAATGCGTCAAAAAATGCAAAGCCATCTAGGAACGCAGGGCGATAAGACGCATCAATTTAACCTAAAACAGGATTTTGGCGGTCTGGTGGATATTGAGTTTTTGGCTCAGTTTTTGGTGTTGGCACACGCCCACCAACACCCAAATCTTGCTATTTGGTCGGATAATGTGCGTATCTTTGAGGAAGTGGCAAAGACAGGGCTCATTAGCGATGAGTGGTGTGATAAACTCACCCAAACCTATCTACTACTTCGCAAGACCACGCACGAGCTTGCCTTATCTGACAAGCAAATCATCGTGGATGATGAGCTTTGGCAAGAAAGCCGAGCCTTTGTGCGTGGGGTTTGGGAGGGGGTGTTGGGGTAAAAACTTCAACATTATTTACCCTAACGATAATTTGTTAGAATAGGTCTTAATCTTTTATCTTTTAGTGTGAATTTCATATATTTAAACACAAGAGGGTGTAAAATATCACCGCCTAACTCTGTCCACTGAAATGGATAACCTTCATTATCGCCCCATATATTACCTGCATTTTGTTTGACTAACTCGTATTTTTCATCTAATCTTCGATGTAATTCTGCATACCACTCAGTTGTCAATGGTGAATATGGACGACAAATGTAACAGCCATTACCTGTAATTTGGGAAAGATATTTGATCATTTTATTGCGAATTTTAGGCAGGTTTCTTGCTCCCAAGCCTGTTTTCGCTGTTTCGGGATAGCCAATTAACCAAGCATTGCTTTGCTCTAAATTTTCAAACATAGGCAGCCATGAATGTTGGCACATTTTTACATCGCTATAGCCACC
Source organism: Moraxella tarda (assembly GCF_035181405.1). NCBI lineage: Bacteria > Pseudomonadati > Pseudomonadota > Gammaproteobacteria > Moraxellales > Moraxellaceae > Moraxella > Moraxella tarda. The sequence goes on from NZ_JAYGGV010000002.1 coordinate 140,485, forward strand.
ACCATAATGGTGCATAAAATAGCAACGCAAATAATCTGAACGATGGTTGAGGGATAAGAATTTATAAGCAGGGTGTAGGGGGAAATCAGGTAAAATATATTCCGCTAGATTATTGGGGGTAATCAGTTGAATATCCACGCCAGATTTTTGTTGCAAAACCTGAATTGCCTTTAATCGGTTCTCTGACATTTCATTATCCCCTGTCCAAAAAATATAAATCAACTTAGGAATGGGAGATAACTCACATTGTGTGCTATAAGGAGAGTTAGCCAAAAAAGAGTCTTTATACTTACTTTCATTATATTGATAAGGGGAGATCATGTGGTTAAATATACTAAGGTAATATCTAAAAATGTTTTTCATAATTTATCTCTTAAAAATTAATCTCATTTTGGTGAAAAATATATAATCGTAAATCTGTTTTAATAATCTCTGAAATTCTCGTACAATTTTTTTATGCAAGGGAGGGCTGGCTTTATTATTTTTGATGCTATCTCTCCATTCCAAAGATGATAAAAATTTTTGATTGTCTGGATATAAAATACAATCTTGAATGCACAACACTGGGTTAATTTGGTAAATGGGTGCAATATTTTCTTCTAGGACGGTTTTGAATAAGAATTGATCAATATGACCAATGTTATTTAAGGATAAAAAATGGTGATATAATTGCTGAGCGATGGTTTTGGATAGGATGTAACCACCTGTGGCAAGATGAACAGAATTTAATAAAGAAATCGTATGATTTTCTTGTAATGGCGTTGGGTTTTTTAATAATGCTTTTTCAATGGTTTTTTCTATTTTGATAAATCCCCAATCATTTTTAATCCAATCACTATGATTTAAAAATAAATGAGCGTCTTTGCTCAAATAAATATCATCTTCAAAAATGGCAATATAATCCATATTTTCATCAATTGCCTTTTTCCATAAAGAGATATGGCTCAATAAACACGCCAATTCATTATTACTTAATAGTTGATTCTTATTTAAATCAATCTTTAAAGATTGAGCTGTTTCAACGAGCTGATTTGGTGTAACCGCATCAAAAAACTCAAAATCAATGCCTTGTTTACCAAATTCTTGGCAAATGTGCGTGCGTCTGTCATTGGCAGTGGTTAAACTGATCACATAATTTTTCATCATCTAAACTCCACCATCTGTTTTGAATCTTTATCTTGATTGATTTGTTTAAACACTCGCCCAAACTCTCGCTTCACTTTTTGCAACAGGGTGCGTTTTTGTTTTTCGCTGTCCATTCTGGCTCGGCGTTCGGCATTGATGTCGCTTACCAAAGCGGTGTTTGGATCAAGCCTATCACTCTGGATGCATAGTGCTGGGCTAAGCTGAACGATGGCGATTGATTGATTCTCAATCATTTGAGCAAACATAAAATGATCGATGGCAATGATGTCATCGGCAGAGATGTTTTTAAGAATTTTTAATAAATGATCGGCTGTATTTTTGTGAATGATATAGCCTGCCGTGCCAAGATTGGCGCTTAATAAAGGATAAATCTCTCTACCGTGATGGCTTGCGATCGCCTTGCCCAGATGTAGTTTTGGATAAAAATGCTCAATCTTAACCAAGCCAAACGTACCGCTTAGCCAGTCGGAACGATTTAAAAACAGATGGGCATTTTCGCCCAAATGCACATCATCTTCAAAGATGGCAAGCCACTCTATGTCATCATCAAGTATTTTTTGCCACAGTGAAAGATGGCTTAAAAAACAGCCTTTTTCGCCATTGGCAAGGTGGTGGGTTTGTTTGATATTATCAAATCCCAAACGGTCGCATACCGCATCAATGTCGGCAAAACTAACCGCATTAAAAAACTCAAAATCAATGCCTTGTTTACCAAATTCTTGGCAAATGTGCGTGCGTCTGTCATGGGCGGTAGCTAGGCTGATGACGATATTTTTCATGATTCATACCTGATTATTCAGCATTTTTGCCAAAATGCAATCTGGAGAGATTTCATCCAAATTTAGATGTCTGATGGTTTCATTGTAAAGATGCACACAAACACTTTGATTGGTGATGGTGTCCTTGATGTTGATATTTGAGTCTAACAGTTTGCCTGTTTCGTGATGCTGAATGGGGTATAGGACATCTACGGGCTGCACCAGATGGTTGAGTTGTAGTTTATTGACATAGTGCGTGACGGCACTCGGACCTGTTACTCCCCAGCCCATCTTTCCTAAGGTGTTAGCATGACCAAATAGGCGTTTGATTTTTAGTCTAAGCTTATCATAGCCTGAATACCATTCGGGGGTAAAATAAGGCTGGCTGGTCAGATGAATCAAGATGTCAAGTAACTCGCTATCTTGGGGCAGGGCAAGAACGGCATTGCTGATGATACTGGGGTTTTCGTAGCCCAGCAGATAGCCATGCTCTGGGAGTGTCATGGGTTTTAGGCAGTACACATCGCAATCCACATAAATGCCATTACTGATTTGTTTTAGCATATTATAGCGAAAAACATCGGAAAACGGTGCATAGCTACCACGTTTATGATGTCGAAAAATCTGAGATTCGCCCATGATGGCATTGGCGTCATGCACCACCACGCCATCAGGCAAGTCAGCGATGTCATCATAAGCGTACAGGTTGACTTGGTGTCCGTGCTTTAAAAAGGAAGTTAGGCAAGCTGATGAAATTTTCCCTAGACTGCCGCCAATCCATAGGGCATTAATGCTTGGTAATTGCTCATTCATGATGAATTTCCTATAAAAATTTATCCCTATTTACTAGGATTTCTCTTTTTTCTCCCAGTAGAAGTGCTTTGATGGTTTTGATGCCAAGTTTTATTTGGGTGAAAATGCGGTTTTTCTTAAAGCCAAGCTTGTGCCTAAGCGTGGGTTGAAAGTCGATGGTGTTTTTGATGGCACCGATGATTGAGTGCGGCATATTTGTAAGATAAAACTCTTTGGAGATGTCGGCGACGGACACGGCAGGCAAGCGTTCAAATGACAGATTGAGTCTGGCAAATTGTTTGTTCTGTAAAGCAAGTCTGTCTGTGGATTGGTCCAAATTGATGATATAAATTTTCATTTTGCTCGACCTTTTTGCCAAAGTAGCAAGTATTTATTAAAAGTGTATTGACAAAAAATTAACGAATAAACGAAACCGTGCTTGCCTTGCAAAAAACGCCCATCAAACACATACTGACGCAAAAACTGCCAAAGCGGATTGGCGATGATGGCAAATAGGCTGGTTTTTTTGCCTTTTTGGTGTTTTTCGTTCGCCCAAGTTTTGGCATAGCTTAGACGTTTTTGTAGTAAGAATTCTAAGTCTGGGGCGGTGTGATGATGTAAAAATCCTGATAGTACTTGGGTTTTGGCATTGGTGATATCAAGCGATTCATGCACAAGCAAATCATTAAAACCAAATTTTTTGGGAAACAGTCGCCAGTATGGTTTAACGCCCCAATAAGGATTATCAATTTGCTTACCTACAATAAAATCAAGTCGTTTGATACCATATACCGTATCATTTGGGAGATTTTTGATGACCGCTAGAATGCTTTGTTTTAGCTCATCGGTAATCTCTTCATCAGCGTCTAATGCCAATATCCACTCGCCTGTGGCGTAGGATTGGGCAAGCTGGCGTTGTTTACCAAAGCCTTGCCAGTCGGTATTGACGTGCCATTTTGCCCTGTATTGTTCGGCAATTTCACGGCTGTTGTCGGTGCTACCGCTGTCCAAAATGATAATCTCGTCCGCCAAACCGTCTAGGGCAGGCAGGCTAATTGCCAAATTTTTGGCTTCATTTTTGACAATCATGACGACCGATAGGGGGTATTGATTTTGCATGGGTAAGCACTGAAGATAAATTCTGGATATTATACTCATTAATTGGCATAATTTTAAGTGGTTAATGATATATTTTTTCATTAACGTTTTAGATGGCAACCCGATTAAAAACCTCCCGCAACTCAAAACTGGTATGAAGCTGACTGACCCCGTCAATTTTGCTGAGTCTATGAAGCAAAAACTCTTCATAATGGCTCATATCACGCACCACGACCTTTAACAGATAATCTTCCGACCGCCCTGTAACAAGGCTACAGGAGACCACTTCATCAAAGGTTTTGATGTGATTTTCAAATTCGCCAAAGCGTTCGGCGGTGTGTTTATCCATGCTGACCGCCACAAAGACGGATAGTGTGTTACCCAGTGAGCGTGCGGACGTGTGGGCGTGATAGCCTGTGATGACGCCCATGTCTTCAAGCCGTTTAATCCTGCGAATGACAGGCGTGGCGGAGAGATTGACCTGCTCTGAGATGTCGGCAATGGCAAGGCGAGCGTTGTCCGTGAGTAGTTTTAGGATTTTATGGTCAGTGAGGTCTAGGTTAATGGCACTCATTATGGAAATCCATCAAAATTTGGCGGATTTTACCATAAATTTATCATTTTTTGGTAAATATGGCTAAAATCTGCCAAAAATTTTTGTAAAATTGGTAAAAATTATTGCAAAATTTTGGTATGATAATATCATCTCAAAAACCTTTATTATAGGATGTGTAGGGTCGAATTATATTCGCCCAAACTTTACCATTAAGTGAGCTTATCATGCCAACACCCAAAATCACCCCAAGAAATCCCGCTTTTGATTTTACCAAATACCGCCCCTTTGAATTTGCTCCACATCTGCCTGACCGCACTTGGTGCGATAAGCGTATTGAAAAAGCCCCTATCTGGGCGAGTGTGGATTTGCGAGATGGTAACCAAGCTTTAATTGATCCTATGACCATTGAGCAAAAATTAAAGTTTTTTAAGCTTCTTGTGGCGGTAGGTTTTAAGGAAATTGAGATCGGCTTTCCATCTGCCGCCCAAGTGGAATTTGATTTTACACGCCTTTTGATTGAGGGCGGTCATGTGCCTGATGATGTTACTTTGCAAGTGTTGGTTCAGGCACGAGAGCATTTGATTGAGCGTACTTTTGAGGCTCTAGAAGGGGCAAAAAAAGCAATTGTTCATGTTTATAATTCCACCTCTAAAGTTCAGCGAGATAAAGTTTATCAACTTGATAAAGAGGGCATTAAAGCCATTGCGATCAATGGTGCAACTTTGCTTAAAGAGGTCTCCAAGCGTTATCCTAAGACAGAATGGACTTTTCAGTACAGTCCAGAGAGCTTTTCTCAGACCGAGACTGATTTTGCTGTAGAGGTATGTCAGGCGGTGTGTGATGTTTGGCAACCTGAAAATGGGCAAAAAGTGATTTTGAACTTGCCAGCCACTGTGGAAGCAAGCACGCCCAACTTATATGCTGACCAAATTGAATATTTTTGTCGTCATTTGCCAAGTAGAAAAGATGTGATTATTAGCTTGCATACGCATAATGACCGTGGCTGTGGTGTGGCAGCAAGTGAGCTGGGCGTCATGGCAGGGGCAGACCGTGTAGAAGGTACGCTTTTGGGGAACGGTGAGCGTACGGGCAACATGGATATCTTGACAATGGCGATGAATCTTTATACACAAGGTATTGACCCTGAGCTTGATTTGTCGCAGGTGAGTGAAATTGTACAAGTAGCGACTGAGTGCACTAATTTGCCTGTGCACCCACGCCATGCTTATGTAGGTGAGCTTGTATTTACTGCATTTTCTGGTTCGCATCAAGATGCGATTAAAAAATCTTTGGATTACAATGAGAGTCACCCAGAAACAGAAAAGCATTGGGATGTGGCGTATTTGCCAATAGACCCTGTGCATATTGGGCGTAGTTATCAAGATGTGGTGCGTATTAATAGTCAGTCTGGCAAAGGTGGGGTGGCATATATTTTACAAAGGCATTTTGGCTTTAATCTACCACGCTGGACACAGATTGACTTTGCCAAAGTGGTGCAAAATGAAGCGGAGCGTTTGGCTCGTGAGCTTAAAAATGAAGAGTTGTTGGATATTTTTACCAATACATTTTTAAATCAAGAAACCTTTAAATTGAGTGATTATCAGATCAATAACAAAGGGGGTGGGGTAACCTTTAATGGTCAAGTTGCCACACCTAGTGAAGTGTTGGAAATTGTCGGTCAGGGCAATGGTGCATTATCAGCATTCATTGATGGTCTTGTTAAGGTAATAGGAAAAGACATTCATGTAACCAACTATTCTGAACACGCCATTAATACTAAAGATACGCCCAATGTGCTAGATGATGAGCTTGGCAATAACCAGACCAATTCGGCAGCAGTATCGTATGTTCAGCTTAATATTGCTGGCAAAGTTTACTCAGGCATTGGTGTTTGTAACAGCACGGTATCCTCTATGCTAAAAGGCGTGTTATCAGCTTTGTCGCAGGCGTGTTAAAGCGTCCACCTTGTTTAGACATTAATTTTAGATATTAATAAAAGATGAAAGCAATGCAGTCATGATGACTGCATTGCTAACAATAAATCAATCAGCTTCAGCGATTTTTTGTATCTTTTATGTATTTTGGCGTTTTGATGAATAGATTACCAGCGAGTCTGTGCGGATAAAAACTCCGATGTTTGCGTTAAAAGATTTTCCATGCTGTCGTGCCCAATGGCTTTGAGTGGGGCACGAACCGACCAATCATCATCGTTGCGTTTGATGTGCCAAGCGATGACGGCGTGTGTATCTTTATCTAAAGATGCCAACTCAAATTCGTGTATGAGTGCCCCTTCATTATCTCTAAGTATGCCCAAGCCTTTATTGGCCAAGGTTAAAGATTGTTTATGATAACTACCAATGACAATAAAGATGTGATGAACATCGTCATGGATTTTGTTTAAGTGCAGATGAATTTGCTCTTGATTGATGAATTTATCGTCAAAATTTATGGCACCTATCAGTGCATCACCACCATGACGCACACCATCATTGTCGCTACGAATATTGCCATAATACACCTTGTCAATAATGTTGCCTGTCTGCCCAAGCAACACACAACCTACATCAATATCCATAACGATGGGTTCTTTGCTGATTTTTGGTAGGTAGGACAGCCACTTTGCCAATCCTTTTTTTGGCAATCTGGTGTCTTCAAAACGCACAGCAGGGACCAAAATGTGACCCATAACCCCAAGCTCGCTTAGGGTTTTTGGCTCAAAAAATGTTTTTAATGGTTTATCAATCGCTGACTGACTCATGAAAAATTCCTTAAAAATTTTTGCCATTGTAGCAAACTTTTATCAAAAAATCTTAATAATTCTCAGTAATAAAACGGCCAGTAAAGCACTTCATACAATCTGTTACATAAAAAACAAAAAGACCATAATCCTAATGTCTGTGCCAAAAAAAGCATTGATGATAGGTTGTTTAACGCAATTTTAACAAGTCTTCTTCTGACAGTCGCCAGCGTCCTTTTTTCTTGGAGGTACTACGACTTGCTAAGGCGGTATTACCCAATAGTTTGTGCATAGAATGACTAGAATGCGCATGGCAAATTGCACACGCAAGCCCATCTGCTGCGTCTGTTTGTGGGGTTATGTCAAGTGATAGAATACGACACACCATCGCTGAGACCTGTTCTTTATCAGCTGCACCATAGCCACAGACAGCTTGTTTGATTTGGCGGGCGGTATATTCAGAGACGCTAAGGTTTAGTGCGGTCAAGGCAGCAATAGCAGCCCCTCGTGCTTGTCCAAGTTTTAAAGCAGAGTCTGGATTATTTGCCATGAATACTTGTTCAACAGCCGCATGCATGGGCGTATTGCTGTATTTTTGATGGTGCTTGATAATGCGTGATATGCCAGCAAAAATCTGTGCAATGCGTTGTGGCATATCCGCACTGTCGGTACGAATTGTCCCTGCATCTAAAAAAGTAAGTTTGTCTGCGGTGGTGCTGATGATGCCGTAGCCTGTCATGCGTGAGCCAGGGTCTATGCCGATGATGAGTGTCATGATTGCTTATTTTAAGATGTATTTTAGTGATATGTTAATAAATAATCATTAAGTATTAAATTGGTGATGTTTTAGGTGTTGTAATCAATGCACAAATCATTCCATCAAATAGTTCCATATTATTAGGAAAAATCTGATCAAGACTTGAAAATCTTGCCAAATGCCTAAAATATCTGATAGTATAGCGTATTTTTGAGTATTTTAGAAATTTTATTGATTCATTAACTTACAAGGAAAATCTATGGGTGCGGTTGTTGGCATTGCTTTAGTTTGGTTCATCATCGAGATGCTGATTTGGTATCTGGTGGCACAATTTATGAGTGGTTGGTGGGTGTTTTTTTGGTTCATCATTGCGGCGGTATTGGGTTTGATGCTGATTAAAAAAGCCGCCAGCACGCTCAACCCAATGGCACAGCAACTAAAACAAATGCAAAGTGGCGTTATTCCAAATCCTGCCAATCAGCCTGCCGAGACGACGGTTGCTGGGTCTGTGGCGACGGGCATTGCGGGAATTTTATTCTTGTTGCCAGGTCTGCTTTCTGATGTTGGTGCGTTGATTTTGTTGTTGCCATTTGTGCAAAATAAGTTGACTGCTGCTGCAAAAAATTATGCCTTAAAAAACCAAGATAAAGTACTGCAAATGATGTCTCGTCAAATGGGTGGTCAAAGTCCGTTTGGTATGGGCGGTACTGTCAATCCTAATAATCCATTTGGGCAGGGTAATCCGTTTGGCCAAGGTGGTGGTTTTGGCAGTTTTGGCAAAAATGGTTTTGGTGGCACAACTGTCGATGGCGAAGCCAAAACCGTACAAAAAGAGGCCAAACGCCTAAAATCTGCTAACGATGAATGAAAATTATGATTAAATTCAAAAAATCCACCTTTTTTTGGGTGGATTTTTTGTGGCATGATGCTAAGCGAGTATCTTTTTAATGCTTTTAATCATTTCAATCGTTTTTTTAATCGGCTAAAATGTGGGGGTTGATTCATAAAGTGTCAAACTGTCCTTGGCACAGCTTGATGAATTCATGCCCAAATTTACGAATCTCACTGTCATCACGCACCGCAATCCAGCTGGTAAATCGGCCAAAATGCGTCATTGGAATGGCGACTAGGTCTGGATAATGCTTGGGTTCGTATGCCATTTCAGCGATAATACCAATGCCCAAACCTGATGATACATAAGTGCTGATCACATCTGAGTCAAGTGCTGCAAGTACAATGTCAGGCTTAAGTCCTGCTTTGGCAAAGACATCATCAATTGCACCACGCCCTGTGAAGCCACCATGATAGGTAACAATTGGATAGCTTGCCAAAGTTGGTAGGTCCACAGCATCAGTGATGCCTGAGAGTTCAGCAAGTTCATGATTTTTTGGTATGATGACGACATGAGACCAATCGTAATAGCGATGACAGCGTAATACATCATTATTTAATAGCGACTCGGTGGCAATACCAATGTCTGCTTGACCACGAATCACCATCTGTGCGATGGTCTCTGGGTCAGCTTGTTGCAACACAAGATTGACTTTGGGGAATTTTTCACGAAATGCTTTGACGATGCTGGGCAAAACATATCTTGCTTGGGTGTGTGTGGTGGCGACTGTGAGTGTCCCTGCGGCAGAGTTATTAAAATCAAGGCTTAGATTTTCAATTGTGCGAATCTCTGCAAAAATTGCTTCAATATGCGGTAGTAGTGCCTTGCCAATTGGTGTCAGTCCTGTTAGACGCTTGCCTTGACGGGTAAAAACATCGGCTTTTAGTTGATTTTCTAAAGCAGCGATTTGCTTGGATAGGCTCGATTGACTGGTGTGCAGTAGGGTGGCGGCTTGGCTGAGATTATAACCATTAACCACTGTATGCCATACGGTTTCAAGTTGTTTGAGCTGGATTTGTAAGTGTCGTTGATTGATGACGATATCTATTGCCATAAAAATGTCCAAAATATGCGTGAGTAAAAATAATTAGATTTATAGATAATATTCAAAAATAAGGGTTAAAAATCGCAATCATGCTAGATTGACCTATTATAAAAGCGACTTTAAAAAATGAAACCAGCAAAGTAATCAAAAGTATATTCTAAATTTGCATATTGTTTTTTTACACATTATACCGAACTTGTCATTAATTGATGATGAAAAGTTGCAAATTTCTTTGCAAATAGATTAAATTTGTTCTAATATTGTGTACTTATTTCGTTTTGTCGTTTAGATTATTATGATTGATGCAACACGCAACTCATCTTGGGCGGTTTTTAAAGAAGCTTATCTGACTAAAAATGCTCTAATCATGCTCATGCTCGGCTTTTCAGCAGGATTGCCGTATTTTTTGGTGTTTTCTACGCTTGGCATTTGGCTTAGAGAAGCTCAGATTGACAAAAGTACGGTAACCATGTTTGCTTGGGCGGGGCTTGCATATTCTTTTAAGTTTTTATGGTCGCCTTTGGTAGATGGGCTGTCTATTCCATTTTTGAAAAATTATTTGGGCAAACGACGCAGTTGGTTGGTACTGATGCAGTGCTGTGTCATCACGGCGATTGTATTGATGGCATTTACAAGCCCTGTGGCAAGTCAGATGAATTCTTTGGAAATGATGGCATTGTTTGCTGTGTTGCTTGCATTTTCTTCGGCATCTCAGGATATTGTGATTGATGCGTATCGTATTGAGATTGTACCAAAGTCAATGCAGACAGCATTTTCAGCATTATATGTGTTTGGCTATCGCTTAGGATTGATCATCTCAGGTGCAGGAGCGTTATATCTGGCGACTTATTTTGGCTCGTCAGAAGAATTGTATCAATATGATGCGTGGAAAAATACTTATTTGGTCATGGCTCTTGTGATGGGCGTAGGCGTGATGGCAACACTGACTGCCAGCGAGCCAAATAGTGAGATTTTGACACCAAAAAAACAATCGCTGAATGATAAGGTCATGGGTATTTATGCCGCTCTTGCACTCATTCCGATGGCACTGTATGGCATTTGGTATTTGCTGAATCAAATCTCGGTGCGTATTTTTGAGATGGCAAATAGCCCCTTTGTCATTTCTGATACAGTGGCAAACACTGCCAGCTGGTATGGTGTAGCCATGCTCATTCCCGCACCAATCATCTTGATTTTTCTTCTTTTAAACCAGCCAAAAATCAAGATGATTGCTCTAAATACCAATGATGATACGCTAAACAGCCGACAATATGGTAAAGATAGCCTGCGTTTGGTGTTGATGTTTATTTTGTCAATGCTTGGTTTTATTTTTGCATTTCGTGCGATTGGCGATGTGATGATTGCTGATGCCAAGCATTCAAATCTGGTTGGATTTTTGCTTGAAAGCGTGCGATTTGTTGGTAGTTCGGTGATGGCAATCGTGGTGGCGACGGCACTGATTAAATTGGGTGTGGTTAAAAAAGAAATTGCTGTGCGGTATTGGGCTGAGCCGATTTTAGATTTTTTTAGAACCTATGGCAAAAAAGCCGCCTTAATTCTTGCTCTGATCGGCGTGTATCGCATTTCAGACATTGTTGCAGGCAACATCGCTAATATATTTTATCAGGATTTGGGGTTTACTAAGGTGCAAATCGCTGACGCCAGTAAATTGGTCGGTTTGACGATGAGTATTTTGGGTGGATTTTTGGGCGGGTTCATCGCTCAAAAAATGCGAATCATCGCCGCCATGATGATTGGTGCTATTTTGGCGGCAGCAACCAATTTACTGTTCATTTTGTTGTTTAATAATCCGACTGCAGGTATGCTGTATGTGGCGGTGGTTTTTGATAATTTGGCAGGTGGCTTGGCAAGTGCGGTGTTTGTGGCATTTTTATCGGTACTGACATCAATTCGTTTTACAGCGGTTCAATATGCTTTATTTTCATCTCTTATGACCTTATCGCCAAAGATTTTAGGCGGTTATTCTGGCAGTATTGTTGAGGCGACAAGCTACCCAACTTTCTTTTTGATCACTTGTGTCATGGGTGTTCCTGTGCTATTTTTGGTGTATTTGGTGGGTAGATATATTGACTTGGGCGATGGCAAATTTAGTGTAAAAAACTGAACAAATTGGAATGAAATTTTGACCGTTTTTGAGATAAAAGATACATATAGAAATGGTATTTTGCCACGCCATTGGTGGCAGGCTTGGTTGTGTTTTGTGCTTGGTAAGCCGACCAGTTTTTTGATTACTGATGATGATTATGTGCTGACAGAAGCAGAGTTGTCATGCTTTGATGATGGCATTGCTAAGATGCTAAGTGGTGTGCCACTTGCGTATTTGATGGGTGAGCAGGAGTTTTTTGGGCGTATATTTAAGGTTAATGAACATACGCTGATTCCAAGACCTGATACAGAACGGCTTATTGAAGAGGTGTTGGGCTGGGCTGGGTCTCATGACTTACAAATGGGCAAGTTGCTGGACTTGGGTACAGGGACGGGTTGTATTGCCATCACGCTTGCCAAGGCATTACCAAATTGTCAAATAACAGCGCTAGACATTTCGCCAGATGCGTTGTTGGTTGCGATAGAAAATGCTAAAAATTTATCTGTGGATAATTGTACTTTTTTGCAGTCAAATTGGTATGAAAATGTTCATGAAAAATTTGACATCATTGTTGCCAATCCACCTTATATTGCCAAAGATGATGAGCATTTGACGGCTTTGATGGCAGAGCCAATGACTGCATTGGTGGCAGAAGATGATGGTTTGATGGATATTAAGCACATCATCAGTGGTGCAAGAGAGCATCTTAATGCTGGTGGATTGCTTGCCATCGAGCATGGCTACGACCAAGGAAGAAAGGTCTGGGCGATTTTTGATGAGTATGGCTATCAGTCGTTGCGATCGGTGCAAGATTACGGTGGTAATGACAGGCTGACTATGGGGGTATATGGTGGCTAATTCGTTTACTGATGAAGAGTTGTTACGCTATTCTCGGCAAATTTTATTAGATGACTGGGACATGAACGCACAGTTAAATTTAAAAAATAGTACTGTGTTGATGGTGGGTATCGGTGGTCTTGGCTGTCCCATCTGTCAAATACTGGTGCGTGCTGGCGTGGGGCGGCTACATTTGGTAGATTTTGATGTGGTAGATGAAAGCAACTTGCAACGCCAAATGCTTTTTACCAGCCTTGATGTTGGCCTATCCAAGGCCAAAACCGCCTGTGAAAAACTGCGTACACATAATGAGCTGGTGCAGGTTGATTATACCGACACCAAGCTGACCCATGATAATATTATGGACTTTATGACAAAAATTTCCCCCAGTCTTGTGATTGACTGTACTGATAATTTTGCTATTCGGGATTTGTTGAACAAATCATGCCGTGCGATGAATGTGCCGTTGTTGTCTAATTCTGCAATTGGTGAAGTGGGGCAGATTGCCTTATTCACAAGTGATACTGGCTGTTATCAATGTTTGTTTGGTGTTGATATGGGTGATGAGACGACTTGTGCTACATCTGGCGTGCTGGGCAGTACTGTGGCCGTGATTGGTTCAATGACAACTCAAGTCGCTTTAGATTTTTTAGGTAGGCATCATAACCCAATTGCAAATGAACTTGTGCTTTGGCAAGGGAGGACGATGACTTTGCGTAAGGTAAAATTTAGTAAAGATGAAAATTGTGCCATTTGCCAATTTACGCCAAAAACAATGCCTGATGAAACAATGTCTGATGAATAATACATGAATAACAAAAGTAAAAAAATGAAAACTGCATTCAAAAAATCGCCATTAGTTATGGTCAAGTCGTCCATTGATACAGGGGTTAATGTACTTAAACGCATTCAAAAAACTGCTGGTGTGGCAGGGTTGTCCGCACTCAGGGTTGCCATGGGCGAAAAAATGGACGCACAGCTATTAAAAGAATCTTTTGAGCAAATGGGGGTTACTTATATTAAGCTTGGGCAGTTCATTGCCAGTACGCCGTCTATTTTTCCAAGGGAGTATGTGCTGGCATTTCAAGATTGCCTAGATGCAACCACGCCCATACCATTCACAAAAATATTGTCGGTGCTGCGTGAAGAGCTTGGGCGTGAGCGTGACTTGGGCGATATCTTTGAGCATATTGATCCTAAGCCACTGGCATCGGCAAGCATTGCACAAGTGCATCGGGCGGTACTCATCGGTGGCCGTCAGGTGGCCTTGAAAGTACAAAAACCCAATGTTGCTACGGTCATTCATACGGATTTGAGTGTATTGCACCGTGGATTTTGGCTGGCAGAGAAACTTGTGCCATCAATCAGGGCGGCCAATCTTGCACCAATTTTGGACGAGATTCGTTCAAGAATGCTGATGGAAACCGACTTTGTCGCTGAGAGTCGCCATATTGAAAAGTTTTTAAATTTTTTAAAACAAATGGGCAATACTCAGGTTACCGCGCCTACCGTACATCATGAGCTGACAACCAAGCGGGTTTTGACAATGGATCTACTGCTGGGTAAGTCTTTGGTTGATGAGACTTTGGAGATTGCCAAAGATGATGAAAAATCACGCCAGGTGATGAGTGATGTGTTAGATACTTGGTTTTCATCTCTTATGGCGACAGGCGAATTCCATGCGGATTTGCATGCGGGCAATCTGATGATGCTAGATGATGGGCGGATTGCATTTTTGGATTTTGGCTTAGTGGGAAAGATTGAGCCAAAAAGTTTGCAGGCGTGTTTTGTGTTAGTACAAAGCCTGCAAACCAACGATTATCAAGGTATGGCAAGAGCAATGGTAGAAATTGGTATGACGCATGAGCGGGTGGATATTGATGGACTTGGTAAAGATTTGCATCGAATGCTTGGTCAGATTGGCAAAGATAATCGGCCAGAGAGCTTGAATGCGATGATGCTTGAACTGACTGAGATTGGTAAGCGACATGGCATTCATTTTCCTAGAGATTTTGCATTGCTTTTAAAGCAACTGCTGTACTTTGACCGCTTTATGGTAACCCTTGCTCCAGAAATGCAATTGTTGGAAGGTGGTAGACTAAAGATGGTGGGTGGTGAATAAGACTGACTCAATATGGCCAAGCATGATGAGCGGTAAGAAAAACTAAGTGATTGTTATTGTAGATGTTTTTCTTGTTTGGCAGATATTTTTTATTGTTAATAAAGAAATGTGCTATAATAAAAAGTTATCTTGTCTTTATTCATAATATTTATCATCAATATGCGAATCCGAAAACTCTTTAAATTTGAGAATGCACACATTGTCCGCAACTGCTCATCTGACCGCTGTAAGTACTCTATCCATGGGCATAGCTACCAAGTAGAGTTGATATTGCAGGCCAACGCTCTTGATAATGGGCACATGGTCTATGATTTTGGATTATTAAAAGGTCATATTAAAGACATTATCGATGGCTTTGACCATGCCATTACTTTGTGGGCAAAAGATGATCCTGAATATGTTCGTGTGTGCAAAGAGTTTTCATCTCGTTGGGTTGTACTGCCTGTCTCTCCATCTGCTGAGCAATTTAGCCGTGTCATATTTTTTTGGGTGAGTGAAATCTTAAAGCAAACTCAGATGAATAATGGCGAGCAGGGTGTATCTGTCTATTCAGTCATTGTTCACGAAACCGCCACAGGCTATGCTCAGTGTTTTTATGAAGATGTGGTTAATCCACAGATGGGTCTGTTGGCTCTTGATGATTTTGAATTTAGTGATGATGTCAAAAAAGAGTGGGGAGATCCTTTGCTATTTGATAAGCTAAAAAGCGGTGAAATATTTACCAACCCAAAAGTTCAATTGCAGGTTATAGATGTTAAGTTGCATGATTAAATAAAAATCTGAGACGATGTAGACAAATCATCAACCTTTAAAAAAATATCACTCAAATTTAAAATGACACAACAATTTATTTTAGCCTCCGAAGCTGACACCGCCCAACTTGCCCAAAAAATTGCAAGCCTTAATCCTATGGGGAGTATTTGGCTATCGGGTGATTTGGGTGCAGGTAAGACCACATTTACTCGTTATCTACTGCAAGCACTTGGACACCAAGGGGTAGTAAAAAGTCCGACCTTTACTCTTGTTGAGTCGTATTTACTGGGCGATAAGCCAATTTATCACTGTGATTTATATCGCCTGCTTGACCCAGAAGAGCTTGAATTGATGGGTTTTTTTGAGTATTTTGATGAGCCAAATTCGCTACTGATTATAGAATGGGCCAGTCGTGCCCAAGCCATTTTGCCAAAGCCTGATGTCTTGATTGATATTAAAAAACTGGACAATGAGAATAGGTTGGTGATCATACAAGGAATAAACCTTGAATAATCTGAATGATTTAATCAAAACTTTGAATCTTGAAAACTTAAATTACAAAAATTTACCCAAAAATTCTGTTGTTTGCCTCATTGCTCCAACCGCCAGTGGAAAAACGGATTTGGCATTCAAGCTGTATGAGACAGGGCGATTTGAGTTGATTTCTGTAGATAGTGCTTTGATTTATCGTGGTATGAATGTCGGTACGGCAAAGCCTACACCAGCAGAATTATCAAGGTTTCCGCATCATTTGGTGGATATCATTGCACCAACTGACACTTATAATGTGGCAACTTTTGTTGCTGATGTTGAGATTTTAATCAACCAGATTCACCAAAACAATAAAATCCCCCTACTTGTTGGGGGTACAATGATGTACTACATGGCACTTTTAGATGGCTTATCGGCCGTGCCTGATACCCAGCCTGCCACTCGTCAAAAAGTGATGGCTTGGCTAAATGATGAGGGTATTGGTGATTTATATGCCTATTTGCAAACTCACGACCCAGACATTTGTGAACGCTTAAAAATAAGTGATACTCAAAGAATCACAAGAGCGGTAGAGGTGTATTTGCAGACAGGTACGCCAATGAGCGTTTGGCAAGCCACACCCAAAATTGCCCCTTGTCACGACCTTAGCCAATTGTGGTTGACGCTGTCGGTAGAGCCAGACAGAGCTTGGTTGCATGAGCGGATTGAAAAACGCCTTGATGTCATGTGGGAGAATGGTTTGGTTGAGGAGGTGGTCGCCTTGCTAGAACAATATCCGACCCTCACACCTGATATGCCTTCTATGCGGTGTGTGGGTTATCGGCAGGTGCTAGAATTTTTAGCGATAAAAGAGCATGAGGTCATGCAAATCTCGCCAGCTTGGCAAAGCTTTTCTAAAAACTTACAAAAAGAACCATCAAATACAATCCAAATGGCTTGTCAAGATATGAAAAATAAGGCATTATATGCAACAAGACAGTTAGCAAAGCGTCAATCAACTTGGCAGCGTAGCCTTGCTCGTCTTAATGATGTACATCGCTCATCTTTCATTGCATCATTTTCTAGCATACAAGAAGTAGAAAAACAGTTATTATAAAAAAGCATCTATGTTGATGCGTTAATTTTTTTTAAACTGTAATCTTTCATCAGTTTATTTTTGGAGAATTTTTATGTCAAAAGGGCAAAGTCTACAAGACCCATTTTTAAATGCACTACGCAAAGACCGTATTCCTGTATCTATTTTTTTGGTCAATGGCATCAAGCTACAAGGGCAGATTGAATCATTTGACCAATATGTTGTACTGCTTAAGAATACTGTGAGCCAAATGGTGTATAAGCATGCGATTTCTACGGTTGTGCCAACTCGTAATCCACGCACAGATGGCACACCCACATCTGGAGCATCTACAGGTTATCCAAACACGCCCATTGGTGTGATGTCTTCTGGTGGCTATCAAGCTGGTGGTATGTCTGGCGTTACCAATGCTGGCTTTGACCGTTCTGGCAATTTTGGTAGTCGCCCTTTGGGTGGATTTACACGCACACCACCCAATGACAATTTGAATGTTCGTGGTGGTTTTGAGCGTGGTGGTTATCCTCAGGGGAATGCTAACCAAGGCTTTGAGCATCATACAAACACAGGCTTTGAAAGAGGCTTTGATCGCTCGGCATTTGAGGAGCGTGGTTTTGATGGCAAAAACTTTGAAAAAAAAGAGAGTCGTGGTATTAGCGGTGGTTTTGACGAGAAGGTATTTGATAATAAATTTGTCAATCGTGATGGGTTTGATAACCAATAATCTTAACCGATCATCACGCCAATCCCTAAAAAACCTTGATGATTCAATATACCAATCATGCCAAAAGTTAGATGTCTAAACCTAATAATCTGGTTTTTGGAGCATGATTCATGAATTTAATGGCTGTTTATTTCTTATTTCATCGTTTTTTTGGTTTTAAATTTTTTTTTATTTTTACTTATTTGTTTTTTACTTGATTTTACCCAGTAAAGGCCTTATATTAACTAAAGTAGCCACAAGCTACTATTTGTACTAGTACGCACTATATAACTCATTTATTTAAAAAATCAAAAGGAAAATACCATCATGGCATTTACATTACCAGAATTAGGCTACGCCTATGACGCACTAGAACCGCATTTTGATAAACAAACCATGGAAATCCACCACAGCAAGCACCATCAGGCTTATGTGAATAACGCTAATGCTGCACTTGAGGGCACTCAATGGTCAGATAAATCAGCCGAAGAAGTGATTGCTGATCTTGATAAAATCCCAGCTGACAAACAAACTGCTGTGCGTAACAATGCAGGTGGTCATGCTAACCATAGCCTATTTTGGACAATTTTAAAAACTGGCACACAATTGGGTGGCTCACTAAAAGACGCCATCGTGCGTGATTTTGGTTCGGTAGAGGCATTCCAAGAGCAGTTTGAAAAAGCAGCACAAACTCGCTTTGGTTCTGGTTGGGCATGGCTTGTAAAACAAGGTGATAAACTTGCTGTTGTTTCTACTGCCAATCAAGACAGTCCGTTAATGGGTAAGGCCATTGCAGGCTGTGAGGGTACACCCATCATCGGTCTTGATGTGTGGGAGCATGCCTACTATCTAAAATACCAAAACAAACGCCCAGACTACATCAAAGCATTTTGGTCAGTAGTAAACTGGGATGAGGCGCAAAAACGCTTTGACGCTGCTTGATTTTATATTAAGAGTTTAGCGTGAATTTTTTAGATTTTAATGTTAAAAATCTAAAATTGTTTGTAAAACACTCAAAACTTCATGGTTTTGGGTGTTTTTTTATTGTTGTGGTTTAAAAAATTGATGGCTTTTTATAGGTTTTATGACAGCTTTTGCAGCTTGCTTTGACTTGCTTAATTTCATCTTTGATGTCATTGATAGAAGTGGTGTGCTGACTGGCTTGGTGCAGGCGTTCAAAAACTTCATCAAATTGATTGGTGGCTTGCTTAAAATCAGTGGGGTTTTGTTGGATCAGTCTATTTACTCGGTTGGCTCGTTCATTTGGTGGGTTATCATTGATATGACCATTGAAATAATGCCACATTTGAGCCTTGCTTTCATTAATGAGTGTGGTTTGTGCGGTCAGCTGTTTTGCATCAAAAGATTCTGGGTGTTTTGCCATGTTTTTGATGATGTCGTATGAATTGCCCCATTGATGCATTAAATCCTGTCGTGCTTTAATGCTGTCTTTGCTGGGCTGTGGTGCGGTATTGTTATTTGGCTGATGACAAGCCATCAAAATGCCAGTGGTAGAAATGATAAAAACAAAGTGCGGTATAAAATTCATCAAATTTCATTATCCATCAAGGGTGTGCTAAGCCGTGAGCGTTGTGGGCTAATTTTATGAAGTAATTCGCCACTGATGGGCAAAATTTCATCACAAATCATGCCAGCTAAAATTTCTCCACATAATGGTGCAAAAGTAAAGCCTTTAGATCCCATGCCGTATATGGTGTAAATATGTGTATCAATTTTTCCAACAATAGGGTGGTAGTCGGGTGTTTGTGCTCGAATGCCAGCTCGTCCTTTTAGGGCGTTTGTTGATAAGTTAAGTTTTTTGGTAATGTGTGGCAAGCTGTGTGTTAATTTACTGATATTAAATTTGTGTTCGTCTACGGTGATGTTGGTGTTGGTGCAGTTGCGTACAAAGCTGGCACCGATCAGAAATTGTTTTGTGTCGCCTTCATCAAACTTGGCACAATAGCCATCATACTTAATGGGGTGATTTGGTAGACTGTTAAAAGTATCGTCATCAACCGACAGCCATGAGACCTGCCCACGGATTTTGCGTGGATTAAATAGATTGTCATGCAACATATGACTTTGATGGCCTGATGAAATGATGGCCTTATCTGCCATGAGTTTGTCGTTATCGCCTAATAATATAATGCCATCATCATTGTGTACGATTGATTGCACAGCAAATTTTTGCCATGAAATCAATGGATGGCAAAGTATGGCCTCTGCCAGCTTTTTTGGGTTAATCAAGCCTGCTTGTGGGACAAATGCGTGAATGGTTTGGTTGGGATAAATTGGTTTGATTTCATGAATCAGCTGGTTGGGGTAGGGTGCGATGAGTGTGTTTAATTTGTCATAGCTTTTTTGTGTGGGAAGTAAAAAATCCACCACACCAAATGGTGCGTACACATCGGCCAGTTGATTAAGTTTGTGATACAGCCGTGTTGCGTATAAAAACGACACGGTTGATAGATGGTGTGCTGCTTGTTCAATAAGTGATAATTTAGGGGCGAACATGGCCCTAGGGTTGCCTGATGCACCCGATGGCGGTGTGTTTTTGTCAAGCAAAGTTACCTTTATGCCTCGTTGTGCTAAGGCATATGCACTACACAGCCCTGATACACCTGCACCAATGATGGCAATGTGTGCTAGATTGTTGTTCTTAACATCATCACGGCTGCATATGGTTTGTGCCAACATTTGACCTGTGAGCATTTCACGCTTGTGTCCAAATCCTTTTTTCTTAGCCATGACAAAACCTGCCACCTGCAAGCCACGCCGCACAAACCCTGCTGAAGTGAAAGTGGCCAGTGTGGCATGATCTGCTGACAATTTTTTGATTGTATCAAATAACTCATCTGACCACAGCTCGCTATTTTTACTGGGGGCAAAACCATCTAAAAACCAAGCGTTAACTTTTGGGGTGGGGTTGGGATTTATACTGCGACTTTGATGAATAATCTGAAAACTGGTCAATGCATCACCAAACCACAAATCAAGTACCACATCATTACGCACATAAAGTCGATGACAGCCCTCTAATGGTAGTGGGTACTGATCAATTAGGGCGTTGATGAATTGAGTGATGTCATCGCCATCTTGATTTCGCCAAGAGTCTAATGCTTTTTGTAGGTCGGATTGTTTTAGGGGGAATTTTTCGGTACTGATAAAATGTAAGCGTGCGGTTTTATTAAGCTTGCCTTGTGTTTTTAGATGATTCCAAAACTTACACAAAGCAAGAAAATTTAGCCCTGTGCCAAAGCCAGTTTCTGCCACAACAAAGACTTCGTTGTCATGGAGTTTTGTTAATCGGCTGGGTAAATCATTGCCTTCAATAAAGACATAATGACTTTCATTGAGTCCACCTGCGTGTGAAAAATACACATCATCAAATGTGTCAGAGGTCGGAACGGTGTTACCAAGTTGGTCGGTTTGCCAGTTGATGATGGCGGTTTGAAGTTGGCTCATAATGGGGTGTTTTGATGATTCTACCAGCGACTGCGTTGTCCACGCATGGAGATGAATGTACCAGCCAGCATGCACAAACCAATCGTTATCAGCACTGTCATTGCACCGTACAAATATAGCTGTCCGCTACGCTCATGGGTTAGGACATTGACCTGTGTTGTTAAGTCATTGACACGGCGTTCCAGTTCAGCATTTTTGATGAGTAATTCAGCATTAGCATGAGACAGACTGCCATCATTGGGGGCGGCAATTTCTTCAATGCTTGGTATGCCTACATCTTGTAACTTGGAGGTGTTGGTAGCATTTTGGTTGCTAAGATTTTCCTGTGATACATTTTGTGTTTCTTGTGTTTCTTGTGTTTCTTGTGTTTCTTGTGTTTCTTGTGTTTCTTGTGTTTCTTGTGTTTCTTGTGTTTCTTGAGTTTTTGTGTCCTGAACAGTCATCTTGTCAGTGTCGGTTGGCTGTACAGTCATAGTAGGGGCTGACCAAGCTGGTATGGTAAAAAATGAGCATATTAGTAATAAAAAAAAGGCGAATCTTTGCATCATGAGTCCATTTTTGGCAAGGCTTGAATGAAGGGCTTAATGTCTACATGGCTATACACGCCACCATGTAGGTAGGGCTCGTCATTCACCCATGCCTGCGCTTGTGCCAAATCGTCAAAATGTGCGATGATCAGACTGCCACTCATTGTAGGTTCGTTGTGTGCAATTGGTGTTGGCCCTGCAATGACAAGACGATTTTGGGCGTGTAGAGCATTCAGACGCTCAATGTGTGCAGGGCGAATCTCGGTGCGTTTTGAGGTGCTGTCGGCGACATCGTGTCCAATGATGGCAAATAAAGGCATGATTTTCTCCTTGAGCTGTGATTATAAAATGAACAGGGTGTAAAACTTGATTTTATTTCTTTGCTTCGTCTAGGCGAATGTTTTTTCTGAGTGCGTAAAACATACCCATCATAAAAATTATCATCACAATCATATCACCAAAAGCGGTAAATTCACCCCAATATTTTCCGTTCATCAATACAAAAGCGAAAAAGGCGTGCAAACTTGCCATCAGTCCAAAAAAACCTACCCATGACCAATGTAATTTTTGCCAGCCACTTGCTGATAATTCAAAAACAGGTGAGAAAAATTTTTGAATGGCAGACTCTTTATTCTTTAAAAATAGTGGTGATGATGCCAAACCAACAGCAAAACCTAGGTTAATTAACACAGCTTTTAGACGAATATAAAAATCATCTCGTAATGCTAAGGTCAGTCCACCAAAAATAATCGTCATCAATAGTACAAAAATTTGCTGTTTTTCTAGGCGAAATCTTTGATTGATGAACAAAAACCCATACACCATGAGTGTTGCAAGACTGAGCCCCAAGGTTGCAACGATGATGTGGTTATTCGTTGTTGCACCAGTTAGACCAAAAAGGTCAAGCAATGGGTGATTGGGATTGGTTTCATCTGTGGTTTTGTACAGATAAAAAAAGACAATCAGTGGAATATAGTCAAGTATGGCTTTCATGAATTGGCAGACAATAAAAAACACATAGTTTAAAATAAAATGAATAAAAATAAAACCAAAATTTTTAAAATGACCATCAAAAACAAAAAAATAGCCCAATTTTGAGCTATTTTTTATGATGGATCAAAAAGTTATTTCTCATTCCAGCGTTTTTGGCTTTCAATAATGACCGCTTTTGCTTCATCAACATCAAAAAATCCCTCAACCTTAGTGGTGCCAGCTTTTTTCAAATCTTTATAATGGTTGAAATGAAATTCTAGCTGTTTGATGAATTGTTTTGGTAGGTCTGCCAATGAGTGATAGGTATTGCCATTATTACGATCATCTGCTGGCACAACGATGATTTTATCGTCCACTTCACCATCGTCTACAAACTTCATGACACCAATAACTCTGGCTTTTAAGAAAATGCCAGTAGTCAAAGGCTGTTCGGTTAGAATTAGGGCGTCTAGCTCATCACCGTCTTCGTCTAGAGTTTGGGGGATAAAGCCATAGTTGCAGGGTTTGGCAAAAGCAATTGGTTCAACACGGTCAAGCTCAAAGCATGCCAATTTACGATTCCACTCAATTTTATGGTTTGAGCCTGCTGGTATTTCCACAACAACATTGATGATACCGCCATCTACATCGCCTGCGTCCAAAATTTGGTTAAAATCTGCCATAATGTGCTCCAATTTAAGTAGACTGCTTGTAAAATCGGTCGTCTTGTTTGTGGTAAGCGTGTTGTACCATAAAAAGCTGGCTCTTTGATGAGATACAAACAGACGGCTTTTGGTTTTTTTTATGATTTTACAAGAGCTTTGGTGAATGAATTTAAAAAACCGCACCATTGTAATATTAAATCTTGCGAAGTGCAATCGTTCCTTGAAGCCTGCTGTAAATATTTTGAACAAATTTTTGAATGAATGCGTGCGTATCGTCAGCGGTAAATTTGCCAAAACTGGATAATTTCACCATATTCATACCAGCATAGCCACAAGGATTGATGGCGTTAAAGGCGGTTAAATCATTGGTTAAATTTATCGCAACACCATGATAGCTATGTCCTTGCTTGATTTTAAAGCCCAAAGATGCAATTTTGCCAAGCATATCGCCTGCGTGATTATAGACATATACTCCAGGGGCATCTCGACGAGCTTTGGCAGTCAAGTTGCTTGGCAGATATTCATGTACAACATCTTCAATCGCTTGCTCGGCATGACTGACCAAATCTCTTACACCTATGCCAAGCTGGTGCAAATCCCATAACCAATAAACCACAAGCTGTCCTTTGCCATGCCAAGTAACCTGACCGCCTCGGTCGGTCTTGATGATGGGCGTGTCTGTTTTATGTAAGATATGCTCTTCTTTACCTGCTTGGCCGAGTGTATAGACATCTTGATGTTCTACAATCCACAGCTCATTGGGTGTGAGCTTGCCATTTTTTTTGTCATCAATGCGTGCTAAAACTTGCGATAGCATTGCGTCATGTGTGGTGTTATACTCAGCATCATTGCAAATAAAAATACGCAAATCGTTCCATTGCTCTTGGATATCTAGTGTGGACAAATTTAAGGAAGTGATGGGTGTTGTCATGATGATGAACTGCTGTAACAAGAGTAATAAAGAAATGCTTTATTGTACCCTTAAATTGAGAATTTTTTAAGTTGTTTGTTGGGATTTTGTTAAATTGCCAGCAAATTGCCATACGGTTTTTAGAATTTTAGGCAATTTTTTAAGAAAAGTTTTTATAGCTTTCAGCATTTGAGTGGCATTATTTTGTAACATTTTTCCAAAGACGATGCAAAAATTGTTATTTTTCGGTATGATAGAGCAACCTTATTGTGATAATTTGGACAAAAAAGTCATGCAAACCACGCCCATTATTACTTCATTGCTTGATAATGATTTGTATAAGTTTACCATGCTTCAAGCGATGCTGCACCAATTTCCGCAGACGCATGGCGTGTACCGATTTCGCTGTCGCAACAATGAAGAGACGGCCTACCCTCTTGCTTGGATTAAGGACGATTTAGAAACACAACTGGATTATTTGTGTGAGCTTCAATTTTCTCAAGATGAGCTCAGCTATCTGCGTGGATTGAGATTTATTAAATCTGATTTTGTT
Source organism: Moraxella tarda (assembly GCF_035181405.1). NCBI lineage: Bacteria > Pseudomonadati > Pseudomonadota > Gammaproteobacteria > Moraxellales > Moraxellaceae > Moraxella > Moraxella tarda. The sequence continues at coordinate 165,447 of NZ_JAYGGV010000002.1, forward strand.
GATTATTTAGAATTATTCAAGCTAAAACGCCGTTTTATTAAAGTATCGGTTGATGGTGATGATCACCTAAATATTGATATTGAAGGCCCAATGATTCAGGCAATGTTTTTTGAGATTTTTGTTTTAAGTATCATCAATGAGCTTTACTATGTGCGTTTGCACAATGATGATGTTTTGCAAGAGGGTCAAAGGCGTCTTTGTGAAAAAGTGCAAACACTCCAGCACTACGAAATGCTTCAACGCTCAGATTTGACAAACCCACCCTTTGCGGTGGCGGATTTTGGTACGCGTCGCCGTTATTCTAAAGACTGGCATTATCATGTGGTGCGTATATTAACCAAAGCTTCGCCTGAAATTTTTCGTGGCACAAGCAATGTGTATTTGGCCAAAGAGTTGGGCATTACACCGATTGGCACGATGGCACATGAATTCATGCAGGCTTTTCAGGCATTGGATGTACGACTAAGAGACAGTCAAAAGGCAGCTCTTGAAAGCTGGGTGCGTGAATATCGTGGTGATTTGGGTATTGCCTTGACTGATGTTGTGGGTATGGACGCTTTTTTAAAAGACTTTGATTTATATTTTGCCAAACTTTTTGATGGTTTGCGTCATGATTCTGGAGATCCGTACGAGTGGGGGGATAAAGCGGTTGCTCATTATGAAATGCTAAAAATTGACCCTAAAACCAAGAGTTTGACTTTTAGTGATGGCTTGACGCTAAAAAAGGCTTGGAGCTTACATCAATATTTTAAAGAACGCATCAAGACAGGCTTTGGCATTGGTACAAATTTAACCAATGATATGGGGTTGACGCAGTTAAATATTGTCTTAAAATTGGTGCAATGCAATGGTCAACCAGTCGCTAAGTTATCTGACAGTCCAGGCAAAACGATGATTGATGATGATACTTATTTGGCATATCTAAGACAAGTATTTGATATCAAGGATTGATGCTAAAAACCTAAGAATTGTTGTATTTCAATAAAAGGCGTATCTTAAATGCGTCTTTAATCATTACAATCACCAATCATCATTGCTTTGATGGGTTTTGAGAATTGGTTCATTCATCAAGCTTGTCATCAAAGGCTTGTGCCAATGCTTTTTCTACTGCCAAAATCCGTTCTTGGCAGACCTTATAAGCGGTAATAGATTCTTCAATGGTCTTCACCAAATTATCAATGTCCAGCTCTTCTGTCTGTTCTAGATTTTCACTATTGGTTTTTAATATGTGATAAGCGTCTTTGAATGTGGTTGGTTTTTTTGCCATTGTATTCTCTTACTTTTTTTTGTAATCATCAATAAAAATTTAGAATGCTATTGTAATCGATCATGAGCATTTTGTTAAGAGGGGTGATGAAATGGGTTGATAAACGCACATTAAGCTAATAAGCTCAGATGTGCATTTTGTTGATGAAGGCGGTGCTTATTTTTACTATTTACTCATCATCTACCAATATCCAAGCACCAATATTTGGTTACGATGTACTCGTCTATGCCGTATTTTGACCCTTCACGCCCAAAACCAGAATCTTTTATGCCACCAAATGGAGCAACTTCTGTAGAAAGCATGCCTGTATTTTGGGCGACCATGCCGTATTCAAGCTGTTCGGTAACTCGCCATGCACGCGCGTGGTTTTGAGTGTAAAAGTATGCCGCCAGACCGTAGGGTGTGTTATTTGCTTGTCTGATGACATCGTCTTCGTCATCAAAAGGGTAAATGGCTGAAATGGGTGCAAAAATTTCTTCGTGGGCGATGCGCATATCATTTGTAATGTCTGTAACAACGGTTGGCAAAAAGCAAGAATTGTATTTGGCATGGCGTGCACCACCTGTAATGAGTGTAGCACCTTTATCCAGTGCATCTTGCAATAATTCTTGGGTTTTTTTGATTGCAGCATCGTTGATAAGACAGCTGATGTCTGGGTCATCAAGCCCATTACCTACCGTAAGATTATTGACTTTGGCTGTGAATTTATTCAAAAATTCATCAAAGATATTGCGTTGTACATAAATTCGGTTTGCACAGACACAAGTTTGCCCTGCGTTGCGATATTTTGATGACAACGCACCATCAATGGCTTTATCAAGGTTGGCATCATCAAAAATGATGAACGGTGCATTTCCGCCCAGTTCAAGCGATAATTTTTTCAAGGTGCTGGCAGATTGCTCCATCAGTAGCTTACCAACCCGAGTTGAGCCTGTGAAAGAAAGTTTTTTGATGCGTTTGTCGGTTGTCAATACACCGCCTACAATCTGCGACTCTCCTGTAACAATTTGTAGTACACCTTTGGGAATGCCTGCCTGCTTGGCCAGTTCACCTAGGGCAAGTGCAGAAAAAGGTGTCTGACTGTCTGGGCGTACGAGCATGGTACAGCCTGCTGCCAGTGCTGGTGCAGCTTTGCGTGTCAGCATTGCGGCTGGAAAATTCCACGGTGTGATGGACGCACATACACCAATCGGCTGTTTTAGGACGATGTGGCGTAGGTTGTTGGCTTTGGCAAAAATAGTGTCGCCATAAATGCGTTTGCCTTCTTCGGCAAACCAGCGTATGAAGCTATTGGCGTAGGTGATTTCGCTTTTTGATTCTTTTAATGGTTTGCCTTGTTCGGTAGTCATGATGATGGCCAAATCATCAATATGTTCATCAATCAAATTTGCCCATTTGTGTAAAATTTCACCACGCTCATGTGCTGTTTTGCTCGCCCAGATTTTTTGGGCATCTTGGGCAAATCCGACTGCATCTTTGATTTCATCAGCAGATAGATTGGCAATCACGCCAATTTTTTTGCCATCAAACGGATTGAATACATCTATTGTTTCACCAGAGTTGGCACATTGCCATTCATTATTGATGAAAGCGGCTTGACGAAATAAAACGGAATTTTTTAGTTTCATGTTCCTTCCTAAATTTACTTTTTAAAGTTGTGATTTAATCTTGATTTAATCTGTGGAAGTGGCTTACTTATTGACTTATTTTTACTACTTATTTACTTCTACTGATGAATGATTAAAATGATTAAGGTGATATGGCAAGGCATCATAAGAATGATAAAACAAAAACAATGAAAAAAGCCATTGTTAATTAATTAAGTAATTAAGTATAAACCAAATGCATGATAAAGGTAGGTGTAAAAAGTAAATATTGACCGCAAATTGTAACAGCAGTGCTTAATTATTTTACGATGTGTAACTTTTGTGTTATTATGGTGTTAAGTTGTGTCTATTGGGTACAAAAAGTGGCATGACTTAATAAAAAATTTGAGATTGGCTTAGACTTGTAAAGTCATGGAAGATGCTCTATCTGAGTTTATTTCATGGCTATTTTTTAAAAGGAACTTCATATGGTTCAATCAACTCAAAACAACGAGACAGATTTTGCTCTTAGGACTGATTATCAAAATAATGACGACCAAGTACCACCTTCAGGAAAAGTGCGTTCTGATGTGGTCAGAGGCTTGGTCATCACGGTGATTTCTGCGATCATCTCTTATTTCTTGGCGACAAGCATTTTACCATTTGGTGCTTTGGCAAATAAAGGTCTGGCACTGGCGACTTTTATCGGTATTTTATGGTTAACAGAGGCCATTCATATCACAGCAACGGCCATTCTTGTGCCAGTATTGGCGATTTTTATCGGCATTCCAGAATTTGACACCAAAAAAGCCCTCGTATCATTTGCTGACCCTATTATTTTTGTGTTTTTTGGTGGGTTTGCATTGGCAGCAGCTTTGCATGTGCAAAAACTTGACCGCAAGATTGCGTTTGGTATTGTCAGTCTTGCTGGTGGGCATTTGGGTTGGGCGATTACGCTGATTTTTGTGGCAACTGGCTTTTTGTCCATGTGGATTAGTAATACCGCCACTGCGGCGATGATGTTGCCTTTGGCGGTAGGTTTATTGAGTCATGTTGATGGCAAAAAAGACCGCAATACTTTCATCTTCGTTTTACTTGGTAAAGATTGGTCATATTGTCTTTTTGGTCCATGATGTTGGCGATGATGCCTATCTTCGCGTATTCTGAGAGTCTATATTCAAATCATATTCACGAGGGGTATGATGAAATGGCATTTGCCGAAACTCGCACCAAGGCATTGCGTATGCTTCAAGAGCATGGCTATCAAGTGCGTAATATTGAGTTGCAACCTCGCATGAATGCTTTTATTTTAAATATCTATGCCTTAAAAAATGGCGTACACTATGTGCTGATACTGAGCTATCCTGAGCTTAGGATCATTCAAGAAGCTCGCATACAAGAAGCTCGTATAGATGCTTGATTGATTTTGTTGATGATTAAGATGGTTGCAGATTGTCAAGTTTACAATGAGTTTAAGGTTTTAAAACAAGTGCAAATTAAAAAATCAAATTAAGTCATGACTGGAAATAAAATTATCAAAAGTAGTCAAAATGTGATAGAATTATAAAAATATCTATGAACTTTTCAAGTTGGATTGATTCATCAAATTTGAGGTTGTTATGTCTGATAAAAATCCAAAATTTTCTCGCATTTTATTAAAATTATCTGGTGAAGCCCTAGCGGGTGGTCGTGACATGGGCATTGATGCATCTATTTTAGACCAAATGAGCCTCTCTATTGCACATTTACGAGGTTTGGGCGTGCAGGTGGGCATTGTTGTTGGTGGTGGCAACTTGTATCGTGGCTCAACCCTGCAAAAAGAGGGTCTGGTTGGCCGTGTTACTGGTGATCAAATGGGTATGCTTGCTACGGTTATGAATGGTCTTGCCATGCGTGATGCTCTTGTACGCCGTAATATTACAACGCGTCTGATGTCGGCTGTTGCCATTTCAACCATTGGTGAACCATATTCTAGTCGTGATGCCATTCGCCATTTAAGTAATGGAGAAGTGTGTATCTTTGTTGCTGGTACAGGCAATCCTTTTTTCACTACCGATACCGCCGCTTGTTTGCGTGGCATTGAGATTGAAGCTGGGCTGATCTTAAAAGCCACCAAGGTTGATGGTGTGTATGATAAAGACCCAAGCATTCATGATGATGCGGTCAAATACGAAAGCCTAACTTTTGATGAAGTGTTAGAAAAAAAACTTGGTGTGATGGACTTGACTGCCATCGCCTTGTGTCGTGAGCACAATGTTCCGTTGCAAGTATTTGACATGAATAAGCCTAATGCGTTGTTAAATGTTGTGATGGGTGAAAAAGAAGGCACGAGAGTTTTTCATTGATTTATATCAACATATTTGTGTTTTTAGCAATTTTATTTAATATTTTTTTAACTTTTTCAACTAAAACCATTTGAATTATTTAAGGAATGACAATGATTGATGATATTAAAAAAGACGGTGAGAGTCGTATGCAAAAAGCACTAGAAGCCTTGGAAGGTGCTTTTGCTAAGTTGCGTACGGGGCGAGCTCACCCTGGCATTTTGTCTGGGGTGATGGTCAGTTGCTATGGCTCTGAGATGCCACTAAATCAAGTGGCGAGCGTCAATGTTGAAGATTCTCGTACGCTATTGGTTCAACCCTTTGACCGTTCGATGGTGCAGGCTGTGGATAAGGCAATTCGTGAGGCAGATTTGGGGCTAAATCCCATGACTGCAGATGTGATTCGTGTACCAATGCCAGCTTTGACTGAAGAGACTCGCCGTGATATGCAAAAATTGGCACGCTCTGATGCAGAATCTGCGCGTGTATCTGTGCGTAACATTCGTCGTGATATGTTGGGCGACATTAAAAAATTGGTCAAGGATAAAGAAGTGAGTGAAGATGATGAGCGTCGTGCCGAAACTCATATCCAAAAACTGACCGATGATTTCATCAAAACCATAGATACACGACTTGCCAAAAAAGAAAGCGAGCTTATGGAAGTTTAATATTGTCTTTGACCAAAAGATAATAATCAAGCTAAACAAGACTTATGCAAGTTGTCAAAATTGACTTTGGTTTTGAGATAATTTTGTATAAGTCTTTTGTTTTTATTGTTTTAATTGACTAAATTTATGCCAAATACTGCCAGCCCAATACCGCCTGTTGCTATGCCCAAACACATTGCCATCATCATGGACGGTAATAATCGTTATGGCAAATCTCAAAACCTTGCCGCAGGTCAAGGTCATATCAAAGGTAAAGATGCTCTTGATCCGATTGTGGAGCATTGTTTGGCTTGCAAGGTGGAAGTCTTGACGGTCTTTGCTTTTTCTTCGGAGAATTGGGAAAGGCCTAGGGCGGAGGTAGATTTACTCATGGATTTGCTTGCTCAGACCATTTATGAGCAGATACCCAGAATGCATAAATACCGCATTCGCTTAAAATTCATCGGTGATCGTGCCTGTTTGTCAGATAAATTGGTTCAGCTGATGACCGATGCTGAAACCAAGACGGCAGCATTTGATGCGATGACTTTAGTGATAGCCATCAGTTATGGTGGCAAGTGGGATATTGTCAATGCTACCAAGGCCATTGCCCAAGATGTGCAAGTAGGGAATATTTGTGCTGATGATGTTGATGAAAGCGTGCTTGATAAATACATTCAATTATCGGAGTATCCGCCTGTAGATATGTTGATTCGTACAGGTGGTGATTATCGCATTTCCAACTTTTTACTTTGGCAAGCAGCCTATGCAGAGTTATTTTTTACGACGACTTTGTGGCCTGAGTTTGGCGTTGATGAACTTGATGCAATGATACAAAATTTTGTCAATCGTGAACGCCGTTTTGGTAAGACAAGCCAGCAAATTGCCAGTCAGCAACCAACGGAGAGTGTATCATGTGGCAACGAATAAAAACTGCCATCGTTTTGGTGTTGGTTGTTGGCTTTGCGTTATTTGCCAGTTCAGCACCAATTTTTATCATTCCGCTATTATTAGTGGGCGTGTTGATGGCTTCTTATGAATGGACAAAATTTTTGCCTAAGCAGGGCAATCCGTTAATATTTGTTGCTGCTACTTGTGCATTGACGGCGGTGTCGATATTTTTGCCACAAACTTGGGTGTTTTGGTGGGCGATGTCGCTTCTTATTTGGGTAATGGCGATGATATGGGTTAAGCAATATCCCAGTAAAGAAAAATGGTATGGCCATCGTCTGATATACATGGGCTGTGTGATTTTGACCGCTGCCATCACGGCGATGTACGGACTTTGGCAAATGTCGCCTTGGTGGCTCATGTATGTGTTTTTGCTTGTGTGGTGTGCTGACAGTGGTGCGTATTTTGTTGGTCGCCAAGTTGGTAAAACCAAACTTGCACCAAATGTTTCGCCCAATAAATCGGTAGAAGGGCTGTGTGGTGGTCTTGTAACAGCAGGCGTGGTTGCTGGTATTGTGGGTTATTATTTACAATTATCAGGTGCAGCCTTATTTTGGTTTTTGGCATTATCCGCTCTGACGGTGGGTGCAAGCGTTCTTGGTGATTTGTTTGAGTCCATGCTAAAACGCCGTGCAGGAATGAAAGATTCTGGCAATGTTCTGCCAGGGCATGGTGGTGTGCTTGATCGTATTGATTCATTATTATCAGCAACGCCTGTATTTGCTTTGGGTTTTTGGGCATTGATGGAAATGGGTGTATTTACTAAGTCGTGGACAAAAGGGCATACAGCCAGCTTGGCTTGGATTTTGTGGTCGTAATTTTTTGATGATGAATATGAATGACGGTATGAATGCTTTGTCGCAGTCTGATTTGAAGACCAATTCACCAGATAAATTGCAAAATCTTTCTGTGCTTGGAGCGACAGGATCAATTGGTGATAGCACACTTGAACTGGTGCGTCTGCATCGTGATAGATACCGTATTGTTGCATTATCTGGCTTTTCTCGCATTGACAAGTTATTGATGCTGTGCCAAGAATTTCAGCCTAGTTTTGTGTGTGTTGCAGAACACAATGCAACACAGTTTTGCCAAAAATTAACCGAACTGGGCCTAAAAACGACTGTGTTGTCAGGCGATGATGGCTTGAAGAAAATTGCCACCTTGCCTGAAGTTGATGTCGTTATAGCGGCAATTGTTGGGGCGGCTGGATTATCATCAACCTTAGCGGCAGCACAAGCAGGCAAGCGTATTTTGCTGGCCAATAAAGAATCTTTGGTCATGGCAGGGCATTTGGTCATGGCGGCAGCTCGTCAATATGGTGCAGTGATTTTGCCGATAGACAGTGAGCATAATGCCATTTTTCAATGCTTGCCAAAGTCGGTGCAAATGGATAATTGTAGCATTCATGATACTGAGCATGGCATTAGGCATTTATGGTTAACAGCCTCTGGTGGTGGATTTTTGCACAAAACTTTTGATGAGATGACCAATGCCAGTGTGTCGGACGCAATTAAGCACCCAAATTGGTCAATGGGGCAAAAGATATCAATTGATAGTGCTACAATGATGAATAAAGGACTTGAACTTATTGAGGCGTGCCATTTATTCAATCTGCCAGAAAATCGTATCAAGATTGTCATACATCCTAATAGCGTGGTGCATTCTTTGGTTGAATATGTGGACGGTTCATTTTTGGCACAACTTGGTAGCCCTGATATGAAAATACCAATTGCACACGCACTTGCCTATCCTGAGCGTATTAACACAAATGCCAAGCCGCTTGATTTGTATGAGCTATCCAACCTTCATTTCATCAGGCCAGATTTGGATAAATTTGAACCGCTAGAACTGGCACGATTTGCCGCTAAGCGTGGCGTAGGTGCTTGCATTACACTCAATGCAGCTAATGAAGTGGCGGTTGCAGCTTTTTTAAATGAGCAAATTTGCTTGACAGATATTGCAAAAGTTGTCAAATTTTGTCTTAATGATGATGAATTGAGCGTATATTTTGATGATGAATTTGCGACTTTGGTAGAGATTTTAGCGATGGATAAAAAGGTGCGAACCTTGGCCATCAAGATGGTCAATGAAATGGCTAATGGCATGAAAATGAGCGTGAGTAAATGACAGCAATATGGATGTTTTTGGCAGCGGTGTGTGTGCTTGGACCACTGATTGCCTTGCATGAATGGGGGCACTATATTGTTGCACGCTTGTGTGGCGTTAAGGTTTTGACCTATTCAATTGGCTTTGGGCCTAAGCTGTTTGGTTGGATCAGCAAAAAATCAGGCATTGAATATCGTATTTCTGCCATTCCTTTGGGCGGTTATGTCAAGATGCTTGATGAAACAGAAGGTGCGGTAGCTGATGCTGAGCGTCAGTTGGCATTTAACAATCAGCACCCATTAAAGAAAATTGCCATTGTCGCAGCAGGACCTTTAATGAATTTCATCATCGCCATTGTTTTGTTTTTTGTGCTATTCATGCAGCCATCTGAGCGATTAAATACACGAATTGGCCAAATTGTTGATGGCACACCAGCGGCACAATCTTTGGTGATTGGTGAAAAAATCACTGCCATTGATGACAAAACTGTCGATACTTGGGAGGATATTAATTATGCACTTGCAGGTCGTATGGGCGAAACAGCCGACCTTAGCATCACGACCGAGCAAGGCGGTAAAATTTTCCAAAAAACCGTATCCATCACGACATTCATGCAAGGCGAGCAAAAAAGCCAAGATGCGATTTTAAGTTTTGGGGCTTTGCCATATCAGCCCATGATTGAACCTGTGCTGGTAGAAATTGTGCCAGATGGTGCGGCGGCCTTGATGGGATTGCAGGTCGGAGATAAGGTGGTTGCTATTGATGGCAAAAAAATTGATAGCTGGACAACTGCCATACCCATCATTCGTGGCAGTCCTGAGAAAATGCTGTCTTTTGACATTATCCGAGATGGCAAGCCGATGAAGATTGGACTGATGCCAAAAGGCGTAAAGCTGCATGGAGAAACGATAGGGCAAATTGGCGTCAAGGTTGATTATGATGGATATGATACTATGCCTAGTGACTATCGTATGGTGATTGAGCACACACCAGCCCAAGCATTGGAAAAATCTTTTATTAAGACTTGCGACTTTACCAAAATGACGATTGATGGCATCGGCAAGATGGTAACAGGATTGATTGGTATTGAAAATATTTCAGGTCCGATTACGATTGCTGAGGTATCTAAGGCGAGTTTTGAGATTGGTTGGCAACAGGTACTATCAACCGCAGCGATCATCAGCTTGTCATTGGCGGCCATGAACCTTTTACCGATTCCTGTGCTTGATGGCGGTCATTTGGTGTTTTATACTTATGAATTGATTCGTGGCAAGCCTATGAGCCAAAAAGTGCAAGTGGTTGGATTTCATTTGGGATTTATCTTGCTTTTATGTTTCATGGTGCTTGCTATCAGTAATGATATCATACGCTTGTTTGGTTGAAGGTGCCTAGCGGTATGTATTTGATAAAAATGCTAAAAAAGTGTGAATAAATCTCTTTTAGGGCTTGCCAAAATGACATTTTTGGCTTAATTTAGCACCATTATCCTAACATTGATTTGGACTTTTGTTATTTTAAATGATTTGAACGCATTTAAAAATGTAAAATCTGAGTATCAATGTTGTATTTTATTTTTTTAATCGTGGAATGATTTTATGCGTATGCCTAAACTTTCAGGTTTTGTAACCACTTCAATGACGACAGCAATCATCATGGCGATGACAGTGCCTGCGTATGCCAAAACCTTTATTGCCAATGACATTATTTTTGATGGCATTGAGCGTGTAACCATAGACAGTTTACAACAAAGCATACCAATCCGTGTCGGTCAAACGGTAACTGATGAGACACTTGCTGACAGCATTCGTGCTTTGTATGCAACAGAGCACTTTGCTGATGTACAGGCTGATGTCAATGGTGACCGTGTGGTATTTCATGTAACCGAACGCCCAGTAATTGCTGAACTTAATTTTGTGGGCAATAAACTCATTCCAAAAGCAGGACTTGAAGAGGGTCTAAAAAATACAGGCCTTTCGGTGGGTAATGTTTTAAAACAATCAACCGTTACCATCATTGAGAATGAGCTTAAAAACCAATACATCTTGCAAGGTTATTATAATATTGACATTCAAGTTAAGCAGACCAAACTTGATGGCAACCGTGTTAAATTAGACATTGAGTTTATTGAAGGTAAAGCGGCTCGTGTTGTTGATATCAATATTATTGGTAATCAATATTTTAGTGATGATGACATTAAAGATAAGCTGGCGATTAAAGACAGAGTGCTTAATCCGCTATCTAAAGCCAATCGTTATAGCCAAGAAAAATTAAATGCAAGTTTAGAATCTTTGCGTGCTTTGTATCTCAATGAGGGCTTTGTACGCTTTGCGGTGGATAGTTCAAACCTGTCTATTGATGAAGAAAAAAATAAAGTCTTTGTGGAAATTGCTCTGACTGAAGGTCAAAGATACAGTTTTGGCAAAATTCAATTCATGGGTGATATCACTTATGGGATTGATGAATTAAATGAGTTGGTTACCTTTAAAGAGGGCGATGGCTATTCACAAAGCAAACTAGAAGCTGTTACTGCCAGCATCAGCGAAAAATTTGGCGATGATGGCTATTATTATGCACAAATTCGCCCAGTAACACGCATTGATGATGAAACACGCAAGGTGAATATTGATTATTATATTGACCCTGTGCGTCCTGTGTATGTGCGTCGTATTAATTTTGGCGGTAATGTTAAAACCAAAGATGAGGTGCTACGCCGTGAGATGCGTCAGCTAGAAGGAGCATTGGCGTCTAATAAGAAAATTTACCTGTCTCGTATTCGCTTGATGCGTACAGGATTCTTTAAAGATGTCCGAGTGCAAGTCGTTCCTGTGCCAAACTCACCAGACCAAGTTGATGTGAACTATACTGTTGAAGAACAGCCATCAGGCTCATCAACCATTGCTGCAGGTTACAGCAGATCAGGTGGCTTGACCTTTCAGTTCGAGTTGTCTCAGTCAAACTTTATGGGCACAGGCAACCGTGTGAATGCTTCGTTTTCTCGTTCAGAAACCCGAGATGTGTATAGTTTGGGCTTAGTTGATCCTTACTTTACTCAAAATGGCGTATCTCAAAGTTTAAATGCGTATTATCGTAAGACCAAATATGATGCCAAAAATATCAACGGTTACATACTAAATGCGTACGGAGCCGCTTTACGCTATGGTTATCCTATTGATGAAAATCAGCGATTAAGTGCTGGCATTAATGTGGATAACACAGAAGTGCAAGGAGGGGCGGGTATGGCAGTCAGCAATGTTAGGCAGTTGCTTAAAGATGGCGGCAAAGTGAATTTTTATAAAAATAATACGGTGTTTAGTCATAACTATGTCACTTATGGCGCGACACTTGGTTGGAGCTATTCTAGTATAGATAAGCCTGTGTTCCCAACCAAAGGCATGAGTCATGATGTGGACTTGACCTTGGGCTTTGGTAAGAGAGGCTACCAAAAGGCAGTTTATACGGGCAATATCTATGTGCCATTTTGGAAAAAGAGCATCATTCGTGGCTATACACGACTAGGCTATGGCAATAATCTACCATTTTATGAGAATTTCTACGCAGGTGGTTATGGTTCGGTGCGTGGTTATAATCCATCAACTCTGGGTCCTCGTTCACAAAGCTATGCATTGGCCAAAGATAATAAACGCTCTGGCCTTGGTGAGAATGTTGGCGGTAATGTACTGACCACTTTTGGGGCAGAGTTGATTTTACCAATGCCATTTAAAGGTGATTGGAGTGATCAGATTCGTCCTGTTGTTTTCTTTGAAGGTGGTCAGGTTTTCGACACCACTGGTGCTGATAAAGAATCGGTTGACCTAAACGCATTGACTGGTACTCAGGGTGCACCTACCAAATACCCATTATTAGAGCAAGATAAAGAGCTTCGTTATTCTATGGGTGTTGGTGCGACATGGTATACGCCAATCGGTCCGTTGTCTCTTAGCTATGCCAAGCCAATCAATAGCAAACCTACGGATCAAACCGAAAAATTCCAATTCCAAATTGGCAGTGTGTTTTGATGATAAAGATTGCTCATTTAATAGATGAGATTGAAAAGATACAGCCTGTACTAAACAAGGCGGTATTTGATAAGTCTGTTTTACACAAATCCGTCAATCATGTGGCGGATTTGTCAGATGCCAGTGGTGACGCTTTGGCATTTTTAGTATCGCCAAAATATGCCGATGACTTGACTAAGACATCGGCAAGTGTGGTGATTGTGAGCGAGCGATTTGCTGAGCGTGTCCCAATAGGTATGCTTGCCATCATTGTCAAAGATGCTTATTTGGCCTATGCGTCTGTCAGTGTGTTGTTTGCTCATTCATCAATAAAGCATGACATTCACCCATCTGCCATCATTCACCCATCTGCTACGATTGGTGCTGGCGTATCTGTCGGTGCATACACCAGCATTGGCAAAAATGCACACATTGGTTCAGGCTGTATCATTGGGCAAGGTGTTGTGATTGAAGATGGTGTGATGATTGGTGATGATTGTTATATAGACCATCATGTAACCATTGCTCATCATAGCAAACTTGGTGATAAAGTACGCATTCATGCTAATAGTACCATCGGTTCAGAGGGCTTTGGTTTTGCTCCCAACTCAACCAAAGATGGCTTAACATGGCAGCGTATTGCTCAGCTTGGGCGAGTTGTCATTGGTGATGATGTGCGAATTGGCAGCAATGTTTGTATTGACCGTGGAGCGGTAGGGGATACAATCGTTGGTAGTCATGTTATTATTGATAATTTGGTGCAGATTGCCCATAATGTTCATGTTGGTGCTGGCACAGCGATAGCGGCTAAGGTTGGTATTGCAGGGAGCACTCATATTGGAAAAAATTGTGTCATTGGTGGCATGGCGGGTATTGCAGGGCATCTTGTCATTGCCGATCATGTAACCATTACCGCCATGACAATGGTAACAAACCATATTAAAAAATCGGGTAGTTATTCATCAGGGACAACTGCCATGCCATCAGCAGACTGGCGAAGAGCAGCAGTAAAATTTCGCCAATCTGGTGAAAAATAAATAGTTTAAATGTATCAGACCATCATTTTTAAGGACAGTTCATGACCAATACCACCATTGATACCGAGCTACTTACCCAAGAGGATTTGGACATTTTGGCCAAGCGTGGCGTAAGATTGCCACTAAAATACGATCAAATTAAACATTATCTACCGCACCGCTACCCATTCATGCTGATTGACCGTGTGACTGCCTGTTCGCCAAATCAATGGATCACAGGCTATAAAAATATCACGATTAATGAAGAATTATTTAATGGGCATTTTCCTGATAATCCTGTCATGCCAGGTGTCTTGATGGTTGAAGCAATGGCACAATTGTCTGGCATTTTAGGGTTTATTAGTGCAGGTCAGACTTCTGAAAGTGGCTATTTATATCTGTTTGCTGGAGTGGATAAAGTACGCTTTAAAAAGCTGGTGAGTACAGGAGATACGCTTGTGATTCGCTCAAAGGCTACTCGCAGTGTGCGTGATATTTATAAATTTGAGTGTACAGCCCATGTTGATGGTGAGCTGGCTTGTAGTGCCGAGATTATGATTGCTCGTCAAAAAATGACGGACTTATGAGTTAATTGAGATTGCAATAAGCATTTAAACAGTAGAATTTTGTTTTTAGTAGTTGTTTGAGGCGGCGAAGGCTGCCTAAGTCTGGGATAAATATGAAGATTCACCCAACCGCCATCATTGATGAATCCGCCATCATTGATGAATCCGCGATTATCGGCCCCTATTGCATTATTGGTAAAAATAGCAAAATCGGTGCGTATACTGTACTAAAAAGCCATGTGATTGTTGGCGAAAATACCACAATTGGCCAGTATAATGAGATTTATCAATTTGCCAGTGTTGGTGAAAATCCACAGGACTTAAAATATGCAAATGAACCCACTTATTTGCAAATTGGTGATCATAACCGCATTCGTGAATCGTGTACAATTCATCGTGGTACAGTACAAGATAATGGTTTGACAAAGATTGGTAATCACAACCTATTGATGGTCAATACGCACATTGCACATGATTGTGTGTTGGGTGATTATAATGTTCTTGCAAATAATGTTGGTGTGGCAGGGCATGGCCATATTGGCAATCATGTCATCATTGGCGGTCAGTCAGGCATTCATCAGTTTTGTCGCATTGATGATTACAGCATGATTGGTGGGGCAAGTCTGATTGTTAAAGATGTGGCAGCTTTTACGATGGTTTCGGGCAATCCTGCCAAAACGCATGGTGTCAATAAGGAAGGAATGCGTCGCAAAGGCTGGTCGCCACAGACCATTAAAATGCTTGATGAAGCTTATCGTGTGATATTTCGCTTGGGGCTACTTCGTAATGAAGCATTGATAGAGCTTGAAAAATTACTACCTAACGAACCAAAAATTCAACTATTGATTGATTCTGTAAAAAACAGCCAGCGTGGCTTGGTTCGTTAATTAACTACTTATATACCTTATCAAACAAACCCATAACTCCGTGTTATGTGTTTGTTTATTTTTATTTTCTTGACATTCTTTGTGTAATAAATCAAACTATGCTAGTAACATTATTGCAAGGTTTTAACCGTGTGCAATTTTGTTTTTTCATAAAAGTGGTATCGTTTGGCATCAATGGTTGTCAATGATGAATAATAAAACAGTTGAGGAGAGTTTATGTCTGCACAACGAGAAAGTTGGTCAGCACGCTCTGGCTTTATTTTGGCCGCAATTGGTTCGGCAGTCGGTTTGGGGAATATCTGGCGTTTCCCTTATGTATCCTATGAAAATGGCGGAGGGGCTTTTTTCATTCCGTATTTAATCGCTTTGATAACAGCAGGTTTTCCGCTGTTGTTTTTGGATTATGCTGTAGGTCAAAAATACCGTGGTGCACCACCAACGGCCTATCGTCGTATGATTAAATCAGCCGAGGGCGTGGGCTGGTGGCAAGTACTTGTTTGTACGGTGATTGGTGTCTACTACGCCTCAGTGCTTAGCTGGTCGGGGCAGTACACGCTGTACGCATTCAGTCAGGCATGGGGTGAGGATACAGAAGCCTTCTTCTTTAACCATTATCTACAAAATGGCACAGGATTAGATTTTACTTTTGTACCAAGCTTATTTTGGGGCATTATTTTGGTTTGGGCGATTGTGCTGTTCATCATGTATGGCGGCATTCGCAAAGGTATTGAGCTTGCCAACAGGATATTCATTCCACTACTTGTGGTAATGTTTGTTGTGATGGTTATCCAAGCGGTACGCCTACCTGGAGCGGCAGAAGGCTTAGACACCTTTTTTACGCCAAATTGGGAAGCAATGCTTAATCCAAAAGTATGGCTGGCTGCTTATGGTCATGTCTTCTTCTCAATGTCAATCGGCTTTGGCATCATGGTAACTTACTCTTCATACTTAAAGAAAAATGCCAATTTGACAGGTTCAGGCTTGGTGGTGGGCTTTGCTAATTCATCATTTGAGATTTTAGCGGGCATTGGTATTTTTTCGGTATTAGGCTTTATGGCGGTCGCCTCTGGTAAGCCAGTGTCAGAAGTAGTCTCTGGCGGTATCGGCCTTGCATTTGTGGCATTTCCTAAAATTATATCAAGTATGGGTGATGCTGGCACGATTATTGGGGTATTATTTTTTGCATCATTGTTTATAGCAGGATTGACCTCAATGGCAAGTATTATTCAAGTGCCAATATCTGCCTTTGAAGATAAATTTGGTTGGTCGCATAAAAAAGCAGTTTCTATCATTGGCGGTTTCTCGGCATTGATTTCTGTTGCTTTATTTTCAACCAAAACTGCAATTACTTTTGTGGATATCATTGACCACTTTGCCAATAATATTGGTGTTGTGTTTGGTGCAATTTTATCAATTATTTGGGTAACTTGGCTACATCGTGGTTTGCTTGACAAACTGATTGCTCATATTAATGGCATTTCGAGTTTTAAAGTTGGTGCAGGTTGGTCATTTGTTTTGACAGTAGTTACACCAATTTCGCTGATCGTAGCATTGGTACTTAGTCTAAAATCGCTACTGAGCGAGGGTTATGGTGGCTATGATTTCATCACACAATTGGTATTTGGCTGGGGTGTAGTGGCTGTATTTGCCATTGGAGCGATGATTTTAACCAAAGTTCAAGGTCATGTCCTGCATAATGAACAAAAGAGAGATTATCATGAATAGTACTGCATTGATTATTATGGTGGTGGCATTGATTGCCATTTGGGGTGGATTGATTTTATCTTCCATTCATTTGATTAAAAATCCTGACATTGATATAGATCAAGTGTCTAACGACTGATTAACAATACAAAAAAACAAGACCTAAGATTGGGTCTTGTTTTTTTGTTGGTTGGGTTTTGGTTTTGGTTTTAGTTTCTAAGTCCTTGTTCATCTGCTAATATTTTTGGTGCAGGCTGTAATGGCATCAGTGGTGCGGTTAAAGCGACCTGCAAGACTTCCTCAATGGTTTCAACAGACTGGATTTTTAGCCCTTCTTTAACATTATCAGGAATTTCGGTTAAGTCTCGTTCATTGGACTTTGGTATTAAGACATGCCGAATGCCTCCACGATGTGCAGCGAGTAGTTTTTCTTTTAGCCCACCAATGCGTAATACCTTACCACGCAAGGTTACCTCACCTGTCATAGCAATGTCAGAGCGAATGGCAATACCTGTGAATGCTGAGACCAAGGCGGTGGTTAAGGCAATACCAGCAGATGGGCCATCTTTTGGTGTTGCACCTTCTGGCATATGTACATGAATGTCTGTTTCTTTGATTTTATCGTAGGATATGCCAAAACGCTCACCACCAGCTCGCACCACACTCATTGCTGCACGAATAGATTCCTTCATGACATCACCAAGAGAGCCTGTAAAGATAAGCTCTCCTTTGCCAGACATGGTGGCGGTCTCGATGGTGAGTAGTTCGCCACCAACCGAAGTCCATGCCAAACCTGTGATACGACCAATTTCTGGTTCTTTTTCAGCAAGACCGTAGTCAAATGGCTTCACCCCCAAAAAGTCTGCAATATTTTTATCGGCTATATTAATGGGTTTAATGACCGTGCTTTTTTTAGGCTTGATGCCATAAGTTTCAACTTGTGAGCGTACTGCTTTACGGCTGATTTTATTAATCTCACGCTCTAAGTTACGCACACCTGCTTCACGCGTATAGTGTCGGATAATACTTGTGATTGCTTCATCGGTGATGTTTAGCTCATCTTTGTTTAAGCCATTTTGTTCAAGTGCTTTTGGCACAAGATAATTTTGAGCAATTGATAACTTTTCATCTTCGGTGTAGCCAGGTAATCTGATGACTTCCATACGATCTAAGAGTGCAGGCGGAATGTTCATGCTGTTTGCGGTACAGATAAACATGACTTCCGATAAATCTAAGTCTAGATCAAGATAATGGTCATTAAACCCATTGTTTTGTGATGGGTCAAGCACCTCAAGTAATGCACTGGCTGGATCACCACGAAAATCTTGTGCCATCTTATCAATTTCATCAAGCAAAAACAGCGGATTTTTTACTTCTACTTTGGCGAGGCTTTGTACAATTTTACCAGGCATGGCACCAATATAAGTGCGACGATGTCCACGAATCTCTGCTTCATCACGCACACCACCTAATGCCATACGCACAAACTTACGCCCTGTGGCTTTGGCAATTGATTCACCCAATGAAGTTTTGCCGACACCTGGGGGTCCTACCAAACAAAGAACGGGGCCACGCATTTTTTTAACTCGAGACTGTACCGCCAAGTATTCTAGGATACGGTCTTTAACATCATCTAAACCGTAATGGTCTTTGTCTAGTGTGCTTTTTGCCTTATTTAGATCAATTGATACTTTGCTTGCCTTATTCCAAGGTGTGTCCAAAATCCATTCAACATAGCCACGCACAACCGATGCTTCTGATGAATTTGATGGCATTTGTTTGAGTTTTTTAAACTCATTTTCAGCTTTTTTACGCACCTCTTTAGGTAGGTTTGCCTCTTTTAGGCGTTTTTCAAGTTCGCCATCTTCTTCGTCTGCACCGTCGTTCAAATCAGAAAGTTCTGATTTGATTGCTTTCATTTTTTCGTTTAAAAAGTATTCTCTTTGATTGCTCTCCATTTGTTTGCGTACAGCGTCTTGTAGTTCATTTTCAATACTGCGTTCTGCTTTATTGTGAGTAAAAAATTCTGTCAGGGCTGTATAATATGCCATGATGTCATCATTTTCTAGAATATTTTGTTTGTCTTCTAATTTTATTGATACTCGTGTTGCAATAAAATAAATCAGTTCAAGTAAATCGTCGATACGATTGGCAACACGAATGATTTCACGAGCATTTCTAAGAGAAGTTTCGGCATAATCAGCGAAGAATTCTAGCAGTACTGTCTGGTGAGCTTTGCTTTCATCGGCTGATAGAGGATTGGCGATTGGTGATTTTTGAGAAGTGGCAATCAGTGCATCATCAATTGTGTCAATTTTGGCACGATACAGACCTTCAATCAAAACTTTGAGGCAGTTATCATCGTTGTCATGTGGCATGGTGCTGATGATGCGACAAACCGTGCCATAATCGTACAGGTTGCTAATTTCAATATCTTCTGACAGTGAATCTTTTTGTGAGACAACTAAAATTTTTTCATTAAAATTATCTTGAGCATTTTTAATGGCGGCGATTGACTGCTCACGCCCCACAAATAGTGCAATTTGCATATGTGGATATACTACGACATCACGCACGGCAAGTAGTGGTAGGGTGGTAAAATTGTCAAAATCATCTAGGGCTTCAGTGGTCATGAAGTACTCCTTTTTAAGTTATTTTTTGTGTGAATGGTTTATGGTGGTACTTTAAAAAAATGCAAGTCTTATGGGTGATTTTTATGCAAAATCATTAGCAAATAAGAGTGATGCCAGATTGCCTGTCTTTACTCTTTTATTAAAAATAATTAAAAAATTTTTATTTCTTTTTTATTTGCTTGATGATATTTTGCTGCTATTGTTGATTTATGGCATTGGTTTAAATTGATTTATTTTACAGTTTATTGATTTTAAATGTTTTTTTAAGTTAAATTTTGATTAAAAAATCATTTATAATGACGCAAATTTTTTTATAACTTTTGAGAGATTTATGAATGCAGTATTAATTGCGGTTGTCATTATGGTTGGGCTATCGCTGGCCCGTGTTCATGTGGTGTTAAGCCTTATTATTGGTGCTGTTATCGGTGGTTTGATGGCAGGTCTGTCCATTGCTGATACACTGACGGCTTTTCATCATGGTCTGAGTAATGGAGCACAGATTGCTTTATCTTATGCGATTTTGGGTGCATTTGCGATGGCGATTGCTCATTCTGGTGTGCCTAAGCTACTGGTAGATGCAATGACGGCACGCCTAAACCAAGCACAAGCAAGCGGTGCGATAAAGTGGACACTGTTTGCTTTGATTTTGGTGATGGCAATGTTAAGCCAAAATTTGATCCCTATTCATATCGGATTTATTCCCCTGATTATCCCATCTTTATTGCTGTTATTTAATCGCTTGCAAGTTGATAGACGATTGGTGGCGTGTATCATCACTTTTGGCTTGGTCAATACTTATATGTTCATTCCTTATGGTTTTGGTGATATTTTTTTAAATCAAATTATTTTAAAAAATATCAATGATGCAGGTATGAATACATCGGGTGTATCCATCATGCAGGTTATGGCAATTCCTGCGGCAGGAATGTTGTTTGGGGTTTTGATGGCGGTTTTTGTCAGCTACCGTAAGCCTAGAGTATATCAAAATCTATCAATCCAAACCAATCATGCACAGGATAATCATACCGATAAATCACCTGCTTATCGTTTGGTTGTGGTTTTATCGGCAATTGTGGCGGCATTCATCGTGCATTTTTATACAGATTCTTTGCTGATGGGTTCAATGGTAGGGTTTTTGATATTTATTGTATCGGGTGTGGTCAGTTGGCATGAGGCAGATGGTGTGTTTAATGATGGCATTAAAATGATGGCCATGATTGGTTTTATCATGATCAGTGCTCAGGGTTTTGCTGAAGTGATGAAGGCGACAGGGCAAATTGATATGCTTGTCTCTATGACGATGGAAATATTTGGTGGAAGTAAAGGTGTGGCAGCATTTGTCATGCTCATGATTGGACTTATTGTAACACTTGGTATTGGTTCATCTTTTTCAACGGTACCAATTTTGGCAGCGATTTATGTGCCAATGTGTGTGGCACTTGATTTTAGCGTGCCTGCCACCATTGCACTTGTTGCCACCTCTGGCGTGTTGGGCGATGCTGGCTCACCTGCATCGGACTCAACTTTGGGTCCGACAATGGGTTTGGATATTGACGGTCAGCATGATCATATCAAAGACTCTGTCATTCCAACTTTTATTCATTATAATATTCCGTTGGTTATTTTTGGTTGGATTGCGGCGATGGTGCTGTAAGCTTGAATGCTTACATGGCAAAAAACTTGGATTGGTTGTATGATTTGGGTATGATAAGATGAGTTGAAAAACAAGATGCCCAACCTTATTATTACCAAAAATTATTACTAAAGCTACTGCCAGCCTTTAATTTAATCATGATTTGGTTGTAGCTGGTGGTGATAGCAATAGTGATGAGGGTCTTAATTGAAACCAAAAACAAGAAATCAAAAAAGTTAGCTTTAAATGGACATCTTGCAAAATTACCTAACCCACCAAAAACCAATTTAACCCCAAGAAGAAACCTTGTTAATAACTTTCAGTAGGTTAAATACTTTAAATTTGGCAAGGATGTGTTCTATTTTAATTTGTGTCTTAAATAGCAAGGTGTTATAATCTTTGGATTCTTGCACAAGTGAATGTTTGTTGGTGGCTTTGATGGGTATACTTATCAGTATGCCAAAATCAGTAGCAATTCGCTCATAAGTGCGATATTCCTTAAAATACTGCAAGGTTGCTATTAACAGATTGGGCATACCAATTTTATTTAAGTTTTCTACCATCTTTTAGTGTACAGTAGCTTGTGCCTGCTCTAAACAGGCAGGCATTTCATGAAAGACAGTCTGTTCAACATCAATCAAGCGTTTAAACCAAGCGTTAAACTTTTCATCAGATAAGTGTGTGGAGATCCGTAGTTCACTGGGGTATTTTAGCATAGATTTGGTTTCGCAAGAGGTCTATTGATGAATTGCATATTGACTATTTTTGATAAGGATTTTTCAATACAAATTCCACAAAGGCTTTGACAATGGCAGAGCGATAACGATGGGCGGCGTACAACATAAACACTTCAAAAGTAGGGGCATCAAATTGGGGTAAAATCTCCACCAAATGCTTTTTGGCTATCCATTCATCAGCGGTAACAGCAGACATTTGCCCGATGTATAGCCCCTGCACAATCATATATTCCACCGCATAGCTGTCATTGCTAGCAAATGCTATCGGCAAGGCAATTTTTGTTTTGTTCATTTGAATGACCATTTCGCTTTCGCCATTTTTTGCCCAACTGGCAATGGGATAATTTGCCAAATCGGATACGGTTTTTGGTGTGCCAAGCCGTGCCAATAAATCAGGACTTGCCACCCATTTGGTGCCAAGCGTCAATACTTTTTTGGCAATAAAATCATCGCCGTACAAGTCGCCAATGCGAAACGCCACATCAATACCGTCATTTACCAAGTCCAAATAGCGTTCGGTCAGCGTACAATGAATGTGAATGTGGGCAAATTGCTGTTGAAATTTGCCAATCCACCAAAGCACAGGCTCAAAAGCAGGCGGTGCTGAAATGCGTAACACGCCTTTTAAATTCTGCTCATTATCAAGAAGCACTTGTTTGGCATTTAACAAATTATCAATGGACAAATGCACTTCGTCATAGAGTTTTTGCCCTGCCATTGTGGGCTTAACGCCTGATTTTTGGCGGTCAAACAGTTGAATTTGCAAGGATTTTTCAAGCTCACTGATTTGACGGCTGATAGTGGCAATCGGTACGCCTGTGCGTTCGGACGCTTTGGAAAGCGAGCCTGTTTGGACAATGGCGACAAATAGACGCAGGGTGTTGAGATTCATTGGTTTGACTGTTTAAACATTTGGGTTATTTTAGCAGATTTTAATTTATCCTGAAAATAACACCAACCACCCCCATATTTGCATCACCAATCACTATTTAAAATGGCTCACTTACTACAAATCAAGCATCAAATCGTTTCTTTTGCTACTAAATCCTCTGCAATCTCCTGTGCCTGCTTGAGTACAAATTCAATCGCTTCATTCTGTAAATCAGGCGGATATTTATAGGTGCGTAGGGTAATGCGAATCAGCGTTCGCATTTTGGCACGCACCGAGTCTTTGTATTGCCAATCAATCGTTACCGATTTACGCAGTTTTTCGGTGATTTCTCGTGCCAATTTCAAAAGAGTTGCATCACCCATTTCTCGCACCGCACTTTCGTTGCGAGCCAATGCATCATAAAACGCCATTTCAGCAGGACTTAATCCCAGCTCTTCCCCTCGTTTTTGGCGAGCGTCAAACTCTTTGGCAAGCATGATGAGTTCTTCCAAAATTTCCAACACGGATAAATTGTGGTTGTGGTATTGGTTCATTGCTTCTTTGAGTCGTTGCTCAAACTCTTTTTTAGTGGCAAGATTTGCCCCACTTTGTGTGCGTAATTCGGACGCCAGATAACGCTCCATCGCACCAATCCATAAATCTTTGGTTGGGCTGTTTTTTACCGTTTCCAAAAATTCATCAGAAAGTAGATTGATGTTTGGGCGTTCTTTATGAAGCAGTGTAAACAAATCAACCACGCCGTCAGATTTTACTGCTTGATTCATTAAGGTTGCCAGTTGCAACAAGCGGTCATTTTCGCCTGACGCATTGCGTGGCGTATCACTGTTTTTGATGATGGTGGCACGCACCGCATCATAAAAAGCCAGTTCCTGTTTGTAAGGTTCAACCGCTTTTAATGCCCCGCAAAGGGCATAGCCTTTTTTGGCAAACCGTACCGCTTGCAAAAAAGCATTTTTGCGTGGGGTTTTGTCCTTTTTGTTTTTACTGTCATCAGGATTGGCACGGTCTAGGGCTAAAATATGGTTGGCAGAGGTCAAAATCGCATTCAGCAATTTGGCAGGTTCGCTAATTTGCAAAATTTTTGAAATATCAACCGTTTGTCCATCCACAGGTGTGGCAAATTGCCCCCGAATAATGCTGACATATTCAAGCATTTTTTCCAAAACCGTCTCAATATTGCGTACAGGTTTTTCTTTGCCACAAGCGTTGGTATATTGCTTCATCGCTTTTTCAAGCTCATCGGTCAAGCCCACATAATCCACAATCAAGCCGCCATTGTCCGTGCTTTTGTTACGGAACACCCGATTTACCCGAGCAATCGCCTGCATCAGGTTATGTCCACTCATCGGCTTGTCAATGTACATCGTGTTACAGCAAGGGGCATCAAAACCCGTCAGCCACATATCCCGCACGATGACGATTTTTAACGGGTCGTCTGGGTCTTTAAAGCGTTTTTCTAGCGTTTTTTTATCCTGATTGTGTTTTTGCCATTCGGCAGGGTCGCAGGCTACGCTTGTCATCACGATTTTTATCACTCCTTGCAACACATCGTCAGAATGCCAATCGGGGCGAAGTGCAATGATTTTTTCGTACAATTTCACACAAATGGCACGGCTCATCACCACGACCATCGCCTTGCCGTCTTGCTGTTTGGTACGCTCATCATAATGGGCAATGATGTCTTCCGCCATTTTTTGCAAACGGCTTTCAACACCGTGCAATTTTTCACGCAAACGGAAAGTCGGATTTTGTTCATCGTCATCAAGCAGGGCCCCAGCTTCTTTGACCACCTTATCAAATTCGCTACTTTCGCCCAAGCTGATTTGGCGTGGCTCGTAGATAATAGGCACGGTCGCTCCATCTTTCACCGCATCTTCAAAATCGTAAATAGACACATATTTACCAAACACTTCTTGGGTGTCTTTGTCATCAAGGGCGATTGGCGTGCCTGTAAAACCAATAAAGGACGCATTGGGCAGGGCACTGCGTAAATGCTTGGCGTAACCCTCTCGGTATTGTCCTTTGTCGTTGATTTTTTGGCTAAAACCGTATTGCGAACGGTGGGCTTCATCGGTAATCACAATGATGTTTTGCCGCTCGTTCAAAATGGGGTGGGCAAGCTCATCTTCCATTAAGCCAAATTTTTGAATGGTGGTAAAAATCACGCCCCCAGCCGAACGACTGGCAAGAGCAGAGCGAAGTTCATCTCGTCCGTTGGCCTGAATGGGCATTTGTTTTAGTAAATCTTGCCCACCACAAAAAGTGGCGTAAAGCTGACCGTCCAAATCGTTACGGTCGGTAACCAAAACCAAAGTCGGATTTTTTAAGGCAGCTTGGCTCAACACTTTGCCTGCATAAAACAGCATTGAAAGCGATTTGCCCGAGCCTTGCGTATGCCAAAACACGCCCACTTTGCGGCTGCCTGTGTGACTGCTGGCAAGTAGGGTACATTCCACCGCTTCATTGACGCCATAAAACTGATGATATTGGGCAATTTTCTTGATGGTGCGGTTTTTGTTGTCTCGTTCAAACACCACAAAATTTTGCACATAATCCAAAAGATTTTTGGGCGTCATCAACCCTTGTAACAAGCCTTCTAGCTCATTTTCAAACACAATCCGTTGGCTTTTGTTTTTCTCATCAACCACACGCCAAGGGGTGAAACGCTCAAAATCAGCCGTCAGCGAACCAATGCGAGCCACAATGCCATCTGAAATCACAAGCGCCTGATTAAACACAAACAATTCAGCCAGTTCTTCTTTATAGGTTTGTAGCTGTGCGTACGCTTTGCCAATGTCGGCATTTTCTTTAAGTGGATTTTTTAGCTCAAACACCACAAGGGGCAAACCATTGACAAAGCCAATCACATCAGGAATACGCTTGCCCTTTTTGCCTTGAATGTCAAGCTGATTGACAATGCGAAAATCATTGTGGGCAGGCACCCCAAAATCCACCAAACGCACCACTTCAAACTTTTGCTCGCCCTGTGCTTGATAACGATACGGCACGCCATTTCTTAGCCATTCATAGGATTGGCGGTTACGCTCGGCAAGGTCGCCACTCTCACTACGGCAGACCATCGCCACCACATTTTCCACCTCGGCAGCAGGCAGATTTGGGTTTAATTTTGCAATGGCAGCTGCCAACAAGGGCTTTAAAATCACCTCGCCTGTCCGTTCTCGCCATTCATTTTGGCAGCCCAAAAGAATGGTTTTGCCGTAGGTATAATCCCAGCCCAAAGATTGCATTGTGGCAATGGCGGATTGTTCGATGGTGTTTTCGTTGATGCCTAGCATTTTTTTGCTCCGATAGTCTTGACTATGCAAGTTTGCATTGTTATAATAGCACTTGATACAACCGCACTCCCTGTCATTTGACACAGTGCGGTTTTTATTTGTCCAAATCTTGGCTTGGTTGCCACAAATTCCAATTTTTATAATCATCAATCAGACCAAAAACCTTTAAATTAATTTTTGAGCTGTGATGTTTTGGAAATTCGTCTATTAATGATAAAAATCTTTGTCCCCATTGGGATTTAGGGCATAATACTTTTAATATTTTTTGCATTACACAAAAATAGAAAAATGGTCGGCTGTTATCCAATTTATCCCAAAAATATTCTTTTATTTTTGATGATTTTATGGTGATACGACTGTTCCATAGGCGGTCGTGGTGGGCACAAATATTGCGTATTTCATTTAAACTTTTTAGCCATTTTGCAAATTCTTTGCCATTATTTAAACCGTATTTTTGGGATATTTTATCTCTATCTTTGCGTGTCAAGCCTGAATAAACTTTTGACATTGCCCCAAAATCCCACAAATTACACACCACCCAAATTGGTAAATCGCCATATTTGTTTTGATTGTGCAAAACAAAGGGCGTGCTTTTATTTTTGGCTCTTTGAACCAATTCATCGGTATATTCTAGCCATTTTTGATGATTGTTATTTTTGATGAATTGACCATCAAAATATTGTGAATCTCGATGAGCAAGCGGGTCTTTTTCGCCCAACAAATAAGCAATATCCATTTTTATGGCGGTTTCAATGCGTTCTAGGACATCAAGAGCCAATAAGCGTAACTTTTTATCAAACAGATACAAGGATAAAACATCTTCAAAATGGCTGTTTGGCATAAATGTATCAAGCAATAAATTGTTGTGGCTGTCCCATTGACGAAATGGGTGCAGGTAGCCACTGAATCGATAATAGCCAATACGGCTTAAATAGTTTTCTAGGCGTGCTCGATTGGCAAATAATAAACCTCTTTGTTTTAAAATATCGGCTTGTTCTTCAAAAGTTTTCCACGATTTTATCGGTGTAAGCATAAAAAATTAAATCCTTGTTTTGGGTATTGCTAAATTTGCATGTCTTTTATTTATAACTCAATCTCTTTTGGGTTTAATGTGGCAATGGCGGATTGTTCGATGGTGTTTTCGTTGATGGTGAGCATAAAGGGCTTGTCCGTTTATAATAGAATTAGTATCCACTCATTTTTAACTCAAAAATCATATTTTCCAGCTCAAAATGACATTGTTCGATTAAGCCTTTTTTATCTGGAAATAGAGTAAAACTATCAATATTAATACTATGTAAAAAATTTAAAACATCATTT
Source organism: Moraxella tarda (assembly GCF_035181405.1). Taxonomy (NCBI): domain Bacteria; kingdom Pseudomonadati; phylum Pseudomonadota; class Gammaproteobacteria; order Moraxellales; family Moraxellaceae; genus Moraxella; species Moraxella tarda. The sequence continues at coordinate 193,007 of NZ_JAYGGV010000002.1, forward strand.
CTTAAATGACTAGCGATTAATATTTTATTTAGTGGAAATTTATCAATTTCAGAAAACCTACTTATATTTTTTTGGCTTGGCATATTACCTAAAAATGAATATTTTTCAAAATCAAAATTATCCAATAAATTTTGATATTGGTTTATTTGTTTGCTTATGTCTTCCATTGTGTTTTTGTATTCTTTATTAAGATTGATAAAATCACTACTTAGATTTTTGGTAAATAAGCCTTTTTGGGCATTTAGACGACCACCAATATCTAATTTTGGTTCAATATACTGAATACCATGATTAAATGGGAGTGCATGAGCATGGCGATTGATGATAAAAACCGCCCTACGGTTGATTTTTTCGTCCTTACCTTCTTTTTTGGCAAATGCAAAATATAATGCGACAAAAAAAGAATAAGACCAATCCAATAAAGGAGTTTTTAAATCATAATGCTGACCAAAAGCCCATAACTCATCATTATATTTTTCATCTAGTAGTAGATACTGTTCAGAAATTCTCCCACGAAATAATGGTTTGTAATTATTTAATAATTTTGAACATAAGTCATAATAATTACCTGATGTGATGTTTATTTTATTTTTCAAAAAATCTCTTTCTAATGTAGAAGTAAGCTCCCATATGGGATTATATTGTCCACGAAAAATATAGCCATTTTCGTTTAACTGATTATCTTTAACACTAATTTCTGAAATTGGATTTTCTGTAAAATTAATGGCATCGATAAAGCCAATAAACTCTTTAAGCTCTTCCAAAGTATTTATTTCAATTTCAGGTATGAAATTCATAATTCAATATCTCCACTCAGTAATTTAGGTAAAATTTTATTTCTGATATCTGATAAAGTTTGATTACTTCTTTGGTTTGCTCTAATTTTTTCATCAAAACATTTGAGTTTTTCAACAATTTTTATCTGATTTTCCAAATTAGGTAAAGGAATTTTTATTTTATCAAAATCACTAAATTTTATTGATGGCATAGCAGATGATGAGTTGCAAGATACTAGGTATTCATATATTTCTTTTTGTGATAAAAAATAATACAAATATTCTTTATTTAAAACCAAACTGTCTTTTGGGATTATTCTGAATAAATTATTAGCAATATAACCGCTAATACCATTAACAACCTTGCCTATGTGCCCATATCTTATCATAACGACATCATCTTCATTTACCCAATATTTATCCTTGCGTTTAGTAATATATCGGGGTGGCTCACCATAGATATAATCAACAATACGAATAAATCTCTCTGTTTCTTCCGTTTTTTCTAAGAATTGGTCTTTAAATGGCACTTGGACACCTTGAGAAAAGTTAACCAAATCAACCAAATTATATTCTACAAACTCAATATCCAAATCTTGATTGATGTTCAAATTTTCTATATTTTCATTTATGGTCAATTGCAAATCGTTAGCTACTCTAAATTGCTCATTTAATAAAGCGGTGAGATGCGCCATTTTTTCGGCAAAAGGTACGCCGTCATCTTCTTCGGTTACCGCTCCCACATATCGCCCAGCCGTCAGCACAAAGTCATTTTTGGCGATTTCGTCTAGCGTTGCCGAGTAACAAAACGCAGGGATATTTTCGTAGCCTTTTTCTTGTCCTTGTTGCCCCTTTTGCCAGTTGTGGTAGGTGGTGGCGATTTTGGCGATGTCATCAGGAGTAAAATCACGCAGTACTCGGTCTTTCATATAGCCGATTTGGGTGGCGTTGATAAACAGAACTTCGCCTTTACGAGCTTTGGCTTTATTGATAATCCAAATACAAGCAGGGATTTGCGTGTTGGTAAATAGCTGATTGGGTAGGGCAATCATCGCTTCGACTAGGTCGGCTGTTATGATGTTTTTGCGGATTTCGCCTTCGCCTGAGGTTTGGCTACTCATTGAGCCGTTGGCAAGTAGGAGTGCCATTTTGCCTTTTGGCGAAAGGTGGTAAATCATATGCTGCAACCACGCAAAGTTGGCGTTGCCTTGTGGGGGCGTGCCGTATGCCCAGCGTGGGTCACCTGCCAAACTTTCGCTCCACCATTCCTTCATATTAAAAGGGGGATTTGCCATCACAAAATCCATTTTTTTGTCAATGTGCAAAGGATTGATGAGTGTGTCTTCGGGTTTGTCGCCAAAATCAAAGGGAATGCCCCGAATCGCCATATTCATCACGGCAAGTTTTCTGGTGGTGGGGTTGGATTCTTGCCCATACACCGAAATGGCGTTGCGGTTGCCTTGGTGAGCTTGGATAAAGCGGTCGGTTTGCACAAAAAATCCGCCACTGCCCATCGCAGGGTCATACACTCGCCCTGAATAGGGTTCGAGCATTTCCACAATCAGCGTAACGATGGATTTTGGCGTGAAATATTGACCGCCTTTTTTGCCTTCGGCTAGGGCAAATTGCCCCAAGAAATATTCATAAACATGACCCAAAATATCTTTGGCTTGCAAATGCACAGGTTCGCCGTTGTGCATTGGGCGGGTAAAGTCGGTGCGAGAGAAAAGGTCAATCAAGCCACGAAGCATTTCATCAGGCACGCCAAAGCCTGCAATGCGTTGGAGCACGCCTTTTAGTTTGGGGTTTTCTTGTTCGATGGCTTCAAAGGCATCATCAAGCAAAATACTGACATTTTTGAATTTGCCACCCCAAGGCAATTCATCGCCTGCGTTTAGTTTGCTGTTGTCTTTGATGTTTTCCCAGCGTGCTTGTTGTGGTACATAAAAGATATTTTCGGCGGTGTAATAATCCCGCTCTTCAAGTTCATCGTTTAAAATTTGCTGATATTCAGTTTTATCAAACAAGGTTGGGTCAAGATAGGTTTCGCTGTCAGGATTGGTAAGATTGAGGGCGTGTTTTTGGCGAAAGTCGTTGAAACTGTCGGAGATGTATTTTAAAAAAATAAAACCAAGCACGATGTGTTTGTAGTTGGCGGCGTCTAGGTTTTTACGCAGGGTATCGGCGGCTCTCCAAAGGTCTTGGTCAAGTTTGTTTAAAAAGTCTTGGTTGATGGCTTGAGCGTTTGGCATAATAAATATCCTATTTTAATGATGGGATTAGTATACTGCACAAAATAAAAAAGGGCTACCGTTTTCTGTTCGTGGCGTGCCTGCCGAACCACAATGCAGACCTACCTGCAAGCATAGTTTAAGGCGAACGGTTTTGTAGGAAAATTCAAATTTATTGGCTGCAAATGCCATAAGGACAAAAGGCATTTGGTGCGTATTTGGGCGACAATCAAAGCCATTGGCAAGACTATAATAGTGCGACATTATTAGAAGAATATCACACCCCAAATGGGCGGTGTTTTTATTTTCCAAAAACGAAAACCACCTTTTCAAAAACCGCCATTCCCTTACCAATTTTTAAATTTTATAATATCCCCATTCCAATCAAACAGAGCAATATTATGAACCGCATCACCCAAATTTTAAACATCAAACACCCCATTGTCCAAGCCCCAATGTCGTGGCTGACAGACGCACATTTGGTGGCAAGCGTGGCGAACGCAGGTGGACTTGGCTTTTTGGCCCCACACGCAGGGCAGACGACCAACCCAAGCTCCAATCAAGAAGTTTTGGAGCGTATGCGTAACGAAATCCGTAAGGTCAAAGCCTTGACCGACAAGCCCTTTGGCGTGCCGTTTATGCTGTCTTATGATTTGTCGCTCATTCCCTTAATGGTGGATTTGCTGATTGACGAGAGCGTGCCTGTGGTGTTGGACAACGGCTGGCTTGACCCTGCCATTTACGCCAAACTCAAAACTGCGGGCATTAAAATCATCTGCCGTCTGCCCAATCCCAATTTGACCGATGCCCTAAAAGCCCAAAAACTTGGGGCGGATATTTTGGTTTTGACAGGCTTTGACGAAGGCGGAACTTTGCCGATGAAAGAAGTGGGCAGTTTTAGCGTTTTGGCAGAGTTTGTCGGCAAGGTGGATTTGCCTATAATGCTTGCAGGGGGCATTGGCGACAAAAAAGCGGTGCAAGCAAGCATGCTACTAGGAGCAGAAGGCGTGTGGGTTGGCACAGCGTTTATCGCCACAACCGAGTGCCGAAGCCACCAAAAAGTCAAAGAATGGATAGTGAATGCAACCGCTAATGACCTGCTACTATTCCGCACCGAGCCGTATTATTACCGCTCATTGCCAACCACACTTGCCAAAAAATGCTTTGAACTTAGTGAAAATGGGGCAAGTCGTAGCGAGATTGCAGTCGTTATGAACGCAGGCACAGGAATGCGTTTGGGTATGCTAGAAGGCGATTTTGATAATGGCTATGTGTCGGTGGGTACAGGCATATCACAAATTGACAAAATCAAAAGCGTAAAAGAATTGATTGATGAATTGATGGGCTAACCAAATAAACGCTAAACATTAGCCATTATATCCGTTTGATTTTAATGGTTAAGAATTGTTAAGTGTTCAGTATATTTACAAATGTTCAGTTGTAAATATTTTTTAATCTTTTTCCAAATCCAATAAATATTTTTTGCGATAAATTCCACCACCATATCCACCAAGTTTTTTATCTTTTTTTAAAACTCTATGGCAAGGTATAATAATAGAAATTTTATTTTTGCCGTTGGCACTTGCTACAGCTCTTGTTGAATTTGGCATACCTAATAATAATGCTTGTTCTGAGTATGATAGTGTTTCTCCATAATCTATATTGATTAACTCTTTCCAAACATTTTTTTGAAAATCAGTTCCAATTATATCAAGTTTTATATTAAATTTTTTCAATTTTTTATCAAAATACATTTGTATTTCTTTTTTAGTTTTTAAAGAAAACTCACTTTCTTTAAAAACTAAATTTGAATTATAGTGGCAAATTAGTTCATTGATTTCTGTTTCAAGCATTTTTCTATCTATAAATTCAAGCAAACAAAGACCTTTTTCTGAGCATATAGAAACCATTAATCCAATAGGTGTTTCTATAAAAGAATAATATAATAAATTATTTTTGTAATTTTTTGTATTATTTAGAATAAAAAATACTCTTTTTATTCTAATAAAAGCACCTAATGAAATTTTGAAATTATTAAGAAATAATTTCTTGTATTCATTTAGTTCAATTTCTGAATTTAAAGGGTGTTCTAGATATGATTTTGGTGGAAAATCATTATCTGATAACCATTTTAAATAATGGTCTTTTGATTCATTTAGAATAAATAATGTGCTATCCACAGATAGCACATTGTATTGATTGTTTTTCATTCTACTTAAATTTTGTTGTTAAATTGGCGTGTTCATATAAGCACGATGTATTATTGTTGGAAATTATTGCTTTGGTAAGTTTTTCAATTTCTGAAATAATACAATCCGACATAGCGTTTCCATAACTGAATCTTTTTACGCCAATATTTTTGAATTTTTCAATATCTGTAACATTAGGAATAGACATAATGTTTAGTGGAATATCAATAACTGATAAAACTTCTTTGATATCTTCTTCTGTTGATATGCACGGAATAAAAATACCATCAGCACCACTATTCTGATATAATAATGCTCTATCTTTAGTTTCTTCTAATGGGTTTTCAAGATTCAAATAAGTATCTGTTCTGATATTTAAATAAAAATTATCAAAACCATTAGAAATTAATGCATCTTTAATTTCTCTAACCAAAATAGCAAATTTATCTTTATCTTTTAATCCATTATTTGGTATAGAATCTTCCAAATTTACACCCGAGCAACCCATTTTAGCTAAAGTTAAGATGTTTTCTACTATTTCTTTATTGTCTTCAGAGTAGCCAGCTTCTATATCAACAGACAAAGGTATATTAATTACTTTTAGTATTTGAGACACAACATTTTTTAGGTCATCAAATGATATATTTTGACCATCTTTGTACCCCAAAGTATTTGATATACCCCAACTAGTAGTACCTAATGCCTTAAATCCTGCTTGTTCATGAATGATAGCGGATAGGCTATCCCAAACATTGCCAATAATTAGGCATTCATTTTCTTTGATTAAATTTTTCATCAATACACCTTATTGAAATAAAGATAATTGTAGTTAAATTTAATAAAAAATCAAATTTTTACTAAATTTAATATTCCATGGAATCTGTGAATGTTTTGGCATAATTTTTATTTCTACCCATTTCTTCAAAATATATTTTATACCATAAATTGTAAACCCTGTTTCTCTCATAAGGCGTGCAAAGTGTAAAATTAATACTTTCCATAAATAGATTTCCTGCGATACTAGGTTTTCCGTTCGCCCTGAGCTTGTCGAAGGGTGGCGGAAAACCGTTATGGTTCGATAAGTTCACCACGAACGGTTTTCCTTATTTCAAGGTTTCGCAGGAAGTCTAATATCCCTACCAAATATACAACATTGAAAATATATATAACATAAACAAAATAGAAAATCAATAGACTTCATCATCTGCAACGCCCATTTTGTAAAATACCTATAAAATCCACTCACAAAAGCACGCCTGCCACTGCCATTTATGCTAAAATAGCCCATTTTGACCACAAATCTCAACCATATCCCAATGACTTTATTGAACAAAAATTTATTTAGCAAAACTTTATTGTCCGCTTTTTCGCCCACCTATTTTCATCAAAATTGGCTTGCCCACCCCAGAGCCGATATTTTGTCAGGGCTTGCGGTGGCGTTGGCACTAATTCCAGAAGCGATTACCTTTTCTATCATTGCAGGAGTCGCCCCACAAGTTGGCTTGTATGCGTCTTTTTGCATTGCGGTGGTGAGTGCATTTTTTGGCGGTCGCCCTGCGATGATTAGTGCTGCCACAGGGGCAATGGCGTTGGTTTTGGCAAGTTTGGTCAAACATCACGGCATAGAATATATGCTTGCTGCCACGCTTTTGACAGGGCTATTACAAATCCTTGCTGGGGTGTTTAGACTTGGTGGTTTGATGCGGTTCGTGTCGCAAGCGGTGATGATTGGCTTTGTCAATGCGTTGGCGATTTTGATTTTTTTGGCACAATTGCCTGAACTCAATCCCAATTTGGCAGGGGTATCGTGGCAAACTTATGCCTTGACGGCACTTGGCTTGGTGGTGGTGTATGGCTTTGGACGTATTCCCAAAATCGGCAACCTTGTGCCATCGCCTTTGGCAACGGTGGTGTTGATTACCTTGGTGGCGGTATTTTTTGGCTTTGATGTTCGCACGGTGGGCGATATGGGGCAGTTGCCTGACAGTTTGCCTGTGTTTTTGTTGCCTGATGTGCCATTGAATGCACAAACTTTGCAAATTATTTTGCCCTACTCGTTAAGCCTTGCGGCGGTGGGGCTGCTTGAATCGTTATTGACCGCCAATTTGATAGACGACATTACCCATAGCGATAGCGACAAAAACCAAGAATGTCAAGGGCAAGGCATTGCCAATGTGGTCAGTGGTTTGTTTGGCGGTATGGCAGGCTGTGCAATGATTGGTCAGTCTATGATTAATGTCAAATCAGGCGGTCGCACACGGCTTTCTACACTGGTGGCAGGGGTGTTTTTGCTGATTTTGGTGGTGTTTTTGGGCGATTGGATAAAAATTATCCCAATGCCTGCATTGGTTGCCATTATGATAATGGTGGCGATTGGCACTTTTGATTGGCAATCTATCAAACGGCTCAAAACGCACCCTGTCGGTTTTAATGCGGTGATGATTGCCACCGTTGCCATTGTGGTGTATAGCCACAATTTGGCACTGGGCGTGGGGGTTGGCGTGCTGTTGTCGGCACTGTTTTTTGCTGACAAAATCGGGCGGTATTTGCGTGTGCAGTCATCGCCTGCGGGCGAGCTTATGGTATATGATGTGACAGGGCAAGTGTTTTTTGCCAGTGCCAATAGCTTTGTGGCAAGTTTTAGTTTTGACCAAACACTCAAAACGGTCAAAATTGATGTGTCAAACGCCCATTTTTGGGACATTTCGGCGATGAATGCTTTGGATAAAGTGGTGGCAAACTACCAACGCTTGGGGGTTGTTGTGCAAGTGGTGGGCTTAAACAAAGCCAGTCAAACGCTGATAGATAACTTTGGCAACAAAGACCCAGCGGTTTTTTAGTCTTTTGGTTTTTGTGCTACTGTTTATTAGCTTCATTTTTTTGCCCTATTGTTTAAGCAAAAGTCGTTGATTTTTCATACAAAATCCCTACAAAAGCGTTAACTTTTTGTGTTATTCTAGCCCTTTTTAAATTAGGATTTATTATGTTAAAACCCACTTTTAAAACCATTGCTCTTAACACCTTGGCGTTTGGTACGCTTTTGATGACAGCTTGCACCAATACTGGGGTTCACTCCCAAGCTTATTCGCCAGTTGCCAACACCCAACCTAGCCCAACATTTAGCCCAACGACAAAATCGGCGGTGCAAGTACGCACAATCGCCCAAGGCAGTGGGTCATATATCACGCCAAACGATGAGATTGAAATGCGGTTTCGCTCATACTTGCTAGACGGCACACCGCTTGACGGCACGATGAACAATGTGCCTGTTATTCTCCCTGTGTCGCAAATGTTTGGCGGATTACAGCAAGCACTCACGCAAATGCAAGCAGGGGGCAAATACAGCGTGCATATCCCTGCCAATGTAGGATTTAGCGAAGAAGGCAAAGCCCACAAACAAGCGGTGAATTATGAGATTGAGATTTTAAGGGTAAATCCTTAATAAAGGCTTAAATTAATATTAAATTAACATTAGCCATTGGTTGTAAGAACTGTGTCATCATTGCTTTTTTGGGGTTATTTTTAAAATATTTTTTAAAAAAATTTTAAAAAGCCTGAAACAAAAAATCCTTAAATTAAGATGCTTATTTAAGGATTTAATTATTGGTGTCAATTTAGCAGTTATTGACCGATAAAATTTATGAACAACATATCGGTCAATAATGGGTCTAAGTTAATCGCTAGGGCAAATAATTAACTAGTCTGTTTTAATTTCGCAACTTTTGCAAGTGCTAATCCCCAATAGCCGATAGAGTGGACAAAATTTAATCAGCCCTGTAACCAAGGCAATCACGCCCAAATACCCCCACCAGCCAATCACGCCAGTGATTGCAAGCCCAATAAGCACAAGTCCCAGTACGATACGCACCGCACGGTCAATTTGATTGGTATTGGCTTTCATCATATCCCCCTAGATTAAAGTAAATTAAAATGGATTTAGGTCAATTTAGCCCATATCTTATGCCTTGTCAAGTGTTATTTGATGATTTGGTGGCAGTGATTAAATAAAAGCAACATAACAAGACGATTGGGCATATGGTATGGAATACAACAACATAAGACAGTTGGGCGATTAAAAATCAAGTCCATATCGTCCTATATCAAGATAGTTTATACAATTAAACACTCATAAATAATGGGTCAATAAACATTGGACATCTTGCAAAATTACCTAACCCACCAAAAACCAATTTAACCCCAAGAAGAAACCTTGTTAATAACTTTCGGTAGGTTAAATACTTTATACTTTAAATTTGGCAAGGATGTGTTCTATTTTAATTTGTGTCTTAAATAGCAAGGTGTTATAATCTTTTACGGTAAAAAATTGTCTTTATTTGTTTTGGTGTGTTTTTGGTCTAGATGTGAAGTTGTGTTATAATTAAATCCCTAAAAGGCGGTGCGTATGAATGTTGTCAATGATGCTAAAAAAATCATCAAGTTGAACAAGTCAGATGAGTCAAACAAGGGCAGTATGAATGCCAGCCAATTGTCAGGCAAACAAGGCAATGAAAGCTTTGTTTCTTTGTCGGTAGAGCCGATGCTTGTTGATGACAAAGAAGATGCCAGCCATCAAATCATCGAGCAGGGCAATAAAAAATTAGAGGTAGTGGTACCTGTCATGCCTTTGGTATGATTTACTAAAAATAAGTGCAGGGCATGGATTTGCAAAATGTGTTAATCAACAAAATGATAACATTGCAAGTGTGTTAAAATCATCAATAAACTGTGAGTAAAGCATGAGCGATAGTCAGGGCTGGTTCGGCCGTATGAAACAAGGACTTTCTAAGTCTAGTAAAAATTTAACCGAAGGACTGATGAATGTTCTTGTCGGTGGTAAAGAGATTGATGATGAGTTGCTTGAAGAGGTTGAAGATCAGTTGCTTGTGGCGGATATTGGTGTAGATGCGACCAATCGTATCATTGAGAATCTGACCGAGCAGACGGCTCGTGGCGACTTGATTTATTCGCATTCTTTATACAAGGCCTTAAAAAAGGAACTGGTAGAGATTTTGGCGCCAAAAGTACAGCCGTTAAATATTGATACCACTAAAAAGCCGTTTGTCATTTTGATGGTGGGTGTGAACGGTGTTGGCAAAACCACGACAATCGGCAAACTTGCTAAACGACTAAGAAATGAAGGTAAGTCCGTCATGCTTGCTGCGGGCGATACTTTTCGTGCAGCAGCGACGGAGCAATTGCAAATTTGGGGTGAACGCAATGACATTCCTGTGGTGGCACAGGGGCATGGCTCGGATAGTGCATCGGTCATATTTGATGCCATGCAATCGGCCAAAGCACGGGGCATTGATGTGCTAATAGCAGATACAGCAGGGCGTCTGCAGAATAAAACACACTTGATGAATGAGCTTGAAAAAGTTGTGCGTGTCATGAAAAAAGCTGATGAAAATGCACCGCATGAAACGATGATTGTTCTAGATGCTGGCACAGGGCAAAATGCCATCAATCAAGTACAAATATTTTCTGAGGTTGTACCCCTGTCTGGCATCAGTATTACCAAACTTGATGGTACTGCCAAAGGTGGCGTGGTGTTTAATGTTGCTCAAAATACCAATATACCAATTCGCTACATTGGTGTGGGCGAGGGGGTTGATGATTTGCAAGCCTTTGATCCACATGAGTTTGTTGAGGCACTATTTGATGAAGAAAAATAACATAAAAAATACTGCAACGATGTTGCGGTATTTTTTATGTTTTATGATAGACTTTGTTGGCTTTAAAAATTATTTAAAGTGTGGAAAGTAAAGCATGGGTTATCTTTGGCCTAAATATAATTTAAATAAAACTTTATAACAATGATCAGTACGCACTATACACCACCTTTTAATTTACCCATGATCAGCTTAACCATAAAAGATGCTAAATTGATTGCACTTGATTGGCATCATGATAAAACCGCACGATTATTTGTCAAGCTTAATCAACAGGCAATATTTATCAGGCCAGAAGAATTAAGCCCAGATGGTTTAACCTGGGACGATGGTCAAAATAATAATCAAGCCATTGCTATTAAAGTGATGAGTCAGCTTGATGAGTATTTTATTGGTAAGCGTAGGGAGTTTGATATTCCACTTGATTTGTCTTATGGTACTCCGTTTCAGCAGATGGTATGGCACGGCCTGCTTGATATTACTTATGGTCATACTATTAGCTATGCTAAACTTGCTAAAAATATCGGCAAACCTAAGGCTTTTCGTGCCTGTGCAAATGCCAATGGAAAAAATCCCATTAGTATCATTGTGCCATGCCATCGTGTGATTGCGTCCAGTGGTGGACTGGGTGGCTATACAGGTGGTACACACATTAAGACAATTTTATTAGATTTAGAGAGTCAAAGCTGAAAGTCAAACCCAAAAAGTTACCCCAAAAAACAATTTAAAAAAGTGTTTTTTTTAAAGTCAATAATATAACAAAAAATTTATCATTTGGCGGTTAAAAAGATGTCTTGGGCTATTTAACTGTGTTATAATGAAACGATTTTTTTATTGTTTGATTATTGGTGGGGGTTTCATGTCATATGCACTATTTCGTCCGTTCTTATTCAATATGGAGCCAGAGCGTGCACATGAATTTACCCTAAATATGCTTGAAAAGGCACATAAGGCTCACCTGCTGGGTTTTAGTCATGCCAGACAGTCTTTACCGACAACTTGCATGGGCATTCATTTATTTAACCCCGTGGGTCTGGCGGCAGGTCTTGATAAAAATGGCTCGCATATTGATGCACTTAGTGAACTTGGCTTTGGCTTCTTGGAGATTGGCACAGTAACGCCACGCCCACAACTTGGCAATGACAAACCAAGGCTGTTTCGCATTCCGCAAGCAGGTGCGATCATCAATCGCATGGGCTTTAATAATGATGGTGTGGATAATATGATTGCCAATATTGAGCGAGCCAAGTATCAAGGTGTGCTTGGTATCAATATTGGTAAAAATGCCATCACCCCTGTAGAAAATGCACTTGAAGATTATGTATATTGCTTGGAGCGAGTGTATCCATACGCCAGCTATATTACAATTAACATATCAAGCCCAAACACCAAAAATTTACGCAGTTTGCAAAGTGCTGACGCATTGTCAGCATTGCTTGAAGGTATTAAGACTTGTCATACTCGCCTTGCTAATAGTTATGGATTTTATGTGCCTATTGCTCTAAAAATTGCCCCAGATTTGGAAGAATCTCAAATTGATGATATTGCAAATGCTGTGGTTCAGTTTGATATTGATGGCTTGGTTGCTACCAATACGACTTTGTCTCGTGTGGGTGTGGAAGATTATCCTAATGCTGATGAGGCGGGTGGTCTTTCTGGTCGTCCCGTCAGTCATACCAGCACACAAATTTTATCCATGTTTAATGACCGTTTGATGGGCAAGGTGGATTTAATTGGTGTGGGCGGTATTGATGAGGGTGAACTTGCTGTTAAAAAATACAAAGTGGGTGCAAAAGCGGTACAACTTTACTCAGGGCTTGTTTACAAAGGTCCTGCACTCATCACTGACTGCGTGCAGGCCATTGCAGAGCATCAAGAGCGTCTGTAAGCAATCATGAGTGATTTAATAAAACTGATGACATGGATTGACATATCCATCATGATGATGGTAGTCATTAGTATGTGGCGAGGTTTTAGTGCAGGCTTTATTAAGACGGCGGTATCGCTTGTTTCTTGGTTGTTTGCATTTATTGTGGCATCACGCATGACGAAGCTGGTTGCACCCATGTTGGTGGGTATTATTGATGACCCTGTATTGCAAATGGCGACAGCTTTTTTGGCGATAGTATTTGTTGTGATGATGGCAATGCAGCTCATTACGCTGTCTTTATCGGGGCTTTTTAAGGTCTTGAAATTGGGTTTTTTAGACCGCATTTTAGGTGGTATCTTGGGGGCGGTGATTGGTGTTTTAAAAGTCTTAATCATTCTTAGTATCATGTCTCCTTTATTAACTTATCTGCCAAATTGGCAATCATCTATATTGGCACAAAATCTATTGCCATTTGCTCCTGTTGCTATGCAATTATTGCAAGAAGTATTGGGCGAGACTTGGCAACAAATTAACAATCCTTAGCAATCTTAACCCTTGGAGTAAATTATGTGTGGTGTAATTGGCATTGTGGCGCATGAGCCAGTAAATCAGATGTTGTATGATGGCTTAACCATGCTGCAACATCGTGGGCAAGATGCAGCAGGGATTGTTACCTTAAAAGATGACAGACTGTATCTACGCAAAGACAATGGTATGGTGCGTGATGTTTTTTTAAATAAGCATATGGTGCGTTTGGTGGGTAATTTTGGTATTGGTCATGTGCGTTATCCAACTGCAGGCACATCAAGCACTGCAGAAGCTCAACCATTATATGTCAACTCGCCTTATGGGATCGCTTTGGCACATAATGGCAATTTGACAAATGCTGATAAAATTGCCAAAGAGCTTTTTGAAAATGATCATCGCCATCTAAATACTGACTCAGATTCAGAAGTTTTGCTCAATGTCTTTGCTAATGAGCTACAAAAATCTACCAAGACCAATCTAGAACCCAATGACATTTTCCATGCCCTGCAAGCGGTTTATCAACGCTGTGAGGGTGCTTATGGGGTGGTTGCTATTATTGCAGGGCATGGGCTACTTGCTTTTCGTGATCCAAATGGCATTCGCCCACTTGTCTATGGTCAGCGATTGACTGAACATGGCATGGAATATGTGGTTGCATCTGAGTCGGTGGCGGTTCAGGCACTTGGTTTTGAGATTGTGCGTGATATTGCACCAGGTGAGGCGGTTTTTATTGACTTGATGCACAATGTTCATACCAAACAATGTGTTGATGGCGTAAGGCATACTCCATGTATTTTTGAGTATGTCTATTTTGCGCGTCCAGACTCCATCATTGACAACATATCGGTGCATAAAGCTCGCATGCGTATGGGTGAAAAACTTGCTCAAAAAATCATTCGTGAGTGGGGTGAGGATCATGGCATTGATGTGGTGATTCCGATTCCAGATACATCTCGCAACTCGGCATTGGAGCTTGCTACACATTTAAACATCAAGTACCGTGAAGGCTTTAACAAAAATCGTTATATCGGTCGCACATTCATCATGCCAGGTCAGGGGCAACGCAAAAAGAGCGTTCGCCAAAAGTTAAATGCCATTCCGTTGGAATTTAAAAATAAAAATGTGCTACTTGTTGATGATTCTATTGTGCGTGGGACAACTTGCCGTGAGATTGTCCAAATGGCACGAGATGCAGGTGCTAAAAATGTATTTTTTGCATCGGCTGCACCAGAGGTCAAGTTCCCTAATGTCTATGGCATTGATATGCCGTCTCGCAGTGAGTTGATTTCATCAGGTCGTGCGGTTGAAGAGGTTTGCCAAATCATTGGTGCTGATCGCTTAATTTTTCAGGATTTAGATGATTTGATTGAGGCGGTGAATAATACCAAATACAGTAAGGTTGATGAATTTGACTGTTCGGTGTTTGATGGTAGATATGTAACAGGCGGTATTGATGAGGCGTATCTGGACGCATTGCAGGCAAAGCGTAACGACTTGGCTAAAAAGACTGTCGTCATGGTTGATACACCTGTGGATATGACAGGCGTAACAGGTGTTTGATTTTAACAATAACAAGCTGGGGCATTAACTGGTGAAATAAAATGAGTCGTCTGTTGGCGATTCATTTTATCTATTTTATTTGTATTTCTGTTGATTGGTTGGCTGGTAATGGCCGAGTGGCAACCCAAAATTGTTCGACTTTTTGTTGATTTTGCGTTAGAGTATGGGTGTATTTTTTTATTTTGTGGTACTTTATGAATGCTTTTGACCAAAAACCCCCTTTGATTTTATCAGCTTTATGTCTGTCTGTACTGACGGCATGTAGTAGTACAAGTTTCAATGCCTCTACACAAAACCCGCCAATTAAAGTCGTGCACGCAACGACTTTAAACCAAGCACCAGCTCAGACGGTCATGACCCCTGTGCAACCAGCCCATGTTGTTCAAACACAACCATTTATTCATGCTCAACCTGCGAACAAGCCGATGATGCCTTTGGATTATGCTGACTTTGATGACTGGAAGCGGGATTTTATTCATCGTGCCATTGCTCAAGGTCATGACAGTGCTACTGTTTACTCTTTGATGAATAAAGCGGCTTTTAGTCAGCGAATCATTGAACTTGACCGTTCTCAGGCAGAGTTTATAAAGATGCCTTGGGAATATGTCAATTCAGCGGTATCATCAAATCGAGTGGCTCAAGGCCGTGCCAAAATCGCCCAATACCCAGTAACATTTAATAATATTCAGACAAGCTATGGTGTGCCAAAAGAAATTGTTGCAGCGATTTGGGGTATGGAATCATCATTTGGCGTGGCAATGGGTAACATAGATTTGGTTGATGCCTTATCAAGTTTGGCTTATGATGGTCGCCGTCGTGAATTTGCGGAAAATCAGCTTTTTGCAATGCTAAAAATGCTTAATCGTGGCGATGCCAGCCTGACACAATTTAAAGGTTCTTGGGCAGGTGGCATGGGGCATACGCAGTTCATTCCTAGCACTTGGATACAAGAGGGTGTAGATGGCAACCAAGATGGTCAAATCAGTCCTTGGGGCATTGGCGATTCGCTTAATTCTACGGCCAGCTACCTAAAAAATGCAGGTTGGATTACGGGTCTTTCGCCTTATTATGAAATACGCCTGCCAAGCAACTTTGATTATCAGCTCTTAAATACCAAGCAATCTTTTGACACTTGGCAACAGTTGGGTTTGACCTCAACCACAGGTGAATATTTTAGCGGTGATTTATTGGCAGAGCTTTGGCTACCTGCTGGCATTGGCGGACCTGCTTTGTTACTCACACCAAACTTTGATGTCATTCGAGTTTATAATAATTCAACCAGCTATGCACTTGCAGTGTCGTTACTTGCCAAGCATTTAAGTGGTGGTGATGGACTGACAGCAAGCTGGCCAACCCATGAAGAGCCATTGTCTCGAACCCAAGTCCAAATTTTGCAACGCAAGCTGACCGAGCAAGGCTTTGATACAGGTGGCGTAGATGGCATAGCAGGGGTAAATACTCGTCGTGCGTTTGCTCGCTGGCAATCAACAAACGGACAAATTCCTGACGGTTTCATCAGTCAAAATAGTGCCAGTAGATTGATTTGGTAAACTTTTGTTATTAAGCGATAAAAAATAAACCATGTTCATGACATGGTTTATTTTTTTTATGATTTTAAAGGCTTTTTGGGCTGAATTTTTGGTCAAAAACACTCTTAAATTGTGTATTAATAATGTGTACTGATAAGATGATGTGCAACAAGATGAGCGTAAAATTCATCAAAAATATTTATACCAATCCACTTAATAATTATGAAAAATCATGCTATTATTGTGGTCATTTTAAAACAACAAAACCAAAGGGGTAACGCATGACTAATCAAAGTAAGGCACATCTTGACACTTCAAAAATTACCAATTTGCGTGACAAAATTGATGATATTGATGAGCAAATCCAACGCCTAATCAATGAGCGTGCCAGCATTGCCCAAGAGGTTGCTATTGCTAAGAAGAACCATGAAAATCACCCCATATTTTACCGCCCAGAAAGAGAGGCACAGGTATTAAAAGCAGTCATGGCTCGTAATACTGGTCCATTATCTGGTGAGAAAATGGCACGCTTATTTCGTGAAATCATGTCGGTGTGTTTGGAGTTGGAAGCCCCACAAAAAGTTGCTTTTTTGGGTCCGACAGGCACATTTACTCATGCCGCCTCTTTGAAGCATTTTGGCAAGGCGGCGACCACCGTCCCACTTGCAACCATTACCGATGTATTTCGTGAAGTGGAAGCTGGCTCTGCGATGTATGGCGTTGTCCCTGTGGAAAACTCATCAGAGGGTGTGGTCAATCATACGCTAGATGCGTTTTTGGGATCAAGTCTAAAAATCATCGGTGAGGTGGAATTGCCCATTCATCATAATTTTTTGGTGGCAAAACATACCAAAGTAGACAGTCTGAGCCGTATTTATAGCCATCAGCAATCATTGGCACAATGTCGCCATTGGTTGGATGTAAATTTTCCGAATGTAGAGCGAGTGGCGGTATCATCTAATGGCGAAGCCGCAAAACGCTTACAAAATGAATGGCATTCAGCAGCGATAGCAGGCGATGTGGCAGTGGCTGAATATGGTCTACATAAGTTGTATGAAAACATTGAGGACAGCCCCAACAATACCACGCGTTTTCTTATCATTGGTCATGAGTCCGTCGCCCCTAGCGGTCAAGACAAAACTTCTATTGTTGTATCAAGTCCTGACCGTGCAGGGGCTTTGATTGAAATTCTAGAACCGCTTAAAAAGTATGCCGTCTCAATGACCAGCATTGAGACACGCCCCGAGCGTCCTAACAAATGGGCGTATGTATTTTTTATTGATATGGTTGGGCATATTGATGATGAAAATGTTAAAAATGCTGTTGATGACATCAAAAAAATTGCCAAAGATGTGCGAGTGCTTGGGTCATACCCAAAGGCAGTTTTGTGAGCGAATGTATGTTTAACAAAACCGCCTTTGTCGGACTTGGGCTTATCGGTGCAAGCCTTGCCAGTGCAATGCAAAAGCACCAACTGACACGCCAAATCGTGGCGTGCGACGCTCGCCTTGACACTCTAAAAACCGCCACCGACACAGGTTTAATCAGCCACAGCTCGGATAAACTCATTGATATTTTGAGCGATTGCGATTTGGTGGTGATTTGCGTGCCTGTGCAGTCGGTTTTGGGCGTGTTTGAAAGCCTTGCCTATGCCAAACAGCACGGTATTTTGCCCAAAAACGCCATTATTACCGATGTGTGTAGCACCAAAACAAGCGTGATACAGGCGTGCCAAGCGACCGAAAAAGCCTTTGGCGTGTGCCTAAATTTTGTGCCTGCCCACCCGATTGCAGGGGCTGAAAAGTCAGGCATTTTGGCAAAAAATCCCGATTTATTTGTCGCCCACGAAGTGATTATTTGCCAAAACAGTACGACAGAAAACACCGACAAAATCGCCAAACTGTGGCAAAATATCGGAGCGGTTGTCAGCCAAATGACCGCCCAAAAGCACGATGAAATTTTGAGCCTAACCAGCCATTTACCACATTTATTGTCGTATGCCTTGACTTTTCAGCTTGCCAAAGACGATGAAAATTTGAACATTTTTCGCTATGCGGCGGGCGGATTTCGGGATTTTAGCCGTATTTCGGCAAGCTCTCCTATTATGTGGCACGACATTTTTTTGGCAAATAAACAGGCGGTATTACAGGGGCTAGAAAATTATCAGGCGATATTAAATCAATTAAAAACTGATATTGAAAATGATAACTCTGATGAATTATTAAAAACTTTTGAAATTGCCAAAAACGCTCGGGAACATTTTGGGCGGTTGTTGATGGAGAAAGAGAAATTAAAGAATGGTAATTAAAATGAACAATTACCAAGAATTTTACTTTTTAAAAAATTGGCAACGGTTGTTGATTTTATCAATGATTGTTGGTTTTATCAGTATCATACGAGTATTGTTTTTAGGTCAAAATGGTTCTATTATTGTTTTATTGATTGGCGTATTATTGGCAATTTGGTTTGTAATAGCAATGTTTAAAAATAGGAAAATTGTCATCAATGATGATTTTGTCAGTTTTGAAAATCATTTTTTGGGATTTAAACAACAACATTTTGACAAAAATGACATTCAAGTTTTGCAACAAAAACAATTTGGTTTGACAAAAATTGAAATAAAAACCAACCAAAATAGCATTGGTTTATACCCATTTTTTTGGGGTAATAAAAATGGCTATCATTTAATTGGGTTTTTTTGATTTGATGATTAAAAGGAAATCACAATGAATAATCATCTAAATACAGATTTTAAAAAAGAATATGTGCATTTATTTAATTTGCCATATAATTTACCTGCGTTAATTACTTTTTTGATTTGCATTGCCTTTAAAAAAGGATTTATCGCTTTTGATGAAAGTTTATTTTGGATTTCACTTTGTGGAATGATGTTAATCATTCTTTTGATGACTTTTATTTCTGATGATTTGTTGAAAAATTACCTTATCAAAAAGCAATTTTCTCACGAGCAATTAAAAAAAGCGAATAAAGTTGGACGATATGTCTCCAAAATTAGGGCGATTACTTTTTTCACATTTCTTGCAGTTACACTCGGATTTTTTTAAAATTTTATCAATCATATTTTACCCAAATTAGGAAAACCCTATGAAATACAAACTCACCCCCAGCACGACATTTACAGGCATACACGCTGTCGCCCCTGACAAATCCATTTCGCACCGTGCGATTATGTTCGGTAGCTTGGCAAATGGCGTAACAAAAGTTAGCAACTTTTTGCAAGGCGAAGATGCGTTATCCACCTTACAAGCCTTTGCCGATATGGGCGTTAAGATTGAGCGAGACGGTGATAAAGTAACCATTTATGGCGTGGGTATCAATGGGCTGGCTGCCCCAAAAAAACCCCTTGATATGGGTAATTCTGGTACGAGTATGCGACTTTTGGCAGGGATTTTGTCCGCCCAAAACTTTGATAGCACGATGATTGGCGATGAAAGCCTATCAAAACGCCCAATGGAGCGAGTGGCAAAGCCTTTACGGCAAATGGGGGCGGTAATCGCTACAACAGGCGAGCGTGGCACACCGCCCATTCACATGACAGGCGGTCAAAATTTGCACGCTATCCGTTATGATATGCCAATGGCGTCCGCCCAAGTCAAATCCTGCCTGCTACTGGCAGGGCTTTGGGCAAAAGGCGAAACCGTAATTTTTGAGCCTGAAACGACCCGAGACCACACCGAGCTAATGCTGACTGCCTTTGGCTATGATGTCAAAGTAAAAAAATTGGACAATGGCAATGAAATCCGCTTGACAGGCGGTGGACAGCTTACAGCGTGCGACATTGAAGTGCCTGCGGACATTTCGGCGGCGGCGTTTTTTATGGTGGCGGCGGCGATTGCCAAAACTGGCGATGTGGTACTACCCAAAGTCGGTATCAACCCCACTCGCACAGGCGTGATTGATATTTTGCGACTAATGGGGGCGGATATTACGCTGACCAATCAAACGCTTATCGGTGGCGAGCCTGTGGCGGACATTTGTGTCAAATCAAGCAAATTGCACGGCATTGAGATACCGCTACACCTAGTCCCCCTTGCTATTGATGAATTTCCTGTGATTTTTGTGGCGGCCGCTTGTGCGACTGGCAAGACGATTTTGCGTGGTGCAGAAGAGCTAAGAGTTAAAGAATCCGACCGCATACAGGTAATGGCAGACGGTCTTGCCACACTTGGCATTGATTGCACGGTGCTTGATGACGGTATTGAGATTGTTGGGCGTGGTGAAAATGAGTTTGTGTTTGGTGGCGGTGAAATTTTCTCACACCACGACCATCGCATTGCGATGAGTTTTGCGGTGGCAAGTCTTAGAGCGTCTGATAAAATCGTAATAAATGGCGTGGAGACGGTGGCAACCAGTTTTCCTAATTTTGCCGAGCTTGTGCAACAGGCGGGGCTTGGATTGGAAGTGGTTGATGATTAATATTATCAAGGTATTATAAATCATACAACGCATGGATTATTCGTAGGCTACAGATGCACTCCAACCAAAACAAAGGCATTATCTTGGGCTTAACCGCTTATGTAATATGGAGCTTATTTCCTTTTTATTTTAAGCAATTAAGTGCTTATGATGCGGTAGAGGTCATTGGTCATAGGTTGATTTGGACTTTTGTGATTTTGTTGATATTTTTAATCATCAAAAAACATTGGCAGGCGATTGATTTAATTAAACAAAACCCCAAGCTCATCATTTGGACATTTGTATCAGGCCTACTTATTGCAACCAATTGGTTGACTTATGTATGGGCGGTGAGTCATGACAAAATCATTGATGCCAGTCTTGGTTATTTCATCAGTCCTCTGATGGGTGTGGCATTGTCGTTCTTTTTATTAAAAGAACGGCTCAGGCTTTTGCAAATGATCGCCATTATTTTGGCAAGTGTGGCGGTAGCGATTCAGGTTGTTCTACTTGGTTTTTTGCCGATGGTATCGTTATTGTTGGCATTGTCATTTGCTTTTTATGGTATCATGCAAAAACGCACACCATTAGACAGCATTTCGGCATTATTTTTAGAAACCGCCATGCTTGTGCCATTTTGTGTACTTTGGTTTATGACACATGATGTGGCAAGTAGCCAACCATCTTTTTGGTTGTCTGATGATATTTGGCTGCTGATGCTTGCAGGCCCTGTAACTTTGATACCGCTATTGCTGTACAATCAATCCACCAAATTGGTGAGTTTTAACACGCTAAGCTTCATGCAATATATCACGCCCACTTCGGTATTTGTCATTGCAGTCTTTTATTATCATGAATTTATTGACATGAATAGATTGGCGGTATTTGCTTTGATTTGGCTTGCGTTGATGCTTTTTAGTGTGGATATGATAAAGCACAGAAAATCTTAAAAGGTGTTTATGAAAATGCAAATGAACGACATGGTTTTTGTAAAAGGATTAAAAATCGACACAGTTATTGGTGTATATGACTGGGAGCGAGCAATTAAGCAAAGTTTGATTATTGATGCTAAAATTTATTGCAATATTCAAGACGCCTCCAAAACTGACGATGTGATTCATGCGGTGAATTATAAAACGGTTTGCGAAGATATTGAGAAAATTTGCCATGAGATGAAGGCAAAATTATTGGAATCTTTGGCGGAAAACATTTGTCAATATATTTTAAATCACTATCCGTGTGATGCAATTGCTCTTACCATTCATAAACCCAATGCCATCAGGCAAGCCCAAAGCGTTGGTGTGAATATCACACGCAGTAAATGAGCGATATGCAGAGCAACCCATGAAAATCATCGTCAGTGATTTGTCTGTTCTAAGTAAATTAAATGTCAGTGCATTTGTGGTGGCAATGGGTAGCAATGTTGATACTCATCGTGCATTTGATATTGCTTTAAGAGAGCTGTTGCGATTGGGTGATTTGCAGATGTCCTCTTGGACTACTGGGCTTGATTTTACAGGCAAAACCAAGCTGGTTTATCATAATGCCTGTGCAATGGTTCAGTTAGACTTGCCAATGTCTTTTGCTTATTTATCTGAGCAATTAAAATGTATTGAAGTTCTGTGTGGGCGAGAGTCAATTGGCCAAGCTGTGTCGATGGATTTGGACATTTTGGCGGTATTTGATGATTGCATTTGGCAAATCAGCAAAACAAGACTGCCTTTTAAAACGCACGAAAAATCAGGGCTGTTGCAAGTGGCACATTTTTTGCTTGATGATTGATAAAGCCTAATCACAACCAACGATTGTCATGATTTGCTTTTTAAGATCGATGTGCCATACTGATTTTAAGGTTTTTCTGATTTTAAGGTTTTTCTGATTTTAAGGTTTTTGTTGTTGAGGCTGGGGCGGGTGATAGCAATGGTTGCCATAATAAAAATGGTTTGGCCATCACCTTAAAAAAATTATCGTCCCAAGCTCTCCAATTCATCCCATCGTTCCAGCTTCTTTAAAAGTAGCTCGTCAATTTGCCCCAATCTTTCACTATATTTAGTAGCCAGTGCCAAATCAGAGACGAATAACGAGCCATCTGAAAGTTTGTCATTTAAGTTGCTCTGCTCGGCTTCAAGCTCGGCAATTTCATTTGGTAGGCTTTCTAGTTCTCTTTGTTCTTTATAAGACAGTTTGCGTTTTTGAATGGTAGTGGCATCTGATTGTGGTGCATTGGCCTTAAATTCATTTTTGGGTTTTTCCGTTTTTTCCACCTTTTCGGTGTTGGCTTTTGGTTTATCTTTTTCACTCCTTTGTTTTTGAATCAGATAATCTTGATAGCCACCCACATATTCTGTAATAACCCCATCGCCATCTTTGTCTGTGTCAAATACCCAAGTTTGTGTAACTACATTGTCCATAAAAGTACGGTCATGACTAATGAGTAAGATTGTCCCTTCAAAGCCTGCAACATATTCTTCCAAAAGTTCTAGTGTTGCCATATCCAAATCATTGGTTGGCTCGTCTAGTACTAAGACATTGGCAGGTTTTAATAAGTTTTTGGCGAGTAAAACTCGGGCTTTTTCTCCTCCTGATAGAGCCTTTACTGGTGTTCTGGCTCGGTTGGGGGTGAATAAAAAATCCTGTAAATAACCCAATATGTGTGTTTTGCGACCATTGATCTCAATATAATCGCTACCTTGTGCAACATTTTCTGCGACCGATTTTTCACCATCAAGCTGTCCTTTGAGCTGGTCAAAAAATGACACAAGAAGATTGGTCCCTAGCTTGATAGTACCGCCAGTTTTTGCATTTTCATCAAGCCCTAAAATCGTGCGAATCAAAGTGGTTTTGCCTACACCATTTTGTCCGATGATGCCTACTTTGTCGCCACGCATCAAGACGCAAGAGAAATTTTTGGCAAGGATTTTATCATCATATTCTAGCGTCAAATTTTTGACTTCACAGATGATTTTTCCGCTTTTTTCACTGCTATTTTGTGTCAATGAAACATTGCCAACCACATCTCGTCTTTGCTTTCGCTCTTCTCGCAAGGCCTTTAAGGCTCGCACTCGTCCTTCGTTACGAGTTCTGCGTGCCTTAATGCCTTGACGAATCCATACTTCTTCTTGGGCAAGTTTTTTATCAAATTCTTCAAAAGATTTTTGCTCGCTTTCTAGCTCCAATTCTTTTAGCTCTTGGTATCGAGCATATCCACCCACCCCTTGCGTTACATCATAACTTCTTAATTTCCCTCTATCCAACTCCACGATGCGAGTGGCCAAATTATCCACAAATTTACGGTCATGCGTGATGAAAAGTACGGTCAAATTTTGCCCCAAAAGATAGTTTTCTAGCCAAGCAATGCTTTCAACATCAAGGTGGTTGGTTGGCTCATCAAGCAATAAAATATCAGGCTTGATGACCAATGCACGGGCAAGTAGAACCCGTCTTTTGCGACCACCTGAAAGATTGATCAGGCGATCGTCAGGGTTTAGCCCCATATTATCTAGCAAAGTGCGAGCATGACGCTGTAAATCCCAGCCATGCAGTGCATCAATTTCGTGCTGTACATCGGTCATTTGTTCGCAGGCATTCATGTCGCCCATACCGCATCTGTCGGACAATGCTTGGTAGGTTTTTAAAAGAGTTGCAGTTTTATCATCACCACCCATCACCACATCAAGGAGTGTGCCATCATCGTTGGGCACATCTTGAGCGAGCATGGCAACTTTTAAGCCATCTTGAATGATCACCTCGCCATCATCAGGGGATTGTGTGCCATTGATGAGTTTGAACAGGGTAGATTTGCCCTCACCGTTTCGCCCAATCAGACATACTCTCTCGCCTGCATCAACACTAAAATTGACATGGTCTAAAATAGGAGCAGTGCCAAAGGCGAGCGATAAATTTTTAAGATGAATGAGTGCCATAATCGTCGGTTCAATGATAAAATAAGAGCCATTATAGCAAATTTTCTATATAATTTTAAATTTTGGAAAAATAAATGACCGATATGCATACTCAGCTGATTGATTTACAAATCAAAATCACCTATCTTGAAAACACAGTAGATACTTTAAATGATGTGATTGCCACCCAAGACCGTCAGTTAAAAAACTTACAAGACCAGCTTAAAATCATTTATAAGGATCTGCAAAATAATCATGACGATGACGGCATTGCCCCATTTGATTTGTTGGTAGATAGACCGCCACATTATTGATTAAAAATTGATTAAAAAAATATTTATGAGCCAAGTGATTGGCAAAATGTTGAAAATATGATGTCATGAAAATGACTGTGTAAGAAAATTACTTAAATTTATTTCTTGTGTTGCTGTTCAATTTGTTTTAATATAATAACCACGCAAGTTGTTATAGATAACATACAGTAGGATAGTACCTTGCGGATTGATGGCTTTTGGCTTTCTTGCTTGGATGCTAAGGGCTTTTAAGGAAAAAATTGGAGAATAAACTATGCGTTTTTTTAATCATAAAGTTTTGGCGGTTGCCATCGCTTCTGTTGGTGCTGTTGGTACAGCACACGCTGCAGGGCTTGACCGTTCTGGTCAAGATATTAGTGCGTTTTTGCAAGACGGTACTTATGCCGAAGCAGTATATACTTACATTGATGCCAACATTTCTGGCAAAGACCAATCTGGTAATGAAGTCAAAGACATCTCAGCACCTTATAACTTTGTTCGCTATGGCGCAAAAGCAGATGTCAATGATGTTGTCAGCATCGGCGTTCTATATGATGAGCCTTTTGGGGCGGCGGTCAAATATACTGGCACAAATGATTTTGTATCAGATCAAGACAAAACCGCACAGTCAATGCTGGATACTGTTGTGGAAAGAATGACAGGTCCTGATGCAAAGTATCAAGAAAAGCTTGCTGGCACAATGTTGAAAGGGATCGCATTTACCAAACCTAATATTGAAAAAATTCGAGAGCGAGCCAAGGATTTTGGTACACCGCCGTTTGATAAAATTGGCGAAGTACTAAACCGCGCTGCTGATATCGGCGAAAGCACGCATGGTCAAGGCACCAATGTTGATATCCGCACCAATAACATCAGTCTGCTGTTTGGTGCCAAAGTTGCAGGACTTCAAATCTATGGCGGTCCTGTGGCACAGCGTTTGGCAGGTGAGGTGCATCTGCGTGGTACAGCATATAGTGGTCTAAACGGCTATGATGCCAAAATCAGCCCTGATCATGCCGTAGGCTGGTTGGCTGGTGCGTCTTATTCTAAGCCAGAGATTGCCCTAAAAGCTGCTTTGACTTATCGCTCTGCGATCAAGCATGAGACCAACATCAATGAAATGATTCCTGTGTTAGGTTTCCGTGGCTCGGCAACTGAAAATGTCCAAAAATTTAAGGTAACCACGCCTAAGTCTTGGAATTTTGATTTTCAAACAGGACTAAGCGCCAAACATCGTCTGTTAGGTACTGCCAAAGTGCGTTATGTGCCTTGGTCTCAGTTTGATGTGCGCCCACCAGCCTATGGTAAGGTAACAGAAGCTGTCGCAGGCAAAGCACTGCCAATCGTCAGCTATCCTAAGGACCAATGGGGCGTAGAGCTTGGTTTAGGTAAACAAATAAATGATAAATTATCCATTGCAGGTAATATTGGTTGGGACAGTGGTGCAGGTAATCCTACAACATCGCTTGGTCCAATCAAAGGTTATTATAGTGTTGGTGGCGGTGTTAAATACAATGTTACACCACAAGTATCAGTATCTTTGGGTGGTAAGTATCTTAAATTTGGCAATGCTACCGCACAGCTACCAACAGGTGCTAAGGTTGGCGAATTTAAGGATAATGATGGTTTTATCGCTGGTGTAAAACTGGCTTATCACGCCAAATAAGTTAAGTAATTTTTATATAGTTTACATATTTAATAACCCAAAAACCAATACAGTTGTATTGGTTTTTTATTAACTATTTTTATGGTTTGAAACTCAAAGTTTGATTTTTAAACTCAAAGTATTTTAAAACATATAAAAAATCTGTTATCATAGCAAACCAAAATTTATTTTTTTTACAAAAATCTTATGAAAATTTTACCAAATCAACAATATCTAATCGCACCGTCTATCTTGTCAGCGGATTTTGCTCGCCTAGGGCAAGATGTGCAAAATGTCTTGGACGCAGGGGCAGATGTCGTGCATTTTGATGTCATGGACAACCATTATGTGCCAAATCTAACCTTTGGGGCGATGATTTGTCAAGCACTCAAAGACTATAGCATAACCGCCCCCATTGATGTGCATTTAATGGTAAAACCTGTGGATACGATGATAGAAGCCTTTTTAAAAGCAGGGGCGGATATCATCACTTTTCACCCAGAGGCCAGCGAACATATAGACAGAAGTTTACAGCTTATCAAAGACGGTGGAGCAAAATGCGGATTGGTGTTCAATCCTGCTACGCCTTTGTCGTATTTGGATTATACGATAGATAAACTTGACCAAATTTTGATCATGAGTGTCAATCCAGGGTTTGGTGGTCAAAAGTTTATTGATCATACGCTTGCAAAAGTGCGTCAAGTTCGCCAAATGATTGATGAGCGTGGACTTGATATTCGCTTGCAGGTGGACGGTGGTGTTAATCCTGACAACATAGGACAGATTGCTAAGGCGGGGGCGGATATGTTTGTGGCAGGCTCGGCAATTTTTGGTAAAGATGATTATAAAGCAGTGATTGACACAATGCGTGATGAGCTTGCTTTGGTAAGTACTAAGGTGGTCTAAATGACCAAAATAAACATGAAGCAAAACAATGAAAGCGAAATGCCAAAAAGTGTGATTCCTCTTGGTTTGACAATCGCACTATTCATGTCGTCGCTTGTGTTGAGCCTGATGGGTTATGGATTTCGCTTGATGATGGGTGATGATACTGGTGCAGTCATTAGCCATGCTGCTAAAGTTGTGCCATTTTTTGTCTTTGTCGTTCCCGCCCTCATTTGGCTTAGTAGTCTTTGGCTGAATAAAACAGGCAAGGCGGATATTCACCCTCGTAATGCTTGGACATTGGGTTGGCTATTATCCACTGTTGCCATGCTTTGCATTATGGGGGTGTATAGCTGATGTTCAATCGCATGATTCCTACTGGTATTGTCCCAAAAGGTGTGCCTAAGGCATTGATTGCGATGCTGATCATCGCTGTGATGCTGGTTGGTCTGTCGGGTTTTCGGCTTGGCGATGGTGATAAAATACAAGGTTGGTTGCATGTCTTAGAAAATTGGCTGATTTGCCTTGTCATCATTCCTGCATTGACAGCACTTGTAGCAATGCCGATAAAATACCGTGACCCAGAGTTTGATGTAAAAATGGCATATTATTTGGGTATGTTTGTATCTTTTTTGTTTATGATGGCAAAACTGCGCTATTGGCGATGAGCTGGCAAACTTGAAAAACAGAGCTGATATCCCCAGTTATTATCATTATTATTTTTTTTGGAGTGGTCCATGTTTGATAAGGCAGATGATGAATTGATTGAGCGTCTTATTAAGGAAGCTGAAACCATTATTAAAGAAGAATTACAAAAAAAACTGGCTCATGAGCTGGGTGTTGATTTTGAAAATTTAGAAGGCTTAAAAGCCCTAGAAGATTTGGTTGGCTTGGACTTATACAATCAAATTCAAAACCAAATTCACAATCAAAATGATCGTTTGGATACTTTGGACGCTGATGACCAAGCTTGTACCAAGAGTGATATGCAAGAAAGCACGACAACGGTATCACCTAAAAAACGCCGTGGAAGACCGCCAAAATCAAGCAAAGTGGCACAAGACTTATTGGGTGATGATGGTGTTTTGACGAATGATACGATGAGTGATACTCAGGTAAAACAC
Source organism: Moraxella tarda (assembly GCF_035181405.1). Classification (NCBI taxonomy): domain Bacteria; kingdom Pseudomonadati; phylum Pseudomonadota; class Gammaproteobacteria; order Moraxellales; family Moraxellaceae; genus Moraxella; species Moraxella tarda. Next base: position 221,624 of record NZ_JAYGGV010000002.1, read on the forward strand.
AAAAAACCTTTTGCCAAAAGCCTGACCAAAGAATCAGCAGAAGATGGTACGGTGATTAAAGAGGCTATTTTGGAATTTGTTGAGCGAGAAGACGGTGTTTTGACCTTGCAAGAGGTGGGTAGGGAAAATGAGCCGATGGTAACGATTGCTTTTTCCCAGCAGGCCAAAGAGATGATTGGTGCGGACGAACTTCAAAATGTTGGTCAAAATATGATTCATGCTGCCATCACGACTGTCATGCAGCGTCAAATGAATGCATGGCACGCCCATGTTTATGACGAAACTCCAAAGCGATATAGTTGATTGATATCACTATAAAAATTTTCCGTCAAATTGATTTTGACGGAAAATTTTTTTTGTTGATGATGGTTATTGATGATGAAATGTTTTGGTTGTGTGGGTGTTTTTCTTCGCTATCTTTGGGATAATTGACTTTGAGAGTTTGTGGTTTAATCTGCATTGACAAGCCCATAACGAATGGCAAGGTGGGTCAGTTTAACATCGCTATTTATTCCCAGTTTCTCAAAAATACGGTAACGATAGGTATTCACAGTTTTAACGCTGACAAACAGCTGGTTGGCAATTTCTTGAACGCTTTGGCAATTTACCACCATCATAGCGACTTGTTTTTCACGCTCAGACAGAGCATCAAAAGGCGATTTGTCCTGATTGCCCAGTACCGACTCGGCAAGTGCATCTGCAACATCATGGCTAAAATATTTGCCACCACCATGTAGTTTTTTGATGGCACGAATCATTTCATCAAGTGGTGTGCCTTTGGTAATATAACCATTAACACCAGCTTTTAATAGCATAGATGGATACGGCTGTGTTGATAGGCTAGATACGGCAAGCACTTTGATTGCATTATCAATTTGTTTGATTCGACGCGTTGCCTCAACACCACCAATATTGGGCATATTTACATCAAGCAGAACGACATCAGGGCGATACTGACGAGCTAGCCGTACCGCCATATCTCCATTGTCTGCCTCACCAATGACTTCAATGTCATCAGTATTGTTTAGCATATGCATAATGCCCATACGCACCAAATCGTGGTCATCAACCACCAAAACCTTGATCGCCATGCATCTCCTTATTGTGCTTATTTTGATTGCTTGCAATAACCTTGCAATAATAGAGTGTTGTCCATTAAGTGTAGCATAATTTTTTTTGAATACAACTCATCTGGTGGAAAATATTCTAAGTTTTTTGACAAAAAATGACCGTTTTGTACGCACAATTTCTTTTAGTATGCTAAAATATGAATCAGAACATAAGATAAAAGATGTATGTTGTTAGAAGGTAATTTGTAAAGATATTTTCTTTTTTTATTTATTGCCTAAGGTTTTTTTGCGTTGCATTTTGTAATGATTGATGTGTGTTTACTTGCTTGTGAATTGATCGCAAGTTGGATGGCGAATACATGAAAAAAATGGGCGAGTGGTCGCCGTGGTCGTATATTTTGAGGATTTTATATGAATTATGCCAAACCAATCAAGCGTGTCGGTACTTTTGCCTTTAGCATGACTGCATTCATGCTGAGTGTATCAGCACACGCTTTTACCATTGATAATAGCAACCAAAGCACCATCACTGCAACCAAAAAAATTCCTGCGATAACAACAACCATCACGCCAGTCCCATCAGTACCCGCCAAGGTCATAATTACTAAGCCGATTGTAGCTGAGTACTCATCTGCACCTGTACAAAATATTGATTATCATGGTATTGATGATGCAAATTTAGCAAATCAATATCACAAACCCATTTTTGATGAGTTGGCAGTATCTACCAACTCATCAGCGGTGGCGGTAATGGATTTGCAATCGGGTAATTTGATTTATTCAAAAAATATTGATACCACTCGCTCCATTGCATCAATCAGTAAAGTGATGACCGCCATGGTGATTGTGGATGCAGGTCTTGATATGCGTGAAATGATTACCATCATTCCATCAGATTTGGTAGGTGCAAAGCAAGCCACGACAAAACTACGCACTGACGATCGTTTGAGTCGTTCTGAATTTACGCTGATGATGCTCATGAAGTCTGAAAATCCAGCAGCAAAAGCTTTGGCTCGCACCTACCCTGGTGGCTATGAGGCTTTCATTGCAGCGATGAACGCAAAAGCGGCCAGTTTGGGTATGTACCAGACTCGTTTTTCTGATTCATCAGGACTTGACCCTCGTAATGTCTCGTCTGCCAATGACTTGGTTAAGATGATGAAAGCTGTCAGCAGTGATCCACGCTATCAGTTGATTCGCACTTTTTCAACGGCTCCTAATTATGATTTTTATATTGCTAATGCCAGCATGGGCGATCGCACTTATAAGGCCAACAACACCAGCACGCTTGTGCGTTCTGGAGAGCACCCAATTGGTGTCTCAAAGACTGGTTTTATTCGTGAAGCAGGTTATTGTGTCGTCATGGAGACTCATGTTAATAACAAGCCTGTGGTCATCGTCCTACTGGGTGCTGGGGCATCACAAACTCGCTGGAATGATGCAAGAAATATCTTAACAGAATTGGCATATCGCCGTTAGTTGGTGAGTTGATAAACTTTATCTTGCCAATCAAAAGCTCAGACATACTCTGGGCTTTTTTGTGCGTTGTTTTGAATGGGGTGATGGGTTATAATGACTTGTTTATTTTTTGTTTTGCCTTGCTGACCTTATGACCAATACCAGCCCACAACTTTATTTGCTGACCAATGATGATGAAATCACCACGCTGATTGATAAATTAGAACATGCCTTGGATACAGGGGTTGTGTCATTATTACAAATTCGTCGTAAAGCCACACTAAAACAATATGACCTTGCGACTGTTTATCGAGAGGCAGAACTGCTGGTAAGCCTTGCGGATAAATATGATGTTGATGTTGTGATGAACGATGATTTGGAGCTGGCATCTCACTTTTGCACAGGCGTGCATTTGGGGCAAAGAGATGGTAATTTGGCATTAGCAAGAGAAATTTTGGGCGATGATGTGATTATTGGGCGAACCTGCCATGCAGATGTTGCTTTGTTTAAACAAGCCAAAAAAGAAGGTGCAAGCTATGGTGCGATGGGGGCGATATTTTCATCCTTAACCAAGCCAAAAGCTGGTCTTGTGTCAATGCCAATCTTGCAAAAAACCGCCAAAGTTGATTTGCCTTTATGTGTGATTGGTGGCATCACAGCTGATAATCTTTACCAATTGCGAGATGAACTGGGCGATGTGCCGTTGCAGTACATTGCCGTAACTGCCGATATCATGGCACACAGCAGTAGCACCATCGCCGCCAAATGCCGTGCATGGCAATTAAAATTGCAGAACTGGTAAGTTGGTAAGATTGCTTGATTAAAGCCTGATTTTACTATGCCATGCCATTGATTTTATTTTTCTAAGATTAACAATTTTTATGACAAATATTAGTATTAATTATCCAAAATTAAAGCCTGATTTTACCACCTATTTCCATGGTACTGATGATGCTGGTTTTGCTCTTTGGCTGGCCACTTATGCCAAAACGCATTCACATTTGATTTTGGTGATTTGTGATAACCAAGCTCAATTGCATAATTTAGAAAGTGAGTTGGATTTTTTTGGCATTAAGACGCATGGTTTTAGCGACTATGAAACACTGGTCTATGAGAACTTGTCGGTGCAACAAGACATCATCTCCGAGCGTATTAACCTACTGACACATATCCCAAAGGCGGGCGTTTTGCTTGTAGCGGTGCAAACACTCATGCAGCGTATCGCACCGCCAAGTCATCTTTTGGGAAGATTTTTTGACCTGAGTGTTGGCGATACTTTTGATCTAAGTCAAGAACGAGAACGCCTGACCCGAGCAGGTTATGAAATGGTTGATAATGTCTATGCAGTGGGCGAATTTGCGGTGCGTGGTAGCATTGTTGATATTTTTGTGGTGGGTCAGGCACTGCCATTTAGGTTGGAGTTGTTTGATGATGAAATAGAAACCATCAAATTTTTTAATCCAGATACACAGCGTACCGTCAGTCAAAATGACTTACTCAATCTACAACAAGAGGGTCGTTTTGATGCCAAACTGATACCGACATCGCCAAAGGTGAGTCAATTTCGTCTACTGCCTGCTTGTGAATTTGACTTGGATAATAAAGAGGCTTTTCGCCAAAATTTTGCCAGTCTTTTTCCTGATGCATCGGCCCGTAAGTTTGGTTTGTATAATGATGTGATGGCAGGCATTAGCCCATCGGGTGTGGAATATTATGCACCGCTGTTTTTTGAGCTAGATGAATGGCGTAACGCTGGCTCGTTGTTTGAATATTTGCCGAATGATACGCTCATTATTCATGATAAGCAGTTGGCAGCTTGCCATGAAGAATTTTGGAATCAGGTAACCGCTCGTTATCACTCTCGTGCTTTTGATAAAGATGTGCCCATCGTGCCACCAGAGCTACTGTATCTACCAAGCAACGAGTTTTTTGGAAAACTAAAAGCATATCCAAAAATGGTATTTGTGCAAGATGAACCTAACGCTTTATCTATTGATGCTTTGCCTATTTTTGCTCAATTTGCACCAAAGCCTGTACCCAGTTTGCCAATTCACCACCAAAAACACGAGCCTTTAAGCGATTTTTTGGATTTTGTGGCAAATTGTCATGAATCTGTGTTGCTTGCTTGTGAAAGTGCGGGTCGTCGTGAGATTATCTTGGAGTTGTTAAAAGGCAAATTGGTTTGTCAGCAAGTGGCAGATTTTGCTGAATTTGTGGATAACTTGTCTGATTTTGCTGATAAAACTGACAAAATCGCCTTGACGGTAGCACCGATTGAGCGTGGATTATGGCTGATGGGTGAGGGTGGATTTTGTGTGATTAGCGAGGCACAAATCTTTGGCAGACAGCCCATTCAAAGCCGAAAAAAGCGTCAAAATGCCTTATCCCAAGCCTTTTTGGTCAAATCTGTCAGCGAGATGACCGAAGGCTCGCTTGTGGTGCATTTGTCCTATGGCATAGGGCGTTATGTGGGGTTGGTGGTGTTAGATGTGGGTGATGGTGAGCAAGAATTTATTCATATTAAATATGCTGATGATGCTAATGTCTATGTGCCAATTACCAATCTTGCTTTGATTGGGCGATATAGCGGTACAGACTCAGAAGCGGTACAATTATCAAAAATTGGCTCTGGAAAATGGGATAGAGCCCGTCAAAAAACTTTGACTGACATTTATGATGTGGCGGCAGAACTACTGAATGTGCAGGCAAGACGCAATGCCAAAGAGGGTATTGGTTTTGATATTGATGTGGCGGCATATGAACTGTTTGCCAGTGGTTTTGACTATGAAGAGACGCTCGACCAAAAAGCCGCCATTGATGCGGTGATGTTTGACATGAAGCAGTCTAAGCCTATGGATAGGCTTATATGCGGTGATGTTGGTTTTGGTAAAACCGAAGTTGCCATGCGAGCTGCTTTCATTGCTGTTCAGGCAGGCTATCAGGTGGCGGTACTTGTACCAACAACATTGCTGGCAGGACAGCACGAAGACAGCTTTAAGGACAGATTTGCCGATTGGCCAATTAGCATTGAAAGCTTGTCTAGATTTGTTGGCAAAAAAGCACAAGATGAGATATTGGCTGATTTGGCAGATGGTAAAGTGGACATCATCATTGGTACGCACAGACTGCTACAAAATGATGTGAAATTTAAAAAGCTGGGTCTAATGATTATTGATGAGGAGCATCGTTTTGGGGTGCGTCATAAAGAAAAAATCAAAGCCATGCAAGCTGATGTTGACACACTCACCATGACGGCTACGCCCATTCCACGCACACTGAACATGGCACTTTCTGGAATGCAGGACATTTCTGTCATTGCTACGCCACCTGCTCGCCGCCTTGCCATCAAGACTTTTGTTGCTCAAAAGAGTGAGCAAACAACCAAAGATGCGATTTTAAGAGAAATTTTGCGTGGTGGACAGGTGTATTATCTGCATAATGATGTCGCAAGCATCAATTCGGTTGCTCAAAAAATATCGGAACTTATTGCCGAGGTGCGTGTGGGTGTAGCACATGGGCAAATGAATGAAAAAGAGCTGTATGCTGTGATGAATGACTTTTATCACAAAAAAACCAATGTCTTGGTAGCAAGTACCATCATTGAAACAGGCATTGATGTGCCAAACGCCAATACGATCATCATTGATCGTGCCGATAAATTTGGTCTGGCTCAACTGCATCAGTTGCGTGGTCGGGTGGGGCGTTCGCACCATCAGGCTTACTGTTACCTATTTGTTCCATCCATCAAAGGGCTAACAACCGATGCCAAAAAACGCCTTGATGCCATCAGTAGAGCCAACACCTTGGGTGCAGGATTCATGCTTGCAAGTGAGGATTTAGAAATTCGTGGTGCAGGTGAGATTTTGGGTAAAGAGCAGTCGGGTAATATGCAAACCATTGGTTTTGGGTTGTATATGGATATGCTTGAACGCGCAACTAAGGCAATAAAACAGGGAAAAACACCAAGTTTGGAAACGCCCCTTGATTTGGTCAGTGATATCAACATTCATGCAAGTGCTCTTATTCCAAGTGATTATTTGGCAGATGTTCATGAACGGTTGTTATTTTATAAACGCATTGCAAATTGTGAGAGTATGGATGAATTAAATGACCTAAAAAGTGAAATGATAGACCGCTTTGGTAGTATGCCTGTTGCACTTGCCAATCTTTTTCTTGTGCATAAAGTGAGAGTGCAAAGCATGCTACTTGGTATCGGCAGGATTGATGTTAGTGCCAGTTCGTTGAGTCTAGACTTTAAAGCCGATACGCCCATTGATGGTTTGGCGATTATCAAGCTATTGCAAAGCCAAGAGGGGTATCGCATGAATGGAGCAACTGAGCTAAAATACACTTTTAAGAGTGAAAAAGAAGTTGCAGAACGAGTGGATGCGGTATTTGAGTTGCTCAAATATTTTGAGCAGAGCCTTGTTCAAAATTCAACGGTGGATTTATCGCCAAAAGCATGAGAAATGTTCAACAACTCATGGATTTTATGCTACAATAAAAGCATTTTTATTAAGACCAAATAATCACATTTTAATAATATCAAAAAGAGAATAGCAATGTTTCAATTACATCCAGTTTTGGCAAAAGATACTTTTTTAGTGGGTGATTTTCCATTATCTACCGTGCGTTTGATGAATGATTGTCAGTTTCCTTGGCTTATTCTTGTGCCACGAGTATCGGGTATCAAGGAAATTTATGAACTAAGCCCCGCTGATCAAGTACAATTTTTAAGAGAGTCTAGTTGGGTTTCTAGCCAGATGGCAAAAATCTTTGGTGCAGATAAAATGAATGTTGCTGCACTAGGTAACCAAGTATCACAGCTTCATTTTCATCATATTGTCCGCTACCAAAATGATTCAAAATGGCCCAATCCTGTATGGGGTACGCCTGCCATTCCTTATACCGCCGAGGTGCTACAACATATGCAGCAAACTTTGATGATGGTATTGCGTGGTCATCATGAAATGCCCTTTGACTGGAAGATGAGTGTGTAAGGATTAATTTATTGATTTTATTAGATAATTTATCTGATACCTATCAAATTAAATATATTACTAAGTGTACTACCAAAAAAAGACAACCTTGAAAATTTTTGAGGTTGCTTTTTTTAACTACGGTAGCTTCTCTCCGCTTTTGTATTTCAGACATTTTTCATTTACTGGGACTGTCAATTTTAATCGGTTTGAGAAAAAGTGCTTTTTTGATGTCATAAAATAAATCACATTATTTCAATTGCCGTAGTAGTTTTGAGATTATATTTGACGGTTACGACAGCCCAAAACATAGGGCAAATGTTGATGATATAGCTAAAAAAATGGGCTTAATGGTTGAATACACTGATAACATCAATCAAAGATTGAGTGATGATGGTTTAATCTCTGGTGCTTTTAATGTCCAAAGTCCTTACTTTTAAATAAAATACAAAACCCACAATGACTAACAAAAAACCAAAAAAGCTCCAAAATATATTAAGTTGGAGCTTTTTTTATATGTTAAGTAAAATGCAAAATAAATAGATTATTGCTCGTTATAAGCTAGGCTGATTTTTTCTTCTATGGCGTTTTTGCCAACAGGTTGAATGCTTACTTTTGCCAAGCCTTGTGAAAGAGGGGCGAGTTGAGAAAATGCTTTTTTGCTCAAATCAATACGACCTGCTTTGCCAATTCTATCATTAACCTTGCAGATAATGGATTCACCTGTCTTGATGTTGGTCACTTCAACATGAGTGTTTAGGGCGTAGTTATTAGATGCACAAGTCATGCCTTGATTGCTAAAAACCTCGCCACTTGCTGTTTTACGACCATTAAACTTATCTGCATAAAAGGATGCGGTCGTGGTGTTTGCTTGGGCGGTTTGTAGTGCAATCATCGTCAATAAAAAAGCACCGATATAATTTCGCATTAAGCACCTATTAATTAAAAATGGACGCTTAGTATAATATATTTATAAAAAAATTGCCATCATGGGGTATGGTAAGACAATGTATTTACTCTGTATGTTTACAAAAAATAACGACTGAGATGGATTAATTAAGATAATTTTGGCTAACCAGCCTAACTAAAATGAAGTTTATGTTTAATAAACAAAAATCTTTTTACTTAATTTTGACGCTTGATGGTCTAGGCCGTCTGGGCAATTCTGGCTAATTTTGAACAATTGATGCGTGTTATTGCCTAACGATGCCATTTTGTTTATAATAAATGTCACTTTTAAACCTTATTTCTGATTTTTTCTGATTTCAATTAAACCTAGCAGGGGTAAACATGACAATTTTAACAATGAAAGATGTGGATTTATCGGGTAAGCGTGTCTTAATTCGAGAAGATTTGAATGTACCTATTAAAGATGGGGTGGTGATTAGTGATGCGCGTTTGCAAGCCGCTTTGCCGACACTAAAAGATGCCCTAGGACAAGGTGCAGCAGTGATTGTCTGCTCGCATTTGGGTCGTCCAGTTGAGGGTGAGCCAGAAGACAAATATTCACTTGCACCCGTGGCAGATTATTTGGCAAAGGCATTGCAATGCCCTGTTAATTTTTCAAAAGATTATCTTAAAAATGGGGTGAACGCCAAGATTAGCGAGATTACTTTGCTTGAAAATGTACGGTTTAATGTTGGAGAAAAAAAGAATAGCGAAGAGTTGTCCAAGCTGTACGCTCAATTATGCGATGTGTTTGTAATGGACGCATTTGGCACAGCTCACCGTGCCCAAGCATCAACCGAAGGTGTGATTCGTGCAGCTGCCATTGAGGGCAAACCTGTGTGTGCAGGTAATTTACTTGCTGATGAACTGTCTGCCTTATCTCGTGCACTTGACAATCCAAAAGCACCTGTAATTGCTATCGTGGGTGGTTCAAAGGTCTCAACAAAACTTGATGTATTGTTAAGCCTTGCTGATATTTGCGACAGCATCGTTGTTGGTGGTGGCATTGCCAATACATTCCTTGCAGCAACTGGCGTGAATGTAGGGGCTTCATTGTATGAGAGCAATCTGGTGGACACTGCCAAAACAATCATGCAAAAAACAAAAATTTTATTGCCTAGCGAGGTTGTTGTTGCCAAGAAATCACAAATTAATTTTGATGATTTTTTAGGTTCGCTTGAAATTGCTGATCCTATTATCAAGTCAGTCGGTACCATTGCTGATGATGAAATGATTTTAGATATCGCCCCAAGTAGTGCTCATGAAATTGCCAATGCCATCAAGAGTGCCAAAACCATTCTTTGGAACGGTCCTGTTGGCGTGTTTGAGGTGGATAAGTTTGGTGAGGGTACAAAAATCTTATCACTTGCAGTCAAAGATAGTGAGGGGTTTAGTATTGCAGGTGGCGGAGATACTTTGGCAGCCATTGATAAATATGGTGTGGCAGATAATGTCAGCTATCTATCAACAGGTGGTGGGGCATTTTTGGAATTTGTTGAAGGCAAGGCTTTGCCAGCCATTAAAGCACTTGAGGAATCAAATGGTTGATGGGTTGGATTTTTTGTTAAATTTTGTTGTATTTTTTAAAGTGGGACTTGTAAATTTTTATTGACAAGGCTAAACTAATGCCAAAATGAACATGAGTACACTTTAATCGGTTGGTCAGTTTGTTTGGCGGATTGAAGTAGGTTAGCGTCATCCATCAAAATAATTCACTTATTGTTGGTGCTGATTGTCCACGCTGATTGTGTATTAGGTAAAATATAAATTAAGACAGCTGAGAAATGAATTATGAAAAAGCTATTTATCGCTACCGTTGCTTTAGGTCTTGTTGTTCTAACAGCGTGTAGTCAGCAAACCAAAGAAAAAACCAGTGAGGCCGTGGAAACTGCTAAAACAGATGTTGCCGTCGGTACTGCTGAGGTTGCTAAAGAAGCCGAGCTTGCTGCCCAAAATGCTACTGAGGCTACTAAAAATGGTGTACAGCTGGCAGCTGATAAGACCTCTGAGGTTGTCAAAGAAGTGGGTGCAAGAGCAGATGCTGTGGTCAATCCAAATGGTGCAGAAGATAAAGTACCAGAAGAGCAAAAGTATTAATTTTTATTTTTTTGCCCCTTGACCCAACTTCACTTCAATGATAAAAATACAAAAAAGTCCAACTGCGATGGTTGGGCTTTTTTTGATGGATATTTTATGTCCACGATTTTTTTTTTGCAGAACTTTGTGTAAGAATTTTATGAAACTTGCTGATAAATTTTAGTATTTTTGCTATAATGGCAAAAATACTACCATTCCACCACTGATTTTTAGGAGCGACAATGGCACTTGTATCCTTACGCCAATTACTAGACCATGCAGGCGAGCACGCTTACGGTTTACCTGCGTTTAATGTCAATAACTTAGAGCAAATGCGTGCCATCATGATGGCGGCTGATAGGACAGATTCTCCCGTCATTGTGCAAGCATCGGCAGGTGCTCGTAAGTATGCGGGTGCACCTTTTTTGCGTCATTTGATTTTATCGGCGATTGAAGAGTGGCCGCACATTCCTGTGGTGATGCACCAAGACCACGGTACAAGCCCTGCGGTATGTCAGCGTTCTATCCAACTTGGATTTAGCTCAGTGATGATGGACGGCTCTTTAAAACAAGACGGCAAAACCCCTGCCGATTATGATTATAATGTGGCGGTTACTCGTGAGGTTGTGAAGTTGGCACACGCTTGTGGCGTGTCTGTGGAGGGTGAAATTGGCTGTTTGGGCAGTTTAGAAACTGGTATGGCAGGTGAAGAAGATGGTGTGGGTGCAACAGGTGTGCTTGACCATTCACAGCTTCTAACTTCGGTTGATGAAGCTCGTCAATTTGTCGCTGACACAGGCGTGGACGCACTGGCAATCGCTGTGGGTACAAGCCACGGAGCGTACAAATTCACCCGTCCACCGACAGGTGACATTCTGGCAATTGACCGTATCAAAGAAATTCACGAAGCTCTGCCAAATACGCACCTTGTCATGCACGGCTCATCAAGCGTGCCACAAGAATGGCTACAAATCATCAATGATAATGGCGGTAGTATTGGCGAAACTTACGGCGTGCCAGTAGAACAGCTTGTTGATGCAATCAAACACGGTGTGCGTAAAATCAATATTGACACCGACCTGCGTTTGGCAAGTACGGGTGCTATTCGTAAATTCTTAAACGACCATCCAGCCGAATTTGATCCTCGCAAATATTTGCAGGCAAGCATTCAAGCCATGCAAGAGATTTGCGAAGCTCGTTATGAGGCTTTTGGTGCGGCAGGTAACGCCAGCAAGATTCGTCCAATTTCGCTAGAAAAAATGGTAGAATACTACCAATAATTTATGGTGTATTGAGGCATGAAGGCGTAAAATTGATTACGCCTTTTTTTATAGAAGTTAAAATTTGACAGATGTTATATCTAAAGATATTGCAAATTGATGGTGTGGGGTAATTATGATAGGGTTTATTAAAGGTTTGGTTCACTATTTGAATGCACCATTGGCGTGCATCATGACACCAAATGGCATTGGTTATGAGATTGAATTACCAGTTCCATCGTTTTGTCAGTTGACGCTTGGGGGCGAGGTTGGTGTTTATACACATTTATTGGTTCGAGAAGATGCACAGCTTTTGTATGGTTTTATTGATAAACAAGAAAGAGATTTATTTAGAAAGCTCATAAAAATCAATGGTGTGGGGGCTAAAATGGCACTTGCCATATTATCATCTTTGTCTGCGGCCGAGCTAAAACATACGGTTGAGCAAGGAGATGACTCAGCACTTGTGCGTATTCCGGGGATTGGTAAAAAAACCGCCCAAAGACTGATTATTGAGCTAAAAGGCAGACTGTTGGATTTTGAGGGTGTAACAAATAATTTTACTGGTCAAGGTGAATTTTTTGATGAAAATGTGCATCAGACCAATCAAATGCACATCATCGCCGAGGTGGAAAGTGCCTTGATTGGTCTGGGTTATAAAGAAAAAGAAGCACAAAATGCCATCAAGCAGGCAAAACTTGACTTGGATAATATGGATACTTCAAGTTTATTAAAGGCATCATTAAGACAATTATCTGGATTTTAATATAAAAAATGGCTTAATTATCATTATGCCAAATGCTAACGAAAAAATTTCGCAAAATAAAAACCTAAAATAATCCTAAAAAATCATCTTAAATTGATGCTATTTGGCGATGGAAAGCATTTCCATTAGAGCTTGTGTGCTGGCTGAACGAGTTAAATTTGGATTGATGACCACGCCTAAATGTCGTTGTAGTTCAAAATTTTCTACCATGTCTACTTTCACCAAGTCCTGATTGATGAGTGTTTCGGGTAGCACCGACCAGCCAAGCCCGATAGAAACGAGCATACGAATGGATTCAAGTGGATTGGTGGTCATGGTGGCATAAGGGCGTAGATTATGACGATTGAACTCCGCCAAGGTAATCTGGCTGGTAAAGGTATTGGCTGCAGGTAAAATAGCAGGGTGATGAGCCAGTTGAAATAAAGTAACCCCGCTTTTTTGTGCAAGAGGGCTGAGCGTGCCTGTAACAAAATACAAGGGGTCTGACCATAATGTATGATAATTCAATCTTAAATCAAAGTTGGGTGGTAATGTTAGAAATGCCACACTAACCTCGCCATCAAGCACTGCTTTGTGAGCTTCTTCAGAGTCCATAAATTGCACTTCTAATTGTACAGCAGGATAGGTCTGAATGAAGCGTTTTAATACAGGGGCAAGATGGTGCAGGCCGATGTGGTGGCTTGTGCCAATCACAAGTTTGCCACTTGCGGTTTCTTTGGAGTGTTGCAAGCTGCTGCGACATAATTCATAATCATCAAGCCATTTTTTGGCATAAGGTAAAAGTTCGTGTGCCGCAGGCGTGGCAATGATACCACGACCTATTGTATCAAAGAGGGTTACGCCAAATTCGCTCTCTAAGTTTTTAATGCGTTTGCTTACCGCAGGCTGTGTGATGAATAGTTTCTCAGCGGCACTAGAAATACTTCCTGTTTGCATCACAGTGGCAAAAGTAGTTAAATTGACGGTATTCATGATGATTTTCCATGGGTCAGATTGCCATCTATTTTAATAAAAAAAAGTTTGTAAATAAATAAAAATTTTTATATTTTTTTTACTCGCTTTATTCAAGTCATTATGGTGCAAGATATTTTAAACTTTCCAAAAAGTTATCAAAATTATAAAAATCATAAATTAGATTTATTTTTGAAATGTGCTATAATTATTTAAACTTACAAATACCCACACATTTTTGGAGACAATAATGGCAGGCAAAACCTTATACGACAAACTTTGGGACGACCATTTGGTCAAACAGCGTGATGACGGCTCGGCACTCATTTATATTGACCGCCAATTGTTGCACGAAGTTACCAGTCCACAAGCCTTTGAGGGCTTGGCTTTGGCAAATCGCACGCCTTGGCGACACTCCGCCAACATCGCAACGCCTGACCACAATGTGCCCACTTCTACCTTTGAGCGTGAACAGGGCATCGCAGGGATTGTGGATGACACTTCACGCATTCAAGTCAAAACGCTTGATGATAATTGCAATGCCTTTGATATTGTGCAATTTGGCATCAATGACGAACGCCAAGGCATCGTCCACGTGGTCGGGCCAGAACAGGGGCTGACCTTGCCTGGTATGACGGTGGTGTGTGGCGACAGTCATACCGCCACCCACGGTGCTTTGGGCTGTTTGGCACACGGCATTGGCACCAGTGAAGTGGAACACGTGCTTGCCACCCAATGCTTGATTGCCAAAAAAATGAAAAATATGCTCATTCGTGTGGACGGTAAATTGGGGGCTGGCGTTACCCCAAAAGATGTGATTTTGGCGATTATTGGCAAAATTGGCACGGCAGGCGGAACAGGTTATGCTATTGAATTTGGTGGACAAGTGTTTCGTGATATGTCGGTAGAGGGGCGTATGACCGTGTGCAATATGGCAATTGAAGCAGGGGCAAGGGTGGGGCTTGTGGCGGTGGACGACAAGACCATAGACTATGTCAAAGGTCGCCCTTACGCCCCAACAGGCGAGACTTGGGACAAGGCGGTCAATTATTGGAATACTTTGCATTCAGATGATGATGCGTATTTTGATGAAATTGTGGTGCTAAATGGCGATGAGATTGAACCGCAAATCTCGTGGGGAACATCGCCTGAAATGGTCGTGCCAGTCTCCAAAACCGTGCCAACGCTTGATGATGCGACAGACGAAGTGCAAAAAAATGCCTATGAGCGAGCGTATCAATATATGGGCTTGACGGCAGGTCAGTCGCTGTCGGACATTCGCCTTGACCGTGTGTTTATTGGCTCGTGTACCAATTCACGCATTGAAGATTTGCAAGAAGTTGCCAAAATTGTCAAGGGCAAAAAAGTCGCACCCACCATCAAGCAAGCGATGATTGTGGCAGGTTCGGGTCTTGTCAAAAAACAAGCCGAAAAAGAGGGCTTGGACAAGATTTTTGTGGACGCAGGGTTTGAGTGGCGGCAGCCGGGCTGTTCTATGTGCCTTGCAATGAACGCCGACAAACTGCAAGCAGGCGAGCATTGTGCCAGTACATCAAACCGCAATTTTGAAGGTCGTCAAGGCAATGGCGGTCGCACGCACCTTGTAAGCCCTGCAATGGCGGCAGCGGCAGCGATAGCGGGGCATTTTGTGGATGTGCGGTCGGTGGTGTAAGCGTGAAAAATAAGGCAATCTGTGGTAAGATGGGTTGTCTTATTTATAAAATAATGAAAACAGGTAAAAAAACTTATTTTGATTTAAATATTGTAGAATACGAAAATGATTTAATTGGCGTATTGTATGATGACACACAAAATTTGCCCTGTGCTGACGAATTTAATCAATGGTTTTACGGTTCAACAATCGGTATTGGTAGCGACAAAAACGAGTGGTTTATTTACACGACTGGGAATATTTTGCAAGTAATTATTTAAAAAATGGCAAAGTTAAAACTTATTTGGAAATAGAAAATGAAATCTTAACAAAAAACTTATGCTTAAATTAAATTTGGAGCTTTTATGAAAAATTTAGACATTTTAAAAAATACTTTAGCAGAATGTGCAGAAGTACCAGATAGCCTGTTGGATAAAATTCAATATAATAGCAATGATAGTTCATTGCTTTATGATGTATTATTTCCACTTTTGGGGTGGGATGCGGATAATGGCTATGCACGTTTTGCTGATGGTCAATTTATGGAATATATGGAATGGACAGAGCCTTATATAGATTTTGATAAGTTTTTTATTATTAAAAAACATCAATTAACCATTGATACCGACGATATGTTTGATGATTATGAAGAAGCTGTTGGCGATGAAGATGAATTTGATGAAATGGATTTTTATGACAATTATGATTCAAATCGTCAATATGTCTTGAATTACTTTAGTAAGAAATTAGCACCGCACAATTTGCGTTTTGTGGAATTGGGTTTGCAAGATAATGCTTATTTTTTATTGGTTCATAATGACGAACAGAAAATTCAAAATTTGATTGACGCTTTTGATAAGTTTAATATTCCAGTTATTGTAGAATGATGACTAAATAATAATCTAATTTAACATTTGGAGCTTTTATGAAAAAATTATTATTAGTACTACCGATGTTAAGTCTTTTGAGTGCTTGTGTTGTTACAGATACCACTGGCAAGGCTGTACCGATTGTCATACAAACACCAAGCTCCCAAGCGGTGATTATTGACGGTCGTATTAAAGAGAATGCACCGATTTATGTGTGTCAAATTAAGCCGTTTATAGATACTTTTAAAGCCGAAAACACAAGCCGTGGCAAAGCGATTTTGGATACCCAAAAACAATGCCTTGCCAAAAACGATGCCATGTTTTGTGAAGTCAAAGACATTGAATGCACCGAATACAAATGATGACTTATAGTGAACTTGTCAAAATTTTATTTAACACGCTTGATGATTATCAAAATTATGTGTTAAAGTGTATGAGCGATAAATTTGGTTGATTTTTTATTGATTGTTTAAAGGAAAATACGATGACCGACTTAACCCAAAACACCTACCTAGATGTACGCAATCCCACCCAGCCACAAGGCGATATGGTGCTAACTTGTGATGATATTAACGAAGGTAGCACGCTGTCCAATGACTATGTCGCCAATATTTGGGGTTATACTGGGGGTAATATCAGCCCCAATCTGAAATGGCAAAACGCCCCAAAAGACACCCAAAGTTTTGTGATTACGATGTATGACCCAGACGCCCCAACAGGCTCGGGCTTTTGGCATTGGAATGTGTTGAATATTCCTAGTCATTTTAATGAAATGCCCAAAAACAAATCCAATGATTTTGGCAATGGTATTATTGAGCTAAAAAATGATGCAGGACTGGACGGTTTTATTGGGGCATTTCCCCCAAAAGGCGATAAACCGCACCGCTATATTTTTACGCTGTATGCCCTAAATCAAAAATTGGATTTGGGCAATAACATTAGCCCTGCGGTTTTGGGATTTAATTTAAATGGCAAAGTATTGGCAACAGCAAGTTTGACGGCTTATTATAGTTGGTAAATGGGAGCATAAAATGCCTATTGAAATTGTGGAGCATTATTATCAAATGATACAGCATTTAAACAATGCCGATAAAATGGTATTGGTTGAAAAAATCATTCATTCGGTTAATAATCCATTACAGCCATTAAATGCAAATAATCAAGACGGTTTATTGGGTTCTTTGGAAGATAAAAAAAATTCCCAAGACATTCAAAGTTTTTCCAATGATGTGATATTACAAAAAGATATTGATGAATATTCGTCTTTGGATTATTTGGCGGTGAGTGAAGATAAAACCGATAAAAATTGGATTACCAATTTTTTGGCAATGACCGAAAAGGCATCGCAAAATATTGCCACGCATTTACCACAAAATGAGCGTGGTTGGACACGAGATGATATCTATGAGCGATAAAGTATGAGCGATAAAGCCTTTATTGATACCAACATTTTGGTTTATACGGTTGATGGGCGGTTTCCAGAAAAACGCCAAATGGCTTTGGATTTAATCACAAATTTGCAAATCAATCAAAATCTTGTGATTTCTACCCAAGTTTTGCAAGAGTTTTATAATGTTACCACCTATAAACTTAAATTAGACCCAGTCCAAATGCAAAATACGGTTGCTAATTTGAGTAAATTGCCCATTGTATTGACCGATGTTTCGCTCATTGAACAAGGTATTAAGGTAAGCATTCATCATAAATTAAGATTGTGGGACGCTTTAATGATTGTCGCTGGATATAGAGCCGATTGCAAAATAATGTATTCTGAGGATTTAACGCACGGGCAAATCATTCAAGGCATTCGCATATTAAACCCTTTTGAACTCTAATAAGGCAAAAATTATGAAAAAATACACCACCGAAATTGGCATTGTTGCCCCACTAGACCGTGCCAATGTGGACACCGATTTGATTATTCCCAAGCAGTTTTTAAAATCCATCAAACGCACAGGCTTTGGCGATAATTTGTTTGATGAACTGCGATATTTGGACGAAGGCTATTTGGGGCAAGACATCAATGCACGCCCCAAAAATCCTGATTTTGTGCTAAATCAAGCGCGTTATATTGGTGCAAGCATTCTTTTGGCACGCACCAATTTTGGCTGTGGTTCTAGCCGTGAACACGCCCCTTGGGCATTGAATGAATTTGGCTTTCGCACGATTATCGCCCCAAGTTTTGCCGATATTTTTTATAACAACTGCTTTAAAAACGGTATGCTTCCTGTGATTTTGTCTGAAAGTGAAGTTGATGAACTTTTTAAAGAATGTTTTGATACTGTCGGTTATCAATTAACCGTAGATTTGGCAAATCAAAAAGTGATTAGCCCAACTGGCAAAGAATACGCCTTTGAAGTGGATGCATTTCGTAAGCATTGTTTGTTAAATGGACTTGATGATATTGGACTAACTTTGCAAAATAGCGATGACATTAAAGCCTTTGAAGAAAAAGCCAAAGTGGATAGACCTTGGGTGTTTAAAGAATTGAATGCTTGATATGAGTATTGCAAACTATTTATTTAATGGCTTAACCAATTTAAATATAGGGTTTGATGCCCCAGATATTTTTTATGTCTGCCAAACTGATTTTGAAATCGTACTCAATCGTGCAGAACAGAAAAATATTAACATTTGGGGAATTGAGCCTTGGCTAGATGGTGAATTTTTTGGTGTGGCAGTTTATGAAGATTACGATTTACCTGCCAATGACCCAAAATGGTATCGGACAGCCTTTGAGCAATTTAAAAGAGAAAATCCTAATTTGCAATACGCAATAACTTTTGGTTGAATTGATTAAGGAAATCTTTATGAAACACATCGCAATCCTAAAAGGCGACGGTATCGGCCCTGAAATTGTTGCCCAAGCCGTTAAAGTATTGGATAAACTTATTCAAAATGGTTTACAGGCAAGTTATGAATATGCCAAATTGGGCGGAGAAGCCTATGACGCTTATGGCTCTCCTTATCCCAATGAGACCCAAAAAATCGTGCAAAAAGCCGATGCCGTGCTGTTGGGAGCAGTCGGTTCGCCACAATATGATAATTTGGAGAGAGCATTACGCCCAGAACGGGGGCTTTTGGCAATTCGTAAAGACTTAAATTTATTTGCCAATTTACGCCCTGCCATTTTATACGAAGAATTGGCGAACGCTTCTACTTTAAAAAGCGAAGTGGTCGCAGGGCTTGATATGTTGATTGTGCGAGAGCTGACAGGCGATATTTATTTTGGCGAGCCACGAGGCATTGTTACCCTTGATAATGGCGAGCGAGAGGGCTTTAATACGATGCGATATAGCGAGAACGAAATTCGCCGTATTGCCAAAGTTGCCTTTGAATCTGCCCAAAAGCGAAACAAAAAACTGTGTAGTGTGGATAAAGCCAATGTGTTAGAAACGACCGAATTATGGAAACAGATTTTTAATGAAGTTGCCAAAGAGTATCCAGATGTGGCGTTGTCGCATATGTATGTGGATAATTGTGCGATGCAACTTATCAAAAACCCCAAGCAGTTTGATGTTATCGCCACAGGCAATATCTTTGGTGATATTTTGTCCGACCAAGCGTCTATACTAACAGGCTCTATTGGTATGCTCCCATCGGCAAGCCTTGATGAAAATGGCAAAGGGCTTTATGAGCCAAGCCACGGCTCTGCACCTGACATTGCAGGGGCAGACAAAGCCAATCCACTGGCGACCATTTTATCGCTTGCGATGATGCTTCGGTATAGCTTAAATGATGAAATGCGTGCCAAGCAAGTGGAAAACGCCGTGCAAGCGGTATTGGCGGACGGCTATCGCACCAAAGATATTTATGAAGACGGCACAACGCTTGTGGGGTGTGAGCAAATGGGGGAGTTGGTGGTGAGTGCGTTATAAGATGATGCAAGTAAAATTGATGTGATTAAAAATAGGATTTGGTACATGCTAAATCCTATTTTTTTATGATGAGCTTAAATTTATAAACTATTACCATTATGTTATAATGGTTCGTTGCTATATGTAAAATTATTGAAAAATTAGCTTGATATTTTCTGTAAAATCTAAGATAATATGACATTAATAATTATTATCGTTTGTATTATGGATTATCACGCAGTAGTATATGTGTACAGGCAATTATAACCATGAATAATATGAATTTTACTTCAAATAATGGTGTAAAAGCCATAGCCGTTGGTGTGGCGATGGTGTTGCATGGGTTGGTGTATTTTGGTTTGGCAAATATGCAGACGCCAAAGTTAAAACCGCTTAAAATCACATCGCCCATCAAAGTGGATATCATCGAGAGCGTTGCTTCGTCAGAAGCTACCGAGCTTAAAGAAGAGCCAAAAGTCGAAAAAAAACCCGAACCACCTCCAGAGCCTATCAAGCAAAAACAAGCAGAACCCAAGGTTGTGCCTAAAATTGAACCCAAAGTTGAACCCAAGCCTAAGGTTGAGCCCAAAAAGGAACCACCAAAAGTACCTGAGAAAAATATCAATCGCCCAGATGAGATATTGGCTGCCAAGCAACATGATGAGGCTCAAGCAAAATGGGAGGCGCAACAACAGGCTGAAGCACAAAGACAGGAGCGTGAGAGGGCTCATGCTGAGGCGATGCGTCTAAAGGCAGAGGCAGAAGCACGAGCCAAAGCACAGGCTGATGCCATTGCAAAGGCGCAAGCAGAGGCGCAAGCTGCTGCAAACAACAGTAACAAAAAAAGCAGTGAGGATCGCAGCACTACTAATGCTGTGGGCGAAATGACCATCAGTGCCACCAAAGCGAATGCCAGTTGGAAGAAAAAACCGAATTTTTCAAATATTGATGCAGGCTCTGATCGAGTAAAAACTGTTGAGTTTACGGTGCAATTGGTGATTGATGAAAAAGGGCGTATCATCAGTGCAACGGGTGTATCTACGAAACTTGGTCGTGCTGTGGATAGACAAATTGAATTGGCTTTAAAAAGAGCATCATTTCATCCATTTAAAGATGAGCAAGGAAATCCTATCCGTGGTAGAGCAAGTTTGCCAATGAGTTTTACAGTTAATTAATTAAGTTGTCTTATTAAAAGTTTTTATTTTTTGTGAGGAAGTTTTATGGACTTTGCATTTTATTGGAGTCATACTGACGCTGTTAGCAAAACCTTATTCTTTATTTTGTTTGCTTTGTCTGTCGTTTCTTGGGTAGTTGGTATTATTCGTGTGGTGCAGTCGTGCAAATTGGCAGGTGGCATTGGCGATGACCTAAGACAGTCTGTATTGAGTGCATCAACAGAACTTGATGGCTTGGACTTTGGTCAAAAGAAAATGGTTGTAGAGCAAAAATTATTGCAAAATATTGCACGCTATCGCTATGAGATGGAGAAAGGTCTGCCTGTTTTGGGTACGACAGCTTCTATCGCACCTTTTATTGGCTTGTTTGGTACGGTCTGGGGTATTTTTCATGCCTTACATGGCATTGCCAAAAGTGGTCAAGCAGGTCTTGCTCAGGTCGCAGGCCCTGTGGGTGAAGCACTGATCATGACGGGCTTGGGTTTGGCGGTGGCGATTCCTGCGGTGGTGTTTTATAATATCGCAACTCGTACCAATAAGCGTGCAATTCATGTTGCTAATGATACAGCCCACCAAATCCTAGCTGAAACCGCACGATAAATAAGAAGGGGGTATCATGGCTTTTGAATTGGGTAACAATGAAGATGGTGGTATGAATGAGATGAATCTCATTCCGCTTATTGATATCATGTTGGTATTGATGATTATTTTTTTGGTAACGGCAACGGTACTAAACCCAACGGTGCCACTTGATTTGCCAAAAACTACCGCAAGCATCAACGAGCAGCCACCAGAAGTACTGCAAATTAGTATCGATGACAAAGGTGATGTCTATTGGGACAGCGAAAAAATTGATTTGATGGAATTGGAAAAACGCTTTGCTGATGAAGTTGCCAAAGGTGCTGATCCACAAGTGCATTTGCGTGCTGACCGTGAAAGTAAATATGACATGGTTGCACAAGTGCTTGCCGTCGCCAGCACCACAGGGTTGTCAAAGATTGCTTTTGTGAATGAATGATTTTTGCATCGGCTTTAGTGAAAAAACCTTACAAATTGTAAGGTTTTTTTATGAGTCTGATTCTAAAATTTGCAACTTTTGGGTCAATTGTGCTAATTGTTTGCGTAAATCATCATTATCACGAATGGATAATTGTTTGTTGAGTTTTTTGATTTGTGTGCGAAGTTTGGCATTGGCGATGGTGTTTTTGGCGGTGTTTTTATCAATGCTCATCACAGTGGTCTCGTTGGTAGTAATGACATTTGCCATGGCAGATTCTACTGTGCTTACAACAGGTTTGGTGCCATGTTTGATGTTTGTTTCAACACGATTTAGGTGATGATGGTAGCGTTTTCTTAGGTGGTTTTGCTCATCGGTTCTTTCCTCATCACTTAAAATTCTTGGGTATTCTACCAAATCAATGCAGTCCACAGGGCAGGGGGTTAGACACAGTTCGCAACCTGTACATAGTTCGGTGATGATGCTGTGCATGTGTTTGGCAGTACCAATAATAGCATCAACAGGGCAGGCAGGAATGCATTTGGTGCAACCAATACAATCACTTTCGTTGATGACCGCTCGGACTTCAATAGGGCGTGAGGTGATATCATTGGTATGCCATTTGCTAGGCGTGGCAGTCATTGGGGTGGCATTTAAAATACTTGTGATTTGATCGGTAACAGCCTGACCACCTGGTACACACAAATTCGGTGCTTCGTCATTAATGACAACGCCATACGCATAGGGCAGGCAACCATCATGATGACCGCACAATCCGCACTGAGTTTGTGGTAGGATTTTATCAATTTTGGCGATGGCAATGCGTTTATTCTCTGGCAGAGCATCTATCTTTAAAGGGCTGAATAAAACAGGCAGGTTTTCTAATCGGATGGTGATGGTCATGGCTGGTAAATGTTAGCGGTTATTATTGTTATATTAAATGTAAGCAATATTATGCAAGTTGGACGACTTTTTGAATGAGTGCGTGAGCAATGGTGCCAACTTTTGGTATGATTGGCAGTTTGTCTGTGTCAAAAAACCGTGCCTCTGCCAATTCACTTTCTTGCAAAACCACATCGCCGCTTTGATAATCAGCAATAAAGCCAATCATAAGATTACTTGGGTAAGGCCAAGGTTGAGAGCTTATGTAGCGTATATTGTCTATTTTTAAACCGACTTCCTCTGCAACTTCACGATGCACGCATTGTTCTAAGGATTCGCCCGCTTCAACAAAGCCAGCTATCAAGCCATACATGCCGATGTCTTTATGGCGTTGGTGTAAGGCGAGTAGGATTTGGCGTTTTTGATTGTCAGGGTTGATGCGTGTGATGGCAGTGATCACGCAGGGCTGTATTCGTGGGTAGGCACGATGATGGCAACGACCACACATCATGGCGTGTTCAGAATAATGTGATTTGGTGGGAGAGCCACAACGAGAACAAAACTGATGGTCAGCTTGCCAAAGTATGAGTAAAATGGCACGACTGATGGCATGAGCTGTGTCTATGTCTAAATAATTGACCACATGACGATATGCTAAAAATGACAAAGATGTAAATTGTGTGCTGTCAAATTTATCGCCATAGCAGTGGATAAGCCCCATGCTAATGGCATAATCTTTATGAATGGCAAAAATTGGCCTAAAGGCAGATGTTGCCAAAATACCATCATGAATTTCACTAAATTCAAGAGATATGCCATGCTCGTTTAATTCGCCCGTTAAGACAGCAGGGGTGCCATGTTCATCGCACAGTACGCCATCTTTATCAATCACATAATATGACACGCTCATGATAGCACCTGTGTACGCCAAGCATGATCTGCATCTGCATCGCTTGCTGATGCTTTGAGTAGATTTGCCAAATCTGAAAGATTGCCAAAGCTGGCTTCGCTGGCTGTATCACCAGTCTGGTCATCAGAATATTCCATGTGCATGGCGATTTGACCACCTGTCATGGCCAAATATACTTCAGCCAAAATCTCAGAGTCAAGCAAGGCTCCGTGGAATGTACGATCTTGTTTGCCAACATTAAGACGGCGAACTAATGCGTCCAAAGAGTTTTTTTGACCTGGGTAGAGTTCTTTGGCAATAGCAAGTGAGTCAGTCACCTGCACCTTTTCGGTAAAATCACCCAAACCCACCTTGCTAAATTCCATATTCAAAAAACGCATATCAAATGACGCATTATGAGCGATAATTTCACTACCAATCATAAAATCATAGATTGCTTGTGCAACATCAGCAAATTTTGGCTTATCAGTCAAAAACTCATTTGAAATGCCATGCACTCGGATAACTTCATCATCCATGATTTTATCAGGATTGATATATACATGTAATTTATTGCCTGTAAAGCGTCGCCCCACCATCTCAATGATACCCACCTCTACGATGCGGTCGCCACCTTGGTCATCAAAACCTGTAGTTTCTGTATCCATGATGAGTTGGCGGTTTTTTGTGCCACGATTAACAGGCTCTGGTAATATCGCCCAAAAATCAGGATTGGCACGACGAGTGTTGCCATCGTAGTTTGGATTTTGGTTGTTGTCAGGGCTGATGGTAAAATTTGTTGTCATAGATGCTGCCAAAGCTGATTTGGGTGCATCATCATTGTCATCTGCACGACTGTCTGGGCTGTTATTTTCGTTTTTAATCAATTCCTCACCAAAGCCTAATACGCCTTGATTGGCAAGGTTATCCGCCATTTCGTTGCCTGCGTGTCCTGCGTGTCCTTTAACCCATTGCCAATCAATCGATCGGTTTTGTGTGAGTGTATCTAGCTGTTGCCACAATTCAACATTTAAGACAGCTTTTTTATCCGCTTTACGCCAACCGTTTTTTTTCCAGCTGTGTATCCATTTGGTGATGCCGTCTTTGACATAGCCTGAGTCTGTCCA
Source organism: Moraxella tarda (assembly GCF_035181405.1). Lineage (NCBI taxonomy): Bacteria > Pseudomonadati > Pseudomonadota > Gammaproteobacteria > Moraxellales > Moraxellaceae > Moraxella > Moraxella tarda. The sequence goes on from NZ_JAYGGV010000002.1 coordinate 246,578, forward strand.
AATTTGGATTGGCATATTGGTGGGGGTGCGTTTTAGGGCGGTGATTGCCCCCATCAGCTCCATGCGATTGTTGGTGGTATCAGGTTCTCCGCCCCAAATGTTTAAAATATCGCCATTGGGGTAGGTGATGTGTGTGCCAAATCCGCCAGCACAAGCACCTTCTTTGCCATTGCCTTTGCAGGCGCCATCGGTGTAAGCGATGATAAAGTCAGTCATGATTGTTGGTCTTTTAGTGATTGTTGTATGATTGCTAAATATTAACTAAATATTAAAATGGATAAAGTATTATAAATCATCATGCGGTTTTTGTCATTTTTAAGAAAGCAAATGTTGTGATTTTACTAAAAAATTTTGTCAAGAATTTGTTATAATGGCATCCATCATTCGCTAAATGTCATTCACCAAAAAGAGCCGTCATGACCGATTTATCCCAAGTTCATTTACAAGCACAAGAGAATTTGCCATCGCAGGAGTTGTCGCATTATTTTGGGCGTAAGTTTCGTAAAGAAGCGGTATTTGCCCCAAAAAATGTACCAACTGTTAGTACCAACCTTCCATTATTTTTGGAGATTGGTGCAGGCAAAGGCAAGCACGCCGTATTGTTTGCCAAGGCAAATGCTGATAAGCATTTGATTGCCATTGAACGCACAAGTGAAAAATTTGAAGCTTTTCATAAACTTGCCACCAGCGAAAACTTGACCAACCTAACCGCCATTCATGCTGATGCAATTGCCTACACCGCTCATCACATTGCCCCAAATTCACTTGATGGTGTTTTTATTCTTTATCCAAATCCAGAGCCTGCCAACAAAAATCAGCGTTGGCTAAATATGCCTTTTTTTGAATTTCTCATTTCTCGCATGAAAGCGGGAGCGACCATTACAATTGCTAGTAATATTGGTGAGTATATTGATGAAGTAAAACAGCTGCTTGATCAAGTATGGTTGTTGCCTTATGAGTGTTTTGAGATTGATAAGGCATCGGCTCGCACGCATTTTGAAATCAAGTATTTGACTCGTGGCGAGCTTTGTCAAGAGTTGGTTATTTTAAAACCAAATTATTACCAAACTCGTTTTGATGCATCAAGTATTGACCAATGAAAACTCACCAAAAAAGTGTTGCCATCATTGGGGCTGGTGCCTCAGGATTGATGGCGGCAGAGACTTTATCTACGCAGGGTGTGTCCGTCTATGTTTATGAGCAAATGCCTACCGCAGGGCGAAAAATTCTCATGGCTGGAAAAACTGGTCTTAATATCTCTCATAGCGAACCATTGGACTTATTCATCACTCGCTATCAACCCCATGCCATAGGTGATTTTGTTCGCACTTTCAATGCTAAGGACATTTGTGCGTGGCTGTCTTGTCTTGGTATTGACAGTTATGTTGGTTCTAGTGGCCGAATTTTTCCTGTAGAGATGAAAGCCTCTAAATTTTTAAGAGCGTGGCTAAGTCGTTTGACCAAGCAGGGTGTGAGCTTTTATTATCGTCATCGCTGTGTGGGCGTGGCCGATGATGTGGTGAGTTTTGAGCGATTGGATAAGTATGGCAAAGTGATTGATGAATTTTCCCAAAAGTTTGATGCCGTCATCTTGGCGTGTGGTGGTGGTTCGTATGCTCGTTTGGGTTCAGATGGATTGTGGCAAAATTGGTTTTGTGCCGAAGCATTGACCCCGCTTTATGCCAGCAATGTTGGTATCATTCGCACTTGGTCGCCTTTCATACAGCACATCTTTGGACAGCCATTAAAAAGAGTAAAAGCGAGCGTGGGTGGTGAGTCTGTATATGGCGATATTATCATCAGTCATTATGGCATGGAAAGCGGAGTGATTTATCAGCTTAATCGTGCGATGCAAGATCAAATTATACGGTGCGGTAAAATCAGCCTGACGCTGGACTTGTTGCCTCATAAATCATTTAATGAGATTGCTAGGGTTGGTCATCGCACCAAAAAGCAGTCTTTAAATAACGCTCTTAGAAAAGCAGGGCTGGACCCTGTAAAAATTGCTTTAATGAGAGAATGTACACAAAAATCCGACTGGTCGGATTTAAATAAAATGCTGAGCTTTATTAAAAGATTGCCCATTAAATTTGATGGTTTTCGACCAATAGATGAAGCGATTAGCACAGGTGGTGGGATCAAGCTATCTGCTTTGAGTGATGGTTTGCAATTTAAGAACAATCCCCATGTTTTTGTTGCAGGCGAGATGCTTGATTGGGAAGCACCGACTGGCGGTTATCTTTTGACAGCGTGTCTTGCAATGGGGCATGTTGTGGGCAATAGCGTGATGAATTTTTTAAATGACATGACCAAAACAGTCTAAAAATATCATGAGTACAAATTGTAAATTTGTGATAATTTTGTCAGATTTTCCGCCATTTTATTAAAAATCTGCTACAATGACACCGCCTTTTTATTTTGATGACTCATAACTATTAACTGGAAGTAATCATGAATCGTTTAGCCAATTTTTGTGCAGGTCCTGCATCTATGCCGACTGCTGTTTTACAAAAAGCACAAGATGAAATATTAAACTGGCGTGGTACTGGTGCATCTGTGATGGAAATCAGCCATCGTAGTGCTGATTATACTGAACTTGCCACCAAAGCCGAGCAGGACTTACGCAAGCTGATGAATATCAGTGATGATTATGCGGTTTTATTTTTGCAAGGTGGGGCGGCATTGCAATTTTCTGCCATTCCTTTAAACTTACTAAACGGCGGTGTGGCAGACTACCTAATCACAGGTACATGGTCGCAAAAAGCCTACAAAGAGGCTAAGCGATATGAAACATTGGGCTTGGGTAAAATTAACTTAGTCGCCCAAGGTGATGGTACCGATGTGCCAAATGTTGATACTTGGCAGTTGTCAGATAAAGCGTCTTATTTTCATTATTGTCCAAATGAAACCATTCATGGCGTACAAATTTTTGACACACCAAAGGTGGATTCTGCGATTGTGGCAGATTTGTCATCATGTATTTTATCTGAGCCGATTAATGTTGATGATTTTGCTTTGATTTATGCAGGTGCTCAAAAAAATATCGGACCTGCTGGTCTGACTTTGGTTATCGTGCGTAAAGACTTACTAGAACAAGCATCTGCTTGGTGTCCAAGTATCATGAACTATAAAAGTCAGTTTGAAAATGACAGTATGCTAAACACGCCCTCAACTTATGCGTGGTATCTGTCTGGTCTTGTGTTTGAGTGGCTACTGGAAAATGGTGGTGTAGAAGCCATTGCTAAGCTGAATCATGCCAAGGCGGATATGCTATACCGTGCGATTGATGAAAGTGATTTTTATAGCAATAAAGTGAATCCAAAGCACCGCTCCATCATGAATGTGCCATTTCAACTTGCTGATACAAATCTTGACAAGCTTTTCTTAGAAGAAAGCAAAAAAGCAGGCCTGCTTAATCTTAAAGGCCATCGTGTAGTAGGCGGTATGCGTGCCAGTATCTATAATGCCGTGACACTTGAACAGGTGCAATCACTTGTTGTCTTTATGAAAGAATTCGAGCAAAGATACGGCTAATTTTGACTGAGATTGGATACATCATTAATGAACAGTCCACCATGATAAAGATACCAAAGGGACAAACCATGCCAACCATTTGTGCGATTAAAGTTTTTAAGGATAACTATATTTGGATTATCAGCCAAGATGGTCAGGCCATCATTGTTGATGCAGGCGATGACAGGCCTGTGCTAGATTATCTACAAACCAATCAATTAACGCCCATTGCCATGCTCATCACGCACCATCACAATGACCATGTGGGCGGTGTGGCGGCTGTAAAATCTGCTTATCCTAATATGCAAATTTTTGCTCACCATGAGCATGGAGTGGATACTAGCTTTTTTGTCAAAGAAGGTGATGAGTTTACTTTGCTTGGGCTTGATTTTAAGGTGTGGCACACGCCAGGGCATACCGACACGCATTTGTCTTATTTGTGCGATATCGGCGGGGTTTGTCATGTATTTTGTGGTGATACGTTGTTTAGTGGCGGTTGCGGTCGTGTGTTCACAGGAACAATTGCTGAGCTGTTTGAGAGTATATCAAGATTTAATCAGTTGCCAAGCGATACGCTGTTTTATCCTGCACACGAATACACACTGAATAATCTAAAATTTGGTTTATCCATCTGTGCTGATGCGGTTAAAGATGGCATACAGCTTGCCATTAAGCAAACTCAAAAAAAACTGGACATGGGGCAGATTTCCTTACCAACTACGCTTGATAAGGAACGAAATATCAATGTTTTTTTGCAGGTTGACCATCAAGGTATGATTGACAACATTCAAAAACAATGTACCATCAAAGACAGCTCGCCATTATCGGTATTTGCTACTTTGCGTCAGCTTAAAGATAATTTTTAATATCAATCTGTTTTTAATCGCCACCAAAAAATGTTCAATTGATGACATTATGACTATATTTTCTTTACTTGCCTTATCTTTTGGTATGTCCATGGACGCCTTTGCCAGTGCCATTGCCAAAGGGGCGACACAAAGACAGACAAGTTTTTTTCAGGCTTTTAGGGCAGGCATTGTCTTTGGGGTTATTGAAGGTATTGCACCAATCATTGGTTGGTTTTTTGGTGGGGTAGCTCGAGGCTGGTTATCGCAGATTGACCACTGGATTGCATTTGTATTGTTGTTATTTTTGGCAATTCGCTTTATTCGTGAGGCGATGGTTAATCAAGACAGTCAAAATGATGAGGTTGGGCATCAGACGAATCCAAAAGATAATTTTGCTTTAATGATACTCACCGCTGTTGCCACAAGTATTGATTCTTTGGTGGTGGGTGTATCTCTTGCATTTTTGGCAGTTAATATTTATATGGCATCGCTATTAATTGGCGTTGCTACAACCATCATGGCAACTTTGGGGCTATATTTGGGCAATCGTTTGGGTCTTAGATTTGGCAAAATTGCCATGTTTATCGGTGGTCTGGTGCTATTTGTGATTGGTGCAAGTATTTTATATAGCCATCTAACCCATTGATTAACCAATCTTACTTATGAATGATTTGCTGATTATCCTAAGCGTCAAACACATGGAAAAATCATCAAAATCATGCTATGATTAGTGATTTTTCTTAAAATCATTTTACTAAAATTTAAAATCTAATGCGACATATTCCAAAAACTCCCCAAGAAGTCCGTCATACGCCCAAAAAACGCTTTGGTCAAAATTTTTTGCACGACACGAGCGTGATTCGGCAGATTGTTGATTCTATTCGTTTATCCCGTACGGATAATTTACTAGAAATTGGTCCAGGGCTTGGTGCATTGACCGAGCCACTTTTGGCAGAAGTAGACGGCATGACCGTGATTGAGCTTGACCGTGATCTGGCAAGTCAATTAAAAATCAATATTGGTGTCAATAGCCATCTTGATTTTACCATCATTAATGATAATGCCATGCATATTGATTATCGCAAGCTTGCTGAAACAGTGGGTAAGGGTGCATTTCGTGTGGTGGGCAATTTGCCTTATAATATTTCTACGCCCATTTTGTTTCGTTTGCTTGAATTTGGTGATGTCATTACCGATATGCACTTCATGCTACAAAAAGAAGTGGTTGATAGAATTACTGCCGAGCCAAACAGCAAGGAATATGGTCGCTTGTCTGTCATTATGCAATATTATTGTATGGCGGAGTATCTTTTGACTGTGCCAAAAGGTGCGTTCAACCCACCACCAAAAGTAACCTCGGCGGTATTTCGTCTGATGCCTTATCAGCATAAGCCAATCACTGCTCAAAATGAGGCATTGTTTGCCACCATCGTGCGTGAGACTTTCAATCATAGACGCAAAACTTTGCGAGCAATTTTTAAAATGGTGAACTTGCTACCCACTTTAAATGAGAGTGATTTTGACAGCATTGGCATTGCTTCGCAAGCTCGCCCAGAGTCGTTATCGGTGGCAGATTTTGTGCGTTTATCAGATCTGGTAAATCAAAAACAGCAAGCAAACCATTTAAATGATTAAGTAAATATGACTCACAATACAAAAAAAGTCCATCGTCATGAATATGTGATCGGTGATTTGCAAGGTTGTTTTGGGGCGTTTGAACGCCTGCTTGATGTACTTGATTTTGATGAGCATCAGGATAAAATTTGGCTTGCTGGTGATATTGTGGCAAGGGGTGAGAACTCTTTGCAGACTCTAAGGACGGTTAAGCGATTGTCTGATAAGGGAGCATTGACCACCGTACTTGGCAATCATGACATTACATTGATTGCTGTGTGGCGTGGTGTCATGCCACCCAAACACAAGGATAAAACTTTACCAATTTTTAGTGCGTCTGACTGCGATGAGTTACTTAATTGGTTGCGTACTCAGCCGTTACTTGTTTTTCCTGATGATAAGACGGTGCTGACTCATGCTGGCATTCCACCAAATTGGTCAATTGATGAGGCAAATAGATATGCCAAAGAGTTGCAAGCTGCTTTGAGTGCAGATTTGACCAGTCTTGATAGGTTGTTGCCAAAATTGTACGCTAAAAAAACAAACATATGGCATGATGACATTGGTGGTGCCAAACGCTTGCGTTTGATTGCTAATTATTTGACTCGTATGCGTCTTTGTGATAAAGAAGGTCAGCTGGAGTTTAGTTTTAAAGAGGGTCTATTGGATAAAATGCCGATAGGCTTTCGCCCTTGGTTTTTGTGGGATACCCCAAGGGAGCGCCGAATTTTATTTGGACATTGGGCAGCTCTGCAAGCCAAAGTTGCCAGCCCTGATGTACGCTCGCTAGATGGTGGTTGTGTATGGGGTGGTCGTTTGGTGGCGTATAGATTAAGTGATGAGCGGATTTTTACGGTAGAGGGTCGTATTTCTGTTGATGAGCTTTTATGACTCTTTTTATTATGAAAGAATAAAAAAAGACCTTAAAATAAGGTCTTTTTTTATCTATGTTGTAGATATCATCAACGATAGATTAAGCGTCTTTAAGTGCTTTGATTGAGGCGTTCAAACGGCTCTTATGGCGAGCAGCTTTATTTTTATGAATCACACCTTTGTCAGCCATACGGTCAATGACTGGTACGGCTTTATTGTAAGCTTCAGTAGCTAATTCATATGCTTTTGCTTCGATGGCTGCGTTGACACGCTTGATGAAAGTACGCACCATTGAGCGTTGTGATGCTAGATGTTGGCGACGCTTAGTATTTTGACGAGCGCGTTTACGAGCTTGTGCTGAGTTTGCCATGGTTTATCCTTGGATAAAAGTTGTTAATGTTAAAGTTAAAATGTTAAGCTTGATGATTTGGGCAGCCACCAGATCATCATTTTTTTAAGAAATGGCTGTAATGATTAAAAAATTTACCAAAATTTCTAAACTAAGACCATGCTTAAAAATAGACACGATGCCTAACATTATAAAATAAAACGCCATTTTATCAAAAAATTTTAAAATTTTCAATAAAAATCGGCACTTATCTAGGGGCTGACATATTCTACGGTATTTTTGGGTGCTTTGGCAAGGTTTTGTCTGTGATTAATATCAATTTTTGCCACTTTTATGTTAAAATGGGGTATTTTATAGTTGTTACTTATTTTATTTATGAAAAGAAAGGCTGTCTTGATTGGTGCGTCTGGGCGAGTGGGCAAGGCACTTACCCAAGAGCTTGCTGCACTTTATGATACGCTTATCATCATCACACGCACACAGCCAAGTACCATCAGCGAAAATACACACATCTATCATGTGCAAAATTTTGATGTGCTATCTGATACGATTGCCAGTATGCCAATTGGTTTGGATACAGATGTATTTAGCTGTTTAAGTATTGCCAAAAAGGACGCTACCAGCAGTGATGAATTTCATCAAGTTAATGTGTCGTTTAACTTGGCCTTTGCAAAAGCGTGCCATGATAAAGGTGTCAAGCGATTTTTTTATTTATCAAAAATGGGTGCGGATAAAGCCAAAGGAGATGTTGAGCTGGTTGCCAAATCTGATGTTGAGCGTTATTTGAGTTCGCTAAATTTTGGTGATGTGGTGTTTTTTCGCTTGCATAAACTGACACCTGCCAAAGAAAAGCTTTCTATCAAATCGCTGGCAAGATTTGGGATGTATTTTGCCAAAACAACCCTAAACACAATGATTTCTTTTGATAAAAAAGAACGACTGACACCAAAACGAGTTGCTGCTGCCATGGCACTGACTGCCTATCAGTTAAATCTGCGTAATAAATATCAAACGCATGGGAAAAACTGCCTTGTCATCAGTCATGATGAAATGTGTGCCATGACCGCAGTAGATGGGCATTGATGATACTTAATTTATTCCATGGACTATTTCTTATTTTATGTCGTTGGTATTCATGGTTGAAGGTGATTGTCGCTGTTCATGGGCGATTGTTTTTGTGTAATTTTTTTGCGTTTATGCTATAATAGACGCTTGATTTTAAAATAAAAAAGGTTGGTTTATGACCGATAGCGTAACTCCTGTTGGGATTGTTGATGAGTTGAAGCAGTCGTATCTTGACTATGCGATGAGTGTGATCGTCTCTCGTGCTTTGCCTGATGTCAGAGATGGGTTAAAACCCGTTCATCGTCGTGTGATGTATGCCATGCATGAGCTGTCTAATGACTACAATAAGGCTTATAAAAAGTCTGCTCGTGTTGTAGGGGATGTTATCGGTAAATACCATCCGCATGGTGATACTGCTGTTTATGACGCCATCGTTCGTCTTGCTCAGCCGTTTTCTATGCGATACATGATGATTGATGGTCAAGGAAACTTTGGCTCAGTTGATGGCGACCCACCTGCCGCCATGCGTTATACCGAAGTGCGTATGCAAAAACTGACTCATCAGATGCTTGGAGACCTTGATAAAGACACGGTAGATTGGGAGGATAATTACGATGGTTCAGAAAAAATGCCGTCCGTGCTACCTGCCCGTGTGCCAAATCTTTTAATTAATGGGGCGACAGGAATTGCGGTGGGCATGGCCACTAATATGGCACCCCATAATCTGGTTGAAGTGGTGAATGCTTGTCTTGCCTATGCCAATAACCCACAGATTACCGCTGATGAGCTTGCTGATTATATCAGCGGTCCTGATTTTCCGACAGGGGGTATTATCCATGGTCGTAGTGGTATTCGTGATGCTTATATGACAGGCAAAGGGCGTTTACATATTCGTGGTCGCTACACCATTGAAAATATGGAAGGGGTGAATCGTGAGCGTGAGCGTATTATTTTTACTGAGATTCCCTACCAAGTTAATAAAGCCAAGCTCATTGAGCAAATTGCCCAACTTGTTAATGACAAAAAAATTGATGGTATCTCTGCCATTCGTGATGAGTCGGACAAGGAAGGAATGCGAATCGCTATTGATTTGAAACGAGGCGAAAATAGCGAGGTGGTGGTCAATAATTTATTTTTACAAACACCTTTGGAATCTAGTTTTAGCATTAATATGGTTGCCCTTGATAATGGCCAGCCAAAATTAATGACCTTACATGGTTTGATTTCAGCATTTATCCGCCACCGTCAAGAAGTGGTTACACGCCGTACTATTTTTGAATTAAACAAAGCTAAGGCTCGTGGGCATTTACTTGAAGGCTTAACCATTGCTCTTGCTAATATTGATGAGGTTATCGAGACCATCAAGCGATCTGCCAACCGTGCACAGGCTCGTGAAAACTTAGCATCTCGTATTTGGCAATCTGGTGATGTGGTTGCCATGCTCAAAAATGCAGGAGCCAGTTCTGTGCGTCCTGAAATTATTGAGGGTGAGGATTTAAACGCCCCATTTGGCTTGATTAATGATGATAAAGAGTACCGTTTATCACCTGACCAAATCAATGCTATTTTAGATATGCAACTCCATCGTTTGACAGGGTTGGAGCAAGATAAGCTATCGGCGGAGTATCGAGAAATTTTGGGTGAGATTGCCAGATTGCAGCTTATTTTGGCAGATTTTGACATTTTGATGAATTTAATTAAGACCGAATTGGTGCAAATCCGTGATGATTTTGGCGATGAGCGTAAGACGGACATTGTTGATTCACGCGCTGATTTTAGTCGTGAAGATTTGATCCCTGAGCAAACAGTGGTCATGACTGTATCACGCACAGGCTATGCCAAGACACAGCCAATTGGTGATTATCAGGCTCAAAAACGAGGTGGCAGAGGCAAATCAGCCACTACTATGAAAGAAGATGATGTGATAGAACACTTGCTTGTTACCAGTACGCATGCTCATATTTTATGCTTTACCAATACAGGAAAAGTTTTTGGTCTGCGTGGTTTTGAGGTGCCAATTGCCTCTCGTGGCTCAAAAGGAAGACCACTTGTCAATCTGATCAATATGGAGGCAGATGAAAGTGTAACCGCCATTTTGCCTGTCGATGATTTAAAAGCAGATGATAAATTTGTATTTTTTGCCACTGCGAGCGGGACGGTAAAACGAGTGGCTTTATCACAGTTTGCCAATCTGCGAGCCAATGGATTAAGAGCCATTGATCTGGTAGATGGCGACAGCCTTGTCGGTGTGGCAATAACAGACGGCGAACAAGAAATTATGCTGTTTTCAAGCGAGGGTAAGGCAATTCGATTTAAAGAATCTGCCATTCGTGTGATGGGTCGTACTGCCAAAGGTGTGCGAGGCATTCGTGTGAATCTACTGGCAAATCTTGGCTTGGACGATGATGAACCTGCTGATGACGATTTAGATGATGCCGATAATGTTGTCTCAGACGATGGCATGGCATTGCTTAGTCGTGTGGTATCGCTTGTTGTTGTACCAAACGAAGGTGAGATACTGTGTGCCTGCGAGCAGGGCTATGGTAAGCGTACACCAATCGCCGAATACCCGACTAAGGGGCGTGGCGGTCAAGGTGTGATTGCAATTAAGACAAGTGAGCGTAATGGCCAGCTTGTTAAGGCGGTGGCGGTAACAGACGATGAAGATGTGATTCTTATTTCAGATAAGGGCACGCTTGTGCGTACACCCGTTGCCCAAATCGCTACCGCAGGACGAAATGCACAGGGCGTTCGCTTAATCCGCATCGGTGAGGGTGAAACATTGGTTGGTGTGGCATGTGTAGAACATGAGGAGGTTGAGGAAATAGAAGTTTTTGACGCCAAAAATTTGACAAACCCACCTGATGAAAGCGAAATATAGAAGTATAAAAAAAGTATGAAATAGGGGTATCTACCCCTATTTTTTTGACAAAATTTTGTAAACAAGTGCTCTATTGTTCATCATTGTGATGTTTTTACCTCAAAAATCATCAAAACTGTTAGCCATATTGTCATCAAATGTTGATTTTTGTTGTATCAACTAAGCTTAAATGACTTAAAATTAAATTTCATCAACCAAATAACTTGAAAAATTTTCAATATTTTTTAAAAATATATCACTTTTTTTCATCAAGAAAATATGGTTTAATACACACATTCCATAAGCAACCCAAAAAGGTGTTAAAATGACCACACAATTTCAATGCAAGGTACATACCCAGCGATTTGATGAAAACTATGAGCCAGCGAGTAGTACTCGTTTGACAACTAACTTTGCTAACTTGGCTCGTGGCGAAAACCGCAAGCAAAATTTACAAAATGCCATTGCGATGATTGATAACCGCTTTAATGATTTGGCAAATTGGGACAACCCTACCAATGACCGTTATTCGGTTAAATTGGATATTGTTTCAATTGACATTGATGTGGTGGGCAAGGGTGAGTTTTTTTCAGGGCTTGAATGGCTAAAAACTTCGGTGATTGATCATCAAACAGGCAAAACCATTGATGGTATTGTTGGCAATAGTTTTTCATCTTTTGTTCGTGATTATGATTTTAGCGTATTGTTGCGTGATTATAATCAAGATAAGCCAGAATTTAGTGTACCAGAAGGTTATGGCGACTTGCATGGAAAGCTGTTCAAGTTCATGCTGAATTCACCAGAATATAAAGCTCAATTCAAAAAACCTCCCGTACTGTGCTTGAGTGTTGCAACAACAAGAACTTACCACAGAACAACAAATATTCACCCAATTTTGGGCGTAGAGTATGTGCAAAATGAGTATTCTTTGACTGATGAATATTTTGCCAAAATGGGCTTAAAAGTTCGTTATTTTATGCCACCAAAATCGGTTGCACCGTATGCGTTTTATTTTGATGAAAATGCAGACTTGCTTAATGATTATACGAATTTAGAGTTGATCAGCACGATTGCGACCATGGAAGCATTTCAAAGAATTTATCGTCCAGAGATTTATAGTGCCAATTCTGTTGCAGGGCAGGTATATAAAGGTAGCTTAACTTATCAAGATTATTCAGTGCCAAAAGTAGATTATGACCGTGTAGAGCGTACTGATCTGGCAATTAGGCAGGGTAAACTTGCAGAAGAGCAGTTCATCAAGCCTTATAAAGAAATTTTAGATGCTTGGCTAAAAGAGTCATAATTGAGTTTAATTTAAATCAGTCGATGCAATTTTAGTCGACTGATTTAATTTTTTTGATATAATTGCACGGTTCAACCATTTTAGGAAAAAATAATGAGTAATATTCTTCTTCCCACCTCTACCGCTGGCAGTTTGCCAAAACCGTCTTGGCTTGCTGAGCCTGAAAAACTTTGGTCGCCTTGGAAATTTGAAGGTGAAGAGTTATTGCAGGCCAAAAAAGATGCTCTGCTTGTATCGCTTGCTGAGCAAACAGCAGCAGGCATTGATATTGTTAGTGATGGCGAGCAGACTCGTCAGCATTTTGTAACGACTTTTATTGAGCATTTAGATGGTGTGGATTTTAATAAGCGAGAAACCGTCAGAATTCGCAATCGTTATGATGCCAGTGTGCCAAGTGTGGTTGGGGCAGTCTCTCGCCCAAAATCGGTATTTGTAGATGATGCCAAATTTTTACGCCAACACACCGATAAATTGATTAAATGGGCATTGCCTGGTCCAATGACAATGATTGATACGCTGTATGACGGCCACTATAAAAGTCGTGAGAAATTGGCTTGGGAGTTTGCTAAAATCTTGAATGAAGAAGCCAAAGAGTTGGAAGCGGCGGGTGTGGATATCATTCAGTTTGATGAGCCTGCCTTTAATGTATTTTTTGATGAGCTTAATGACTGGGGCGTGGCGGCATTAGAAAGAGCGGTTGAAGGTTTAAAATGTCAAACGGCTGTGCATATCTGTTATGGCTATGGCATTAAGGCCAATACAGATTGGAAGCAAACGCTTGGGGGTGAATGGCGACAATACGAAGAAAGTTTTCCAAAACTACAACAGTCTAAGATTGATATCATTTCTCTTGAATGCCAAAATTCTCGTGTGCCAATGGATTTGATTGAACTGATTCGTGGTAAAACGGTGATGGTTGGTGCGATTGATGTGGCAAGCAATACTGTTGAAACTCCAGAGCAGGTGGCAGATACTTTGCGTAAAGCATTGCAATTTGTTGATGCTGATAAGCTATTTCCAAGTACCAACTGCGGCATGGCACCTTTGTCTCGTACTATTGCCCGTGGTAAACTTAACGCTTTGAGTGAAGGTGCGAAAATCATTCGTGCTGAATTGGCAGGTTGATTTGATAGGTTGATTAAGAAAGACAAAATGGGGCATGACTTGTGTTCCATTTTGACTTTTTGCTTGATATTTAATGATAAGAAGAATTAAGAAATTAAAATGGTAGATGTAGCAGATTTTAAAGACGCAATGGCAAAACTAACCACAGCTGTGCATGTGGTAACAACAGACGGTACAGCAGGTAGGCATGGCTTTACTGCATCAGCGGTATGCAGTGTTACTGACTCGCCCCCAACTTTGCTTGTATGTATGAATGGCAATGCGCGCTCCTATGAGTATTTTGTTGAAAATCGTGTACTGATGGTCAATACTCTGACAGCCAAGCAATCGCATTTGTCTAATATTTTTGCATCTCCGTTAAGCTCTGAAGACCGTTTTGCTAGTGCTGAATGGGAGCTGCTATTAACAGGTTCGCCCATGCTTAATGAGGCCTTAATTAGCTTTGATTGTAAGATTAGTGAGATAAAGCAGGTTGGTACGCATGGCATTTTGATTTGTGAGATTGTGGCAATCAAGCAGGGCGATGGCGATGAGGCCTTAACTTATTTTAATCGCAATTATCACAAGACTGATGCACAGACAGCTTTGTTCTAAATCTTTGTTTGCTCGTCATTGGTTGTCTTGCTCATAAAATAATTGGTCGTCAAAAGTTTGTTGTCAAGCAAAGGCACTATGGCAAACTGTGTATGGCTTTAAGTGTTAAAAAATCAATCAAATATTAAGTGTTTGATTGATTTTTTTGTATTAAGATTCGGTGTCAAGGGTTGTTGCTAGCTTATTTTTTTGTGCTTTATCCCATTGTTGTAAGGCAAGCAAGCGTCGCTTGTGTATTTCAGACAAAATGATGTTCTTGCTTTGCTCGTGTTGTTTTTTGAAAGTTTCAGCCAGGACTTGACTTAACAACTCATTAAAAAACAAACCAATATTCTCAAATTTTTGCCCAACCATTTGCCCAAAAAATTCACGCCAAGATTCTGCCAGTACATCTTTTAGTGCTTCATTGGGTAAATTTGCCATGATAAAATGTGCCTGCTCATCGATGATCTGTAAATCATTGGTTGGTAAAAATGAATCAATCAGACCTTGTTTGGCAAGTTCGTTTAATTGCATGATGGTACAAGTCAGCTCCATTAATGCGTCATCACCAATGCTTCGCCAAGTGGGTAATTCTGGTAAGCGTAATTCATGCTTTTCAAGGCGGTCAATAAAATCAACATGAACATCAATCACACCAGATTGGGTTAAGATGTTGCTAAGCGGATCACAGGCCAAAATGTGGGGGGCGTATAGCAAACAAAGATAAAGTAAAATATTGCGATTGATGCTTGCTTCATAATTGGCTTTGTCAATATGATAGCGTTCTTTGCGTGTATCTTTTGTACTTAATTTTTGATAAATATCGTTATTGAGCCAATATTTAAAACTAGAACCTTTGGGGAACTTGGCGGTCAGCTCTTTAAGCCTTGCCATTGCAGTTGCTTTATTCTCTGGAAGGCTAATATCATAACGACTGCTTAGTACTTCAAAAATATAATCTGATGTACTGACAGCAGACTCAATTTGTCTTTGCATTGAATCTACACCATACATCTTGATGTAGGTGTCTGGATCGTGGCTGTCTGGTAAGGTAAGAAATTTTAGCTGTTTGCCATCTGATAATATAGGTGCAGCAATCTCTAGGGTACGCCAAGCTGCACGCTGTCCTGCCTCATCACCATCAAAACACAGGGTTAGACTGTCATTGTATTTTAATAAATTGGCGATTTGTCCTTCATTTGCTGCTGTTCCCATCGGTGCGACCGCCCCATAAATCCCAGCTTGATGAAGGGCTATGACATCCATGTAGCCCTCAACCATCATGTAATTATTCGCCTTGGCTTGGCGTGCCTCGTACAGCCCATATAAAATGAACTGTTTTTGAAAGACGGGGGATTCTGATGAGTTGATATATTTTGGCATTTCATCACCCAATGACCGACCCGCAAAACCAACCACACGACCTTGTCGGTCTTTGATGGGAAATATGACACGGTCTCGCAATAGATCAAAATCTCGACCCTTTTGAGAGGTGCGTACCAAGCCCAATAGTTTTAAGCCTTCAATGTCTTGAGGAAAGGCCTCCTCTAAATGTTGCCAACCAGATGGTGCATATCCTAGATTAAAAGTATCTATTGTCTGTTTGGTCAGGCCGCGAGAGGCAAAATATGCCATCGCTGCTTGATTATTGTGCAACTGATATTGATAATACTGGCAAATATTGCTGAGTAAACTGTATAAATCACCTTGCTCATCATATTGGATTGCATCAGCAATATTGCCATTATAATCAAAGCTTGTGTGTTGATGGTTGTTACTATAAATATTAAACTCATCAGGTTGATGGTGGGTGTCATCTAAGTCTAAATGCTGATGAGCTGGGCCATCTTGCGTGAGATGGTTCTGAATTGGTGTGTTTGTCTGATTTGGTGGAACTTGTGATTTGCTACTTTTTTTGTATTTAATGGATTTGTCAAAGGCATCATCTTTGGGCAAATCAATGCCTGTTTGTTCAGATAAAGCGTTGAGTGCCTCCATAAAGCTCATGCGCTCAAATTCTTTTAAGAAAGTAACAGGATTGCCTTTTGCACCGCAGCCAAAGCAATAGTATAGATTGGTCTCTGGATTGACATAAAATGATGGTGTTTTTTCACCATGAAAAGGACAGCACCCCTTAAACTCTCGTCCAGCGGGTTTTAGTACGGTGTGGCGGCGAATCATGCCCACAAGGTCGGCTTGACTGTTGAGCTGTTCAATGACAGATTCAGAAACTCGCATACCTTACCTAAAATGATTTTTATAAAGCTTAAAAGACAACCAATCCCATAAAGCTATTTTAAGGGATTGTGATGTCAAAGATAAAAAATGTAGCAAAAACAAATGAAAAGAGAAGCTTTATTGTATGCCCTGTTGTGGTTTTTTGGGCAAATAAACCAAACTCTTATCGGTTGCCATTATTATTTGATAGGGTTAAATTCATCGCCTGATGAATCACCTGTGTATTTGTTGCTCCTTCATAAGAGTCGGCGGTGGGTTCAAAATTATCTTTGCTACGACCCAATTTACCAAAACTAATCATAGACAGTGTACGCTTGGTCCATGATGAAGCACCTTGATTTGGCAGGCGAACCTCGCCATCATTGGTTAAATATTGAGGATAGTTGATTTGTAATAAAGTTTTGTATTGTTTGGCGGTGTCGGTCATGCCCAGTTTGTCATAGCTGTATGCCAAAATGGCGATTGACTCAGGTATGGCTTCAGATTGCGGATAGTATTGAAATACCCATTTGGCACGATTGGCGGCGGCAAGATAGGCATCTCGCTTAAGATACCAACGAGCAGCAACCAATTCGTGTTCAGCAAAGTCATTATAAATCGCAATCATTCGCTGGGCAGCGTCAGGTGCGTATTGACTATTTGGAAAATTATTTACCAAGACTTGAAAAGTATTGAATGCCAATTGTAACCAAGAAATATCACGTTGGGACTGATCCATTTTAAATAGGCGTGAAGCCTTTGGTGAACCGCCCATATTGGTTATGCCTTGTACATAAATGACATAGTCAATGTAGCGACTGCTTGGGTATGATTGTATGAATTCGGCAGTACTTTGAATGACTGCTTCAAAATTTTTTGCTTGATATTGTGCATAAATCAAATCAAGCAAAGCTTGTTCGGCGTATTGACCTGTTGGGTAAAAAGTGCGGATGTTTGTTAAGGCAGTAATCGCCTCATGATTTCGACCCTTTTCAAGGGCGTTTTGTGCATCTTGATAGTAGTTGGCATCGGATTTTTCAGCGGTGGCAACAACTTCGCTTTTTTTGCCAAATGCACCTTTTAAAGTGGTGCAACCTGTTAAAGCCATGCTGCTTACGATGAATGCTGTGATGAGTTTTAATTGTAGTGATGACTTCATGAGGTCTCCGTGAATGCAAATTTGTTTTAAATCAATTTTAATGCTGATTAGTTTAACATAAATTTGGCAAAAAATATCAACAAATATGTGTTTTTATATGATTTTCTTGTGAGATTTCTTGCATTTTTTATTAGAAATTTATAAGAAAAAAAAGCACAAATGTGTTAAAGTGTTCAGTTATTTTTATATGATTTTTAAGAAAAATGAGAACTGATAACATTGATATTTTAGCAAATTTAACGCCTGAAATTTTGCCAAGCGATGCCAATAACGATACTAATAATGTTGATGGCGAATTTGATTTTGAAGAAAATCACGCCCCAAACAGTGTATCTTTGAGCCATGTTGTTGGCCATGATCATGAGGGCGTGCGTCTAGATAAGCTGTCGGCGATGGTTTTTGGTGATTTTTCTCGTGTGCAGTTGCAAGGATTTATTGATGATGGCAAATTGCTTGTCAATCACACCAGCCAAAAACCAAAATATCGGGTTAGATTGGGCGATATTTTATCCCTAGAAGTCATATTAGAGAGTCATTCAGAGGATTTGCCACAAAATATTGCTCTTGATGTTATTTATGAAGATGATGAGGTGATTGTGATCAATAAGGCCGCTGGCATGGTAGTGCACCCAGGGGCAGGTAATCGCACAGGGACACTTGTTAATGCACTGCTTTATCATTATCCAGATAATGCCCACCTGCCAAGAGCAGGGCTTGTGCATCGCATTGACAAGGATACAACTGGGTTGCTGGTGGTGGCACGCACCAAATCAGCCCAGATGAATTTGATTGAGCAATTAAAAGACAAGAGCGTCTATCGCCATTATCAATGTATTTGTCAGGGTACGCCAAGTGATATTTTACGCCATGCTAGGATTGATATGCCAATCGCACGCCACCCTACACAACGCACCAAGATGGCGGTGCGAGACGGTGGGCGTGTGGCAATCACGCATATTTTAAAAGCGACAAGCGTGCATGAGCGATATAGTCTGCTTGATGTGCGTTTGGAAACAGGGCGAACTCATCAAATTCGTGTGCATTTATCACATTTGGGTTTTTCGCTTGTGGGCGACCCTGTATATGGTAGGCCTATCAAATCTGGACTGTCTGCTGAGTGCCATCAAGCTGTACAGAATTTTTTGCGTCAGGCTTTACACGCCCATCAACTGGGATTTATTCACCCAAAAACGGGTGAATCCAAACGATTTCTTGTGCCGTTGCCTAATGATATGTCATATTTAATTAACGCATTACAAGAAGGCTAGAAAACATTAGGAAGTATGATGAGTAATTTGATGGGCGTGTCGGGCGATTTAACAAAAAACTGGGCGAATTCTCTGATCGTTTTGCATCGTACACCAACCATTTTGGTGGTGCAGACAACCGCAGGTATGTTTGATAAATTTGGCAACAATGATGTCTATGGGCAGTTTAACCTAGGGCTTCATGTTGATGATATACCAAGTGATGTGCTGGTTCATCGAGCAGAACTGCTTGATGAGCTTAATCAACAATATCGGGTTGATTGCCTACATTGGCTTAATCAAATTCATAGTGATATTGTGGTCAATATCGATGAAAGTGTTGGCATTAAAGCATTAACGGCTGACGCACTGATGACGCACAAGGTTGGGCATGGGCTTGCCATCATGACGGCAGATTGTGTGCCTGTGGCTGTTTTTGCTGATGATGACGATCAAGATGCACCAATCGCTTGTATTCATGCAGGCTGGCAGGGCCTAAGCAATGGTGTTATTGCCAAAACCATTGCAACCATACGCCAAACTCACCCAAAAACCAAACTTCATGCCATCATTGGTGCTTGTATCAGCCAAGACTCTTATGAAATCACACGCAAGTTGGCTGATGATATTGTGGGGCAAGTCTGTGTAAAACAATTGACCCATTTTGATGAGCTGGATTTATATCATGCCATCATTAAAGATGGTAAGTCTTGCGATAAGTGTTTGATTGATTTGGATAAATTGGCCAGGTTTGAGCTTGAAAAATTGGGGGTGAGTGTGCTTAATGATGATACTCCTTGTACCTATAATGACACGCGTTTTTACTCTTATCGTGCACAAACTCATGCAAAAAAACCTGCCACAGGACGCATGGCGTTGGTTGTCGTGAGATTGTGATTGTGATGAGATGATTGGTTGGACTACCAGTTTTGTATTACTTTATATTTCATATCTCTTGGTGTTTGTGTTTAGTGGTGAGCTAAAGCGATTAAAACCAGCTTTCTAACAAATAAAATTCTGTCCTGCTCAACGCTTTTTTGGCATCAGACTTATTTTTGGTGGGTAGGTTGGTTGGTGTTAAGATGATTGGGTGGTGAATATGAGTATTTTGCGTGTTACTGATTGCCAACTTTTGGTGATTGCTCGGGGTGAGTGTTATGGGCATGGGATTTCTTGCTGTTTGAATGTGCTGACAACCCACTAAACTCAAAGCGACCAGTAATGCCAGTGCTATATTTGTTGTTTTTTCCATCTTTTTCATGCCAATATGATGCCTTTACTGTCTTTTGTGGTGCTTATGGAGTTTTAACTTGTTGTTTTAAAAATCATTTTGGTGCGCTGTTAAATTCAATGGTGAGTTTGCTGGCCATGCCTGCCACTTCGCCAAAAGGAGCACTGTCATTAATGGCGGCTTTTATATCATCAGCAAGTTCTTGATTGCCCTTGCCAATGTCTATGCCCATCACGCCACCTGTGTCATCAAGCTGTATGGTTACCATCAGTTTTTTGCCAGAGCCAGAGCCAGAGCCAGAGCCAGAGATAGTATCATAATTTTGATAGGGATTGCCATCATTTTCCTGTATCTTATTTTCCCATGCTTCGATGATGCGAATGGTGGCAATTTGAGCGGCCTTTTTTAGTGCAATGCTGGGGGCGGGTCTATGTACTGGTATGATGTCTGGCTTGTCTGTTGGTGCAAGTGGCTTGTCTGAGTGTGTCTGACTGATAAAATCTGATGTTTTATGTTCTTTTTGGCCGAGCGTTTGATTGGTTGTGTGTTGAAAATCTGCCATCTCTTCTTCATTTTCATTTTTAATCATGATGGGTGCGGTTTGCTTTGATTGCGTGGTTTTAAAATGATGATTGCTGTCTTTGTGGTGGGTACGAACATGATGCTGAGTGTGGCGTATTGTCTTTTTATGTGTTGTTGTGCTTACAGGGCTTTGTGTCTGCTGTGTGGCGTTGATCAAGGTGATTTGTATTGGCAAGGTGTTGGCGACAGATTGACCTTGGGCTTTTGCTGATACGGCAAGATAGATGACAAAAGCATGAGCTAAAATCACCATAAAAATAATAAATACCACCACTGGACTGGGCTTGATGTCAGTAACAATCTGATGTATTGTGGCTTGCTTCATGAGGTGTGTTAGGATTTTAATGATGATATTTTGGTTGTTATGCTATTTTAGCACGGATTTGGCATGGATTGCACACCTTGCCAAAGTGCATTACAATACGCATCAATCTAAGCGTATCAATCTAAGTATGATAAAATTTACCAAATTATGCCCAAAAAAGTATATTAAGACTTTTAAATAATTGATGATGAATGAATTATAAATGATGAAAAAATTACCTATTTTAGCCAAAGATCGCCATTATCTGCATCGCCTACGCCAAGAAATTAAACACGCACAAGGTGATGATAAAGCCAAAAAACAAGCCAAATTTAATGAAGTTATCAATCTTTCAAATCAGGCGGTCATTGCACGACAAAATGCCATGCCATCTCATTTGCCAGAACTTTTAAATCATGATTTGCCCGTTACCAAAGAGGCACAGATGCTCATAAAGGCGATTGAAGATCATCAAGTCATCATCGTGGCAGGCGAGACAGGTTCGGGCAAAACAACTCAGTTGCCAAAACTTGCCATGCTTGCAGGCAGGGGGGTAACAGGGCAGATAGGACATACACAACCACGCCGTCTGGCCGCTCGTTCTGTGGCCAGCCGTATCGCACAAGAGCTTGGCGAACCGCTAGGAAAGACGGTCAGCTTTAAGGTGCGATTCACCGAAGAAGGCGGGAGGGATAGTATTGTCAAGCTCATGACAGATGGTATTTTGCTTGCTGAGCTTGGTACGGATAAATTTTTAACCCGCTATGACACCATCATTATTGATGAGGCACATGAACGCAGTTTGAATATTGATTTTATTTTGGGTTATTTAAAAGGCTTGCTACCAAAACGAACAGATCTTAAAATCATCATTACATCTGCCACGCTAGATACCGAGCGGTTTGCTGGTTATTTTGCCAAAGATGGGATACCTGCACCTGTCTTTAGCGTAGAAGGGCGTAGCTATCCTGTGGAGGTGCGTTATCGTCCTTTGACTGATCAGATCATCACAAGCCATGATGACGATGCCTTTGGTGAAGCGGAGGACAATCTGCCACGAGCATTGACAGCGGCCATTGCTGAGTGCTTTGATGATGCTGCAAAAAAAGGACACCCGCACCAAGCAGACATTCTGATTTTTGCCAGTACAGAGGCAGAGATTCGTGAATTACAAGAGATTTTGACCACGCACACCCCAGCTCATACCGAGATATTACCTTTGTTTGCTCGGCAGTCATTTGCTGAGCAGCAGCGTATTTTTCAGCCATCAGGCAGGGGGCGACGCATCATCATTGCCACCAATGTTGCTGAAACTGCTTTGACCGTACCAAACATTCGCTATGTGATTGATTTGGGTTTTGCTCGTATCAGTCGTTATAATTATCGCTCACGCATACAGCGTTTACCGATTGAAGCCATCAGCCAAGCTGCTGCCAATCAGCGTAAAGGTCGTTGTGGGCGTATTGGTGATGGCGTGTGTATTCGTTTGTATTCTGAGGACGATTTTAATGCTCGTCCTAAGTTTACCGAACCTGAGATTTTACGGACAAATTTGGCGAGTGTCATTTTGCAGATGACTCGGCTAAATCTTGGTGATGTGGCAGAATTTGACTTCATTACACCGCCAGATTTTCGTCTGATTAACGATGGCAAAAAGTTGCTTTTAGAGCTTGGGGCAATCACAGACGCACCAACCAAAACCGCCATCAAAAAACGCAAATCCCTGCCGATTGCCTTGACCAAAATCGGCCAAATAATGGCAAAAATGCCCATTGATCCACGCCTTGCTCGTATGCTTGTGGCAGGTGATTATTTTGACTGCTTGTCAGACATACTCATCATTGTTTCAGCTTTGGCGGTGCAAGATGTGCGTGAAAGACCAGTGAACAAGCAAGCACAAGCCGACCAAAAGCACGCTTTATTCCGCCGTGATGATTCGGACTTTTTGTTTTATTTAGAGCTGTATCAAGCCTTGTTTGGTAAGCATGAGCTTAATAACAATCAGATATTAAGTGTGAATGCTCGCCGTAATTTTGCCAAAAAACACTATCTTAGCTTTACTCGCATTCGTGAGTGGCAAAAAACACATGAACAGTTATCTGCCATGATGACAGAATTGGGTTTTGTGATTAAGAAAACTGAAGAGATGTTGGGGGTGGATTTTCAAGATGGTCAGAGTCAAGATGTCATCAAAAATACCAAAGTTGATACCAAAAAAGGCGTACGCTTATCATTAAATAAAGATAAGACCAATAAAAAAACCAAAAATAGTCTTGGTCTGTCTGCCCTAAAATCCATCAGTCATGGTGTGATGGATAAAACGGCGGTGCAATATGTCAATATTCATAGGGCGATACTCACGGCACTTTTGTCATTTGTGGCACATAAGACAGATGTTTTGGGCGAATATATGATGGCTCGTAGCCAAAAGGCACGAATATTTCCTGCCAGTACTTTGCATAAAAAAGGCGTGGATTGGTTGATGGCTTTTGAGGTGGTGGAGACTTCTCGGGTCTATATGCGTTGTAATGCAAAGATTGAGCCTGAGTGGATTGTGTCAGCGGCGGGCAATCTATTAAAATATCACTACTTTGAACCGCATTGGTCAAAGAAAACTGGGCGAGTGCGTGCCTATGTGCAGATCAGTCTGTTTGGATTGGTAGTGGTTGCCAAAGAGCTGACTAATTATGAGCCTATCAATACAGAACACGCCAGAGAGATTTTTATCCGAGATGCACTTGTGGGTAATAACTATGGATTTGCTGCCAAATTCCTTGAACATAACACCGCCAAGATTAAAAATGTGGAGCGTATTGAAGATAAGCTTCGTCGCAAAGATTTGCTTGTTGATGAAGAAAGATTGTATCAATTTTACCATGATAAAATACCAAGTCACATAGCCAACCGTAAATCTTTTGAGGAATTTTATCACGAAAAATTCAATCAAGACCCTACTTTTTTATTTTTCAATGATGATGATGTCTTGAATGAAAATGTTGAAGCCAATCATGAATTTCCAGAAGTTTGGCAGATGGGCGGTCTAAAATTACCACTGTCTTATGTGTTTGACCCCAGCTCTGATGATGATGGCGTTACTGTTCGTGTACCCGTTAAAGCGTTGTCGCAGATTGATGCAGTAGCACTGCTTTGGGGGGTTGCAGGGTGGCGTTATGAATTGGTGTTGCAATTATTAAAAACCTTGCCAAAAGAATTACGCCGTCAAATTGTCCCCATTCCTGATACGACAAATAAGATTTTTGATAAGCTTAATGTCTTAAATGGGGCGGGTTTGCTTGATCAAATCAGCCAAAATTTATTAAGGCTTGGCGTGCGTGTCTCGCCTAATGATTTTGAGCCGTCTAAGGTGGATAATTATTTGCGTCCACTGATTTGTGTCGTTGATGAGAAAAATCATGTCATTGAAAAAAGCCGAGATTTGGCACGCTTAAAAGCTCGGCATACGACCGCCATTCGCCAAGAAGTTGTGATAGAAGAGGGGCTTCATCACAATTTTCCAAGCCATTTTAATTTTGTGAGAAATAAGCACAGTGCAGGCGTGGTCATGCAGGAGTTTTCGGCATTAAAGGCGGATAAAACAGGTGCGGCAGTATCAATTGCTCAGTTTACCGAATTAAGGTCTGCCCTAAATACGCACAAAAATGGTGTGCTTGCTCTGATTAAGGCCAAACTGGGGGCAAGACAAAAACAGCTTACTTCGCAAGTTGATAAAGCCTTTAAGCTGGCCTTTGCCCCACTTGGAGACCTTGAAAAACTAAAAAACATTGTGGTTGATGCAACCTTGCAGGCGTGTCTATACGACCATGCACCACGCTTGATTAACAGCACCAGTGAAAATGCACGAGTTTATATTGGTGGTCTGATTGATGATGAAACAGCTTGGCTTAGCGAACATTTGCCATTTGATGAGCATGAATTTGCCCAGACAAGCGATAAAGTTTTGGCGGAATTTCTCTTAACAGGACAGGCTGTTTTACGGACGCTCAAAGACATATATACAAGCTGGCAAACTGCCCGTGGCAAACTTTTAATGCTGGATAATGAAATCTTTGGTGAAAGCATTGAAGATATTGAAGACCAGCTAGACGATTTGAGTTTATCTGATTTTATTTATCGCACTGATGTGATGCACTGGCGAGAGTATCCGCGTTATTTACAGGCACTCAATGTTCGCCTTGATCGACTAACACATAATGTGGACGCCGATCTTGATGGCGTATATCTGTTAGACACACACATGGAACGCCTTGCCAATCGGGTGCATGACCCAAAAATCGCTCAATATCGCTGGGCAGTAGAAGAGTATCGCATTAATTTGTTTGCCCAACCAATGAAAACCAAATTTGCGATTTCCGAAAAAAGACTGGAAAAAATTTGGGCAACTCTGACTAGCCGATAGGCAAGGCGTATGCTCAATTACGCCTTGGCAAAAGTTCTTTGTTGTGATGACTTGCCATCAAATGCTTAAAATTTGAGGATTTTTTTTGTAAACAGCTGTATTTTTTTACAAATGCTTACACTTTTTTATGATAAACTAATTACATCTTTTTGACTGACATCAAAGCATAAGGAAAAAATATGTCAATTTATCTGACTGCCACAGGGCTGCATAAACCAAAAGATAAGATCACCAATGAAGAGCTGGTATCGGCATTTAACGCTTATGTGGATAATTATAACGCTCAAAATGCTGATGCCATCACAAATGGCGAAAAGGTCGCCTTGCAACACTCATCGGCTGAGTTTATCGAAAAAGCATCTGGCATCAAATCTCGCCATGTGATTGATAAAAAAGGCATTTTAGATCCAGATATTATGGCACCGATATTTCCTGCTCGCAAGTTGGGCGAAGAGCTTTCTATCATGGCGGAGATGGGTGTTGATGCACTAAATCAAGCACTTGATAATGCAGGTTTAAAGGGTGAAGATTTGGACGGTATCATCTGTGCTTGTTCAAATTTTCAGCGTGTATATCCTGCCATCGCCATTGAGATTCAAAATGCGGTAGGTATGGTAGGCGGTTTTGCCTTTGATACCAATGTGGCGTGTAGTGCGGCGACTTTTGGTATCGCACAGGCAATCGGTATGATTAAGGCGGGGCTTGGCAAGCGTGTGGCGGTGGTTAATGTGGAGATTACCTCAGCACACCTAAACTGGCGTAACCGAGACAGCCATTTTATTTTTGGTGATATTGCAGCAGCGACCATTATTGAAGAGCTGGACACGCCAAAGGGCTATGAAATTCTAGACTGTAAATTATTTACACAGTTTTCAACCAATATCAAGAACGAATATGGCTTTATGGACAGAAGCGAGTATTTGGCGGCTGGGCGAGAAATGCACTGTGATATTAAAGAGCCAGTTGCAGATAAGTTGTTTTTGCAAGAAGGGCGTAAGGTTTTTCGTGAGGTTTGCCCAAAAGTATCCGAAATCATCAGTACGCACCTAAAAGAAAATGACATTGGTACGGATAAAATCAAAAGAATGTGGTTGCACCAAGCCAATATCAATATGATTGATTTAATTTTGCGTAGTGTCATGGGTAAAGACGCAGATAAAGCCATCGCACCAATTGCTATTACTGAGTATGGTAATACCAGCTCGGCCAGCCCAGTGATTGCATTTCATGAATATCAAGATGGAGTGCAGGCAGGTGATTTGGGGGTGATTTGTTCGTTTGGTGCAGGCTATTCTATTGGCTCGGTCATTGTTAAGAAAGTCTGATGCCAAACCAAGATGGCTCATGATGACCAAAACAACCAAGTCATTTAAATAAATTAAAATTAAAAAGCACTTTTAGTAATAAAAGTGCTTTTTTTTAAATAGATAAAATTTATTTAACATAATCCATATAATAACATGAGAAAAAATATTTAATAAAAATCTTAGCATTAAAAAAATCAACACAATAAGCAGATAGTCAAGACCTTTTAAACTTTAAAAGAATATATAATTAAGATATTTAATTTATGTACCTAGTTTATTTGTCGTAGGGCGTGTGATTTGCTATAATGACGCTTCTTTTACTTTGGATTTATGTCCATCAGCGGAAAATTTGTTAAATGACCACGCCACTCATGAATGAGCAGACCTATCAAGACCAATTAAATCATAAAATCAATCGCATTACTGCCCAATTTGCACCATTTAACCCACCTGCATTGGAAGTATATCCTTCACCCACAAGTCATTTTCGTATGCGTGCTGAATTTCGCATTTGGCATACTGATGATGATATGTTTTATGCGATGTTCGAACGCAATGAAAGTGGTAAAAAAACTGTCATACGCATTGATGATTTTGCTACTGCCAGCTTGCAGATTAATGAGTTGATGCCCATTTTGCTTGCTGAATTAAAAGCAAGCAAAGCACTGTCTGAACGAATTTTTGAGATTCATTTTTTAAATACCTTAAAAGGTGAGATGCTTGTCAGTCTGATTTATCATAAAAAACTAGACAATATTTGGCAAGGTCTGGCAAAAAATCTGTCGGATAAATTAGGCATCATAATCATTGGTCGCAGTCGTGGGCAAAAAATCGTTTTGTCTGAAGATTTTGTTACTGAGCAGATGGTCGTCAATATCAAAGGCGAGCAAACGCAGTTTTTGTATCAGCAGGTTGAAAGTGGATTTAGCCAGCCTAATGCGATTGTGTGCCAATCCATGTTAAACTTTGCCTGTGATGTCGCAGATGCCATCAGTAGCAATCAAAATAATCAAAACCAACAACAAGATTTGTTGGAATTGTATTGCGGTAATGGCAATTTTACTCTGCCTTTGTCTTGTTATTTTAGACAAGTGCTGGCAACAGAACTTGCTAAATCCTCTGTGAATTCTGCAAAATGGGCAATTGACAAAAACAACATTCAAAACATCGCCATCGCACGCTTATCGGCAGAAGAGTTTAGTCAGGCCTATAACGCAGAGCGTCAGTTTAGACGCCTGATAGAGGCAGATATTGATATACAAAGCTATGATTTTAATACAGTTTTTGTAGATCCGCCTCGTGCAGGCATCGATGATGAAACTTTAAAAATTTTGATGAGCTTTGATCATATTATCTATATTTCTTGCAACCCTGACACCTTGTTTGATAACTTGCAATTTTTAAATCGTACGCATGAAATAAAGCGTTTTGCCATGTTTGACCAATTTCCTTATACTCATCATATTGAAAGTGGTGTTTGGCTAAGTAAGCGATGGTAAAAAGATTGGTAAAAATGATCAATTTATGGCAAAATAGCAAGCTAATTTTAGCAAGATAACAAAAGTGCAACAGCCATCATGAAAGAAAGTTTACGCCACCGCCTTGATCAAATGGCGGACAGATTTGAAGAAGTTACTGCTTTGTTGTCCGACCCAGATACCATTGCTGACAGCAAAAAATTCCGTGAATTGTCAGTGGAACATAACGAGCTTGGCGAATTGGTAGATGCTTGGGCAAGATTTTGTCAAGCCGAAGAAGATTTGGCGACCGCCACCGAAATGCTGTCTGATCCTGACATGAAAGAGATGGCGGAGGAAGAGGCTGATATCGCAAAGAGTGAAATTGAGCGATTAACCGAGGTGCTCAATGTATTGATGTTGCCAAAAGATCCAAACGATAAGGCGACCGCTTTTCTTGAAATTAGAGCAGGCACAGGCGGTGATGAGGCAGCCATTTTTTCTGGTGATTTGTTTCGTATGTACCAAAAATACGCTCAATCACAAGGTTGGCAAGTAGAGGTGCTGTCCGCTAATGACGGAGAGCATGGTGGTTATAAGGAAATCATTACTCGAGTTTCAGGCGTGGGTGTGTATGGGCGATTGAAGTTTGAAAGCGGAGTACATCGAGTCCAGCGTGTACCAGCCACTGAAAGCCAAGGGCGTGTGCATACATCTGCTTGCACAGTTGCCATCATGCCAGAAGTTGAGATTGATGATAGTGTAGAGATTAACCCTGCTGATTTACGCATTGACACCTATCGCTCTAGCGGTGCAGGCGGTCAGCATGTTAATACCACTGATTCAGCCGTGCGTATTACACACATTCCCACAGGTATGGTGGCAGAATGTCAGCAAGAGCGTTCTCAGCACGCCAACAAAGATAAGGCAATGAAAATGCTGGTTGCCAAAATCCAACAAGCCAAAGTTCAAGCTCAGCTAGATGCTACCAGCGACATGAGACGAAATTTGGTCGGTTCTGGCGACCGCTCTGAACGCATTCGTACCTATAATTTTCCACAAGGGCGAACTACAGATCATCGAATCAATCTCACCCTATATAAGCTAGATGCCATCATGGAGGGGGATTTGAGTGAATTACTAGACAGTTTATTGCGTGAGCATCAGGCAGATTTGATGGCAAGTGTGGGATAATGATGAATTATTAAGTGTTTAGGGTAATAAAATGCTGGTTAATTACCCTAAAATGTCTTAAGTATGTTTGAACGCAAATTTTGATGATGGCTTTTCATCAAGACTACTTCGTGCATATATGATTACTTTTTTATTGTTTTTATTCGTGCCTTTTATTTTGTGCAATGACTTTGCGATCAGTCGTCCTAAAATTAGTAGAGCGGGCGATTAAAAAGTGATCGTCATGATCTATTTTATGTTTAATCTATATCCAATCCAAGGTTTTATTTATGTCAAATACACAGCAAACACAACTTTTAGAAAATGAGCTGATTGCCCAACGCCATGCCAAACTACAAGACTTAGAGCAAAAAGCAAAAACCCATGGTAAAACCGCTTATCCAAATACTTTTAAGCGTGAAGATTATGCTGCTGATTTGCAAGCACAATTTGAGGGTGTTGACAAGCAGGCCATTGAAAGCGGTGACAAGGTTTATGCCAAAGTTGCAGGGCGGGTTATGCTTAACCGTGGCTCGTTCATCGTTATCCAAGACATGACAGGGCGTATCCAGCTTTATGTCGATAGAAAAGGGCTAGATGAGCAGACATTAGAACTGATTAAATCCCTTGATTTGGGTGATATCGTAGCAGGCAGTGGTCATATTGGGCGTTCTGGTAAGGGTGATTTGTATGTACATTTGGAGCAATTTGAACTGCTTACCAAATCCTTACGCCCACTGCCTGATAAATTTCACGGTCTTACTGACACCGAGGTGAAGTATCGTAAACGCTATTTGGATTTGATGGTCAATGAAGAGACACGCAAGACTTTTGAAATTCGCTCTAAGGTGATTGCAGGCATTCGAGAATACCTCACCAATGAACGCTTTATGGAGGTGGAGACGCCAATGATGCACATGATTCCAGGCGGTGCATCTGCTAAGCCATTTGTCACGCATCACAATGCCTTGGACATGGAGTTATTTTTAAGAATAGCCCCTGAACTTTATTTAAAAAGATTGGTTGTGGGTGGTTTTGAACGAGTATTTGAAATCAACCGTAATTTTAGAAATGAGGGCGTTTCTACTCGCCACAACCCTGAATTCACGATGATTGAGTTTTATCAAGCCTATGCTGATTATAAGGATTTGATGGCACTTACAGAAAATATGCTTGAAAAACTGGCAATGGACATATTGGGCACAACCAATATTCCTTATGGTGATGAGGTATTTAGTTTTAAAGCACCATTTGATAAAATTCCAATGAGTGAAGCGATATTAAAATACAACCCAAATCTTACGCTTGATAACATCAATGACCGAGAATTTTTAGCTGATTTTGTTAAAAATACCTTAAAACAAGAGGTTAAACCTTCTTTTGGACTGGGAAAATTACAAACCATCGTCTTTGAAGAAACGGTGGAAACGCAATTACGCCAACCGACCTTTATTACCGAATATCCTGCTGAAACATCACCATTGGCAAGACGCAATGATGATAATCCACACATTACCGATCGTTTTGAATTTTTTATTGGTGGACGAGAGCTGGCAAATGGTTTTAGCGAGTTAAACGACCCGATCGACCAAGCTGAACGCTTCCGTCAGCAGGTGGCGGAAAAAGATGCAGGCGATGATGAGGCAATGCATTATGATGCAGACTTTATTGAGGCCTTAGAATATGGGTTACCGCCAACAGCAGGGCAAGGCATTGGCATTGACCGTCTGGTCATGCTATTTGCCAACGCACCAAGCATTCGTGATGTGCTTTTATTTCCACATATGCGTCATAAGACAGACTGATTGGTATTTAATTTTATTGTTTAAAAAATCTAAAAACAGCACACCCATGTGTGCTGTTTTTTGTTATGCCATCAAAGTTTATTTAATGGCAATCGTATGCCAAGATTGATTTTTGGTATGATGATTTTTAGTGGCAATTTAAGAAAAATGGCAAATAAACCTTGCCTTGAACAAATTTAAGAGGGGGTTTTAACTTTTTTTGCTATAATAATCCCTAAGAAAATGACAAATACTTTTAATCAATTTTGGACTTGAATATGGGCAGTTTTATCTTTCTTGAAATTTTTGTTGTGGTGTGTTTAGTATCCATTACCACAACATTGTTTAATAAACGGATTTTGGGTCTACCACAGGCGATAGGCGTTCCTATCGTCTCAGCATTATTGGTATTCTTACTACAATGGTCGGCGACACTGTTGGCCAGTAACCAGTTTGTCAGTATCAATATTCATGCCATTGAAGCGACAGTACGCCACATTAATTTTTATGATTTTTTAATCAATGGTGTGATTTGTTTTATTTTGACGGCATCGGCATTAAAATTTAAAGTCAATGATTTAAAGACTTATTGGAGACCGATTGGTATTTTGGCAAGTCTGGCACTGTTGTTGTGTGCACTTGTTTTTGGTATGCTTCTTTTTGGTTATCAATTTGTTACAGGTCATCATGTGCCACTGATTATCTTGTTGCTTTTGGGTTCAGCACTTGGGGCAACCGACCCAATTGGCATCAAGGGCGTACTAAGTTCTATTAAAGCACCCGAACATCTGATGATTAAGCTTGAAGGCGAATCTTTATTTAATGACGCCATGTGTATTGCCATTTTTATGACGATTTTAAAGGTGATTCAAGGAGGTGCATTTAATGTCTTGCATGTCATTGAGCATTTGGCGTTTGAGATTATTGTGGCGGTCATCATCGGTTTGGTATTTGGCAAAATGGCGTTATACCTTTTAAAGGGGAAAAATGAGATGGAGTCGCTGATTTTGACCACAGCAGTATTGGCGGCTGGCTCTTATTTGGTCGCACTTTATGCCCATGCTTCTGCACCGATTGCCTGTGTGATGGCAGGTTTAATCGTTGGTAATCGCTGGCAAGAGATTTTGGCTCAAAAAGATGTTGAAGAAATCAATCATTTTTGGCACACCATTGAGGGTATCATCAATTCGTTCTTATTTACACTGATTGGTCTTGAACTATTTATTTTGGATTTGAATGCAGAAATTGTCATTGGTGGCGTGGTGGCGTTTGTCATCTTGCATTTGGCTCGTTTTATTGCCAATTTTGCCTCCTTTGCACTATTTCCTAGTGTGCGTAAAAATGCCTACAAAGGCAGTCTTGAGATTTTATCTTGGGGTGGGGTGCGTGGTGGCATTTCATTGGCGCTTATTTTGGCGGTGGCAAATGTACCTCAATTGGCTCAGTACACCAATGTTTTAATTGGTTATACTTTTATTGTGGTGTTGCTGTCTGGCGTGGTGTGTGGGCTTGGTCTGCCTGCGGTCATCAATGCCTTTTATTACAATCCCAATGAGCCAACCACAGGTTTTTATGGTTGGTATCAGCGTCTCATGCATAAAATCATGAACCGTTCTGACAGGCTGTATTTACTAAAAGAAGACCAGTACGGTAATCAGACAATCAGTCTTTATGAACCAACGCCTGAAGAATTGGAGGAGTTGCCAGATTTTGATGACACCAAGCATGAAACACATTTGAGTCTAAATAATCCAGACCGTTTTTAGTGGCTGACTTTTAAAGTGTCGTATTTTCATGTAAAATTAACCCATCATAACAAGTGAAGTCATCATGAGTGAATATCAAGTACTAGCCAGAAAATACCGCCCAAAAGATTTTAGCCAGCTACTAGGGCAAAGTCATGTTTGGCAGGCCCTTGCCAATGCCATTGATACAAAAAGATTGCACCACGCTTATTTGTTCACTGGCACTCGTGGCGTGGGCAAAACAACCATTGCGCGTATTTTAGCCAAATGCCTAAACTGCGAAACAGGCATTACAAGCACACCATGCGGTGTATGTGATACTTGTATGAGTATTGATACTGGGCGGTTTATTGACTTGATTGAAATTGATGCGGCCAGCCGTACAAAGGTTGAGGACACCAGAGATTTACTAGAAAATGTACCTTATTCGCCTACACAAGGTCGTTACAAGGTGTATTTGATTGATGAAGTGCATATGCTTTCTACACATTCTTTTAATGCGTTATTAAAAACCTTAGAAGAACCGCCAGAGCATGTCAAGTTCATCTTAGCAACTACTGATCCACAAAAGCTACCAATCACCATCATATCACGCTGTTTGCAGTTTGTTTTGCGGCCAATGTCTCAGGTGCAGCTACACGAGCATTTAAGCAAAGTTCTTGCCCAAGAAGGCATTGCTTTTACTGATAATGCCATTTGGCAGCTTGCCGAATCCGCCAAAGGCTCTGTGCGTGATGCGTTGTCTTTGACTGATCAGGCCATTGCTTTTGGTGGTGGCATGATTAGCGATGAGAGTGTCAATGGTATGCTTGGATTGGTCAATGGCCTTGATGTACTTAATCTGATTGATGATATCTATATGAATAATGCAAGGGGAGTTGCTGACCATATCACACGCCTAAGACAGCAGATGGTAGATGCTGTGGCGGTGTTAGATAGGCTTGTTGATACCTTGCACGAGCTTGCTATGATACAGTATTTGCCGTTGCCAATGGATAAAAATCATGAACAAAAGCAAGCCTTCATTGAATTGTCAAAGAAAATTTCTGCCGATGTCATACAGTTGTATTATGAAATTGCTATCAAGACTCGTGATGGCGTGCGTTTGGCCAGTACGCCAATGCAGGCGTTGGAAATGGGTATTTTAAGATTACTTGCCTTTCGTCCTTTATTGGATAATGAAATGGTTGGCATACCAAGCATAGAACAACATACCAAAAAAACAGATGAACATAACATAGATAAAAACAACATAGATAAAAATAATACAAATGACATGACCGCCATGTCATCAGCTGGTGCTGGTGATAACAATCGCCATATTGATGATGAGGACATTAAAAGCGATCAACAAAATACCGACCATCAAGCATATGCCGACCTGCATGACGACCAAGACCCAATACAATCTGGTCAATCAAACAAAAACTTAGAAGAAAACACCCAAGCCTTAGACGACTTTAATGCTGAACCAAGCCTTGCTGTCAGTCAGGATGATACACAAAATACCAAAGCGGTACAAGCAAAGCAGTTTAAAGACAGTGAGGTCGTACCTGTACAAATGGCAAAAACACAGCCAAAATCTGTCGAACCGCCTGATTTGATTGGTACTGATGTGCCAAGCGATACAAAAACCGCTTTACAAGAAAAACTGCTTGCACCACCTGTTGATTTGACTGGTAAGTGGAATGCGTATAAGTGGGATTATTGGTTATCTTTGGCTCGTTGCGACGGTGTTTTTGATAACGATGAATTGGCATTATTAAACCACAGCCAAATGATGGGTAGGATTGATGGCGATGCCATATTGTATGTGGAAAATCATAATGCACAAGTCAGTGCCAGCTTTATATCCGCCAAAGCCAAAATTTGTGAACGCCTACCGCAGATGGTGCTTGGTGATGAACTGATGCTTTTAACCGATGATGATAAGCGTGCCATTCCGTATGTATTGCAGCAGCAACGCAATGCTGAGGTTTTGATCTCTGCTCAAAATCAAATCATTCAAAGTCCTGTTGCACAAATGCTTTGGCAACAAGGGTTTGTTATTGATAAAGAAGTCATTTTATCAGGAACGAAATTAACCTTAGGCTCATAAAAAGACCATTTAAGTCCAAGGTCATTTAAATGAAATGATGTGTATAAAATAAGAAAATTTTAATTATTTGGATAGTAAGAGGATGTCTGATGTTGGATAACTTACGAAGCATGGCAGTATTTGCCAGTGTCGTGCGTCTTGGGTCTTTTAGCGGAGCGGCTAAAGAATTGGGCATCACAACAAGTGCAGTTAGCCAGCAAATCCGCTCACTTGAAGCAGACTTGGGCGTTGCTTTATTGCATCGTTCAACACGCAAACTGAGCCTAAGCGAGGCAGGTGAAAGCCTTTACCATGCTGCTGTGCAGATGGTAAAGTCTGCCGAACAAGGGCGAGACAGTGTCAATCAATTAAAAGACGAGATTGCAGGTAGTCTGAGAATTGCTACATCGCCTGAGATTGTTAGTAGCTATCTTATTCCTGCACTGAGCAAATGGCTGGGCGAACATGAGAATTTGTCGCTTAATATCATCTCTCGTGGCGATGACCTTGATGTCATTGAGGATCGCATTGATTTGGCATTACTTTTGGAGGAAAACCCACAAGGTGTCAGTCTGACCAAAGTCAAGCAATTGCTACTGGCATCGCCTAACTATCTTGCCAAGTACGATGCTATTAGCGTGCCAAAAGATTTAACAAATCATGCTTTTATCACACAAGGTGAACGCTCAAGTGAAAATTTGGAATTTCAAAGAAGTAATGATAAATTTAGTATTCGTATGTCATCACGCCTTGTTACCAACAGTCAGTTGATTGCATTAGAGCTTGCGGCATCGGGCTATGGCATTGTCAAGGCAAGTGAGTTAAATGCTAAATCATTCATTGAATCCAAAAAGCTTGTGCCTGTGCTTGCCGATTATGCCTTGCCAGCATTGACATTAAACGCTCTTACAGTAGCTAAAGATCAATTGCCAACCAAGGCCAAAAAATGCCTGACAATACTTACTGAGCATTTCAACCAATGATTTGATGGGTGTGTTTGTACTTTTTTATTATGGTGGTCAAGTTAATGATGGATAAATAAGGTATCAAACAGCCCGATGAAGCCAAACACACGACGCCCTACTAAAATTGGTGCCAGACACTTGGTAAGACGCACCATTTACCGAAAATATGTCATTGCTAAGCAAAAACGCTTATGGGCGTTTGTTTACTTAAAACAACAAAGGCAATCTGAGAAAATGAAGCAAATACCTAATAATGATAAGCAATAACAATAAAAGGCATCTAGGATACCTTTTATTGTTTTTTTAGATTGATTTTATTGATCAATCACAAAGCATCAATGTTGGTTTTTATGATTTTAATAGATGATTTTCTAAGTAGTGGATGTTTTGTGCCTCATTCACAAAATTATCATCTTGTAAAATAACATCACGGTGCAAAGGGATATTTGTCTTAATGCCTTCAATGACCAGTTCATCAAGAGCGTGCAACATTTTGGAGACTGCTTGGCGACGCGTCTGTGCATGACAGATGAGCTTGCCAATCATTGAATCATAATAACTTGGAATATCATAACCTTGATATAGATGTGAATCAAAACGCACACCTGAACCGCTTGGCGTAAATAGGTTGTTAATCTTGCCAGGACAAGGCATGAAAGTCTTTGCGTCTTCAGCGTTGATACGACATTCGATGGCGTGTCCACGAATGGTGATTTCATCTTGATGGTAAGATAAGCCATAGCCTGCAGCGATTTTTAATTGCTCCACAATAACATCAATGCCTGTAATCATCTCAGTAACAGGGTGCTCAACTTGTACTCGTGTATTCATTTCAATAAAAAAGAATTGTCCATCTTCGTACAAGAATTCAAAAGTACCCGCACCACGATATTGAATTTGCTTGCACGCACGCACACAGGCGTCCAAAATTGGCTGTCTGATGTCATCGGGAATGCCTGGGGCAGGGGCTTCTTCCAAAACTTTTTGATGGCGACGCTGTAATGAACAATCACGGTCAAATAGGTGTATGGCATTGCCATCGCCATC
Source organism: Moraxella tarda (assembly GCF_035181405.1). NCBI lineage: Bacteria > Pseudomonadati > Pseudomonadota > Gammaproteobacteria > Moraxellales > Moraxellaceae > Moraxella > Moraxella tarda. The sequence continues at coordinate 283,416 of NZ_JAYGGV010000002.1, forward strand.
ACCCAAGACTTGCACCTCAACATGGCGTGGGTTTTTCAAGAATCTTTCCATGTACACTGTATCATCACCAAAGGCACTCTCAGCTTCAGCTTTAGCGGCTTGTACTTGGTTTATCAGCTCTTCAAAACGCTCCACCACACGCATACCACGACCACCACCGCCAGCGGCAGCTTTTACGATGAGTGGAAAACCGATTTGCTTGGCCTGCTCTTCGGCATTATGCAAAGTGATGGCACCAACAGAGCCGGGAACCGTGGGTACGCCAGCTTTTTTCATGGCGTGAATGGCAGATACTTTGTTGCCCATCAGACGAATGTGATCAGCGTGCGGCCCCACAAAAGTCAGCCCTGCTTCTTCAACTTTTTCAGCAAACTCAGCATTTTCAGACAAAAAACCATAACCTGGATGAATGGCATCGGCACCTGTAATTTCAGCGGCCGATAGTAAGGCATTCATATTTAGGTAGCTTTGTGATGATGGTGCTTGACCGATACATACCGCTTCATCTACAAAACGCAAGTGCATTAAATCTTTATCGGCTGTTGAATAGACACCAACAGTTTGTATGCCAAGCTGTTTACAGGCTCGCACGATACGCAAGGCAATTTCACCACGGTTTGCAATCAATAACTTTTTAATCATGGCTCACCTACGCTTTGTAGCGAATGACTGGCTGACCAAATTGCACCACATCGGCATTATTTACCAAAATTTCTTCAATAATCCCGCTTTGAGTGGCTTCAAGTGGATTCATGATTTTCATCGCTTCAATGATGCCAAGTTGATCGCCAGCTTGTACTTTTTGACCAACCTTGACAAACGGTGGATCATTTGGGCTTGGTGCTGAGTAAAAAACACCCACCATTGGTGAAGTTTCAACCTTACCGCTGGGGGTTTTTGGTGGGGGGGTAGAGGTAGCTACAGCTGATGATGCGATAACGGGTGCAGCAGCAATGCTTTGCACGGCAACATTACGCGTCAGATTAATATAGTCATTGTCATGACCACATTCTAAATTAACCAAGTCTTTCTCTTCCATTAAGTCAATCAGTGCACGAATTTTTTTGATGTCCATAGTCACCACCTCTTAAATCAAATAACAAATAATAACACCTGTTCATTGTAACAAATTTTTTCAAAAAATACCCAAATAAACTTGGGTAAGGTATCGCCTTGTGAAAAATTCCAAAAAAATATGGCAATGAACACGATTTTAGATGGATATAGTGTACATTCGTTTTATTTTATTGCAAGCATTTTTTTGTATTATTTTCTTACAATTTTCTAAAATTGTACTGGCTTGTATAAAAAATTGGCTTAAAAGCAATTATTTTTGGTAAAGTAAGTGGTTGTTGTTATTGAGTGTGTTAGCTTCATCTAGCCAAGCAGGGTTTACCCATTTTTGCACATCAATAAATTCAAAATGACGCATCTGTTCAAGCAAATCATCAGGGTTGGTTGCAATACAGACAAGACTTAAATTTTCCTTTGGCATGAAGCCTTCATCAGTGCATTTTTTTAGGGTTGATAAAAATGGGTCAAAAAAGCCATTGGTATTTAAAATACCTATGGGCTTGGCGTGCTGGCGAAGTTGTAGCAATGACAGCACTTCATACAGCTCTTCTAGTGTGCCAATACCACCTGCCATCGCAATGAATCCATCGGCAAGCTCAATCATTTTATATTTTCGTGTTGCCATGTCTGGGGTTTCGATGAGCTTAGTAAGACCCTTATGGGCGACTTCTTTTCTCTTTAAAAAAGTTGGTATGACGCCTGTTACCACACCGCCATTATTAAGTATGCTGTCAGCAATCGTACCCATCAGGCCAACATTGCCACCGCCATAGACCAGTTCAATATTTTGTTTGGCCAAAGTTTGCCCCATGAGCTTGGCGGCTTCATAATAATCTGGGGTGCTACCAAAATTTGATCCGCAGTACACGGCAATCTTATTTAATGTTTTCATATTTGCTCGCTTATTTTGTTTACCAATACCTAAAAATAAAACAAAAATATGTCAATATTTGCCATATTTTATCCAACGCCAAGGTTGTACCGTGCCCAAACCCATGCCAATTAAGCCCAAAACCATGACCATATTCAAAGGCTCACCAAGCAATGGCACCGCTATGATGGCTGATATGAATGGTGCAAGTGAGGACAATCCGCCTGCCATGAACGCACCAAGGCGAGAAACTGCCATTGCATAGGTTACCGTAGCGACAATCATGACCAATATGCTATGAAAAACCCCCTGAACAACAAGGTGGTGAATACTGGCATTTGGTGATGAAAAACCAATGAATAACGCATAAATTGGCAAATAAATGAGCGCTGACCACACCACCGTGCTGCACATTGACTGCCATGGCGTAAATTGCCATTCTTTTAGTAGGATACTAAACCCTGCCCAGCAAAAAGCACACGCCAAAAAAATGACATCACCGACATTAAAATGATATGCACCCATAGCAATCATGCCACTCATTACAATCAATGTTGCGATAATGATGATTAGAGCAAGTTTTGTATCGGTATCAGGTCTAACCTTAAAAATCAACCAAAGTAATAAGGTTGTCGCCACAGGAATCATGCCATTTAAAAATACCGCTCCATGCACGACAGGTGCCAGCGAAAAGCCTGTGTAAACCAAACAGCTATAACCCACACCGCCTATTATCGCCAGTATCACAGCGTGCCAACGAAACAAAAACCGCCACTCTTGCTTGATTAGCAAAATTGGCATCAAAATGATTGCCGCCAATGTAAAACGCATGGCGATGATGTCCCAAACCGCCACTTGCCAACGCACCGTTACACGAGATAATAGACTAAAACTACCCCATACAAACATGGTAAACAGCACAAGTAAATAACCTTGTGTTTTTGGAGACAGTCGCTCAAAAAAGTGCCGAAAAAATTGGCAAATTGCCACCATAAAAAACACCTTAACCATTTAAATATTTCAATGCCTCACATAGCAAGAGTGGCATGATAGCAAAATTTGCTCAAAAATAAGTCCCCAAATTATCATTTGAGGACTGCTGATACCATGAGTCAGTCTTTGGCATTTTGAAGTTCTGGGTCGGCAAAGACGACCACCTCTTCTTCAAATTCAGGCTTAATTTGTACCACAAAATCTTCTCGGGAAAGACCTAGACGCAGTGGTATGGAGCTTGCGATATAGACAGACGAGTAAGTCCCTGCAATTGTACCAATAAACTGTGCCAAGGCAAACCAAAACAGACTTTCGCCACCCAAAAACAGCAATGCCACAACAACGACAAATACAGTTCCTGCCGTCATGATGGTGCGTCGTAAAGTCTCTGTCAAAGAAAGGTTGACCACTTGGTAGGGTGTAAGACCTCGCACACGACGGAAATTTTCACGAATTCGGTCATAAACAACAATAGTATCGTTTACTGAATACCCAATTAGGGCAAGTACTGAGGCAAGTACGGTTAAGTCAAACGGCCAGCCAAAAATAGCAAACAGACCACAGACCACAATCACATCATGAAATAAGGCAAGTACAGCACCTAACGCCAATTTGAATTGAAAGCGTATGGACACATAGATCATCATGAGTGCCAAGGCAAGGCTCAATGCAAGTACTGCATCAATATAAATTTCATTACCAACTTGGCTACCAATAATGCTAATGTTATCAACAGTAGCAGGATTAGATGGTAGGTTTAGTGAGTCGGTTAGCTCTTGGCTAAGTCCTTCTGAGTTTTTGCCATCTTGGGGTGGTAGGCGTACAAGTAGTTCGCTACGATTACCAAGATATTGCACCACCACATCATCAAAACCTTTGATTGCTAATGCAGAGACGACTTCGGTCTGTTCAACAGGTTGGTCATAGCGAACATTTGCCGATACACCACCTGTAAAGTCAAGTCCAAAATTGAGACCCTTAACCACAATAGCAATGATGCTAGCAACCACCAAAATGATTGAAAAAACCATCATTGGGACTTCTATTTTCATAAAAGGCAGGATACGACGATTGCCAATCAATTTTGCACCACCTGCCTTTTTGGTAGCCTCATCAACAGTGACAATGTCTTGATTGGCAAGTGCCTCTTCATTCGCTTGTGCGTTGCTACCTCTGCCATCACGGCGTGGACCTCGGCGACGCATTTCTTTAGCGTTTGGCGATGGTTGCTCGATTGGATTATTTTCATAAGTCATCATAGTCTCCTAACCGATGCTGATTTTTGCTAAGTTTTTGCGATAGCCATACCAAAGCTGCATGAGTGCTCGTGTCACAGTAATCGCAGTGAACAACGAGGTAACGATACCAATAGCAAGCGTGATCGCAAAGCCTTTAATCGGACCTGTACCGATGATAAATAAAATAACTGCCACAATCAAGGTGGTGATCTGACCATCAAAAATTGAACTAAATGCACGATCAAATCCTGCTGTAATCGCAGATTTTGGCCGTACGCCAGCGTCCAGCTCTTCTCGAATACGCTCAAAGATAAGCACATTAGCGTCAACCGCCATGCCCATAGTCAGCACAATACCTGCAATCCCTGGCAGGGTCAAAGATGAACCTAAAATTGACATGATGGCAGCCAGCATGATGATATTAAAAGCAAGGGCGATATTAGCAATCACACCACAAGCACGGTAGAAAACAATCATCCATAAAAATACAAGCAAATAGCCAATTTGTGAAGCAAGTAGGCCTTTATTGATGTTATCTTGACCAAGTGATGGACCAATGGTACGCTCTTCAACAAAATACATGGGTGCCGCCAGTGCTCCAGAACGCAAAAGCAAGGCAAGCTCATCAGCTTCTGCTGTTGAATCTAAGCCCGTGATTACAAATGATGAACCAAGTACAGCGTTGATGGTGGCACGATTAATGACCCGTGTTTCTGTATAAGGCGTTCGCACTTCTTTAATTTCGCCTGTAACAACATCTGCTTCATAACTGATTTTTTGCTTGTTCTCAATAAAAAGCACTGCCATTTGCTTGCCAACACTGGTGCGGGTGGCGTTTTGCATTAAGCGACCACCAGCGGTATCAAGATTGATGGCCACCTGAGGTTGACCATTTTCATCAAGACCTGCTTGTGCACCTTGCACCTTTTCGCCTGTAACAATGGCTTGGCGGTTTAATAGTATGGGCGGGCCATTTAAATCACCAAAAGGAAAGGCTTCTGTGCCAGCAGGGGCAATGCCACCTGCATAATCAGCCACTTCGCTCACCATGCGAAATTCAAGATTTGCGGTTCTACCAAGTACACGCTTGGCTTCAGCGGTATCTTGCACACCTGGTAGCTCAACCACGATACGGTTATTACCTTGAGATTGCACCAAAGCTTCTGCTACCCCAAGCTCATTAATGCGGTTACGCAGGGTGGTTAGGTTTTGACCGACAGCATATTCATTAATCTCTTTTAGGCGTGCTTCTGTATAAGTTAATTCAAGTGCATCGCCTTCAATATCCGCCAAAGGACGCAAGACAAATTCATTTGCCAGATTGGCTTGCAAAGTATTTTGTGCACGGTTACGAGTTTCGCTACCATCAAAAATGAGCATCATGCCATTTTCGGTTGTACGCAAGCTTTTGATGGCGATTTTCTCGCCACGCAACGCTCGACGCACATCTTGACTGGCGGTCGCAAGGCGTTGTTCTAGTGCTTTTGCCATGTCTACTTCAAGCACAAATCTGACGCCACCACGCAAATCAAGACCTAATTTCATCGGTTTTGCACCGATGTTTCTTAGCCACTCTGGGGTGGTTTGGGCAAGATTTAAAGCCACGACATAGTTATCGCCAAGTTCACGGCGTAAAACTTCTTGAGCTTTTAATTGGTCTTCGGCGGTTTTTAGGCGTACCAAAGCACTGTTATTGGCAAAGCTACCATCATGGTGTGCAAGCTTTGCCTTATCTAACAAAGCTTCTGATTGCGTTAAGACATCTTCGGTCAGTTGCACGCCAGCTGATGCACCTGTAATCTGCACCGCAGGTTCATCTGGGTAGAGATTGGGCAGAGCATACAAACCAGAAACGACCAACACCACAGCGATGAGTATGTATTTCCAAGCAGGGTATTGCATAGGTTATTCTTATGGTTAAGGCACAAAACGAGCATTAAAAAAAGAGTATAAATAGCTTGTATTTGTGCAAAAAGTAAAACATGAAAAAAGCAGAAGATTTGTCAAATTAAGACAAGTTTTGCTGATGTCTAAAAAGTTATTACTACAAATTATATGTTATCAATTGTGCCAGTAGGTAAAACACTGATGACGCTGGTACGCTGAATTTTAATTAGGTTAGTTGGGTTTAAAGCGACAACCACATAATCACCATCAATCTTGGTGATTTTACCCATCAATCCACCAGCAAATAAAATTTCGTTACCAACCGCTAGGCCATCAACCATCGCACGATGCTGTTTTCTTTGCTTAGATTGCGGACGAATGACCAAAAAGTAAAAAATGGCAAAGATGGCAATCATGGGCAAAAATTGTAAAAACATATTAGGTTCTGCACTGGCAGTAGGGGCGGCGTGTGCATTAGTAATCAATAATTCCAACATAAAAACTCCTTTAAGTTTAAGTGATTAACTTGCAACTTATGAATAAGCCACTAAGTTTTAATCAAAAAAGCATTAAAAATAATAAGATATTTGCCATAGAAAAAGGGCAAAAATAACACATATCATAACACAAAAATATGCCATCATGCCATGTAATTTTATTCGCTTTGTATTCATGAACTAAATTTTTAAAATGCTTTTTTAAAAATCCTTAAAGATGGCGTTTTGGAGTGATTAACCAAAACGAACATTTTATCACTTGCAGTCTGTGTTGTTTTGACTTAATATATTCGGTAATATTTTTATTGATTTGCATTTATGTCCCGACACCGAGTACGCTTGATCAACATTAAATCTTTCACTTTCCTTGGGTTGCTTTTCTTAACTACACCAGCCCTAGCCAATAGCAATGACATATCACCAACAGCAACTAATGTTGCGTTACTCATCTTTTTTATCTGCTTATCGCTTGTATTTTCATTCATTTGCTCTGTGTCGGAAGCCACACTGTTGACAATGACACCGTCTTATGTTGATACATTACAAGATGATCACCCAAAGGCGGCAGCATTATTAGAAGATGTGAAGATTAATAATATTGAAAAGTCCATTTCGTCAATTTTAACGCTGAACACCATTGCACACACACTAGGCTCTTTGGGGGCGGGAGCACAGGCAACAATTGTTTTTGGTAGTGCGTGGTTTGGTATATTCAGTGCGGTGATGACATTGGTCATTTTGATTGGCACAGAAATTATCCCAAAGACGCTTGGCACTACTTACTGGCGACGCTTTGCCATGCCTGTGGCGTATTATGTGCGTTTTATTAATATTGTGTTGATGCCGATTGTATGGGTGGCAGAAAAGATTTCTCGCCTGCTTACTCAGGGAAATACCGAATCAACTTTTAGCCGCCATGAGTTTATTGCTCTTGCCAATCAAGGTGAAAGTTTGGGTCAAATGAGTGAACTGGAAACTCGCATCATCAAGAATTCATTAGCACTGAGCATGATTAATGTTGAAGATATTGTTACACCACGCTCGGTCATGATTGCATTTGATGAGACGATGACGGTAGGCGATGTGTTTGCCAATTTACCTAAGTTGCCATTTTCCCGCTTTCCAATTTTTAATGAGGATTTGGATAATGCGACAGGCTTTGTGCTAAAATCTGATTTGCTGATTGCTCGGGCAAACCAAGAAATTCATACGCCTTTAAGTACTTTTCGCCGTGATATTCCATTTATTTTTGCCAAAATGAAGTTGTTTGATTTACTCAACATGATGTTAAAAGAGCGGATACACATCGCATTGGCAGTGGGTGAGTTTGGTGAAGTTAAAGGTCTGGTAAGCCTAGAAGATGTGCTTGAAACCTTGCTTGGTCTTGAAATTGTCGATGAATTTGACCGTGTTGATGATATGCAGGCATTAGCAAGACAACTCATGGACAGACGAATGAATCGTATCGGTGCAAAACTTGAACAGGTCGAATCTTTAAAAGAAGATAAGACACTTTAAGCCAAAAACCAATTGAGGTTAGGGCTAAGATTTAAGGCGTGTAAAAGTTATGTTTTTATGCATTGTAAGGTATGGCTTGAAATCATCGGTTTAAAATAGTAAGCTTTATTGAATTTAGCCATGATTGTTTAATCTTGCATTTATTGGGTCAGCCAAAGCAAATGCCCACACTAAAAAAGATAATCAATATCTTAATATCAAAACCATCATAAAATCGCTAGGGATTTATCAATGACACAACACAACAATCTTAAAACCTTCATTAAAAAAGGCATTGTTATCAATACCTTAAATGCCGTTATTCATACCATAGCACCATCTCACCAAAGGTGGTACTATGCACTGGGGTTTGGCTTGGCTTTGGGCGGACTGGCTTTCACCAGTGTGTCTGCTCATGCCATGAGTGAATCGTCCGTGCAGGCATATGTTGTCGCCATGAACCAAGCAGCCAACAGTCAAAATATTGGACAAATCTCACGCCTCATTGCTGATGATGCCATCATCAAGATGACCAGAAATGGCGTTTCTGCTGATTTGGGTAAAACAGCCTATTTACAACACTTACAAAAAAGCTGGGCGAAGGCGACTGGCTACCATTATGACATTCGCATCAGCGATATCGTTGTTATGGGTAATCGAGCCAGTGCTCAGGTAGTAACTACCGAATCTTGGACAGAAGACGGAGTGGCTGTCAAACTGATTACCACATCAAAGATAACACTATCAGAATCTGGGTCAAATGCCATATTATTGCGTTCATCATCGCAAGTTGTGATCAATTGATTGTTAAGATGATTAACTTTTGGTCCAACCCTTTTCATTGATAAAAATTTTTTATGATATTTTTTATGATATTATAGATAGATAGCTTTCCGATGAACACCGTGTTGATCTTTGGCCGATTTTGTCAATGAATATGAATAAATATGATTGACGGCATCATTAACGACTAAAAAAATTAACAACCAAATTTTAAATTCAATGGTTGATAATGTTTGAAAAATAAGGCATTATTAAGGCACTATTTATTAAATGCCTATATGCTTGTTTATGCATTTTTTTAATTATTGACAATCGGCATTGACTCTTAACAATTAACATACATGACAATACAGAATAAAGGTTTTATCATGCCAAATTTACCACTCACACCAAACAGCGACACCAAAATCAATATAATCAACACAAAGAACCCAAAAAATACCATAAAAATCGGATTGATAAAACCGCTGGTATTGTCCATGTCAGCTTTTTTAGCAGCGTGTAGCAGTACAGGTACGACACCCACATCTATATCTACACCCACAGTCAATAACAAAGTTCAACGCACCGCACCTGTTGTTCAGACATCTAGCTATGCTGGTGTACTTGATGAAGCCATGCTTGACGAACTAGAAAGTTTGCTTCAAGCAACTGACATGAGCATGGTTGAGGGCGATGCTTTGACGGTGCAACGCTATGGCAACCTATGGGACAGAGTTCGTCAGGGTTATCGTATGGGAGATACCTACAACGCTCGCATTGAAGCGCAAAAATCATGGTTTTATAGCCGCCAAAGCTATTTAAACCGTCTGACCGCTCGGGCATCTCGCTATCTTCATCATACGGTTACAGAGGCCGAACGCCGTGGTATCCCAACTGAGCTTGCATTATTGCCCATCATTGAAAGCTCATATGATCCTTCGGCTACATCTAATGCCGCCGCCGCAGGTCTTTGGCAATTCATTCCGAGTACAGGGCGTATTTACGGTCTTAATCAAAGTGCAGGTTATGACGGCCGTAGAGATGTCATTGAATCAACTCGTGCAGCTTATGATTTTTTAACCAGTCTGTATAATCAATTTGGTTCATGGGAGCTGGCTTTGGCGGCATATAACGCAGGTCCAGGTCGTGTGTCTCGTGCAATCAAGGCCAATCAGTTGGCGGGATTGCCAACTGATTATTGGTCTCTTAGACTGCCTGCTGAGACGATGAACTATGTACCACGCTTTATTGCTGTTTCTCAGATTGTTGCATCACCGTCAAGCTATGGTGTTAATTTACCTGCCATTGCCAATCACTCACATTTTAGAACCGTACCCACCAATTATGGGGTCAGTTTACAAGAAATTGCATCAGTTACTGGTGTGTCATTTGACGAACTGCGTCTACTAAACCCTGCATTGAGCAACTTCATTATTGATACTGCGGGTCCAAATCGCATCGTTATCCCTGACAGTTTAAGCGGTTCATTTGATGAAAAAATCTCTGCACTTACAGGGTATGGTAGTGAATATGGCGTTGTTGCTACTGCACCAGCACAAACCACCCAGTATGTGTTGCCAAAAACAGGGGTTCAAGCCAATACCAACTCACAAAAGCAATTGATGCAGTCTAATACGCTACCAACCACCATTGCACAAGTCACCCCTTATAACACGATTGTTCAAGAGCCAGCCATCACCCAAGAAGAGCGTGATTTTATTGCTGCACAGATTCAATCTAGCACCATCGAATCGGTGCAAGCGGTCAACCCAAATGATGGAAATATTCAATTAGATGCACTACAAACCGCTCAGTCGGTTCTAGAGTCTCGTGGTCAGACCAAGGCATTAAGCTATTCTGCACCAGCTATGACCAGCACTGCAAAAACAGCAGTGCCCAAAAAATTAGTAACAACCAATACCCAGCAATCGGCTAGACCTGTTGCCCCAGTCATTGATTATACTGCACCAACACCCATCCCAGTTGTGTCAATGACGACAGCACCCCAGCAGTCAAGCCGTCCACAGCAGACAACATCTCAAAATCAACCAAAGCCAGTCAAGCGTAAACCTGCACCCACACCTGTTGAAAGCTATGTTGTTAAAGCAGGCGATACGCTGACAGGCATTGCAGAGACGAACAATCTGAGCGTCAGCCAGTTGGCAAGCTATAATAATATCGCTGCCAATGCCTATGTTCAGCGTGGCCAACAGCTATGGCTCGTCCCAGATAAAGTCAAGCCACAGCCTACCAAATCAGCCGTCAGCACACCTGCCATAAAAACCATGATACACAAGGTTCAAGCAGGAGAAAGTTTGGCGGTGCTGGCTCGTAAATACGAAATGAGTGTGCAGGATTTGGCGGCTTTAAATGATCTTGAACCAACGCAAGGCTTATATATCGGTCAGAGTCTTAAAGTGCCAGCTACTGCAAAGACAGCATCTGCAGACTCAAATACAAATGTACGCACAAAGAATTTACGAAAAAATGACAATGTCAGCTCAAACCAGTCAAATTACACCGTCAAAGCTGGCGATACTTTGACAGGCATTGCCAACAGTTTGGGTGTCAGCAATGCTGACATCGCTGCATTGAATGATTTTTCAGCAGATTCTGGATTGATGGCGGGACAGATCATCAAAGTCCCAGTGTCTGGCGTAGCTGTTACTCGCAAGTTAAACAATAAACCTATTGAGTATACTGTTCAATCAGGGGACAGCCTAACATCGGTTGCAGCCAAGCATGACATTAGTATTGATGAGCTGGCAGCGGCAAATAATCTGAGTCGCACATCTGGTTTAATACTTGGTACAACCATTACCATTCCTATGGCTGGTACAAAACCACAATCACAACCGACCAAAACCGTTGAGTCTACACCAAAAACCAATCGTAGCAACTCAAAAAACTCTGCCAATCAAAATGCAGGTGCTACTGAGAGTTACACTGTACAAAGTGGTGATAATCTAACTCAATTGGCTAAAAGATATGGCGTATCGTTGCCAGAACTTGCTAAATTAAATAATCTTGCAAATAACGCAAGTCTTCGTATTGGTGAAACCATCAAAGTGCCAAAACTCACCACTACCTATAAGGTCAAATCTGGTGATAATCTCATTTCTTTGGCGCGTCGTTATGGCATCACCACCGAAGAGCTTGCCCAGTTAAACAACCTTGCAAATAATGCAAGTCTTCGTATTGGTCAAACCTTGACTGTGCCAAACAAATAGACATCAAGACAAACGACCATAAAAAACCACGCCTTTTGGTGTGGTTTTTTATGGTTTTTGGTATATAAAGTATTAAGCAGGATTATTTATATCAACAAATATCGCCTCAATGCCAAATTCATCAGCGATAACCTCACCAAGTGCTTGCACACCAAATCTTTCGGTGGCATGATGGCCTGCGGCAAAATAATCCAAGCCCAGCTCGCGTGCAATATGGGTCGTACGCTCAGAAATTTCACCAGAAATAAAGGCATCACAGCCCATCTTAGCTGCCTGCTCTATCATGTCTTGGGCTCCACCTGAACATAAGGCAATTTTATGCAGTGTTTGCTTACCGCTTTTGATGTGCAAGGGTGGACGCCTTAGTTTGTGGGTAATTTTATGACCAAAATCCTCAGGGCTGATGGGTGTGCAGGTGGCAATATTGCCAATCGGGTGCTTTTCATGTGGATGTAACGCCCCAGTGATTTGTAGATCTAAATCTTTGGCAAGTAAGGCGTTATTGCCAATCTTAGGGTGGGCATCTAATGGCAGGTGATAAGCGATGAGGGAAATGCCTGATTGCATGAGGGTGCGAATGCGTTTGCCTTTCATGCCAATCAGTGGTGCTGGTTCACCTTTCCAAAAATAGCCATGATGCACAACCATCGCTTGTGCGTTGTGAGCAATTGCAGCATCAATGAGTGCCTGACAGGCTGTAACGCCTGTGATGATTTTTGTGATGGGGATATCAGCATCGACTTGCAGGCCATTAGGACAGTAGTCACTAAACTCGCTTGCGTGCAGATAATCATCACAAAATTTCACCAATTGGTTTGCAGAAATTTTGACCATTTTTTACCTTTGCTTTGCTAAAAATTGGCATTTTAACGATTTTGTGTGATTTATGCAAACCGTCATCACCTTAGGCAAATTTTGATAAAAATCCGACATAATTTATCATAAAAAATCCTACATACTGCTTTATCTTGGTAAAATTGCCCCAATATTTGTTGTGTATCATACCTTTATATCATCATGATTATTTACAAGGAATATTAATGACCAAACCAGCTAAATTTACGCTAAAAAGTCAACAGGGGGCAAGTTTTTGGGCCATTTTGCCTTGGTTGATTGCATCGGTATTGGCAGTGGCTTTGTGTTGGATGCTCTTTCATCATACGCCTGCTAAACCACCAATTGAGCCTGCCAGACATAGAGAGCAGGTGTGGACACCACCTGCTGATGATACTCCTAGATTGCCCACGCCAGCGGTCAGCTCATATAAAGATGCGGTCAATCGTGCCGCCAAGTCTGTGGTAAACATCTATACCACACAGACCATCAAACACCCTTATGTGAATGACCCTATGTTAAGAGAGTTGTTTGATCATTACTATGGCGGACAGGGCAATCAGCAAGGAGCAAACTTAGGTTCTGGTGTGATTATCTCAAAAGATGGTTATATTGTTACCAATGCCCATGTTGTTGCTCAGGCTGATGAAATCATCGTTGCACTTAATGACGGCAGAAAAACTCGTGCAACCGTCATAGGCAGTGATCAAGACAGTGATTTGGCAGTCATTAAGGTAAATCTTGATAATCTTGAGCCACTTGTTTTTCGCAATCAGCCGATCAATGTTGGTGATGTAGCGTTGGCGATTGGCAATCCTTTTGGTGTGGGTCAGACCGTTACTCAGGGCATCATCTCTGCCACAGGGCGTGCAGGGCTTGGTATCAGCAGTTTTGAGGATTTTATTCAAACAGATGCCGCAATCAATCCTGGTAATTCTGGTGGAGCGTTGGTGGATAGCGATGGGGCGTTAATTGGTATTAATACGGTCATCTATTCACGCTCTGGTGGTTCAATGGGTATTGGCTTTGCCATTCCAACAAGCATTATTGAACAGGTCATGAATGCACTCATCACTCATGGCAAAGTCAGCCGTGGTTGGCTGGGTGTGGGCATTGCTCAGGTCTTAGATAATCCGATCAACCTAGAATCCACCAAAGGTGTGATGGTCTCGCAAGTTTGGGAAAATACGCCCGCTGCTCAAGCAGGCATACGCACAGGCGATATCATCGTCAGTTTAGATGGCATTGCCACCAACAGCGTCAATACGCTAACAGGTATCGTTGCCAAACACCCACCAAACACCAAGCTTGTTGCTAAGATTTTAAGAAATGACAAGCCAATGACGCTGACCATAACACTTGGTGAGCGACCCAGCAATAATTAAGCGATTGGCCATGTTACCCATTAATAAAACTAAAAATAAAAAAACCTGCCAACACAGCAGGTTTTTTAATCAAATAAAACACGCCAAACAAATCATCAGCCAATAAATTTAAAAAATTGCAATAAAAATAGTACAGCAAAGCCAGATAAAAAAACAATGCTGACAATCGCAAACCATTTCATAAAAGGGGTCAGCTGGCCTGCTGACTTGATGAGCGAATAATTAAGATAAGCAAAAATCGGTGCGGTAACAAAAGAGCTGATCATTGCAAATTTGAGCAGTGTTGCCATTTGTCCCAAGAAGAATGTAATTAAAATATACGCCGCCACCCCTGTGAAGGTTGTCCAAAATTTGACATATTTTTCGGTCAACTGGGTATTGCCAGTTTTGATGAGCGATTGGCTTTCTGCATTGGCACGCCCATAACCATCCATACAAGTAATGACTGTACCAAACATACATAAAAAAGCGATGAATGTTACAAACAATCTTGACCATTCGCCTATTGTCTGTGTATACATTTGTATCAGCTGACCGACATAAGCACCGCCTTGCATGATGATCTCTTCTGCTGAGCCATACTGCACAAATACACCCAACGCCAAGAAGAATAATGCCAAAATTGCAGAGGTTAGGTAGCCTACATTAAAATCCACCAAACCCTGAAAACGGCTGGTGTGGTCGGTATGAATTTTTTTGGCAGTCCAAACTGAGGTTAGGACAGAAAACTCCATTGGTGCAGGCATCCAGCCCATAAGTGCGATGATGAACCCAAGTGTCGCCAAATTCCAAGGCGATGCTTCGATAAAATCAGGGGCAATGACTGATGGTTTGCTGCCAGCCACTATCACTGCCATGACGGTGGCAATGGTTAGAGCCATGATGATCCACTTGGTGAGATTATCCAGCAACTTATAATGACCTGCGATGAGCATTACCCATGATAAAGTCATCACAACCGCCGACAAAGCAAGAGTGTTTATCTCAAATGGTAACATATACCCTAAAATTACTGCACATAAAAGAGCAACCGCACCTGTACTGATCACCCCCGAAATGACACACAAAATAAAAAACACCCACAAATAAATAGGGGATTTTTTTGCATATCCGACAATCAAGCTGTCGCCTGTGCTGTACGCATATTCTGTACCAAAACGATAAAAAGGGTATTTAAAAAGATTTGCCAAGACAATCATGATCGCAAGTTGCCAGCCGTACAACGCACCTGCCTGCGTTGATGAAACTAAGTGCGAACCACCAATAGCAGCAGATGCCATTAAAATACCAGGTCCAAAAGCTCGCCAATCAAGTTTACGGCTGTTGCCAATGCTAGATGAATCATTCATAATTGCTTACCATCAAATACAAAAAAGTAATAAAACGACATATACTAGAACAATAGCGAAATAAATACCATGATTTAAATGATGAATTTTATTCATAAGTTTTAAACTAAATGTTATGATTATGTATGTCGCTAACAATCACTAACAATTGCCAAAAAGCTAGGCATTTTTTAATAAAAAAACACTGCTTTTTATGCAAATTTATGATAGTCTTAGCCAATCATCAACCAATCACACAAAATAAATAAACAAACAAAAAAAAGGTGTTTTATGCCAGTTGGTAATGTAAATCTTGTGCCATTATTGCCCATTGACGGCATTAAAATTGGCATCACACAGGCTGCCATTCGTTATAAAAATCGGCGTGATTTGACGGTTTTTGAGATTGACAAAGGTGCAAATACCGCCGTTGTTACCACACAAAACGGCTTTGCTGCTGCTCCTGTACAAATTGTGCGTAAGCATATTCAGTCGCACACACCACGCTATTTGCTGATCAACACAGGAAATGCAAATGCTGCTACAGGTCAAGATGGTATAGACAGAGCAAATGCTACTTGCCAAGCACTTGCTAAAAAAGCAGGCGTCGTATTGGGTGAGGTTTTGCCGTATTCAACTGGGGTGATTGGCGAAACCCTGCCAAGCGAACGCATCATTGACGGTTTAGATGATGCCTTCAATGACTTACAAGCCGACAATTGGTTAAATGCTGCCCATGCCATCATGACCACCGACACCACACCCAAAGGTCATAGTGTACAGACCACGATTGATGGCACGACTTATACCGTTACGGGCATCAGTAAAGGTGCTGGCATGATTAGACCAAACATGGCAACCATGCTTGGTTTTGTAGCAACCGACGCTAACATCAAACCAGCATTATTGCAAAAAATTTTGGTTGATTTAACCAATCAGACTTTCAACCGCATCACCATTGATGGCGATACCTCTACCAATGACTGCTGCACACTCATCGCAACAAATAAGGTTGGGAAGGTTATTGATGATGAAAAACATCCGCACTATCAAGCCATTTATGATGCAATCAAAGAAGTCATGCTGACCATTGCTTGGCTCATCGTCCGAGATGGCGAAGGTGCAAGCAAATTCATCACTGTCAAGGTAGTTGGTGGTCAAAGCGCAGAAGACTGTGCCAAAATTGCTTATGCAGTGGCACATTCACCATTGGTAAAGACAGCATTTTTTGCATCTGATCCAAACTGGGGTCGTATTTTAGCCGCAGTAGGTCATGCTGGCGTTACAATTAAGCAAGACCGTGTCAGTGTTTGGCTTGATGAAGTGCTTATTTGTCAGCGTGGTGGGCTGGCTGATGATTATACTGAATTGCACGGACAACAGGTCATGAGTCGCCCTGAAATCACGGTCATGATTGATTTGGGGCAAGGCGAATGTACAGATACTGTTTATACTTGTGATTTATCCCATGAGTATGTCAGCATTAATGCTGATTATCGAAGTTAGCTTTTATGAATATTGGTTTTTGCCAGCATTGCTTTTTATCAGTGAATAAAAAGCAATCAAACTGGCAGTAAAATTTTTATCATCAATTGACATGAGACAAAAATAGTCATGAAAAAATTTGCATTGATTTTAGCCATTGCATTAAGTGGCACCGCCTCAGCTGGCTGTGTGCACAAAATCGTTACTGTACCTGTTAAAGTTGCTTACAAAACCACAAAAGGTGTGGTTAAAGGTACAGCAAAAGTCGTGCGTGCAGCCACATCCAATGACAAAAAAGATGATAAAGATTGATTGAAAAGATGGGCGTGATGCTGACAATCGAACCAAAATAATCCATCAATAAAATCAAAGACTTATAAAAAGTCAGGCGATGATAAAACGCTTGTTTTTATTGGTAACGGGTTTAAGGGCTTATCAGCACTGACTAAATCCAATCATCACACCCACGCTGGCGGTTGGAATGCGATTATCTGCATAAATGGCAAGCCCACCACGAGCTGTTTCCTTATATTTGTCCATCATGTCCTTGCCAGTCTCTTTCATGGTTAATATTGCTTTATCTAGCGATACATGATGCGAACCATCACCACGCAAAGCTAAGCGAGCGGCATTTATCGCCTTTACTGAGGCCATCGCATTACGCTCAATACATGGTACTTGTACCAGACCTGCGATTGGGTCGCAAGTTAAACCCAAATTATGCTCAAGACCGATTTCAGCAGCATTAAGACATTGTGCTACTGTACCACCCATGACATGAGCAAGGCCAGCCGCTGCCATCGCACACGCCGAGCCAACCTCTCCTTGACAGCCAACTTCTGCACCCGAGATGGACGCATTTTGCTTAATCAATGCACCAATCGCTGCTGCGACAAGTAAAAACTCACGCACACCCTGATAACTAAAATTAGAAATAAAGCCACGATAATAATGCAATACTGCAGGAATGATGCCAGCTGCACCATTGGTTGGAGCGGTAACAACCTTGCCACCAGCAGCATTTTCTTCATTGACAGCCAAAGCATACAAATCCACCCAGTCCATTGCCAAAAGCCCTCCATCTGCCGATTTGCCATATTCTTTGGAAAGCTGGTCATATAAGGATTTGGCACGGCGTTTGACATTTAAGCCGCCTGGCAAAATACCATCTTTTTTACAGCCTTGGGTTACGCATGATTGCATGACCTCCCAAATCTCAGTGAGATATTCACGAACTTCATCTTCTGAGCGAATGGCCGTTTCGTTGATGTACATCAGCTCTGCAATGTTAATCTCTTTTGCCTCACAAATCGCAGATAACTCAGATGCCAAGGTAAATGGATAAGGAAAATCATCAGTACCACCAATGATGGTATCGCTGTTAATCTCGTTGCTGTCCATCACAAAACCGCCGCCCACCGAATAGTAGGTCTGGCTGATACACTCACCATTATCTAGCAAGGCATTTAATATCATGCCGTTAGGGTGATAAGGCAGGGTGATATGGTCATACCACACAATGTCTCGATGATAATCAAATTCAATCTCTTTGATACCACCTAGATTCATACAATGATCCGCTAAGACAGGCTGTAGATAGTCATCTGTTTTTGTGGTGTCAATGGTGCGTGGCATATGACCAAGCAAACCCAAGATTGTGGCAGTATCTGTTGCATGACCCTTGCCTGTCGCTGATAGCGAACCATACAGTTCTATGCGTATTTGAACCACATCATCAATGCGTTTATCAAGCAGTGCCAAAAAACGGCTTGCCGCCATCATCGGACCTACTGTATGCGAGCTTGAAGGACCAATACCAATTTTAAATAAATCAAACACACTAATCACGACCATTCCTTTTTTATTTCATATTCTTGCTTACTATTATATTCTTACATCTTTTATTTTGCCATAAATTTCAACCATTCTTATCACAAAAAAAAATTATCACACAAAAAATTATTGAGAATTTTTTTCAAGCAGCTTAATTAAAACCAAGTATTTTACTCAGATATGTTTTATTTTTTTAATCACAAATATGGATGTGATTTATTTTCTTTATCAAATAAGAAAAATTCTTAAAAACTATTGAAAATAAGAATTCTTCTTGTTATATTATGTTCCTGTGTATGAAATCACAAAAGCTTTGGTCATCTAAAAAGGAGAGTGAATATGTATGTATGCATCTGCCATGATGTGAAAGACTCACAAATTAACACCGCCATGACACAAGGCATCACCACCATGTGTGGATTGCAAGACGCACTACAAGTGGGTACTTGTTGCGGTTGCTGTTTACCTATGGTACAAGACTTAATTGATGAACACGAAGCCAATTTTCCTGCCGTTGAGCGTTCTCATATGAATGCAGTTGCTTGATAATATTTCTAAATTATTTCTGTATATGGTTTTTATTGTATTGATACGATATTCATTCTCATTGATTGATTAACTTAATCAATCATTCTTTTTTTGATTTGGTGTGCTTAATTTCTAAGAAATGATAATGGCTTGTCTTTGATAGCCATTATTTTTTATTTTTATCAGCAAAATCAACTATTTATAAATTAAAATTAGGAATGATTTTAATTTAAAATTCTCATAAAAATTAAGTTAAATTTATTCTCAATGTGAGAGCCATTCGCAGGTTGTACTTCGTTTTCAGTTCATTAGCTATACAAATATTAAGCATAATTTTTAGGTATTTATGTTAAGATAAATTTGTACTTAAAAAGGTTTTTAAACCCTTTGAGTGAATATTTTTTAATTTATTTAATAGGAATTATCTGATGAAATCATCACAAAAAGTCATTGATTATTTAAACTTTTTACTTTCAGGAGAGCTCGGTGCACGCGACCAATACTTCATTCACTCACAAATATACGCTGAGTGGGAATTGGGCAAGTTGCACGACCGCATTTACCATGAAATGGAAGATGAGACCTTGCATGCGCGTCTGATCATCAACCGCATCATCATGTTGGGCGGTACGCCAAATATGCAAGTGGGTGAAATTAATATTGGTGCCGATGTACCTGCAATGCTAAAAAATGATTTGGAGCTTGAATACAGTGTGCAAGAACACCTAAAAGAAGGTATCGCCTTATGTGAACAAGAGCGTGATTATGTTACTCGTGATATGTTGGTACGCCAATTAGAAGATACTGAAGAGGACCATGCACATTGGTTAGAAAAACAACTACGCCTGGTTGACATGATGGGACTGCAAAATTACCTACAAAGTCAAACAGCTGAGCCTAATATGGTTAATGTAGGGCATTGATTTACATTTTTATGAATGTATGGGCGTGTGAGTGTACAGGGCAATGCCTAAATTGCCCAAAAGCTCAACTAAGCTCAACAAAATCATCAATAAAATAAGGAACATACATGAAAGGTGATAAAGAGGTAATTCGTGCACTGAACAATGTACTTGGGCAATCTTTAATTGCAATTAACCAGTATTTTCTTCATGCACGCATTGTAAAAAATTGGGGCATTGAAGAACTTAATGACGCATTTTATCGGCAGTCTATCCAAGAAATGAAATGGTCTGATAGGCT
The DNA here is from genome assembly GCF_035181405.1 of Moraxella tarda. NCBI lineage: Bacteria > Pseudomonadati > Pseudomonadota > Gammaproteobacteria > Moraxellales > Moraxellaceae > Moraxella > Moraxella tarda. Next base: position 304,064 of record NZ_JAYGGV010000002.1, read on the forward strand.
GATTGAGCGTATTTTGCTACTTGAGGGTTTGCCAAATTTACAAGAGCTTGGCAAATTGCTTATCGGTGAAAATGTTACTGAAATACTTGCTTGTGATTTACGCCTAGAAAAACGCAAACACGATGTATTGCTTGATGCCATTAGCGTATGCACCGAAAAACGCGACTTCGTTTCTCGTGAATTGTTGATTCATCTAAAAGATGGTAATGAAGAATACGAAGATTGGTTAGAAACTCAGCATGAAAAGATTGAAAGTATTGGTATTCAAAACTACATTCAAACACAATCTACTTAAAACGACAAAAATTAGTTTTTTATGAGCCAAAAACCGATGAGCTGATGTTTCATCGGTTTTTTATTCAAAATTTAATAAATAATTATTATTCTTGTCTACTAACTAAAAAATATGTTATAATAAACTGATTTTTAATCACTATTTCTTTTAAAAATAATGATGATTTTTTCATTTTCTAAAAGCAATAAACTTTTTATTAAAAAGCCTTTATAATACCAAAGATCAATTAAAAGCGTGCGATTTTATCACCGTTGCTACATTCATTAGCAACCATGATTTAAATGGTGATTTTATATTGTTTAACAAATCTTTAAACACCCATTTAGATAACCATTTAAATAATCATATGATGACATAACGATGATCGCAATTTTCACCGCCAAATCTGGCAAAACTTCAACTAGGACAACTTTATGACAACTTATTATAAAGATACCGACCATGTCGAGACACAAGAGTGGCTAGACGCATTTTCATCGGTCATTAAAAACGCAGATAAAGAACGGGCACAATTTCTACTAAAAGCCCTATATAACATGGCGGTACAAGAAGGCTTGCCATTTAACCGCTTAGACACCGCCTATATCAACACCATCTCTGCTGAAGATGAGCCGACTTATCCTGGTGATTTGCATATGGAACGCAAATTGCGTGCGCTGATTCGCTACAATGCTTTGGCGATGGTAATGCGTGCCAATTTGAATGATGATGAGCTTGGTGGACATTTGGCAACTTTTGCATCAAGTGCCACCTTGTATGAAACTGGTTTTAACCATTTTTGGCGTGCTCCTGATGAAAATTTTGGCGGTGATATGATTTATTACCAAGGCCATGGGGCACCAGGAATGTATGCTCGTTCATTCTTAGAGGGTCGTTTGGACGAAGAACAGCTAAAAAACTTCCGTCGTGAAGTGGGCGGTAAGGGTCTATCAAGCTATCCACACCCATATTTAATGCCTGATTATTGGCAGTTTCCAACTGTATCAATGGGCTTAGGTCCGATTACTTCAATCTATCAAGCACATATTCAAAAATACTTAACCAATCGCAAATTAATCAAAGATGAAAATCGTAAAATCTGGGCGTTTTTGGGCGATGGTGAGACGGACGAGCCAGAAAGCCTAGGTGCAATCAGTTTGGCTGGGCGTGAAAAACTTGATAACTTAATTTGGGTTATTAACTGTAACTTACAGCGTCTTGATGGCCCTGTGCGTGGTAATGGTAAAATCATTCAAGAATTAGAATCTGTCTTTCGTGGTGCTGGTTGGCGTGTGATTAAGGTTGTCTGGGGTGATCGATGGGACAGCCTGCTCGCCAAAGACCATACAGGTGTACTTAAACATCGCATGGAAGAGGCAGTTGATGGCGATTATCAGTTGTACGAAGCACGAGATGGTGCATTCATTCGTAAAGAGTTTTTTGGTAAATACCCAGAACTTGCCGAAATGGTTAAAGATATGTCAGATGAAGACTTGATTCATCTAAACCGTGGCGGGCATGATCCGAAAAAAGTCTATGCTGCTTATGCAGAAGCCATGAAGACCAAAGGTCAGCCAACTGTAATTTTGGTAAAAACCGTAAAAGGTTATGGCCTATCCAACCAAATCCAATCGGTCAACAAAGCACACCAAATCAAAAAACTTGACGAGTCAGGTCTAAAATATTTCCGTGATCGTTTTGATTTGCCGTTTAATGACGAAGATTTAAAAACATTGCCATTTTATCGCCCATCAGAAGATTCAGCAGAATACAAATATCTGATGGGTCGCCGTCAAGCATTGGGTGGGCATCTGCCAGCGCGTCGTAGTGGGCATACTCCGTTAGACATTCCAGATTTGTCCATTTTTGATCAAGTATTGCAAGGCTCAAAAGGCAAAGAGCAATCCACAACGATGGTCTTTGTACGCCTGTTGTCAGCACTATTAAAAGACAAAGCACTGAACAAATATGTTGTGCCAATTGTACCAGATGAGGCGCGTACCTTTGGTCTTGAGGGTATGTTCCGTCAATTGGGTATTTATTCTGCCGCAGGTCAAAACTATATTGCAGAAGATGCTGATGCTTTGATGGGCTATAAAGAAGCCAAAGATGGGCATATGCTAGAAGAGGGTATCAATGAAGCAGGGGCAATGAGTGCATGGATTGCATTGGCAACCAGCTATTCAACCAATGCCCTGCCAATGATTCCAATGTATATTTACTACTCAATGTTTGGTTTTCAGCGTATAGGTGACTTGGCGTGGCTGGCAGGTGATATGCAAGCACAAGGCTTCTTGCTGGGGGCAACAGCAGGTCGCACAACCCTAAATGGCGAGGGTTTACAACACCAAGATGGTCATAGCCATATCTTATTTGGTACCGTACCAAACTGCGTTACCTATGACCCATGTTTTGGTTACGAACTTGCTGTCATCATGCACGACGGTCTAAAACGAATGTATGGTGAGGGCGAGCGTGTTTATTATTACATTACTTTAATGAATGAAAACTACGAACATCACGCCATGCCACAAGGTGTTGAAGAGGGTATTAAGCGTGGTATGTATCTGCTAGAAGACAACGGCTCTAGTCAAGTTCAGTTGCTAGGATCTGGCGTGATTTTGCGTGAAGTGCAAAAAGCAGCTCGCATTCTTAATGATGACTTTGGCATCAAAGCTAATGTATGGAGCGTAACCAGTTTTAATGAATTGACTCGTGATGGCATGGCCTGTGATGACTACAATCGTCTACATCCAACCCAAGAAGCGAAAACTCCTTGGGTAACAACTCAGCTTGCACCACACAAAGGTATCGTTGTAGCAGCAACTGACTATATGCGCAATTATTCAGAGCAAATTCGTGGTTGGTTACCAGACTCTCGCCCATACAGCACCCTAGGTACAGATGGCTTTGGTCGTTCAGACAGTCGTCAGCAACTACGCAACTTTTTCCATGTGAATGCTGAGCACATTGTCATTGCAACCTTAAAGAAACTGGCGGACGAAGGTGAGATTGATGTACGCTTGGTTCAAGATGCAATTAACAGCTTTGATATTGATGTGGACCAAGCACCAGCATGGCAACCACAACCACATTACGATCATTTCCCTGATGCGCCAGCCACATCTGTGAACACCAATCCGACACCTGTACCTGATTTTGTTGAAGAATCAGACGAAGCCATCAGTACAGAAGGGCGTGCCGAAGATAGTGCTGATGCCCAAATTTTAAATAGCCACAATGTGGTAGAGCCAAAATAAGGAGACGACAATGGAAATTAAAGCCCCTGATTTGGGTGTAGAAAGTGCCGAAGTTGCCGAGATTTTGGTGAAAGTTGGCGATATCATTAACGAGAATGACAACATTGTTTTGGTGGAATCTGACAAAGCATCGGTAGAAATACCGTCGCCTACCTCAGGTAAAATAACCGCCATTGCTATTAATGTGGGTGATAGCGTCAGTGAAGGTAGTGTATTACTTAGCATTGAGGCGTCAGAAAATACTGAGGCATCAGACGATGCCAGTACAATCGGTTTGCAATCAACCGCTGCCACAGAAACAAATGAAGAAACAACCATTATAGCAGAAGTGGAGACAGCAACTGCATCCACCACAACCAGCCAAACACATAATTTGCCAGATTTGGGTGTAGAAAGTGCTGAAATCGCTGAAATAATGGTGGCAATAGGTGATAGTATTGAAGAAAATCAACCATTATTACTGGTGGAATCTGACAAAGCATCGGTAGAAGTGCCTGCACCTACCAGTGGTGTCGTTGAGGCAATTTTGGTAGCGGTGGGTGAAAGCGTATCCAATGGTCAGGCATTTATTACCATAAAATCGGCAGACGCACCATCAGCCTCTAAGGTTGATACCGCACAGACAAAAACGGCACCAGCACCCCAAGTGCAGAGCGACACAAAGGCTGAGCCTGCCAAGTCATCATCTGCCAATACTTCTACATCAAATCAAAAATTATCAGAAGACCAAGTAAATGAAAAAGCTCGTCATGCTCATGCAGGTCCTGCGGTGCGCAAATTAGCACGAGAATTAGGTGTGGACATCAGTGTTGTTACAGGTACAGCAGCTCATGGTCGCATTCTAAAAGAAGACTTATTTGGGTATATTAAATCGGTAATGACAGGTGCACAAACCGCACAAAAAGGTGCCACAACCATAGCAACCAGCCCAGCAATTAGCTTACCTCCATTGCCTGATATGTCTAATAAAGAGATTTGGGGTGAGATTGAAGTTCAAGATTTGACACGACTACAAAAAGTATCAATCCCACAACTTAATCTAAATACCTTGCTACCACAAGTTACCCAATTTGATTTAGCGGACATTACCGATACTGAAAATTTACGCAATGAACTCAAAGCTGAGTTTAAGGCAAAGGGTATCGGTTTGACCATCTTGGCATTCATCGTTAAAGCGGTGGCATATGCACTGACTCAGCACCCAAAATTCAATAGCCATGTATCTGATGATAATACTCAAATGATTATCCGCAAGTCTGTACATATGGGTATTGCAGTGGCAACTGATGATGGGCTGATTGTTCCTGTGATTCGCAATGCACAGGACAAAGGTATTGGCCAACTTGCTGTTGAGATTGGTGAACTTGCTAAAAAAGCGCGTGATAAGAAGCTTTCTGCCAAAGAACTACAAGGTGCATCGTTCACTATATCTAGTCAGGGTAATATGGGTGGCACTTACTTTACGCCTCTTGTCAATCATCCGCAAGTTGCAATTTTGGGCATTTCTGAATCAACTTACCAGCCACGCTGGAACGGTAAAGAATTTGAACCCAGATTGATGTTGCCATTATCATTGTCTTATGACCATCGCACAATCAACGGTGCTGATGCGGCAGTATTTACTCGTTATATTGCCAAGCTACTTGCTGATCCACGCAAGATCTTGTTGTAAGCTAACTTTATTTTTATATCATTTAAAAAAAAGGTGGTCGTGTACCGCCTTTTTTTACACATATGAGAAGATCAAACTCACTATCCATCATAACAAAAATCCTGATTTGCTGATTGATTGCGACCAGTTTGGCTTAGATAACTTTAACAGTCAAGATATTCAAGAGCTGATTTATTCATAAATCATAAATCCGACTAGTTATACTTCGCATAATGTATATTATGTTAAATAAGAAATTAGAGAAGGTAAATTAGCTGCTGACAGTTTCAAGTTTTTTTTGCTATGACATAAAAGTGTGCAGCCCTTAACATCACTATACCCCCCTAAAATTCAAGATGTTCATTTTAACGCACCCAAAAGATGCAAGCCCCCTTCTTTTTTATTAGTAAGGGGGTGTATAACTCACTTTGTTTTCGCCGGAAGCATTGGGCGAGAAGCGGGTTTTTTTGCATATTCTTGGAATGCTTGTTTGATTTCTACCATGTCTTTGGCACGTTGTTCGTCCAACTCGTAAAACTCCTCAAGACTTAAATGACCGTCTTTTGAAAGCATATCAAATCGCTTACTGAGTTTGTTTTTAGCTTCTGAATTGCTGCATTGCTGCTGATAAAATGTCTGAAAATGTCTATTTTCAAAGGTAAAATCATTTACTTTTTGGTTCAGTGTGCCAACAACAATAGCAATATCTGGTACTTCTTGTGGTACAAATTCATTTGGTTCAGCAGGATAGCTTAAGTATTCTCTCATGACATCTTTGCTGATGTCGCCGTAATGATACAGGTTTAGCCCCATATTGTATTTTGGCACATGCTCATCTGTGATATTATCAACAAAACAAGGGCTAAAAAAATGCTTATCTAATGCGATAAATTGCTCCGCGGACAATTGGTTAATTTTCGCACTGGTTTGAGAACCAATATTTAATGCAAAGTATTGGTTTTTTTCATGTTCGTCAGCATGGGCGTAGGCAACAGGGTAGTTTTTTAAGTCAAACAGCACTATGTTGATGTTGCGTCTTTCAGGCGACATTAATTCTACGCGTTCATCATCGCTGATATAACTGATTGGATTGGTTGTATAAAATTTAAGCAGGTTGTATTTGGTCTTTTTCAGGTTATCAGCGTGGTATAGGATGGTGCTGTAATCTCGAATGGTATTGGCATTGAGGTTTTCTTGTGTGATAGCAGTATTATTTTTCAACTGACCGTTTTTATCTTCTGCGCTACATGCAGTTGTAGCCACAACCAACATGGTTGCTAGAGCTATATTGGTGATGGTGAGTTTTCGTCTGGATGCTAATGACTTAAATTTGGTTTTGATGTGCATTTTTTTTCACTTCTTTGTGGTTTAGATATGTTCAAATAGAACTTTGCATAAGTATCTTATATTAAATAATATATTCAATAATAAATCAATTAAATAAACTATTTAATATAGTCATGCTATTATAGCAAAAAAAAATATACATACAAGACAAACCATATGTAATAAACCCTCCCCAATAAAAAAAACTACCTGAAAATCATAGGTGGTTTTTTTTAGGTCTATTTGTTACTATCCGCCGCAATGCCTAACGCCATTCGAAACAAGGATTTTCCTTCGGTGGGCGCAGAATAGACGCCGCCCTTCTCATCTTGCTTTTCTTTGGCTAATTGTTCTTTTAAGGCTTTTATTTCTGCTTGTGCTTGCTCTAATTCGTGTTGCTGATGTTTACGAGTACCCCTTTCCATCAGTATTGATTTAATATCTTCAATTTCCGCCGGCGACATTCCCAAGCACACCAAGTCTGCTTCAGGCGACACCAAAAATAGATACTCAAATAGATTACACTCAAGCGCCTGTGATACTTGCGTCATGGTGGATAATCTTGGGTTTCTATAGGTGTGGTTGTTGATATGATGAATATTGCTGAGAACAGACCCAACCCCTTACTATGCCCAAGATTTTGTTTTTGAGTTGAGCTATGGTAATGACTATCTTGGTGGTTCGGCCAGAACACAGTTTAATGCGCTGTATGGTGCAAATTTACCAGTTGCTGCCAATATCAAGAAACCTACAAAGAAACTACCAACAGTACCGCGCTTTGCTAACACACAAGAAAGCCTAACCCCTGATGAAATCGCAAGAGAAAATATGAACCTTGCTAATGCAGCAATGATGGCTGATGACATGGGTTATGATATTTCTGGCCGCATGGTATCTCATCGTATTTTGGCATCAATTTTTAGCACAGAAGATGGTGCGTCTTGGGACATCGCAGAACGTATCGCGCCACCTGCAAAAGTCAGCGACATGACACCAGAAGAGCTTATAGAGTATATAGCCACAAGACGTTATGGTGACTCACAATGGTTTGTAGACATGGCAAAAATGAACATGCGCGGTTTACAAACAGAATTAATCGCCATGCAAGCCGAAAAGAAAATTCTTGAAAAGGAATTGATTATGGCTGAAAGAGCAGTTGAAAAACAATTGGCGGCTTATTTAAGTATCAAAAATAAGAGCCAAGAAATGTTGAATCAGGCTATGTATGATGGTATTATAGCAAATGCAATACCAGATATCATTGCCGCTCATCTTGAGAAGAAAGGTGATGAGTTCATTGAGACTGGTGGTTTTGATGATAGTATGAGCGTCGCGGATGCTGATTTAACCAATATACCAGCAGACTTAGCACCTTTGCTAAACGAATTGCTAGAAGGTATTGCGCATAGTGAGGCAAAATCTTACGAAGCTTATAACAACGGTTCTATTGATGGTCCTTGTGGTGGTAGTCTTAATAAGTCCAAACCAAAAGGTGATGGGGTAACTAAGCTGACTGAAATGACAATGGCTCAGTTAAAAGCAAGGGCTAATGCGCCTTGTAGTACAAAGATTTTTGCTGCAGGTATGTATCAAATTATACCTGACACTCTAAAAGGGTTGTTGATCTCTTTACCTCATTTAAGAAACTCAAAATTCACGCCTGCGGTGCAAAAAGAAATGGCTCTTCAACTAATGAAGGAAAGAAAGCATATTAACGCTTGGCTTGCTGGTAAAGATGTACCTATTGATAGAGCTGTTTACGATGTATCTAAGATTTGGGCATCAGTAGCTGTACCAAAAGGTTTGCCAAGAGCCAATGGCACCATATCAAATGGCAATCAAAGCTATTATGGCTCAGGCAATCAATCAAATGCGACTTCTAATAAGATGATTATTAACGCATTGTTGAGAATTAAACAGTATCACGAAAACAAAAAACAAGGGTAAATAGTATGAAGCCATTATTTTTAATCGCAGCTCTTGGTTTGGCAAGTATCGCAACCATTGCTCATGCTGAAAACAGAAACGGTCCTTATAAGCTGGATAGATGCTACGCTGAAGAAGGGGAATTAGAACCTTATAAAGAGTCTGGTTATAATTTATGCTCTCAAGAAGCTCGCTCGTTGCTTGATACTATTGTATCTCAGGTTAAAAAGCCTAATTTTAACAAAGACTATGTTTTTGGGCGAATCAAGTATACGATTAAAGATGGTTCAAACAGAACTGGTTATAACCAAGTGGCAATTAACCTAAAAACAAAGCAAACTTATGTACTGCCTTACACCGTTATTCTGCCAAAAGGCGAAGTTCCTAGCTGGTCTTTTAATGAAAAAAGCAATAAAATTTGCCTTCTAAATGATGATGTAATCATGTCAAATGTAGGAAACCATTGGTCTTATTCTTATGATAATGAAATACTTCCTGATGAGAGAGCGAACTGCTTTTCTTTGTATAAGCATGATTATGATGGAGTCTTTGGCTTCTATTCAAAATAAGAAAAAAAATAAATTCAAAACAGCAGCAGAATGGCGATCTATAGGACATCCAAATAAATGTACGCCATCATTATGTTTGCCTTATTCAGGTTCCAAAGATAAGGCGCAATATTCCCATACTGTGAAAGTTTGGACTATTATGGCCAAAATGGATCAGTTGATAAAAGAAAATAAAACAAAGTGATTAAATAGATTGAGGTTGATATTCAATGAACAAGGTAACATCTTTGCTTAGCTTTATTCTTATTTCTGTATTGGTGCCTGCCAGCGCTGTAGCCGGCGAGCCTGCTCTCGGTTTAACAAAACAAGTAAACGGTTATACGGTTGGTTGCTTCTCAGAAGGTCAATCATTTGTGTCTGAAAAAACCTTTGATTTATGCAAACCAGACAATACAAGACTTATTCTGGATACAGCCGCAAAAACAAAACCTAATTTTGGCGGAGGCCTGAAAGCAATCAAGGTGCATCCTTTTAAAGAAAAAGATACTGCAATGGTTGTTTTTGTGGACGAAAAGAAAAAAACCATCAAACCGGATGATAGGGTATATGTTGTAGATGAGGGTTCTATTGGATCTTTACATACTAGAAAAGACAGCTTTGTTATTTGCTTTGACACAAAAGATGATTATGTCGCTGCTACAGCATACGATAATCAAACAATTGTTAAAGGCGGTTGTTCTTACGCAACCAGAGAGAGCAAAGCAACAGTAAGCACAAACCCTTTGATTACTGGGCTTGGTGAAGTTGGAGAGCTTGGTTTGAAGGTCGATAAAAGCAACCCACCAGAAAGAGATGGTCGATTTAAAAATGTGCTTCATGAGCGTAATATTGACATGTTGGGTGGAGATTATTACCCTATGTCATACGCAAATGAAGTATTTAAAATGCACAAAAAATAAGCAGGCGAGAAACTATGCAATTCCAAGTCGCAGATGAAATATTTAGAGTGGCAGTTGATCCACCTAAACGCATCATGGGTGATAATAATCAACTCACAAGCGTTTTACAGGATTTTGAGCCGCCAAGGGTGGGAATGGGTTATGAAAATCCATTATCAAAAAACAGCTTGCCTTTTCAAAAGGAAATCAGGGTTATTAGTGACCTTGCTGGTAGTCGTGAAAATCTTGAGGTGCTTATCAATAATGGCAAATATGCACTCAGTGAAAATCACCCTGCTCTAGAATTTGTAATGGTATCGGTAAGGTTAATGCGATTTTTTTAAAATAATAATAAGTGCGACAATCTTAATTAACTGTCGCACTTAAATAAGGCTTTTATTTCATTGAATTTTGAATTAAATCACAAACTTCGCCCAAATTGGTGCATGGTCAGATGGTTTATCAAAACTACGAATCTCATAACTGATACCAGCACCAGTGCAGTCATCAATCAGCCCATCCGTGCATAAAATATGATCAATACGCAAGCCTCTTTTTGGCTCGTCATCAAAACCTTTGGAGCGATAATCAAACCAGCTAAATTCATCCGCATGATTGGGTTTAAATTTGCGATAAGTGTCATGCAACTTACGACTCATCAGGTTGGCATACCAGAGTCGCTCTTCAGGTAAAAATGAACAAGTACCTTTTTTTAGCCAGCGTTTGGCATTTGCTTCACCAATACCAACATCATTGTCATGTGGTGAAATATTCATATCACCCATAACTATCAACTCTCTACCTTGTTCTTTTAGTTCATCAATATAACAGTTTAAATCAGCATAAAAGGCTTTTTTCATGGGGAATTTGATCTCATGCGAGCGATTTTCCCCTTGTGGGAAGTAGCCGTTAATAACATCAATCTCACGGCCATTTATGTCAAATCTGGCATGAATCAGTCGTTTTTGAGCGTCAAGATTGGCGAAGGGAAAGCCTTTTTGTACAAAAATAGGCTTAAATTTAGACAAAATTGCTACTCCATAGTGTGATTTTTGTCCAAAAAATTCCACATGATAGCCCAGATTTTCAATATCAGTGAGTGGGAAAGCATCATCATGAACCTTAGTTTCTTGCAAACCGATAATGTCTGCATTCAAAATGTCTCGTACCGCAATAAGCTGATGAGGTCTGGCTCGCAGTCCATTGATATTAAAACTGACAAAAGTGGTCATAATCTTATCTCTACTTCAAATCCATGCTTGCTCTTTTTTACCTGACTTTATCACAATCACAAAAATTTTGTAATCAATCTTAGCGGTAAATACTTCATGCCCAAACCGATGGGCAGCCAAGGCCATGCTGGCACATAGGCTTCATCAACTTTAGCTTCAATCGCTTTGATGATGACATCTGCACCCTCATCTTCTTCAATTTCAAACGGTAAATATTTTGCTCCAATATTCAAATCCGTACGCACATAGCCTGGATAGATGGTTGATACTATAATTGGTAATTTTTCTTTAATGGTATCAGCTCGTATGCCCTCAGCAAGTGCTGCAAGTCCCGCCTTAGCAGCAGCATAAGTTGTCAGATGGCGTGGCAAGCCACGCACTGCCGACATACTAGAAATCACTACTAAATGTCCGCTATTTTGTCGACGAAAAATCTGCATTGCCGCCTCGCATTGAGCAAGAGCCGATATGAAATTAGTCTCGGCTGTTGCCCGATTTATAGCAAAGCGACCATGACCAATGACACGACTGTCGCCCACCCCTGCATTAACGATGATTTTATCAATTTTACCGCCTTTATCTTTGACTGCATCATTAAAGGTTTCAAATACTGTAAATACATCGTCATAAACCGTTACATCAAGGTTTTGTGCATGGACTTGAACGCCAAATTCTTTTTCAAGTGTTTCTTTTAAATCATTAAGACGATCAAGCCTTCTGGCACAAATAGCCAAATCATAACCCAAGAAAGCAAACTTACGAGCCATCATCGCACCAAGTCCACTACTTGCACCTGTGATTAGCACTGTTTTGCCTTGTCCGATACCACGAATATCATTCAAATCTTTAATTTTATTAAACTTATTAGCAACGACACGACCAAATTTATCAGCTTTTATAAACAGCTCTTCAAGTTTTTTCATACAAACTTTCCAAAGTAAATTAAAATACAGCCAGTAACACGATTGCCTTATTCAGGCCATGTTTAAACAAAAAATAGCAAAGAAATTTTTGCTATTCTAACGCATTTTTTGCCAAAATTCTAATGATTTAATGCAATTGACAAATTGCATTAAATCATACATAACCTCGTTAAGGGCGTTGAAATTGGCTGATGAGTTTAGCAACAGATACGGTCGCTGATTCTGCTGCAGCCTTTATTGATGCGTTCATTTGTTCGGTCAAGCCCAATTTTTCCATCAAATTAGGCTTACTTCGTGATTGCAAAGAAAATACATTGTAATGCTTCATCAGTGACAGCAGATATGAATCCGATGTGCCAATTTCATCGATCAAATTTAATTCAAGTGCATCTGTGGCAAACCAAAATTCACCAGTAGCAATTTTATCAACATCAAGATTTGGGCGGTGCTTTTTGACAAACTGCTTAAACAGCTGATGAATACGGTCAATTTCAGCTTGGTATTTACTACGGTCTTCGTCGGTGTTCTCCCCAAACATCGTTACCGTACGCTTGTATTCACCTGCGGTAAACATCTCATAGCCAATGTTGTGCTTTTTCATTAATTCATGAAAATTGGGCAATTGGCTCACCACACCCACCGAACCAATGATGGCAAAGTCTGAAGCAATCACTTTGTCTGAGACAGATGCCATCATATAACCACCACTGGCAGCAATTTTATCAACGCAAACTGTCAAGCTAAGCCCTGCTGTTTTAATGCGTTTAAGCTGGGCTGCTGCCAAACCATAACTATTAACTTGACCTCCGCCAGATTCCAAGCGTAGTACCACCTCATCTCCAGCTTTTGCTGTACCAATGATGGTACTGATTTCTTCACGCAAATTCTCAACGGCACTTGCTTTGATATCTCCATCAAAATCAAGCACATAAACACTTTTATCGTTTGATAATTTTTCTGATTTTTTGTCATTAGACTTACCAAAAGGCAGTTTTGACAGGCAGAATTTTTTCCCATCTTCACTGTTTTTAATTTTTTCAAATTGCTCTTGGCGTTTTTGTTTGACTTTGTTTAAGTGGATGATTTGTAATTCAACTGGTTTTTTTGATGAATGAAATAGCATGACTACCTCTTGTTGTTAAAGTGATTGTGAAAATTTTACTAAAAATAAGAACGATTTGGCCAAAAATATCATAAAAAAAATATGCGGTTAAATCGGTCGGATTAAAACCTTAATCATCAGTCAAGTTTTTTTAAACCAACGCCACGCAATCGACCATGCCCATCAACATCACGCACAATGAGCGACCAAGCATCATTAAGACGCACCTCATCTCCTTTTACAGGCTCTGCCTTAAAATGAGACAGCATAAATTCCTCGATCGTCTGATGACTCGCCTTGCTCAGCATTTCAATGAGTCCATCATCAATTCCTGACAAACCAAGCGAATCAAGAGATGGTGTAAAAATATCATCTAACGCATTGGCAACAGGTGCAATTTTTTTGGCAAATCGATTTTGCATCAATGAACGAGTGGCAAGATTATAAAATGGCAAATCTCGAATGCGTGCATGCGGTGATAACAGCCAATCACCATAAAACTCACTGGTTTTTTGGTACTGGGTAGCAGAATTATTAAAAACTTTGGCAATATTTGCCGCCCAATCGCCAGACAACGCATACCAAACAATATCACCAACTTTTAGCGTGGTATCTTCATGCACGCTCATCAAATAGCCATCACGCACTACAGCAAATACAGCAATCTCCTGAGAATTTACTTTGGTTGAGATGCTCTGTGGATGGCGACCAATCGCAAATGCCCCTGCTTTAACTTCAAATTCATACAGTGTGATATTGGCTTGGTCGCCAACCCAAATCTCATGTTCAGCCTTAGGTTCGGCATCGGTAGGCACCCACACACGAAATGCCCGAGACATGAACGGAATGGTTGCTCCTTGTGCTAATAACGAAAAAATCACCACACCAAAGACGATATTAAAGGCCAGATTTGCCCCACTTACGCCACTCATTACAGGAATAAGTGCCAGCGTAATCGGTACAGCACCACGCAACCCCACCCATGAAATAAATCCAACTTCTCTTGGGCGAAAACGAAATGGCAATAAACTTGTTGCTACAGCGATGGGTCGAGCAATAAAGAGTAAAAATAAGAAAATAATCAATGAATAGTGCCATTCTTCAAGCATTCGTGATGGTGATACCAAAAGCCCAAGTACCACAAACAATACCGCCTGCGATAGCCAAGCAAAGCTGTCCATCACACGCAAGACATGCTCCGTGGCTCGTACCTTGGTATTGCCAATTGCGATGCCTGCCAGATAAACCGCTAAAAATCCACTACCGCCAAGTAGGTTGGTGGCACCAAATACCGCCATACCTGCTGACATGATTAAGATGGCGTACATACCTTCTGCCAGATGCACCTTTGGTAATAGTCGAGACAATACCCAGCCTGCCGCAACACCACTTACCAAGCCCACACCAATCTGCTGAACCAGCATTAACAAAATACCTAAAATGCTTTGACTATCAGAGTCAAGATTTAAGGAAATCATGACCGTTACAAGCAAAATTGCCATTGGGTCGTTCGCACCAGATTCTAGTTCAAGTGTTGCTTGCACACGATCATTGAGCTTGACACCGCCATTACGCAATAAACTAAAAACCGCCGCAGCGTCCGTTGAGCCAACAATCGCCGCCATCAGTAAACCCAAACGCCAATCAACACCAAGTAGCCAAGTAACAAATACGCCCAGCGTCGCTACTGTTGCAACCACCCCCCAAGTAGCCAATACAACAGCAGGTTTTAGCCCCACTCGAAACGACTTAAAAGAAGTGCGTAAACCACCATCAAGCAAAATACACGCCAATGCCGCCTGCCCAATGAAGTTTGCCATTGAGTATTCTTCAAAATGAATGCCAAGCAACCCTTCTTCACCAGCAAGCATGCCCACACCCAAAAAGAACAGCAATAATGGCACACCCAGACGCGCCGACAGCGTACTGGTCATAATGCTTATAAAAATCAACATTGATGCCACAAGGTAGATGATATTTAAAGTCTCCATCGGCTTAATTTATCTCCTTAAAATCTTAGAAAAATGAGAAATTGACACAAGATATATACACAAAAATCAAGCCTGATTCTAACACACAAGCACTCAAATTTCTATAATAAATTCATTTATTTAGCAGGCTTTTACCATTTTTTCATATAAGATAAACAATCATGAAAAATATTAGATCATCTAAATTAAATAGTTTATTTTTTATGAAAAAACAAATATATTAAAAAAACAATCCGTCCAGTTCATTCATCAATTCAATTTTACTCTAAGATTTCTTTGCTTTGATGCAAGCTTTTTTATTTTTTAATAAAAATTTGTCAAATTTTTATTAACATTCTGGTATATTTTTGCTACAATCTAGATCTAAAAATCTATTTAATTTCTTAAATACACTTCAAACTTAATTCATTAAGGCAATTGTTTTATGATGCGTAGTCATTATTGTGGTCTTGTGACCGAAGAGCTTATCGACCAAACCATCACCATCGCAGGCTGGGTTCACCGTCGTCGTGATCATGGCGGTGTGATTTTTTTAGACATGCGTGATCGTGAAGGTCTGTTGCAAGTCGTCATCGATCCAGACACACCCGTAGCATTTGCCACTGCCGATGCTGCTCGCTCTGAATACCTACTAAAAATCACAGGTCGTGTGCGTCGTCGCTACGAAGGCACCGAGAATAACAACATGACAAGCGGTCAGGTTGAACTGCTTGGCAAAGAAATTGAACTGCTTGCCAAGGCTGACACTCCGCCTTTTCCACTCAATGATGACAACATCAATGTATCAGAAGAATTGCGTCTAAAATATCGCTTCTTAGACATTCGCCGTCCAGAAATGTTGGACCGTTTGCGTTTTCGCTCAAAAGTAACCAGTCTGATTCGTAACTATTTAGATGAACACGGATTTTTAGATGTTGAAACGCCAATCCTAACTCGTGCCACCCCAGAAGGTGCAAGAGATTATTTGGTGCCAAGTCGTGTGTCTAATGGTGATTTTTACGCCCTACCACAATCGCCACAGTTATTTAAACAACTATTGATGATCGGTGGTATTGACCGCTACTACCAAATTGCCAAATGCTTTCGTGATGAGGATTTGCGTGCTGACCGCCAACCAGAATTTACACAAATTGACATCGAAACTTCATTCTTAGATGATGATAGCATCATGGACTTAATGGAAGGTATGACCGTTAAGCTGTTTGATGAATTGCTTGGCGTGAAATTTGATAAATTTATCCGCATGCCGTACTCAGAAGCCATGCGTGATTACGCATCAGACAAACCAGACTTGCGTATTCCTTTAAAACTGGTTGATGTGGCAGACATCATGAAAGATGTTGAATTTAAGGTATTTTCAGCCCCCGCCCAAGACCCCAAGGGTCGTGTTGTCGCCCTGCGTGTACCAAATGGCGCAGAAATAAGTCGCAAACAAATTGACGAGTATACCAAATTTGTTGGTATATATGGTGCCAAAGGTCTTGCTTATATCAAAGTCAATGATACTAATAACATCAATAACGGCGTGGATCAAGAATCAGGCCTACAATCGCCAATCATTAAAAATATGACTGATGAGGTGTTGGTTGAACTCATTAAGCGTACTGGTGCAGAATCTGGCGACATCATTTTCTTTGGTGCAGACAAAGCCAAGGTAGTAAATGATGCGATGGGTGCATTGCGTGTAAAACTTGGCCATGATTTAAATCTACTGACTCAGCAATGGGCACCGCTATGGGTTGTTGATTTCCCAATGTTTGAAGAAACCGATGATGGTAAATGGACTTCTGTTCACCACCCATTCACCCTGCCAAAATCTAGCGTAGAAGAAGTCAAATCAAACCCAGGTCAGGCACTGTCTGTCGCTTATGACATGGTGTTAAACGGCACGGAGATTGGCGGTGGTTCATTGCGTATCTATACACTAGAAATGCAAAAAGCCATCTTTGAAGCATTAGGTATTAGTGAAGAAGAAGCGGAGGAGAAATTTAGCTTCTTACTTAACGCCCTTAAATATGGTGCACCACCACATGGCGGACTGGCATTTGGTCTTGACCGTTTGGTGATGTTGATGACAGGTTCATCGTCAATCCGTGATGTGATCGCTTTTCCAAAAACCAAAACTGCAGAATGCCCATTAACCCAAGCACCTGCATCAGTAGATGCCAAGCAACTGCGTGAATTGGGGCTACGCATTCGTGAAAAAGAAAAAGCCTAATGATGAATTGGTTTTAAGTGTGGTTGGGTTTATTAATGTTTAGACTCATCAGGTTCGTGCCATTATCGCTACTGCGTATTTTGGCACGAGTTGGTGCCAATTTGGCACGCATGACAGATGCCAGCATTTATCGAAGTATTCGCAAAAACCTTATAATGGTACACCCTCATCTATCAGGTGAGGAGCGAAAACAACTGTCATTACAGGCTCTAAACAATCAGCTCATCAGTAGTGTTGATAGCTTAAAAAGTTGGGCGATGCCTCCAGAGTGGTCTATCAACCAAATCAAAAATGTGCATGATTTAGAAATCTTGCAGCGTGGGTTGTCACACCCCAATGGTATGCTTGCCATCGTACCGCATATCGGTACTTGGGAGATGATGAACGCATGGCTCAATCAATTTGGTAAGCCCGTCATCATGTATAAGCCTGCCAAATCAGTAGCGATGGACCAATTTATTTTACAAGGTCGTCAAAGGCTCAATGCCACACTTGTCCCCACTGACACCAAAGGTGTTAAGGCCATTTTTAAAACCCTAAAAGAAGGCGGGTTTAGCATCGTTTTACCCGATCATGTTCCTGATTTGTCTGGCGGTACTATTGTGCCATTTTTTGGCATACCAACCCTAACCAGCACTCTTGCACCAAAACTGGCACAAAAAACAGGTTGTGCCTTAGTTGGCCTTAGTTGCATACGCTGTGATAATGATGACGGCTTTGAGGTTTTTTGTTACGACTTTAACAGCTCTGTACTTTATGACAAAGACATTGTTGTTGCAACCAGTGCACTGAATGATGCCATACAATCAATGATTGACAAACACTTTAACCACTATATGTGGGGTTATCGTCGTTTCAAATTCACACCATTTGGCCAAAATCCCTACTTATTACCCGAACAAGAGCTCATTAAGAAAATCCAATCTTGCCCTTTAATTACCACAAGAGAAGTCCATGACTGACAATTCACCTGACACCAACTACATCATTTGCATGAAATGGGGCACAAAGTACGGTGCAGAATATGTCAATCGTCTGTACAACATGGTTCAGCGTAATATGACCCTACCCTTTACTTTTGTATGCCTGACAGATGATGCTCTAGGTATTAGAAAAGAGGTTGTTTGTTACCCGATACCAGAATTAAACCTACCGAGCAATATTCCTGAGCGTGGGTGGAAAAAACTCACCACTTTCAAGCTCAAGCTTTATGACTTAAAAGGTACAGCACTATTTTTAGATATTGACATCGTCATCGTTGATAATATTGATTGTTTTTTTACACATCAAGCACAACACGAAGACAGCGTGATGATCATTCGTGATTGGAAGAAACCATGGCGAATGGTCGGTAACTCATCAGTATATCGCTTCAAAGTTGGTTACCACACTTATCCAAACCTGCTTCAATACTTTGAGAATAATTTTGAAAAAGTACGCTCTGAGTTTCGGCATGAACAGGCGTTTTTGTCCAATTATCTTCGCGAACATCATCATTTAGAATATTGGGACGCATCGTGGTGTGTCAGCTACAAATATCATTGCTTACAAAAAATTCCTTTTTCATATTTTAAACCGCCCATTAAGCCAAAAGATGCCAAAATCATCGTATTTCATGGGGAAATTAATCCGCCAGATGCCATCACAGGTGGTGGTGGCAAGTGGTATCGCCATGTTTTACCCAGCGATTGGATTAAAGACGCTTGGCAATAAAACTCAAAATGTCATTTGACGACAAAAAAAGCACTAGTAATTAGTGCTTTTTTTATAAAAAAACGGTTCAAATCAACGCTTAAACATATCACCTTGACGGTTTTTCTTCACATACTCAATCATGCAATCACGCAATAGTTGGCTTGCTGTACGGTTGTTATCTCTTGCCGCTTGTTTAAATTGCTCAACCAAATTTTTATCAACACGCATATTAAATGTGGTTTGCTCGCCGTGCATTGCCATAGTTTGCCCTTTTTGTCTGTAAAATGTGATGAAAAATAGGTTGTAGATTATAACAATATTCATAAAATTTTCAAGTATTTATGTGTGTTTTTCGTAGATTTTTAAAGACATCTACGATATGGCTTCAATACATTTAAAAAGCACATCAAAACACACGGCAAAAATTTACCTACTGTTTCTTGCACAAAAAACAAAACATAATACGATAAAATTTGATGCTTTATGGTAGAATAAATCTAATTTTTTAAATACAATTTTAAATACAATGCACAAGATTGGCTCTCATACCTACCCCTGTCCCACTTGCAAAACCCTAACCATATGGCAAGACAATCCAACCAAACCCTTTTGCTCTAAGCGTTGTCAGTTGATTGACCTTGGTGAATGGGCATCTGAAAACTACAAAATAGCAAGTTTAGACACGCCATTTAGTGATGAAATCAACACGCTTAATGACAACCAACTTGATTAAAATCATATTGGCAAAAATTTGTTAAAATTGTTAAAAATTGTATTTTATACCAATGATATTCACCAAACCCATGTCTTATTGTAGACCAACTTTTGCCTTATTGACTTTGACTGCCTTGGTGTCATGCCAAAGTTTGCCAACGACTGCACATCTACCAAAGAGTCAAACACTTACTCAAAAAGCTCAACTTAAACAACAAAAATCCAAAAATCCTTCAATCTTGTCAGGCTATCTGCTTGATATGCAACAGCAGGACAAGGTCAATTTATCAGGCTATTATCCAATCGCTACAGGGATAAATGCCTTTGCTGCTCGCAAGGTTTTGGTTGATACAGCAACAAAAACCATCGATATTCAATACTATATTTGGCATAATGACGAAGCAGGCCAGATGATGATTTATGACTTGTGGCAAGCAGCAGAGCGTGGTGTGCTGGTACGCCTTTTGCTTGATGACTTTAATAGCTCTCCCAAGCTAGACGAGCTTTTGCTTGCCTTTGCCAAACACCCAAATGTCGCTGTACGCCTATCCAACCCTTTTACTTATCGTCGTTTTCGGGCAATAAGTTTTTTCACCGAACCCATCAGAATCAACCGAAGAATGCACAATAAAAGCATGACTTTTGATGGGCAATTAAGCATTATTGGTGGTCGCAATATCGGCAATGAATATCTTAACAACACCAAGCACAATAATTTTTCTGACATGGATGTACTACTCATTGGCGATGTGGTTAGTGATGTGGGGGCAAGCTTTGAAGATTACTGGTCATCTGGCACCAGCTATGACATTGAAACCATCGCCAAACCCACCTCAAAAACATTGCCAGAATTAATCAATCAGACACTCTTAAATAGCAATGATGCCATCAATAACCAAAAAAAATCTCTAAATACTTACTGGCATGCACTTAAACATTCAAAAATTGGCAAAGATTTGCTGAACAAGCAAGTGCCATTTCGCTGGGCAACCATTGAATTTTTAGCAGATGATGTTGATAAATTAACAAATAACGCTGATTTGGACACGCACCTTGTCAGCCTTTTACAATCAAGACTAGGACGCCCTATAAAAAATCTTAGCATCATTTCATCATATTTTGTACCAACCAAAAAAGGCGTGCGTTTGTTAAGGCGACTTGCCAAAAGTGGCGTAAAGGTGAGAATTTTGACCAACTCTTATGACGCTACTGATGTCGGTGCTGTCCATATAGGTTATGGGCATTGGCGTCATGATTTGCTAGATGCTGGGGTTCATCTGTATGAACTTAAATCCACCGCCACAAACACAAATGCCGATATCAATAAACTGTGGAGAAACAAACAAACAACCACAACAAGCCTGCACGCTAAAGCTTTTGCGGTGGATAATGAAAAAGTATTTATTGGTTCTTATAATATTGACCCTCGCTCCGCCAATTTTAACACCGAACTTGGCGTAATCATTCATGATGAACGGCTTGCTGGACAACTGCATAACGCTCTAGATAGCCAAAAAATCTTAAACCAAGCTTATAAAGTTATACTCACCAAACAAAATACCCTTGAATGGCACACACTTGAACACGGTAAATACACCATTCATCAAAATGAACCTGACATGAAGCTTGGGCATCGTGCTGGCGTGGCAATACTAAGTTTGATGCCAATTGATTGGCTGTTTTGATCAAAAAATAAACAACTATTTTTTGATAACTAAAAAGCACTTTAACTAATATTACCAAATTTCTGATATAATCATTTTTTGTAGCCAATCATCATAAGCCTTACCAAGCCATCATTTTTTAGTTTAGCCAAGCACATATCATCAGCAAGGCGACGACGGATAACTTCATGCAGCTAAACACGACAGAGCTATTAAACTCCAAACATTATTCTATCATGGCCATCACTGTGTTGTGCTCAACGGTGGCGTTTTTTGATTTTATTTCATTTGTTTATTTGGCAGACCTATTTTCGTTGATTTTTTTTGGTAATCAAGATGATGTGCGGATAGGATATCTACAAACCTTTTTTCTATTAATCACAGGCTATCTGGCAAGACCTGTCGGTGGATTGATTTTTGGCAAATATGGCGATACTCATGGCAGAAAACCCGCCTTTATGCTTAGCATACTGGGCGTGATGATAACAACACTGTTGGTTGCACTTTTGCCCACTTATCAACAAATTGGTATCATTGCACCGCTACTGCTTATGGTTGCTAGGTTTGGACAAGGTGTTGCCATTGGTGGTGCATTGCCAGCTGCATGGACTTTCATTGTTGAACATCTGCCCATCAAAAACATCGGCTTGGGTTGTGGTCTTGTTTGTGCCAGTAGCATGTTATCGTATTTGATGGTGATTGGTCTTGTTGGATTTTTACAAGACACACTCACTTCGACTCAGATGCTCAGCTACGGCTGGCGAATACCATTTCTTATTGGTGGCACTTTGGGCCTAGTGGCAGCTTTTTTACTCAAAAATCTGCCAGAAACCACTGTTTTTGACAATATCACCAAACCCATAGCCTCTCTTAAATCTTATATTGACAGCATTCATTTACAAGAACAGCCCAACTCCGCTACTTTAATGCCTTCTGAACAATTTTCCTTGCATCATGCAGGTTTGCTGGTTATTTTAAAATCCATCGTTGTGCGTCATAAGCTCAGTGTCATCATCTCGGTGCTGATATCATTCATCATTGGTAGTTCGGCAATATATTTACCCGCATTGATCATGCCACTATTAGCAAGCCATTATCAAATTTCTAATGAGTATTTATATTTTGGCAGCGTGATTGGTCTGATTTTTCTCATGCTTGGCTCTATCATGTTTGGCTATTTAACCGACAGATTTGGGGCAGGTCGTGTGCTGGCATTTGGCGGATTACTCTTAATTACCCAAGTGATGATTTTCTTTCATCACCTACAAGATGGCGGTTCATTGATTCTACTTTGCTTTGCCTTACTTGGGCTATCCAATGGCTTAATTGGTGCATTACCATCTATCATGACACGGATATTTCCCGCCAAAGTACGCATGACAGGTTTGGGCATCTGTTATAATACCACCATTGCTGTCATTGGTGGCATTTTGCCATTTGTATTGGGTTATGCCAGCTTTTATTTCTCATTCGCTCCTGCACTATATTTGGCAGTTGTGGGTATGTTGGCAATCTTTTTAAGTTTCTTTATGTATTATACGCCACGATCTGAACGAGATTTGAATAGATAAGCATTGCTTTTGGTGGATATTCCACAATGTCATAAAAATACCCCATCATGAATGTGGGGTATTTTTGGGTCATCGGCAATCAAAATCTGACAGTCTCAACACCATCATCGCTTGCTTTTAGCATGAGCGTTGCCGACTGCCGAGAAAAAACACCGTGACACACCACACCAACGATATTATTCAATACCTCTTCAACTTGCTTTGGATTGACAATGTCTAAATCGTAAGTGTCTAAGATGATATTACCATAATCGGTAACAAAACCCTCACGATACACAGGTTCGCCGCCTAGTTTTACCAGCTCACGAGCCACATAAGAACGAGCCTGTGGCAATACCTCCACCGCCACAGGAAACCTACCCAACTGACTGACAATTTTTGAGTCATCAACCATACAAATAAAAGACTTGGACGCTGCTGCCACAATTTTTTCTCGTGTCAAAGCACCGCCACCACCTTTAATCATGTTACCAGCAGCATCAATCTCATCCGCACCATCAATATACAGATCCAACTCACCCACGCTATTTAAATCAAAAATTTCAATACCTAAGGCACGCAGCTTATCTTCGGTAACCTTTGATGATGACACAGCACCTTTGAGATTTACTTTTGGCAATAGCTCAATCAAGCAGTTTACGGTACTGCCCGTTCCCACACCCAAAATCATACCATCTTCAATGTGGCTTAGGGCGGCATTCGCAGCAGCTTGTTTTTGGCTAAGTTTTGGGTCAATGGTTGTCATATCACACCTAAATTAACAAATGATGGTTTAAATAATGATTATTGTACTGCAATTGGTTAAAAATTAGTAGAAAAATTTTGCACCAAAAATAAAATATTTAATAAAATCAATAGCTTATATAAATATAAGACAAAAAAATGACTTCATCAGCACATCTTCGGCACACCTTATATCTACTACCGTTGCTACCTTCCGGTCCTGGCGGGGTTCATAGTATATGGTTGCGAAGCTACCGATGAAGCCAAGTTTGTATTATACTTGATAATTTTAAATATGCAAGGGTTTTATAAGATTTTTTGGTAATGTGTTCATGTCTGAATTGGCGTAAATTGGGCGATTTGCGTTGCCAAACCCTCTGCAATCACAGGTGTGTCAAACACACGACATTCTGCCAGTTCAAAAAACACAGGCGATGTACCGTCTAGCGTGGCTGCCAAATGAGCAATGATGGGCATATGGGATACAATAACTACGGTCAAATCATCTATCGCTGTGCCAAATTGATGACAAACAGCATGGTCAATACCATCAAGACCGACGGCAGGATTATCATCAGGTGTGATGTTTTTAACTGTCATAAAAGCGGGATTTTGCCCTGCACAAATAAGCTCATTTAAAATGATGCTGGCTGTCTGATTAGCACGATGATATGGGCTGGTGATGACAACATCAACAGGATTGTTTTTGGTGAAATTTACCAAAAAATCTGCCGTTTGGCTTGCCTGCATCTTACCAACATGGGTTAAGCGACGCCCCGCATCATCATCACAATAAGGCTCAGCTTGCCCATGCCTTACTAAAATCAATTTCATCATCATTCCCAATCAATAGGTTTAGATTTGGCATTCTTGCTCGCCTGCAATACCTCATCAAATTCTTGACTTAGGCGTGCATTACTCTCATCATGTGGCATGACAAATTCAACATCACTACGAAAACCTGTCTCCATCAAATTTAATGCCACGCCCAGTGGTGATTTGTTTTCGTACAGCACAGCATGTAAGGCGTGCGTAATGGGCATATACACGCCAAGCTCTTTGGCACGCTCATGGACCTGCAAAATGGTATTGACGCCCTCTGCAGTTTGTCCTAGTTTTTTGATGGCATTTTCAAGAGTCATGCCCTTGCCCAGCATATTGCCGATGCGATAATTACGACTTAGCACCGAATTGCAAGTGGCATACAAATCCCCCACCCCAGATAAACCTAAAAAAGTTAAGGGATTTGCCCCTGTTGCTACACCAAATCGGCTCATTTCTGCCAAAGCACGAGTCAATAGCATGGCCTTGGTATTATCCCCAACATCATAAGCTGCCGCCATACCCATGGCAATGGCATAAATATTTTTCAAGGTGCCACCAAGCTCAACGCCCTTAATATCGTCAGAAGAGAACACACGAAAAAATGCACCATGTAAAGCCTCTTGAACAGCGGTACGCAGTGGCTCTGATGATGATGCAATAACGGTGGCAGAGGGCATGTTATCCATGATTTCAACCGCCAAATTTGGACCACTCATCACACCAAAATTCACCTGAGGCAAAACCTCCTTGATGATGTCGCTCATCATGGCAAAAGTCGCCTTTTCCATACCCTTGGTTAAAGACACCACCGCCTGATGGGTAATAAACGGTTTGATCTGTTTGAGCATCTCTCGAAATGCTGAGCTTGGCACGGCCACAAAAATGATGTCCTTGCCCTGTACGGCAGACTTTAAATCATGGCTAAATTTTAGATGCTCTGACAGCTTATGATTTGGTAGGTATTTTTTGTTGATGAGGTTTTTTTTCATTGACCTAACAGCTGACTTATCTCGCACCCAAAGTGTTGCATCACAGCCATTTTTAGCTGCCATATTTGCCATCGCTGTGCCAAAGCTACCACCACCAACAAACACTAACTTCAATGGAATATTATCTGCTTCATCTTTGGTTTTTGTATCCGATGACTTAAGGGAATTTTTTTTCTTTTTTAAGCGAGCAAGTTTGGCAATGCTTGCAATGATAGAGCCTTGCTCACCAGAGCTTTTGATGGTTTGCATCACATCAATACCACCACTTGCCACATCAACAATTTTTTTGACCTTTGAATGATTGATTGACTTAGGTAATTTCATAAATTAGCCTTTTGTATTTTAATTTAGCATATTTAAAAAAGAGCTTTAAGAATGATGAATGGTGGCAATATTTAGCGATAATACTTAACAAACTCATTTAAATCCATCTCACAACGAGCAGGCATATTCACACTACTTGAACCCACATAAACAAAACCACAAATCATGTCCTTATCTGCCACCTTAAAATATGTCTTCACTGGCGGCGTATTACTTAAAAGACCAGTGCGCCAAACCGTGTGATAACCCAACGATTCAAAGGCGAGTAATAAGTTTTGTATTGCTGCACCAACACTGAGTATCTGCTCAAACGATGGTACTTTTTCATGCTCTTTGATGTCAGTAGCAACAGCAATAATCATTGGTGCACGCTGCGGCATATTTAGTAGCTTTTGACAAGTCATGTCATCAAGTGGTTTGCTACTACTTGCTTGCTGTGCTTTTAATAAAACCTTGCCAAATTCAATCAGTGCATTGTTGGTTAATACAGTAAATCGCCATGGCTTTAATTGCTTATGATCAGGTGCAGACATTGCAGCACGCAAGGCAATGCTTAATTCATCATCTGTTGGCATGGGCAAGACCAAATTACCAATACTGCGACGAGCCTGTATGGTGTCAATCATAGGATTTATTTGAACAGTCATGACTCACTCCTTGTATTCATTCTACACGATGTTGCTCTGCCAAATAATCTTCTGATTGCATTTCTAACAGTCTTGAACGAGTTCTTTCAATCTCAAAAGCAAGCTTTTCGCCTTGATATAAATCCAAAATTGATTGTTCTGCACGCACCAGCAACTTGACACGGCGATCATAAAACTCATCCACCAAATAGATAAATCTACGCACAGGATCCATCAGCGTATCAGTCAAGGCAGGGACATTATCTACCATCACTGTATCAAAATCATTGGCAATTTCAATAAAATCTGCTGCCGAACGCGGCTGCATACACAACATACGAAAATCAGCAAGCAACATGGTCTCGGTACGCTTAATGATTTCAATCTCTCGTCCACCAATGCTGATAGGTTTGGTGCTCACCATCTGCCCTGCCGACAGTGTATCAAACCGCTCAGACAGCCAATTTGCTGTCTCATCAAGCAGTGGGGAGCTGTACAATTTAGCCTGCTTTAACAACCTGAGACGATAATCCACACCAATATCAATATTCATGACAGTGGTATTTTTTTCAACTTGAGTAATGGCAGGCAAAAAACGATTGCGATGAATGCCATTTTTATAAAGTCCTGATGGCTCAATATTTGAAGTTGCCACAAGAGTGATGCCTCGCTCAAACAGCATGGTAAATAAGTCGCCCAAAATCATTGCATCAGATACATTTGACACAAAAAACTCATCAAAACAAATGACCAAAGCTTCATCATGAATGATGTCAGCGACCTTTTGCAATGGATCTGATTGCCCCTGCAACTTAACCAATTCAAACTGCACACGCTGCATAAAATGATGAAAATGCATACGCATTTTGCGTTTGATTGGCAGGCTTTCATAAAACATATCCATCATCCAAGTCTTACCACGCCCAACACCGCCCCACATATACAGCCCTTTGGGTGGCTTAGGCTTTGACTTAAACAAACTGGCAAAAAATCCTTGCTTGGCACCATCATTCATCGCAATGATTTTATGATGTAGCTCATCTAAATAAGTCATCGCTTGTAGCTGTACAGGGTCTTTACTAAAATTACCTGACGCTAAAGCTGCTTGATAACGCTCAATGGGCGTTTGAATGACCATGATTGTCCTTAAAATTTGTTAATTTTGTTAAATGATTACATGTACACTAAATCGTATTAGCGATTAAGGCCTGTTTTAAATCCGTCAACCTACCATGAAAAAAATGCCCAGCATCTGCCATGACTACTTGCCCAAACTTGCGTTCATCAGCAAACTGTTTTAATGCCTTTGGTGCAACCAGCTCATCTTTATCACCATAAATCACAAAAGCATTATCCGCTTGTAGTATCAGGTTGTTTGTATCATTACGCGCAACAGACGGAGCAATCAGTGCCAAATTTGCCAAATGCAGACCAGAAAAATCACCGCCCATTTTGTGGTGATGGCTGATTAAATCCGCCATACGACACGCCACAAAACCGCCAAACGAAAATCCGCCAAGCCAAAGTTTGCGTGCGTTTGTCTTGGTCATTGCCCATTTTAACACCGTCTGTGTGTCCATAAATTCACCATCGCCATATTCAGACACACCCGATGAGCGACCTACGCCACGGTAATTAAAGCGAACCACATCTATGCCAGCATCTCGACAAAATCTATACATGGTACTGACCACTTTATTGGTCATGTTACCACCACCAAGTGGATTTGGGTGGCAAATGATGGCAAGCATATCGGTAGGCTGTCTGTTGCCATCTTGCCAAATCGCATCAACCTCTAATACACCATGTGGTGCATCAATCAATATTGTTTCGTGAATCATTGCTCATTATTCTTTGTTTAAATTTTTCTATTATAACACATATGGCGTATTTTCGTGGTGTTATGGGTGGATTTTAGGCGAAGTTTTTTGTGACTTTTATGGCATAAAAGCTTTTAGAGTGTAAATACAAAAATATGAAAGGTTTTTTACTCAGTTACAACACAAGCCATAGCAAATGATGAAAATTCCAAAACAGAATAACGATTTCCCTTTTTTTACCTAACCTTTTGAAAGGTTCTGCTTTACAATACCTTCACTTTTTTAATCTTAACTTTTTTTATTTTTATTTGGAAAAATGACCATGAAAAAAATTCTCACGCCCTCCGCCATTGCCTTATTCGCTTTTGCATTGACTGCTTGTGGTGGCAACAGCCAAAATGACACTGCCAAAAACGCTGAAAATAAAGACCATGCCAATCATCAAGTAGAGCTACTCAATGTCTCTTACGATGTAGCCAGAGACTTTTATAAAGACTATAACCCTATTTTTGTTAAACATTATCAAAGCATCAATCCTGATGTCAAAGTCAACATTAAGCAGTCACACGGTGGTTCCAGCAAGCAGGCTTTGTCAGTAAAAAATGGCTTAGAAGCAGACATTGTTACCATGAATCAAAGCTCAGACATTGAGCTACTTGCCGACAGCCAGCTTGTGGACAGTCAATGGCGACAAAATTTTCCAAATAATGCCATTCCTTTCACCAGTACGATTGTATTTGTGGTGCGTGAAGGCAATCCAAAGGGCATCAAAGATTGGGCAGACCTTGTTAATAAAGATGTACAAATCATCATTGCCAACCCAAAAACCACAGGTAACGGTCGTTACGCATTCTTAGGGGCGTATGGTTACGGCCTGCACACATTTAATCAAGATAAACAAAAAACACATGAATTCATCACTAATCTACTTGCCAATGTCAAAGTCTTTGAAAATGGCGGACGAGCAGCAACCACAACTTTTGCCCAAAGACAGCTTGGCGATGTGCTAATCACCTTTGAAAACGAAGCCAACATCATCAAAGAAAAATTTCAAGGCACTCAAATCATCTACCCAAGCTATACCGTCAATGCTGAAAACCCCATAGCGGTCGTGGATACGATAGCCAGCAAGAAAGGCACTACCGACATTGCCAAGTCATACCTAAACCATCTTTATAGCGATGAAGGTCAGGAATTAGCGGTCAAATACTTCTTGCGTCCAAGCAATCCTGATATCCTAGATAAATACAAAGACCGCTTTCCTCAAATCCAGACTTTCTTTCCAAATGATGTCTTTGGTGATTGGAAATCTATCATGCAAACTTACTTTAAAGAAGGTGGTGTGTACGACAAACTGGCGGTCAGTGCCACTGGCGAAGTAGTGAGCAAATAAACAAACACCAGCTCAAAACAGCAAAAAAGCTGAGACAATACTCAGCTTTTTTGCTGTTTTGTATCGATTGACGACATCAATCAATTGTTTAAATTCCAAAATTTCAAATACATATTCCATTTTAACAATACTATAATTTTGTCAATCTTTTTAAAATAGTCAAAATTTTACAAAACCCACAAGACAAACAAAACCATGACAAGCACTCATAGCCCAGATGATTTAATCACAGGCCCGACCAAGCACTGGCCTAAAAACAAACAAAGACGCATCATGCCTTTTTTTGGTTTGTCCATGGGCATCAGCATATTTGCTCTATCTCTTTTGGTGGTTTTGCCCTTTGTGATGATGATTTTAACCACCTTACAAATGGGCATGGACGATATCATTAGCACCATCAAAGAACCACAGGTATTTCACGCCATTAAGCTGTCTTTGTCCATGGCAGCGCTTGCCACTTTGACCAATCTTATTTTTGGCACGCTGATTGCTTGGGTATTGGTGCGTTATGATTTTTGGGGTAAGTCATTCATCAATGCTCTGGTGGACTTACCCTTTGCCCTACCGACTGCCGTTACAGGCATTGCACTTGCGACACTATACGCACCCAACGGCTTATTTGGGCAAATATTTGCCAAACTTGGCACCGCCCTGACAAAAGAGCCCATACACATTGCTTTTACTCCTATTGGGATTTGGCTCGCCCTTGTTGTGGTATCTTTTCCTTTTATCGTGCGTGCAGTACAGCCTGTCCTTGCAGAATTATCTGTAGAGTTTGAAGAAGCATCTGCTGTGATGGGAGCTAATCGCAGAACAACTTTTATCAAAGTCATCTTGCCAGAGATTGCTCCTGCCATGCTGATTGGTGCAGGCATGATGTTTGCCAGAGCTACAGGCGAATACGGCTCGGTGATTTTTATTGCAGGCAACATCCCAATGAAATCTGAAATATTGCCATTGATCATTGTGTCAAAATTAGAACAATTTGATGTGGCAGGGGCAAGCTGTGTGGCGTTATTCATGCTGATTGTATCATTGTTGGTGTTATTTGCGATCAACTTTGCCCAATGGAAATTATCAGCAAGACTTGGTGCAAAAACAAATTAATTTTAACTAAAAAAGTACATTGTTGATTTACAAAGAATATCAAATAGTTGAAACAAAAAATGACAACCCAATCTACCTACGATTATCAAAATCACCCTGCGACCAAAGATCCCATATGGATAAAGTGGTCGCTCATTCTACTGGCGGTCAGTTTTATGGCCATCATGCTGGCCGTACCGCTGATTGCCGTATTTTATGAAGCACTCAAAGAGGGGCAAGAGGCGTACATTTCCGCCTTGTCAGACCCTGATGCTTTACACGCCATTAAATTAACCTTGATGACAACAGCCATCGTATTGCCAATTAACACCATCATTGGCGTGGCACTTGCTTATTTGATTACACGCCATAAATTTAGAGGTAAATTCATCATCACCACTTTGCTGGATTTACCCTTTGCAGTATCGCCAGTAGTGGCAGGATTGATGTTTGTGCTGTTATTTGGGGCGAATACAATGATTGGTGGGTTTTTTGAAAGCATGGGTATCAAAATCATCTTTGCTACGACAGGCATTGTACTTGCCACACTTTTTGTTACCTTCCCTTTCATCGCACGAGAGCTCATACCGCTCATGCAATCACAAGGTGATGCTGAAGAAGAGGCTGGACTGACACTTGGTGCAAGCGGCTGGCAGATGTTTTGGCATATTACACTACCAAACATCAAATGGGCATTATTTTATGGCATTATTCTAACCAATGCACGAGCAATGGGTGAATTTGGTGCGGTGTCAGTGGTGTCTGGGCATATCCGTGGTGAGACCAATACCATGCCACTCATGATTGAAATTGCTTATAATGAGTATGCTTTTACTACTGCCTTTGCCATGTCTAGCCTACTTGCCCTGCTTGCTTTGCTGACACTTGCTGCACAAAATATATTAAGCAGACAATACAAAGGCAGGCATTAACCTAAATAAAAAACCCAAATGGCATATAGTTATTTTTAATATACGCCCAACTGTACAAATTTGTACCCAAAATGAATTTAAACCAAAAAATTTAAAACTGGAATGAATATGAGCATTGAGATTAAAAACATTCATAAGCACTTTGGCGATTTTACCGCTCTCAACGACATCAGTTTTACGGTCAATTCTGGTGAGCTGACTACACTGCTTGGTCCTTCTGGCTGTGGCAAAACAACACTTTTGCGAATCATTGCAGGGCTAGAAACCTCAGATACAGGAAGGATTTTTTTTGATGGCATTGATGTAACAGATACACCCGTACAAAAGCGAGGTATTGGCTTTGTCTTTCAAAACTACGCCTTATTTCGCCACAAAACCGTTGCCGATAACATTGCCTTTGGCCTAACCTTATTAAAAGAACGCCCCAGCCAAAAAGAAATTGACGCTCGAGTAACAGAGCTTCTTGATCTTGTGCAATTGCCTCACATCAAAGACCGCTACCCACACGAACTGTCAGGCGGACAACGCCAACGCATTGCCTTAGCAAGAGCCATTGCCACCAATCCCAAATTACTACTTTTAGATGAGCCGTTTGGAGCCTTAGATGCCAAAGTACGCAAAGAGCTTCGTTCATCGCTGCGACAAATACAAAAAGACATTGGCATCACCAGCATTATGGTAACACACGACCAAGAAGAGGCGATTACCATCTCAGACACCATCGTTGTCATGAATCATGGCATGATAGAACAAATAGGAAAGGCTGATGAATTATTTATTAAGCCCAACAGCGAATTTGTGGTGGACTTTTTAGGTCTTTGATCTTTTTAGGTCTTTGATATGACATGATCAATCATTTTGGCATTGTTGGTTTTTGGTGAATTTAGTTGCTCAAAAACACTAAAATTTGCTACAATGAACAAAACTTTAAATACACCTTTCTTATGACCAACCATTCACATTTTTACTCAGACACCCAAGAGTCCCAAGGAATCTTAGGTAACTTTGCCCAAATCAGCGGTCTTGATGGCGACCGATTGCTTGAAGACTTATTTTTCAACTGGCAACAAACGCTTGGCAACTTAAAACACAGCTATGCCAATGCTACCAGCCATTTGATTGATGAAATCAGCGTACCTGTCAGTCAAAAAATCATCAATGACTCACTGGATAATTTTGTGGTAAAAAATGTTGACATGCTACATCATTTGCGATTAGACATTCATGATGGGTGGCTCAGATTATATGCCACCATAAATATCAAGGGCATCTTTGCCAGTGTCACCAGCAATTTTGAGCTGGTGCATTTACAGCTTGATGGACACACTCAGCGATTGGTGCTACGCCAAATCAGCGATACCGATGTGCTTGAACTGCATACCAAATCCTGGTGGCAAGCACCTTTGGCAAAGTTTGCTCTGCGTGCTTATCATGTCATTTTTCGCAAAGACCCCTTGCCCCTGATTTTAAGCCAAATTGAAATCAAAGGCGTGCCATTCACCGAACACAAAGGAAGTATTGTCTATCTTGAACTTGGACGCTGGCTTGGTAAAGTTGATATCATCATAAATACCATCAAAAAAATACAAATCAATCAAGGTATCTTGGAACGAGAGCAATTGATTTTAAAAGCCGCACCTAATTTTTCAGAAATTTTAAGCTTAGGCGACCCAAACACACCCATCATTACCGAAAAGGACAACCCAAAACAAGCATCATCAAAAAGTTAGGGTCAATCTTTTGCTGTCAGCCCACTTTCATCACATCAGCTTCACACATCTGACCGCATCTTTGATGAGTAGAGATGGCAAGTATACCAATCTTGCCATCTTTTTGCATATCAATCAAAGCATTCCATACAATTTGGCGAGTGGTACCGTCCAAGCCTGCAAATGGTTCGTCTAATAAAAGTACTTTTTTAGGCGTAAGTAGCAAGCGAGCCAAAGCCACACGCCGTCCTTGACCACCAGAAATCGCCATGCCATACTCACCAAGTGGCGTATCTAGCCCTTTTGGCTGAGAATTTGCCCAATCAGACAAATTAACCTTCTTCAGCACCGCCCACAACTCATCATCACTGGCAGATGGTTTACCAAGCCTTAAATTATCTGCTAAAGTTTGATCAAAAATATCAACATTTTGTCCCAAAAACCCCAATGTTTGACCAAAATCAACCTGCTCAATGTCAAGTTTGGTGGTTTTGGTTCCATCAGCATTCAAACCGTCAATCCAAATTTCACCACTCATGCGTGGCACTTCCCCTGCCAATGTTGCCAGCAGTGTAGATTTGCCCGCTCCAGATGCACCGATTATCAGCATGGGTTTATGCGGTGTCAAAGTAGCATTAATACAATCCGTTTTGAGTATGGCGGATGGCATTTTAACCGAAAGATTTTTTAAGGTAATGGTAAAATCACCTTCAATGGGCTGTTTATTATTAGTTAATCGAGTCCCTAATAAGTCATTGATGCGTTTTTTAGCATTCACACTGCGACCAAAAGCAAGTGGTTCATTCACCAACACCGACATGATTTCCATCAAGCCAAATATCCCAAGTGTCAAAGCAAGTATGATGGCAGGGTTTAAAGTAGTATAATCACCCAAATTTTTAAGTGTCAATGGGACAATTCCTTGCTCAAACAGACGCCCTGCCATCATAAGTAAAGCAATAACAGCCACCGCCAAACTCATCTGAATCAACAATTGGGCAATGCGTTTATTTTTTAGCACTTGCATGCTAAACTGATGATATTGCTCATCATACTCAGCCAGCTCATGCATACCATCACCCCAACGGTTCCATGTCAGTAGTGCTGTCAAGGCAGGCAATGTATTTAACAGTTTGCTTTTACGCAAAGTAATGAGCCTACTTTCAGAGCTTGCCAAGCCAATGCCTCTTTTTAAAGTCATTAGTGCAATGACAAATGACAATGCCACACACGCCACGACCATGATGGCATTTGGTATCATTAATAGCACCATCAGCGACAACACCACCACTGCAACTATTGCTACTACAAAAGGTGAGATCACACGCAAAGGAAACTCATCTAGCGTATCAATATCATGCACAAGTCTTTGCATGGTTTCACTACTACCACCCTTTTGTACCCGCATGGTTAAAGGTAGCTTTGCCCAATGAGCAAAAAATTTGACTCGCAAATCTTTAAGTAGGCCAAATACCGCATGGTGCGAAACCATTAAATCACCATAACGAGCAAGCGTTCTTGTCATGGCAAAACCACGAATGATCAAAGATGGTAAAAAATAATTAAAAGCATAAGAGGCTAGCCCTAACACTCCGACCACGCCTGCCATCGTAATGAACCAACCTGCAAGCATGGCCAAACCCAGTGCCGACAACATCGTCGCAATACTCAATATCCACGCAATGCTCCACAATAACTTTTGGCTCGATAACAACTCTCTTAAACGAAATTGGTGATTGTTATTTTTACTGTTACTCATCACGCCACCGTCCATGCCATCATCACTCATGTTGCACCGCCTTATCGCTCATGTTTTTATGCAAGGCATTTAAATCATGAACCCTATCAAAATCCACACCCACACCATCATGAGTTACCCAAATCACGGTTTTGCCCACACTCACACGACACAACAGCTCTTTAATCCACCCTGCTGTTTGACCATCTAAATGCTCGGTTGGTTCGTCTAATAGCCATACTTTGGCATCTTGTAATAGCAATTGAGCAATAGCAAGGCGTTGCCCCTGACCGCCAGACAGCCCACCGCCACGCTCAAAAAGCATGGTATTAATGCCATCAGGCAGTGTTTCAACCAAATTCCACAACCCCACTTCTTTTAGGACTTGTACAAGTTTGGCATCGCTAGCATCTGGTTTGGCAAGTCGCAAATTATCCGCAATCGTCATCGGCAACAACGGAGCTGTCTGCGATAAATAGCCAAATTGAGTGCGTAATTGTGCCACATCAATTTCATCGTAGCGTATAGAGCCATCATTTGTATGAATGATAACATCACCCTCACAATCACCAAAGCCAAGTAGGATTTGTAAAATTGTGGATTTACCCATGCCGCTCTCCCCCATTAGGGCGGTGCGTTTGCCAGCTTCAAAAGACAAGCTTGTTGGTCTTAGGCGAATCCGCCCATCATCACCAAAGGCAGCAATATTTTTGAGCTCAAAACCAGGAGCTAAGCTTAAATTTGGCATCATAGAGCCTTGTTGTTTGGCCTTAAAATCTAGCATTGGGGTAATTGCTTTGGCACACGCCACGGCTTGTCCTTTGATGTGGTATTCTGCCCCAAGTCGGCGAAGTGGTGCATAAAATTCAGGCACAAGCAATAAAATAAATAAAGCGATACCATAAGTTGTGTGTGTTTGTTCTGTTCTCCAAGGCAGTACACCCATTAAATCAAAGCCTAGATATACCGCCACCAAAGCAATTGACAAAGCAGTCAAAAACTCTAATGCCGTGCTATTTAAAAAAGCTATTTTTAATACGCTCATTGTGCGTTTGCGGTAATTTTCAGAGCTTTTTGCAATGTCTGATACTGCCATGTCCACCGCTCCTAGCCGTGATAGCGTATTCACACCACGAATCCAGTCTAAAAAACGCCCACCAAGCTGTGCCAAAGCGTCCATCTGCTCACGGCTTTTGCGAGCTGTGGCAATGCCAATACATATCATAAAAATTGGCACAAGTGGTGCGGTCAGCAATAAAATCAAAGCCGAGGTCATACTATAAAATGCCACACACCCCGCCAAAATAAGAGGTGTGGTTATGGCCGTTATTTTTTGAACCTCAAAGCGAGCATAACCAACTAGATGATCAGGCTCATCAATGATTTTGCTTGCCAACGCACCATCTGACCCAAAATAACGCCGAGCCTGACCAAGTCTAGCGAGTTGATCAAACAGCCTTTTTCTCACAGACTTAGCAACCATCAGGCCAGCATTTGTTAAAATCACATCACGCCCATAAGCAATGACAATACGCCCAATTAAACAAGCAAAAAGCAAGCCTAAGCTTATCCTCAATACCAACCCATCACCAACCGCCCCATTGGGCAAAGGTGTATTTTTTATGAAAGCTGATAACCAAGCATCAAACAGCCATGCCAAAACATACGCCTGCCCCACCAACAGTATGGTACTTACCACATCTAATAACCATGCTAATATCATGGATTTTTTAACAGGTTTAAAGGTTGCTTTTAAAAAAGCAGTGGTCATCTTATCTTGAGAGCCATTTTGTTCTTTAACTTTGGTTGCTTTGGTTGCTTTGGTTGTTGGCGATGTGGCAAGGGAACTGACACTGGAATCTTGTGTGGTCATGATGACAGCTTTTGAAGGCAAAATAAATGTTTAATTATCGCTAAATTTGCCCAATTTTTCAAGGCAAAAGCATAAAAATTCATTTTTATTTAAAAATACAGTTCATCACACTAACAACCATTTGGCAATTATGACAAAAACTTCTGCTATAATAGACACCTATCTAGCCAATTTGAATTTTGTATGCTAAGCATGAATCATGTACTTTCCACATTGTTTGATTTTGATTTGGACATTGTTTTGACCCATGTCATACAGATGGTTGTGGCATTTGGTCTGGTAATGCCTATTGGTTATCATCGTGAAAATAGCAAAGAAAATATTGGTCTGCGTACCTTTCCGATTGTCAGCCTTGCCAGTTGTGGCTTTATGCTACTTGCCATTGAAATCATTGGAGATGATGGTGGCATGGGCGAATTGATGGCAGGCATTATTGGTGGCATTGGTTTTATTGGCGGTGGTGCAATTTTAAAAGAAAAAGGCATGGTTGAAGGCACATCAACAGCAGCAGCCATCTGGTCGGCAGGTTGTATCGGTCTTGCTGTGGCAATGGGTCGGCTTGAAATTGCGGTGGTGGTCAGCGTTTTTACTTATTTAATTTTTCAATTTGCCAAGCCCATCAAAAAAACCTTTACCGAGCAGTCGGACGAAAAAGATTAATTTGCCAATCATTGTTTGCTTTTTTGTATGATGCCAGCACGCATACGCAAATTTTAAAAATTTGACAGAAATTGACGCCAAAAATAAGAGCAAATCCAAAAAAGAATTTGCTCTTATTTTATTCAATTTTTTTAATCTTTTTTTGATTTTTGCTTATTTGGGAGCAACCATCTCGTGCGGTTTGACCCACTCGTCAAATTCGCTTTCACTCAAAAGATTTAGCTCTACCGCCACTTGCTTTAAGGTTTTGTTTTCTTTAAAGGCGGTTTTGGCGACTTTGGCGGCGTTTTCGTAGCCGATTTTGCGGTTTAGGGCGGTCACCAGCATCAAAGAATTGTGCAAAAAGTGGTCAATTTTTTCACGGTTTGGCTCAATGCCCACCGCACAGTTGTCATTAAAGCTATTGCACGCATCGGCAAGCAAGCGAATGGACTGCAATAGATTGTAGCCAATCACAGGCATAAAGACATTGAGTTCAAAATTGCCAGACGCCCCCGCCAAATTGATGGTCACATCGTTGCCCATCACTTGTGCCACCACCATCGTCATCGCCTCCGACTGGGTGGGATTGACTTTACCAGGCATAATAGAGCTGCCTGGCTCATTTTCAGGAATGGACAACTCGCCCAAGCCACAGCGAGGACCAGACGCCAGCCAGCGCACATCATTGGCGATTTTATTAAGACTTGCCGCCAAAGTTTTTAATGCCCCTGAGGCAAACACTTCAGCGTCTCGTGCCGCCAGTGCTTCAAATTTATTGGGCGCACTGACAAAAGGCAAACCTGTCAAGCTTGCGATTTGCTCGGCGGATTTGACGGCATAGTCTGGGTGGCTGTTGAGTCCTGTACCGACCGCCGTGCCACCCAAAGGCAACTGATACAAGCCTTGCAAGGCGTTGTCAAGGCGTACAAGTGCCAAATCCAGCTGTGCCACATAGGCACTAAACTCTTGCCCCAAAGTGAGTGGCGTGGCGTCTTGTAGGTGGGTGCGTCCGATTTTGACAATGTCGGCAAAATCGTCTGATTTTTTGGACAAAGTATCACGCAGTGCCTTGACCGCAGGAATGAGTGCTTGGTTGATTTGCACCGCACTTGCCACCCGAATGGCGGTGGGGAAGCTGTCGTTGGTGGATTGGGCGTGGTTTACATGGTCGTTGGGGTGAATGGGCTTGTAGGTGCCTTTGGGGTTGCCTGATAGTTCGTTGGCGATGTTGGCAAGCACTTCGTTCATATTCATATTGGACTGGGTGCCTGAGCCTGTCTGCCACACCACAAGCGGAAATTGGTCCAAATGCTCGCCTGCCAAAATCTTGTCGCAGGCTTGTACAATCAGCTGTTTTTGGCTGTCTTCAATCCGACCCAAAGAGGCATTGGTGATGGCGGCGGCTTTTTTGACCGTTGCCATCGCTTGAATCAAGGGCGTGGGCAAGGTTTCGCCACCGATTTTAAAATTATCACGGCTACGCTGGGTTTGGGCACCAAAGTAGGCTTGGGCAGGGACTTGCACCTCACCCATGGTGTCTTTTTCAATGCGAATGTCGGTCATAAAATATTTCCTTTTTTAATACAAAAATTGTTAAAATGATTGAATTGCTATACCATCATTAACTATACCATCATTAAAATTAATTTTCAATCACTAATCATTATCATTTTTAAATGATAATATTTTCTAAATAAACTTGGAAAGCCATCATGGTCAGCCACTTAGATAGCGGTCATTTACGCAAAACCATTCGTCAGCAACGCAAAAATTTGACCACTAAACAACGCAAAAATTTTGCATTTTTAGCAAATTTGCACCTACCAAAATTAGCTAAAATTTTACCAAAAAATGCCAAAATTGGACTTTATCTGGATAATTTTGGCGAGTTGCCTACTGGCGTGATTGTCAAATTTTGCCAAAAACATGGCTTTATGCCCTATTTACCAATCACCAAAAAAGAAACAGCCTTAACTTTTTCTCCAGTATTTTATGATTTAAAAAAAATACCACTAAAACGCCATGCACTTGGCATGAAAGAACCATTTGCCAAAAATACTGTCTTAGCCAGCCAGCTAGACTGCATCATCTGCCCTTTGGTGGCGGTGGATCAGCTGGGCAATCGGCTGGGTATGGGTGGCGGATTTTATGACCGCACCTTTGCCACTTTTAGGGGTTTAAAAGTGGGCTGGTGCTATGACTTTCAGATGGTGGAGCGATTGGTGGTGAATGATTGGGATTTGGGGGTGGATATGGTAGTGACAAATAAAGGCATTATTAGATTTTAAGCAAGGTTGAAGCATTGAACAAGTGAATATTTTTTAAAATATCAAAAAGACACTCTACAAAGAAATAAAAAAACCGCTTAGCACATCAGCGGTTTTTTTATGTCAAAAAAATTATTTAGAGCCTCGACCCCAACTAAATCCCCATTTATAATAATCATCACATTCTTTATGACCTTTATGAAAAGTAATTTCTTTTCTTACCATCATTTGATTATCTATAAATCAATGCTTGCGATAGCACAAAAGCCTCTACTATCATTTTGCTCGCCCATTTCAACGACAATATCAGGCTGACTTGGGACTTTAATGGTTACGATCGCATCGGAATGTGCCCATCTTGCAACACCATCATAAATAAAGCAGTAGATGATAATCCGCTTAAGCTCTTTAATACCTCGTGGATTTATCAAAATATTTTCACCTGTAACACTATCCCCATTTCTGTCGTCTCCACAATGCCAAATCCAAGGAGCTTGGGTGTAGCACCCCTGAGCGGTTTGTTGCGTCCTTGGGCCACCACGATTGTGCGAAAATTGTACGCCGTCAATTACACCTGCATGACCACTATTTAACTGATAGTAGCACCCCAAATCCAAGTCAACATCTCGAACAGTGTTAAATAATTTAAATAAAATCGATTATCACTTTTATTTTTAGACCAGTTTAAATTAATAATAATCTCATCACTGCTTTTTGATAAGTTTATTTTAGTTGAATCACCTGATTTCTCCAACACAATTTTACTTAAAGAAATCTTAGGCTTTTTTGTGATATTTATTACCATTTTATACCCTTATCTAATTAAAAAAATAAAGAATGAATAGGTCATTCTTTATTTTTTAAGCTTACAGATTGTTAAATATTAATACCATAATTTCTGGCCAATGCCCCTAATCCACCTGCAAAACCTTGACCAATAGCACGAAATTTCCATTCAGCATTATGTCTATATATCTCACCAAATATCATAGCAGTTTCGGTAAATGTTGCTATGCACAATTAACCACCAACATACAATGTTTGCAGAATGCACAATTTATGGTTAAAATCACTCAAAAAGTGGGTATTATGAAGAATGTCAATCAAAAAATTAAGATTATGCGAGAAATTAATCAGTGGTCTCAAGAAGAAATGGCACAAAAGTTGCATATGTCTGTTAATGGTTACGCCAAGATAGAACGTGGTGAGACGAAGCTGACGTTAAACAAACTTGAGCAAATTGCACAGGTCTTTGATTTGGATGTATTTGAATTCATGCAAAGCACAAATAAAAATATTTACTTTTTGATGAATAATGATAGTGCTGATAATAACACGGTATATTGCGGTTCTGATGAGAATATGATGAAAGAAAATGAAAAGTTAAAATTATCTTTAAAACATAAAGATGAACTGCTAGCTAATAAAGATCTTTTATTAGCACAGAAGCAAAATGAAATAGATTCTTTAAGGGAGATTATCGGATTGTTAAAGCAAAATAAAGCGATGTCCTAAACCATCGCTGAAAATAAGGCATAAAATAATTCATCAAAAATTGTCATTTAAGTCATTAACCCACCATCTCACACGCCACCTTAATCGCCTGAATCAAACTGCTACTACTTGCACGCCCAGTACCTGCCAAATCCAGTGCTGTACCATGGTCTACCGAGGTGCGTACATAAGGCAAACCCAATGTAATATTGACCGTATCACCAAAACCATGTGATTTGAGCGGTGCCAATCCTTGGTCATGATACATGGCGATGATGGCATCTGCTTGGGACAGATGTTTGTCAGTAAAAATCGTATCGGCAGGCATGGCAAGACTGATATCCACACCTTCATCACGAAATTCTTGTAATACAGGATTGATGACACTCATTTCTTCATCGCCCAGATGACCACTCTCGCCTGCGTGCGGATTCAGTCCACAAACCAAGATTTTTGGGTTTCGTATGCCAAATTGGTTTTTCATTTGGGCATAAGTAATGGCAACTGTTTGGCGGACTTCTGTGGGTGTAACAGCATCTGGTACTTCTTTTAAAGGAATGTGCGTAGTAACAAGTGCCACACGCATTTTAGCATTAGCAAGCATCATCACCACCTTATCACAGCCTGCTTTGTGCATGAAATATTCGGTATGTCCGCTGAAAATCTCACCATCAGCAAGGCAAATTCCACCATCAATCATCACCGACTTTTGAATGGGT
Source organism: Moraxella tarda (assembly GCF_035181405.1). Classification (NCBI taxonomy): domain Bacteria; kingdom Pseudomonadati; phylum Pseudomonadota; class Gammaproteobacteria; order Moraxellales; family Moraxellaceae; genus Moraxella; species Moraxella tarda. The sequence goes on from NZ_JAYGGV010000002.1 coordinate 346,218, forward strand.
GCGGTAACAATCGCCCCAATCACGCCTTTATTTGCCAAAGTGTGTGCCAGATTCAACTGACGCTCTACCATACTGGCGTTATTTGCGTTTAATTGACCTGCAATGACTTTATCTTTACAATGAGTATTCAAGATAAATACACCATGTGGTAAACTTTTATCTTGGGCAAAAGTCATGATTTCGTCACCATTAATCACGGTAAAATTTGGAGCTTTATCAATCGCACCCACCGCTTGTAGCTCATTGATACGCTCATTAAAAGCGTGAATGTCAGCTATAATAAACAGTGGTTTTGGTAGCACATCATCATGATGGCAGAGCACATCAATGACGATATCCATACCAATGCCAGCAGGCTCACCTGTGGTAATGAGCAATGGCTTTTTGGCTTGTTGCATACAATTGGGCGTGATGGTCATGACGACATACTCTTAAAATGATTTGAAAAATGATGAAAAGGATTGTTTGATGAGTGGTTGTTTATCAACAAAGATAAGTGGTGGGAAAATTTAGCACTTATTATAATGTTTTTGTGCTAAAATTCGCATTTAAATTAGCAATTTTTCTTTTTAGTTTTTTTAAAGATGGTTAATCAAGATGGCAAAAACAGCCAAACAAACAAAGACTGATCCAAAAGTAGATGATCTATTAAGTCTGCAGCCACCGCATAACATAGAGATTGAGAGAGCCTTGCTTGCGTCTTTGATGAGCATTGATGAGTCTTTTGAAAAGATTGATAACATCGTCAGTGATGATGATTTTTATGGCGAAAGGCACAAGCACATCTTTCGAGCAATCACACATCTATCAAGAGTGAATCAGCCTTATGACAGTCTGATGGTCTATGACTATTTAAACACCCAAAATCTGCTCAATACCGCAGGCGGTGAAGAATATCTCATGCAGATTAACCAAAGCCCTGCAACTTTATTCAATCTTGTGCCATATGCCGAGCGAGTGCGTGAGTTTTCGGTATACCGACAGCTCATCAAAGCCGCCAATAATATGCTCAATCTTGCCTACCACCCAAAAAAACAAACGGTGAGCGAGATTCTTGACACAGTAGAAGCTGATATTTTTCGTATCAATGAAAACTACACCAGTGGTGCAAGCAAACAAGGCATACAAAATGTAACTGACATTTTGCAAAATGTCACCAATCAGCTTGCTGAACTAAAAGCACGAGATGGCTCAATCATTGGTCTTGCCACGCCCTTTGAAGAGCTCAACAATAAAACCCAAGGTTTACAAAAAGGCGACATGATTGTCGTGGCGGCTCGCCCATCAATGGGTAAGACGACTTTTGCAATGAATTTGGCAGAATCTGTGCTCATGCAAGGCTTGCCCGTGGTGGTCTTTTCGATGGAGATGCCCGCCGAATCTATCGTTACTCGTATGTTGTCATCTTTGGGTCAAATCAACCAAACCAACCTGCGTTCTGGCAACATGAGCGAACAAGAATGGGCTCAGCTGTCTACTGCCATCACCATGCTCCAAGATACGCATCTGTATGTGGACGCACGCACCAACTTACCACCGACCGAGATTCGCTCAACTTGTCGTCGCATCGCTAAAAACCACGAAAACGGTCTTGGTATGATCATCATTGACTATTTGCAACTGATGAAAGTGCCTGGCATGGAGAATAACCGTGTCGGCGAGATTGGCGAGATTAGCCGCAGTATCAAAGCATTAGCCCGTGAGATGAATTGTCCTGTCGTGGCGTTATCCCAGCTTAACCGTAGCCTTGAAAACAGGCCCAATAAACGCCCTGTGATGTCAGATTTGCGTGAATCAGGAGCGATTGAACAAGACGCTGACCTCATCATGTTCATCTATCGTGATGAGGTGTACAATAAAGACAAAGCAGACAACAAAGGCTTTACTGAGATCATCATTGGCAAACAGCGTAACGGCCCAATTGGCACCGTGCCACTACGCTTTGAAGGGCAATTTACTCGTTTTAGTAATTTTATTGCAGGATATGGTATGCCTGATGATTATGAAGAAGGCTAAATCATCTTTAAGTCATCAGCTTTTTAAAGCCATTAGGTTTTAAGCCACCATATTCAAGACATCAAAGCACTCTACCAAACCAACAACCAATCATACCATGCGAAATACCACTTTAACCATCAATCAATCTGCTCTGCGTCACAATTTATCTGTGATTAAAAATCAGCTCAGTGCTACTTATCCTGCCAAAGTTATGACAATGGTCAAAGCCAATGCCTATGGGCATGGTGTCTCATATGTCATCGCAGGATTGGCTGATGCAGACGCTTTTGGTGTGGCATGTTTAAGTGAGGCTTTAGAAGTTAAAAAAACTTGCGATATCCTAGGCATTAAAAAACCCATCGTACTGATTGAAGGTGTATTTGATGAAAATGAATGGCTTGTGGCGTTAAAGCACGACTTTGGCTGTGTCATTCATAATGAACAACAGCTTGGCTTTGCCATCAAACACCCTGCTGATAACGACCGATTTATCCATACCATTTGGCTAAAATACAATACAGGTATGAACCGACTGGGCTTTGATCAAGAAGGTGTGATAAAAGCCGCCAATGCTTTAAATGATCTGGGATACAAAATGATTTTAACCAGTCATTTTGCTTGTGCTGACGAAAAAGACAACCCCATGACCAACAAGCAAATCACAAGATTTAATACACTTTTAGGCGAACTTCGCCATGCTGTTAGCAACGACATTCAAGGCTCGTTGTGCAACTCAGCTGGCATATTCACACAAAAGGACAATCATCACGACTGGGTGCGTGCAGGCATTGCTTTATATGGCTCTAGTCCCTTTGCACACATTTTAAGTCATGAACTTGGGCTACAACCTGTCATGATTTTTAGCACACAAATCATGGCAATACAGGCAGTTAAAACAGGCGAAATGGTTGGCTATGGTGGATTATGGACAGCAACCAAATCAAGTCGGATTGGCATTATCAGTTGTGGCTATGGCGATGGCTACCCCAGAGTGGTGGCAGATGCCTCTGTTGGTGTCGTTGTGGGAGATAAAGTCATACGCACGCCAATCATCGGACGAGTAGCAATGGATGTCATGATGATAGATTTAACCAACATCACTGCCGAAGTTGGTACGCCAGTCATTTTATGGGGTGCAGATGGTGCACCCAGCATTGATGAGGTTGCCACTTTTGCAGGAACAACTGGCTATGAGTTGATGTGTCGCACTACCACACGCCCCATTCGAGCAGTCAAGTTTTAATTCATATCAAATACCGATGGCATCAAAACCGCAAAGCAACTAGAATACAAGGTGTCGTATTGCCATTTTATCCAACTTGCGTATTTTTTATTTATCGGTTTATCCATCATTTTATAGGTTTTTATTAAAAATATTGGTCATTTAAATTCAGCTTTGCTATACTTCAGTCGCTCCCCATTCAGTTAAGGGTATTATCATGAGTATTCGCCATTTTCTTACCTTAAAGGATTTATCAAAACAAGAGTTGCAAAACATCATCATTCGAGCAGTAGAACTAAAAAAGTTGCAGCACGCAGGTGAGATTTATCGCCCATTTGTAGGGCGAACACTTGCGATGATTTTTGAAAAATCCAGCACACGCACCCGAGTATCTTTTGAGGTGGGCATGGGTCAATTTGGCGGTCAGACAATATTTTTATCACCCAATGATACCCAGCTTGGGCGTGGCGAACCAATTGAAGATTCAGCTCGTGTCATCAGCTCTATGACTGATATTATCATGATTCGCACTTTTGCTCATGAACGATTAGAAACCTTTGCCAAGCATTCCTCTGTCCCTGTCATCAACGCCCTAACGGACGATTACCACCCCTGCCAATTGCTTGCTGATATGCAAACTTACTTTGAACACAAAGGCAATATCAAGGGCAAAACCGTTACATGGGTGGGTGATGGCAACAATATGTGCAACTCATACATTTTGGCATCTGAGCAATTTGGCTTTCATCTTAATATCGCCACACCAAAAGGCTATGAACCAAACAGTAATTTGCTCGCCCAATACGCCCACCGCCTAACTTTAACAAACAGCGTCTTAGATGCCGTCAAAGGCTCGCACCTTGTTGTTACTGATGTTTGGGCCAGCATGGGTCAAGAAGCCGAGCAGAAAAAACGCAAAGCAGATTTTGCTGGCTTTCAAATCACACCAAAGCTTTTGGATACCGCCGATAAAGATGTATTATTCATGCACTGCCTGCCTGCACACCGTGGCGAAGAAATCAGTGAAGACCTGCTAGACGACCCAAGAGCGGTGGTTTGGAGTGAAGCAGAAAACCGCTTATACGCCCAAAAAGCTCTGATAGAATTTTTGCTAAAAGAGCAAATCAAGCCAAGCTGATTTAGACCAAACGAATCAGCTGGTCATTTGTCGTACCAATGCACCTAACGCATGATTACAAATCTACACAACAAATCACTTTTACTTTAGCAAATTTATGCTAAATTGATGGCATGACAATTCTTGCTTTGCTTATCAAAGCCTTGTCAAACGACAGGGCTTTGATAAATGACAAGTAAGTTGATGGAAAACCCACCCTGCCTCATTTAACTTTTATTAAAAAATACATATGCGTTCATTTCAATTCATCTCCGTTGCTGCTGCCGCTGCTTTATCTGCCATTGTTTCAACTAGCCATGCAAGTCAAAGCGACTATAACCGCATCAGTTTTAGCGTCAACGCCAAACAAGAAGTTGCCAACGATGAAATTCAAGCCACTCTTACCAAGACAACTCAAGCAAAAACTGTTGCCGAGATTGCCAAAAATCTAAATAAAACCACCAATGATGCACTCATCATCGCCAAAAAATACCCCAATGTTGCCGTTAAAACCTCCTATCATGACACCTATCCACGCTATGGTACAAATCATCTCATTACAGGCTTTACAGGGCTGGCATCTATAGAAATTAAAAGCCAAGATTTAACAGAGGCCAGTCAGCTTATTGCCGAACTACAATCACTGATGGCATTGGAAAATTTATCATTTCATGTATCATCAAATGCCAATGACGCCATCAAAAAACAACTGATCTTAGATGCTGTCAAACACTTTCAAGAAGAAGCCGCTGTCATTAGCCAAGCCTTCGGTGCAAAAGATTATAAAATCGTTTCGGTAAAGCTTGGTGATGACAACAATTATCACACACGCACCCTAGCACCAATGATGGCAATGGCAAAGGACGCCAGCATAGGCATTGAAAACCCAAAATTTGAAAGCGGTAAGACCACCATTGGCTATGATGTCAGCGGTACGATTGAGCTGATTAAATGAATAAAAAATGGTTTAGGTTTAAGCTTTGCTTAAACCATCAAAATGGCAAAAGCAATAAAAATACTCTAAAAATCATCAACCTATACTTTTAAGGTTTTAAGACATAAAAAATCATGTTATCATGACGCCATTTTGACATCATCATCTCTTATTATTGGTGAATTTATATGAATCACAAAACCAACTTAATCACAAGCATTTTATTTGCCTTATCACTAAGTTCAGTCAGTCTTGCTTTTGCTAACGAGACCAACACCGATGACATTGTTGATATTATTGATGGCGAAGTGGAGGTATTGCAATCCACCCAAACCACAGACAACAGTGCCATACAAAGCATTGAGCAAGATGGCAAGCGTATTACCACGGTCAATCTGTCCAACTATGCCAGACAGGTCAATCAAGCTGTTTGGTCACCAGACATGAAAGTCAACACTGCCATGACCATCAAGATGCAAGTATTGTTGGATTGGAATCATGCCAGTCCAGGCCCTATTGATGGTGGCTGGGGCATGAACAGCAAAAAAGCACTGATTAATTTTCAAAAAATGCACAATCTTGAACCGACAGGCAAGATGGACGAGGTAACTTGGGCGGCATTAACAAAAGATATTGACAGCAATCAGCCAGTATTGGTCTCTTATACCATCACCAAAGAAGATGTTGAAAACCCATACAAAACCCTGCCAAACAATGCAGAATCTCGCTCCAAGCTACAAGCACTTGGCTATGAAAATATTCAAGAAATGCTTGGCGAGCGTTTTCATATGGATGTCAAATACCTAAAAAAACTCAACCCAACCAAACAATTTGTTGAAGGAGAAACCATCACCGTCATCAATACAGGCAAGCCAGCATCGGAGCGAGTGACTCGAGTGGTTGCTGACCGCAATGAAAAAGTATTGCTTGCCTATAATGGTGATAAATTGGTGGCAACCTACCCTACCACCATTGGTAGTACTGCCACAGCCACACCAAGTGGCAAATTCAAGGTTGTTAATAAAGTTAAGATGCCACACTACAAAGCCACTGTAAACCGTGATAGCGAAACTGATAAAAAAACCTTCATTCTACCACCTGGACCAAACAGTCCTGTAGGCGTAGTCTGGATGGGTCTGAATAAGCCAAGCTATGGCATTCATGGTTCGCCAGTGCCAGAGGGCATCAGTCGCCAAGCCTCACTTGGTTGCGTTCGCCTGACCAACTGGGATGTACTTGAACTGTACGCCAACATTCAAAATGGTGCAACAGTTGAGATTCGTTAAGATCATCTTAAAAAATTAATCACAGCAAAAAGATTTAAAAATTTAAGAAAATAAAAAAGCCACAAGTCATTCTTGGGCTTTTTTTGTTTACAAATACTCTTATTTGATTGGGATTTTTAATTAAGATAATGATATAATAAAGCACTATATGCTTTATGCCAAGTATCAAGCATGATGATGTAAAAATTGTACTTATTTTGTTGTTTTAAGGAAAAATCATGTTTCATTTTGCCCATGACCAAGGTCCACTTCGTGATGCCATCACCAGTGCCTATCGCCTAGATGAACCAAGTGCTGTCAAAAATCTGGCATCAACCCTACAATTTGACACCGCTCAAAAAGATGACATTCGCACTCTAGCACATCGTCTGATCACACAGGTTCGTGCAGACCGCTCCAAATCCTCGGGTGTAGATGCACTCATGCAAGAGTTTTCATTATCTAGTGAAGAGGGTGTGGCACTGATGTGCCTTGCTGAATCACTGCTACGCATTCCAGACACCGCCACACGAGACAAGCTTATCCAAGACAAATTATCTGATGGCGACTGGAAAAGTCATGTTGGCAACAGTCCGTCAATGTTTGTCAATGCTGCCGCTTGGGGTTTGGTGCTGACAGGCAAATTGACACAGCCAACCAACGACAGTTTAGGCTCTGCACTGACTCGAATCATTCAAAAAGGTGGTGCACCATTCATTCGTGCAGGTGTTAATCACGCCATGAAAATCTTAGGTCAGCAATTTGTCACTGGTCAGACCATTAATGAAGCACTTGCCAATGGCAAAGAGCGTGAAAAATTAGGCTATCGTTTTAGTTTTGATATGCTTGGCGAGGCAGCAATGACCGCCGAAGATGCCGACCGTTATTACAATGATTATGTTACCGCCATTCATGCCATTGGCAAAGATGCCAAAGGTCGTGGCGTGTATGATGGCAATGGCATTTCTGTCAAGCTGTCTGCCATTCATCCACGCTACTTTCGTGCACAGCATGAGCGTGTGATGACCGAACTGTTGCCACGCCTAAAAGCCTTATTTGTTCTTGCCAAAGAGTATAATATTGGTCTAAATATTGACGCTGAAGAAGCAAATCGCCTAGAATTATCACTGGATTTGATGGAAAAATTGGTATCAGATCCTGATTTGGCAGGTTTTAATGGCATTGGCTTTGTGGTACAAGCCTATCAAAAACGCTGTCCTTATGTGATTGACTATCTCATTGATCTAGCTCGCCGAAACAACCAAAAACTCATGATTCGCCTTGTAAAAGGTGCATATTGGGACAGCGAAATTAAATGGGCACAGGTTGATGGCATGGACGGATATCCAGTTTATACCCGTAAAGTTCATACCGATGTGTCATATTTGGCATGTGCCAAAAAACTGCTTGCCGCTCAAGATGCCATTTTCCCACAGTTTGCCACACATAATGCCCAGTCTCTTGCTACTATTTATAAGATGGGCGAGGGTAAAGATTTTGAATTCCAATGCCTACATGGCATGGGTGAGACCTTGTATGATCAAGTTGTTGGTGAAAAAAATCTGGGTCGTCGTGTGCGTATTTATGCACCTGTTGGCACGCACAAAACCCTACTTGCCTATTTAGTTCGTCGCTTGCTTGAAAATGGTGCTAACTCATCATTTGTCAATCGCATTGTAGATGAAAAAGTGAGTATTGATGCACTGACCATATCGCCACTAGATGAGATTGATGTTAATAACATTACTGCCAATCCACTCACACCAAAACCACGCCACATTTATGGCGAGCGTCTAAATTCATATGGCATTGACCTATCCAATGAACACATTTTGGCAGAACTGCAAGCCAACATGAATGCCGCACTTGACATTAATTTTGACATCAGCTCAATCACAAGCATTCCTGTGCAACACAACATGGCACACGATGTGAAAAACCCTGCTGACAACAACGACATTGTTGGCCGTGTGTCATTCCTTAACCCAATCTGTGTTCATGATGTCATCACCGCCACAATCAACGCTCAGGGTGCATGGCAAGCAACCACACCAAAGGCTCGTGCTGATGTTTTGCGTCGTTTTGCCGACACACTAGAATCCCCAAAGCATATGGCACTACTAATGATGATTGCCATGCGCGAAGCTGGCAAAACACTATCAAATGCTATTGCTGAAGTGCGTGAAGCGGTGGATTTTTGTCGTTACTACGCCGATGAAGTGGAGCGTCTTAATCTAAATAGTCCTTTAGGGACAGTAATAGCAATTAGCCCCTGGAATTTTCCACTTGCCATCTTTGTTGGTGAAGTGGTGTCCGCTTTGGCTGCTGGCAATACCGTTGTCGCCAAACCTGCTGAGCAAACCTCAATCATTGCACATTTGGCAGTAACATGGTTGCATGAGGCAGGCGTACCAACCGACGCACTACAACTGGTGCTAGGTGCAGGTGATGTAGGGGGTGCATTAACAACAGACGATCGCATTGATGGGGTAATTTTTACAGGCTCAACCGAAGTTGCCAAACGCATCAATAGTGTTTTGGCAGCTCGCACTGACAATCCTGTGCTGATCGCTGAAACTGGCGGTATGAATGCAATGATTGTTGATTCTACCGCTTTGCCAGAGCAAGTATGTACCGATGTTTTGGCATCTGCCTTTGACTCGGCAGGCCAGCGATGCTCGGCTCTTCGTATCTTATGTATCCAAGAGGACATTGCCGATCACATGATTGAGATGATTAAGGGTGCAATGGACGAATTGGTAGTAAACAGTCCTGCTTTATTATCAACAGATGTAGGCCCTGTCATTGATGCAGAGGCCCAAGAAAATCTACTCAATCACATCAACACTCTAAAACAGACCGCTGGCTATCATGAAGTCAAGATTCGTTCAAACAGTCAAGGAACATTTGTAGCACCCATCATGTTTGAGCTACAAAACCTATCGCAACTAAAAAAAGAAGTGTTTGGTCCAGTTTTGCATGTCGTGCGTTTTGCAGCACATGAACTTAATGATTTGATTGATGACATCAACAAAAAAGGCTTTGCGCTAACACATGGCATTCATAGCCGTATTGACGGTACAATCAATCACATCGCCAGTCGTATTGAGGCGGGCAATGTCTATATTAACCGCAACATCGTTGGTGCAGTTGTTGGCGTACAACCATTTGGTGGTCATGGCATGAGTGGCACAGGGCCAAAAGCAGGTGGTCCATTCTACTTGCAACGCCTAAGCCGTCTTAATATTTGGCACACGCCAAACATTGATGATTTGGCACAAATTGACGAACAAGCATTAAGTCATACAATTACTGTTGCCAAAAAACTGGGTATTACCGACAGTGAAATTCAAAACCTAAATCACATCGCCAATCATGCCAAAGCATCATCATTAAATGGTGCAACCATTACTCTACCAGGGCCGACAGGTGAGCGAAATACTTTGTCATGGCGTGCACCATATGCAGTAACAATCTATGGTGGTAATTTGGTGCAGTCTTTGAATGTTTTGGCTATTTTGGCAGCAAATGGTATCCAAGCAACCATCACGCCCAAGCATGTTTTATCCACGCATGCTAATGAGTTTGATGGTATCATTACCGTTACCGAACAAGCAGGTGCCGATGCTAACGACATCATCATCGCCCTTGATGCCATGCCAAGCGAAGAACAGGTGCGTTTGGCTGGCTTAGACGGTACAATCCGCCGAGTGATTGATGCAACACATGGGCTTGACATCGCACGCTTATATCATGAAATCAGCCAAAGTTACAATACCACTGCCGCAGGTGGTAATGCCAGCCTAATGGCAAGTGCTTGATTGTTTTGATGTTTGCAAAAAATACGCACTCAATTGAGTGCGTATTTTTATAAAATAAATCAATTTCTCTCATCATTTTAAAATTTCAATTAAAAAAATTTTTTAACCTATTGACAAATCTGCACCCCTTGCCAGCTCTATTGTGAATAAAGCAAGAAAAATCCACCCATAAAATTGCCAAAAAAACAAGCTAGTATTTTAAAAATTTTTAGGCTATATTGTGCTTATTCAAAGATAAGCATCTAGATGTGGTAGCAGATATCTAAAAGTAGTATTCATCGATGTGGCAGTTTAATACTCGGTAGCATATCCAACCGCTTAAAACACATCACGCCCTCTTGTATTGATAAAACTTATTATCATTCAGGCAGTATGCTAACACTCAACTCGTTCATAATATGGAAAAATGCGTTCATGACACACATTGACAAAATCCAAGTGATAAAAAGAGATGGCAGATTGGAGTCGATTGACCTAGAAAAAATCCACAAAGTCATCGCATGGGCAGCCAAAGATTTAAATAATGTCTCCGTATCGCAAGTGGAGTTAAAATCGCACATTCAGTTTTATGATGGCATTCGCACCAAAGACATTCACGAAACCATCATCAAGGCAGCTGCCGACTTAATTTCAGCAGAGACACCTGATTACCAATATTTGGCTGCGCGTTTGGCAATTTTTCACTTACGCAAAATTGCCTATGGTGAATATGAACCGCCACACCTATATGATCATGTCATCAAACTTACCCAATCTGGCAAATACGACAAACATATCGTAGAAGATTACTCAAAAGCAGAATTTGATGAACTAAACACCTACATTGACCACGAACGCGATATGAACCTTGCTTATGCTGCTGTTGAACAGATGATGGGTAAATATCTTGTGCAAGACCGAGTAACCAAGCAAGTTTATGAAAGCCCACAATTTTTATATATTTTAGTAGGCATGTGCTTGTTTGCCAACTATGATAAAGTAGAGCGTTTAAGCTACATCAAGCGTTTTTATGATGCAACTTCCAATTTCTACATTTCTTTGCCCACGCCCATCATGGCAGGCGTGCGTACACCAACACGCCAATTCAGCTCGTGTGTACTGATTGAATGCGATGACAATCTAGACAGTATTAATGCCACCACTTCTGCCATCGTTCGTTATGTCTCGCAGCGTGCTGGCATTGGTGTTAACGCAGGTGCAATCCGTGCATTAGGCTCACCCATTCGTGATGGTGAAGCCCAGCACACAGGTTGTATTCCATTTTTTAAAATGTTTCAAGCGGCGGTCAAATCCTGCTCACAAGGCGGTGTTCGTGGCGGGGCCGCAACTTTGTTTTATCCAATGTGGCATCTGGAAGTTGAAAGTTTGCTTGTTCTTAAAAATAACCGTGGCGTTGAAGATAACCGTGTTCGCCACATGGATTATGGTGTACAAATCAACAAAACTTTATACACCCGTCTCATTCAAAACAAAGACATCACGCTATTTTCACCATCTGATGTGCCAGGTCTGTATGAAGCATTTTTTGCCGACCAGACAGAATTTGAACGCCTATATGTCAAATATGAGGCGGATAGTAATATCCGAAAACGCAAAATTGCTGCACGAGAGCTGTTTAGCCTAATGCTTCAAGAGCGTGCCAGCACAGGTCGTATCTATGTACAAAATGTAGACCACTGCAACACACACAGTCCATTTGATCCAAGTATTGCACCAATTCGCCAATCAAACCTATGTATGGAAATTGCCCTGCCAACCAAACCACTTGATAACATCAATGATGAAGATGGTGAAATCGCTCTTTGTACACTATCAGCAATTAATTTGGGTAAAATCAATGAGTTGTCAGATATTGAAGAACCTGCCGAACTGATAGTGCGTGCACTTGATGCCCTGCTTGATTATCAAGACTACCCTGTTATTGCTGCTAAAAAAGGCAGTTTGAATCGTCGCACACTGGGCGTAGGTGTCATTAACTATGCCTACTATCTTGCAAAAAATGGCACAAACTACTCAGATAGTACCGCATTGGGCTTGACGCACCGCACCTTTGAGGCACTACAGTACTACTTACTCAAAGCCTCAAACAAACTTGCCAAAGAGCAAGGTGCTTGTCCATGGTTTGATCAAACAACTTATAGTCAAGGCATATTGCCAATTGACACTTATAAGGCAGATTTGGATAACATTTGTCAAGAGTCTTTGCATTATGATTGGGAGGGCTTGCGTGGTGATATTCAAAAGCACGGACTTCGTAATTCAACTTTGACCGCTTTGATGCCATCAGAAACCAGCTCACAGATTGCCAACGCCACCAATGGCATTGAACCGCCACGAGGACTTGTTTCCATCAAACAATCCAAAGATGGCATCTTAAAGCAAGTCGTGCCTGATATTGAACAATTGGCAAACCGCTATGAATTATTGTGGCAAATGCCCGACAATAATGGTTATTTGCGTTTGGTTGGCATCATGCAAAAATTCATTGACCAAAGTATTTCAGCCAATACCAATTATGACCCATCAAAATTTGAAGGTGGCAAGGTGCCAATGAAAGTACTGATTCAAGATCTCTTGACCGCCTATAAATTTGGTGTAAAAACCCTATATTACCACAACACGCGTGATGGTGCAGATGATTCACAAGGCGACATTGACGATGGTTGTGCAGGTGGTGCATGTAAACTATAAGTACACCATAAATACATTGTAATTTCAATATATCAATAGATACAATCTAAGTGGGTAAAATTTACCAACTTAGCTTTTTGATGTCAGTTTATGCTATAATGAGTAAAATTTTGCTTAATTTTAACCAGATATAGGGAAAAAATCATGAACATTCAAGCACTCATGCAACAAGCTCAAGCCATGCAAAAGCAAGTTGAAAAAAATGTCGAAGCTGCCAAAGCAAGCCTTGCTAATAAAGAAGTTCATGGCGAAGCGGGTAATGGTTTGGTGAAAGTAACCATGACTGGTCGCCATGTGGTTAAGCGTCTTAGCATTGACCCAAGCCTAATGAATGATGAACCTGACATGATTGAAGACTTGGTGGCTGCTGCCATCAACGATGCCGTTCGTCAAGCTGACGAACTATATGAAGAGGTTATGGCTGGTGCGACAACAGGCATGGGATTGCCAAAAGGTATGCAAGGTTTGTTTGGCTAAAACTGAGTAACTGTTTCGTGCTAACTCCTAATTTTGCGAACTTGGTCAAAGAGCTACAACATTTGCCTGGCGTTGGACAAAAAACAGCTCAGCGCATGGCATTGCAACTGCTCTCCAAAAAGCGGTTACAAGGCATCAGTCTTGCCCAAGCACTAGATACCGCCATGCGTAATATCGTTGAATGTCGCCATTGCCACTCATTTAGCGATGATGACATTTGCTCGATTTGTAGCGATGTGCGTCGTGATGAAACCTTACTATGCGTTGTTGAAAGTGCATCAGATGTGATGGCGGTTGAACAAAGTGGTGCATATCGAGGTAAGTATTTTGTCTTAGGTGGGCATTTATCCCCCATTGATGGCATCAATGCAGACGATTTACATATTGATGAGCTCATCTTTCGCCTAAAAAACAATACCATTAAAGAATTGATTCTTGCCACAGGTGCGACCGTCGAAGGTCAAACAACCGCCTTTTTTATCAATGAAGCCGCTCGCCCCCATGTTGAAAAGATCACTCGTCTTGCCCAAGGCATTCCTATCGGTGGTGAGCTTGAATATGTTGATAGCCTAACCTTGCATCAAGCTCTACAAAATCGTGCCTTTATATAACATATAATTTGTACAATATGACCAATTTATCTGCCAATATCACCGACACCACCGACCGTTTTAATTTTTTTCGTGCCCATGATGTGGACTTTCACGCCTTAAATGATTTACCCACCATATGGGTACGCACCGAAGATGAGTTGTACGCACTCATTGATGAGATTGACTCGGTTGATGTCGTTGCACTTGACACCGAATTCATTAAACGCACTACTTATTATCCAATTTTAGCACTGGTGCAGGTCAACACAGGGCGTGCAATTTATCTGGTAGATGCTCCCAAATTAGATTTAACTGAATTTTGGCAAGCACTCATTGAGGTACCAACGATGGTGTGGTATGCTTGCGGTGAGGATTTGGGTATTTTTTATTTACTTGCCAAAAATCCAGCTTTAACCAATATTTTTGATGTACAAATTGGCGTGGCTTATTTGACAGGCAGACTGCAAGTAGGCTACGGTCAGGCAGTAAGCGAAATTTTAGGCATTGATCTGAACAAAGGCGAAAGTCAATCCGATTGGCTTATCCGCCCTCTAAGCCAAGAGCAAGAAGTGTATGCTGCCAACGATGTGCGTTATTTACTCGCACTTTATGAAGCTGTAAAAGAAAAACTTCAACAAAATCAAGTCATTGAATATGTGTACGAAGACAGCAATCTATACGCCAAAGAGCTGCACGATACCGCCAACATGGACGATGGCATACTGTATTTGGATTTTTGTGCACCTGAGTACAACCGCCTACAAATAGGGGTGCTAAAAGAGCTTGTATTGTGGCGTGAATCACTTGCAAGAGCAATTAACGAACCAAGAACTTTCATCATTAGCAAGCAGGCAATGCGTGAGATTATTGAAACTTTGCCTGATAACATCAAGCTGTTGGCCAGAACCACCATCAATCGTGGTTCGCTACGCAAATATGGCGATGAAATTGTGCGGATCATTCACTCAGTAAAATCACAATCAGCAGATACCCTACCTCCTTTACCACCCCCTGTATATCGTAGCAAAGACAAACCCTTTAAAAAATTGCTTGACCAAGCCATCAGCGATTATAGCCATGTCATTCATGTTCCAGAGAACATACTGCTGCGTGGACGCTGGATTAATGATTTACTCATCATGGTCGCACAGGGCTCATCTGATGACCAGTTGCCACTTGGTTTGCAAGGATACCGAAAAGCATGGACAATAGGTACGCTTTTACCATTGCTTCAACAATACAAACCACAAATTTTGGCAGGCATGAATTTAAATCAGTAAGCTCGCCCCCCCCCAAAGTATTCATTAAAAAACCAGAACCTAAATAAGTTCTGGTTTTTTATCGCTAAGCATCAAGGTTTATTGTGTCATGGCAGATACTTGTACAGGCAGTCTGGCAAATAATGTTGCTGATTTTGCTGACAAACCTTGACTTTCTAGCATTTTGGCATAGGCAGTATCAATCAGATCTGATGAATCCGCCAGAGCACTGATCGTAATTGTCAATTTAGCCACATCAATCTGGTCGTTTACCATCAACAATGCCAAAATGGCACGCTGTAAATCACGACGCATGGCAATCTCAATGTCAAGTTGCAACTGAGCACTTACTTGATTATCAAGTAGCCCAATCTCATTCCAAAGCTTTTGCACACCAAAAGCATCACGCACCACCGCATAAGCTCGTGTGATGTCAGCAATGCTACGCCCTGTTTGCTTATAAATATCAAACACAGTTTCTATCCCCAAGCGATTCACCAGACCATTGGTCAGATAAGTACTGATGATTTCTCGGTGCAGACGATGCTTGACCATCTCATCAAAATATGGTTTGTCTAACGCATTTGGGAAATATTTTCTTAGCTCATTTAAAAAATACGCATCATCTGCCAATGAACTTGATAGCATTTCTTCATAGACCCACATTTTACCATATGCCAATAAAATCGCAAATTCTGGATTAGTGAGACCCAAATTTGCCAACCGACGCTCTTTTATCTCATCATCGCTTGGCAAATACTCAATGGCACGGTCCAAACGACCTGCATTTTCCAAAAACTGCATGAAGTTTTGATGCTCTGGCAATCTAGATGGTGCCTCACGCGATGACAATTCAATGGCTTGTGGTTGCAGATAGTTTTGGCGTAAAACAAGCTGTGCCACCTCGTCGGTCATGCTTTCAAGCAAAACATTACGCTGTTTAATCGTCATCTCATCCTGTTCAACGACTGCACCTAACAAAATCTTAATGTTTACCTCGTGGTCAGAGCAGTTCACACCTGCCGAGTTGTCAATAGCGTCAGTATAGATACGACCACCATTTTTGGCATACTCAATACGACCTTTTTGAGTACAGCCCAAGTTACCGCCCTCTCCTACTACTTTGGCACTCACCTCTCTGCCATTAACACGGATACAGTCATTGGTGCGATCGCCAACATCAGCGTGCTCTTCATCAGATGATTTGATATAAGTACCAATACCACCATTCCAAATCAAGTCCACAGGTGCTTTTAGCAAACGATTCAAAAGCTCGTTTGGTGTCAAGGTATCTTCTGCAATACCAAACGCCTCTTTCATCTGTGGCGTGATGGCAATGGATTTATCCGTGCGATTAAAGATGCCGCCGCCTTCACTGATCAAAGTGACATCATAATCTGTCCACATTGAACGAGGCAAATTAAATAGACGCTGACGCTCAGCAAAAGAAGTCTTTGCATCTGGATTTGGATCAATGAAAATATGCAAATGATTAAAAGCGGCTTGCAAGCGGATATTTTTGGACAAAAGCATACCATTGCCAAATACATCACCTGACATATCACCAATTCCCACGACGGTAAATTCATCGCTGTTTTGAATGTCTTTGCCCATTAAGCGAAAATGACGCTTGACACTCTCCCACGCACCTCTTGCCGTAATACCCATGCCCTTATGGTCATAGCCTGCACTGCCACCAGAGGCAAAAGCATCTTGCAACCAAAAGCCATACTCTGCCGACAATTTATTAGCAATGTCTGAAAAAGTTGCTGTACCTTTATCGGCTGCCACCACCAGATAAGGATCATCTTCATCATGACGTACGGTATTGGCAGGTGGTACAACTTTGCCATCAACCAAATTGTCTGTCAAATCAAGCAATCCACGAATGAAAGTCTGATAGCACGCCACACCCTCAGCTTGCCATTCTTCACGGCTTGATGCCTTAGTGCGGTCTTTGCAAACAAAGCCACCTTTTGAACCCACAGGAACAATGACGGCATTTTTAACCATTTGAGCCTTAACAAGCCCCAGCACCTCGGTACGATAATCCTCCATGCGGTCAGACCATCTAAGACCACCACGCGCAACCTTACCACCACGCAAATGCACACCCTCTGTGCGTGCTGAATACACATAAATTTCAAACATTGGTTTGGGCTTGGGCAGATGAGGAATTTGACTGGCAGCAAACTTAAACGACACCCGATCTTTACGATTACCCAATGGATCAACTTGATAAAAACTGGTACGAAGTAGTGCACCAATCAAATCTAAGAACCAACGAATGATACGGTCTTCGTCCAAGCTTTGAACTTTGGCCAGTTTGACATCAATGTCCTTTTGAACAGTGGCAATCACAAATTCACGCTCAATCACATCAGGCGACATCTTGGCATGAAACAGCTCAACCAATTTTTCACTCAGCTTGGGGTTTTTGACCAATGTTGCGTGAATATAATCATTGGAAAATGGTGCACGAGCCTGAACCATATAACGAGACAATGCACGCAAAATCAGCACATCATAGGCATCTAGGCTGGTCGTTAAAATCAGTTCGTTCAGTTTATCCGACTCAATGTTGCCTTGCCAAATCTCACGCAAGCTGTCCTCAAACTGACGACGCACCACATCAAGATCAATGCTGATACCATTGCGTAATTTTAGCTTGTATTCTTGTAGCCAAGCACTTTGATTATTGTCAAATTGGAAAGTCTGTGCACTTAACACCAATACACCAAAGTTCTCCAAAATCGGCAATACGAGCGATAAAATCAACGGTTCGCCTTGCCCATAAAGTTTTAAGGTCAGTCTATCCGCCCCTTCACCCACAGGCTGATACAGTCGCCACACCATTGGATTATTTTCATTAATGACAAGCAATCGCTTAGTATCGGCAGCGGCGGTGTTGGCATCATAGCGTTCTTTGTAGGCCGCAGGAATAAAATCCCCATACTCACGCATGATTCGGTTGGCTTCGCTTTCACCCAAGTCTTCACTAAGCACTTTTAGATACTCATCAGACCAATTTTGCATGAGTGTGGCAAGTTTATTTTCAAGCATGGCGGTATCCACAGGCTTGATATTTCCTGGAATGGTGCGTACATGAATATGCACTCGTGCATGGTGCAAGTCATTAAACTCAGTAGTGAAATTTGATGACTGGCCACCATAGCTTTCGGTCAAAAGATTTTGAATTTTAATGCGTAACTGCGTATCAAATTTATGGCGTGGAACATACACAAGGCAAGAGACAAAGCGTTGATAATGATCAATTCGTGTAAAAAGACGCAAGCGGTTTTTATCTTGTAATTGACTGATGGCACTTACCATTGGATACAGCTCATCAATGCCTGCTTGAAATAAGTCATCTCGTGGCAAGGTGTTGATGATGTGAGCCAGTTTTAAATAACTATGGCCATTCTTTGGCAAGCCCGACATACCAAGGATTTGCTCAGCTTTTTCACGAAGTAGTGGGATATTATTCACACTCGTCTGATAAGCACGAGAGGTCAATAATCCTACAAAGCGATATTCACCAATCAGCCTGCCATTACCATCATATTTATGAATGCCTAAAAAATCCATATAAACAGGGCGATGCACAGGTGATTCATGGCGAGACTTGGACAATAAAATCACCCGTGGCAAGCTCAGTAGATGCTTTAACTGACCTGGCAAGCGATGAAAGCTTTGCGACAGCGTATCTGTTGACACTCCACGCAATACACCAAGACCACTACCACCCACCGAATACAATTTGGCATCCTCACCCAATTCATCGAAGCGATATTCACGAAAACCCATAAAAATAAAGTTATCATTACCAATCCAATCCAAAAATTCTAGCACTTCTTCTTTAGAATGATACTTGGTTGGTATGGACACATTTGCCATCTCATCACGAATGATGGTCAGCTTATCACGCATGATTGCCCAATCTGCAACAATGACATCTAACGTGTGAATCTTGGCAAGCAATATCTCATGAATTTCATCAAGCACTTTGTCATCTTGGCGTGCAATTTCGCAATGAAGCAGTGAATACTGCTGGGCAATATCAGCACCACTTTCATCTGTCGTGGCGATATCAATGATATTGCCTGTTGCATCACGCACAACTTTAATGATGCTATTATGAATACGCTTGACCGACACGCCCTTTTTTTCAAGACTCATCAACACGGTATCGGTCAGAAATGGGCGGTCAAACACCACCATCTGAATCACACTGTTTTTACTGGCAAAATAATGCTCATCGCTCACAGGGTTGATGACAGATAAGCGTGGGATTTGACCGTTGTGGTTTTGCAACTGGCTAAAATGGTGCAATGCCATGCCTGCCAAATCATAATCACTCAGCACACCTGCAACATCATGGTGTAGGTGCTCATAATAAATACAAATGAATTTGCTCAAAAGCTTGGGATTTTCATGGCTTTTGTCAATAGCGATGCCGATAATATTGGCAATGCGTTCATCATCAATTGTTAAGCTATTCATACGCTTCCATCAGTTTTTGTTTATTTTAAAAAATTGGCATGAAAACACGCCAATTAACGCATAAATTAACCAAACATCAATGCAAATGCAAATGGGAAATTATTGTTTAGTTATCATAAAAAATAATAAATAATAATTTTTTATACCAATTTCCTGATAAATATGAACAAAATATCATCATTAAGACCAAATCAAGATTAAGACTTGTTGATAAATCAATCGCTTGTGATATAGTAGTACTTAGAATTTAACGAGATGTATGATAATTTTATGAGCACACAGGCCAAACGCATCGCCGACCTTGTCCAAAGTATCAGCACAACAGACAGCGATACCGATGATTTACATGCCAAAATCTTAGCCCAGATGGATGATTTGGACGGTCTTCAAGACACAAAAAGCACACTACAAGACACGCATCTTGCTCTCAGTGATTACCTAGAAGCGGTAAAAATGGTCATCAGCGATACTTTTGACCATGAAGTATGGATACGCACCGAAGTGCGTGCAATATCATCTAAAGGTGGGCATTATTATTTTGAACTGGCTGAAAAAGATGATAACGACCAAATCATCGCAAGTTGCCGTGCTACGCTTTGGCGATATCGTGCGTCTGGCGTGCTGGCAAAATTTCATGCCACCACAGGACGCATACTTGAAGCTGGTACAAGCATACTCATTAAAGCCTCTGCCACCTTTCATGCACAATATGGTTTTAGCATCAATATCAGCGACATAGACCCAACTTACACCATCGGTGAACTGGCAGCAGCCTACCACACTATGCTAAAACGCCTACACGATGAAGGCCTAACTCTACTAAATAAACATCTACCTACACCATTTGACATTCGCCATGTCATCGTCATCTCTCCAGAAAATGCCGCAGGATTGGGCGATTTTCGTCGTGAAGCAGACAGACTAGAAATGGCAAATGCGTGCCATTTTCATTATCATCATGCCACCTTTCAAGGCAATCATGCACCCAATGAAATTCGAATTGCCATCACACAAGCAATGGATAAATTTGTCAAAAAATTTGGTCATTTGCCAGATTTGCTTGTCATCATTCGTGGTGGTGGTGCAGTGGGCGACTTGGCATACTTAAACGATTATGAGTTAGCCGCACTCATTGCCGAACAAAAAGTACCTGTATGGGTAGGTATTGGACATGAACGAGATAAAGTGCTTATTGATGAAGTGGCTCACACACGCTTTGACACACCATCAAAGGTGATCGGTGCAATAGAAAGACAGCTCCTTGAGATTACTCAAAATGCCAAGCTTAATATGCAGCACATTCAAGCACTTGGTCAATCTAAACTTATAACGGCCAAAAATATAAGCAATAATGCCATGCAACGCAGTCAAGTCTCAGCATCAAAACTGATTCAATTGGCCAAAAAAGACAGTCAAAACCAAATGGCAACCACCAAACTTTTAGCCACCCATCAACTTGGTCAGCAAAAAATACACACAAACAACTTGCTCAATCAAAGCAAGGCACAATCAACCGCCAAGCTATCCCAAGTCAAAACAAAAACATCGCAATTTCTTAATCATCACAAAGTAATTACTAAGCAGCTACAACTAATGAGTGAGCATTGTCGATATTTACAAAGCATGATTTTGATTCAACACCCTGCCAAAACACTGGGTAAGGGCTATGCACTCATTCAGCAAGGTGGTCAATTCATCTCATCAAAATCAAAAGTAATACCTGATAAAGATATCATCATTGAATTTTATGACGGCAAAATAACCACCGCCCCAAAATAAAAACACAAAAAATAGGGGAGCCGATTAAAAACCACCCACAGGAGAAAACTCAATACCTGTTTCAAGTTTGCCCTTTTGCATGATGAATAAAGCCTGCTCCAGCCACGCATCAGTCATTGGTGCAGGCGTGTCTTGCAGAGTGTCTTGTGCCAGATTGAACTTCACATCAGGCTTAACGCCAATTTTATCAATTTGCTCAGCATTGGCGGTCAGATAGTGTGCGGTGGTAATTTTTACCGCTTGATTATCACCAATGGGAATTACCGACTGCACTGAACCTTTACCATAACTGGTCTCGCCGACGATGAGCGCGCGTTTTTGGGTTTGTAAACTGCTTGCCAGAACCTCTGCTGCTGATGCAGAATAGCGATTTTGCAAAATGATGAGTGGGATTTCGTCAAGCAAAGGCGAACCTGTGGTGTTCATGACACGCTCAATGCCACTACGCCCCTGAACTTGGGTAACAACTTGGTTACGCATGAACAAAGATGCCACATCAACCGCTGATTCAAGCACACCGCCAGGGTTGTTACGCACATCAATAATCATGCCCTGTATCGGTAAACCTGCACCAGCAACTTTATTTAAAATCTGTTCACGAGTGTTGGTCTGAAACACAGGCAATTTAATAATAACAATCCCATCTTTCATCACCGCCTCAATCTTTGACTGCACATCATGCGTACGGACAAGCGTCTTGGTCAGCTTAGAACGACCAGACTTTGAGAAAGTAACATCGACTTTTGTTCCCAAAATACCACTCAAAAGCTGTATCACATCGTTGGCTGTCTTATCG
Organism: Moraxella tarda; assembly: GCF_035181405.1. NCBI lineage: Bacteria > Pseudomonadati > Pseudomonadota > Gammaproteobacteria > Moraxellales > Moraxellaceae > Moraxella > Moraxella tarda. Next base: position 368,673 of record NZ_JAYGGV010000002.1, read on the forward strand.
CCTGACAGACGCACATCACCAACTTGGTGCAGATAATCACCCACTGACAGCCCTGCCTTTTCGGCAGGTGAATCAGCAACCACCTTGGTAATCACCCAATGCCCCACATCAGCCTGCCACATCACACCAATGCCAATATCCGCCATCTTACCCATAGTAAATGACTGTAAATTGGCAAAGGCATCAGCGTCCAAAAACTCAGCATGGCTATCCACCTTACGCAACATACCATCAATGGCGTGGTAAAACAGCTCATCATCGCTTTTTTCTCTTGGGTATTCTCGACGCACCAGATCAATCACAGACACAAAAGTTTTTAGTGTATTTGGTGAAATGGCGTTTAATGGCACACGGCCTTGATGTAGTCCATCAATGCCGTGCAAAGTATTCGGCTTGGTATCAAGCACATCAAGCGCAACGCCATTATTACCCTGTATTTGCCCCTCTTCAGATGTATCGCCACCAACGCCAAAAAAATTGACCACCTTGACTATCGGCTTGGGTAATTGTGCCTGTGCTGACAGTGGATTTGCCATCATCAGCATTAAAACAGTTAAAGCGGATAATTTTTTCATACAGTTCCTATTTAGTTTTAAAATCAGCCTTCAACCAATAGGCTTTCACCCGTCATCTCATCAGGCTTGGCCATACCCATAAGATGCAAAATGGTCGGTGATACATCGCACAATCGCCCACCTTCACGCACAGATACAGATTGATCGCCCACATAAATGAATGGCACAAGCTCTGTGGTGTGCTGAGTGTGGACTTGACCGCTATCATAGTCTTGCATTTGTTCGCAGTTGCCGTGGTCTGCTGTAATGAGTAGATGCCCACCCATTTTACGCACACTCTGAACAATCATACCAATGCACTCATCAACCGCCTCAACTGCTTTGACCGCTGCATCAAACACACCAGTATGCCCCACCATATCGCCATTGGCATAGTTGATGATAAGCACATCAAATTCCCCTGATTCAATGGCAACTTTTAAATTATCCGTAACCTCATAGGCACTCATCTGTGGCTGTAAGTCATAAGTTTTAACATCAGGGCTTTTGACTAAAATACGCTTTTCGCCATCATACAACTCCTCTCTGCCACCGCTAAAAAAGAAAGTTACATGGGCATATTTTTCAGTTTCGGCAATACGCAATTGAGTTTTACCATGATTTTGTAGATACTCACCCAAAGTATTTACCAAACTTGTTGGGTAATAAGCAATTGTGGTTTTTGTATTATTTTCCAATTCATCTGAGTATTTGGTCAGCATGACATAGGCAGATAATTGTGGTGCAACTTTACGCTCAAAACCATCAAAATCGGTACCCACGAATGCTTGGGAAATTTCTCTTGCACGGTCAGCACGAAAATTCATAAAAATCACAGCATCATTATCACAGATGATGCCATTATCATCAATGATTGTCGCTTGGATAAATTCGTCTGTTTCACCGTTGTCATAAGCCAACTGTACCGCTTGGCTCGCCGATGATACTTCTCGCACGGCTTTGGCTTGGGTAAGTAATTCATAAGCCGCCTGCACCCTATCCCAACGCTTGTCTCTATCCATTGAAAAAAAGCGACCAATAAGACTGGCTATTTTTGCTTCACCCTCAAATTGGTGATTAATTTGGGTCAAAAACTCTTCAAAATCATCAATATAGCTTTGGGCAGATTTTGGCGGAGTATCACGCCCATCCATAAATCCATGTATGAATACCTGCGATGCACCTTGTTCTAGGGCCATGCGTACCGCTGATTTGATATGCTCAATATGTGCATGAACACCACCATCAGAAAGCAGTCCCAAAATATGAACCGCCCCTTCTGCATCATTGGCGGCTTTTACAGCACCGACCAACGCTTTGTTGCTAAAAAAATCGCCTGTTTTTATGTCGTTCATAATGCGAGTAGAATCTTGAAACAAAATACGGCCAGCACCCAAGTTCATGTGGCCAACTTCTGAGTTGCCAAATTGACCATCAGGCAAGCCCACATCCATGCCAGAACCTGAAATCAGACCGTTTGGACAAGTGGCCATCAGTTCATCAAGATTTGGTGTATTTGCTGCCAGAACCGCATTATCTCGTGGGTCAGTGCGATGCCCCACACCGTCTAAAATCATCAGCACATGAGGGATTTTTTTATTAATATTACTCACAGACTTCTCCAAATTCAAAAAAATTTACATTTTCTTATTGTAGCATATTCAGGAATGAAATTAACGCCACAACCATCAAATAATTACCACTTTTCACGCCCCGCCTTGGTGTTATTTTGGGCTTTTTCAGCAGACAGACTATTCTAGTAGATTGCAATCAGCCTAGCCCACCAAAAAATCTTTCAATGCCAACACTGTATCACGCACGCGTGCTGCTTCTTCAAATTTGAGCTCACCAGACAACGCTCGCATTTGTTTTTCAAGGCGGGCAATTTCCTTACTAATAAGCTCTGGCCGCCTTAAAATCTCTTCATCTACACCTGCAATCGCAGATTGATGAATTGCTACACTGCCCACCACCTGAACCACCTCTTCTTCACCTGTATCAATCTTATCAGTGATGGCACGATGGGCAGATTTTGGCGTAATACCATGTGCTTCATTAAAGGCAATTTGCTTGGTTCGTCTTCGTTCAGTTTCTTCTATCGCCTTTTGCATACTTGGTGTGATCTTGTCGGCATACAAAATCGCCTTACCATTAATATGGCGTGCAGCACGACCAATGGTCTGAATCAGCGAACGCTCCGAACGCAAAAAACCCTCTTTGTCTGCATCAAATATCGCCACCAAACTCACCTCTGGCATATCAAGCCCCTCACGCAGCAAGTTAATGCCAACCAACACATCATGCACGCCAGTACGCAGTTCATGAATGATTTTCATACGCTCTACCGTATCAATGTCTGAGTGTAAATAGGCAACTTTGACACCATATTCTTTTAGGTAGCTGGTCAAGTCCTCTGCCATGCGTTTGGTCAAAGTCGTGATCAGCACACGCTCATTCAAAGTTTTGCGAATATTAATCTCACCCAATACATCATCTACCTGAGTCAGCACAGGTCGGATTTCTAGCACTGGGTCAATAAGGCCTGTTGGACGCACCACCTGTTCTACTACTTGCTCACTTTTTTCAAGCTCATAAGTGGCAGGCGTGGCAGACACATAAATGGTAGACGGCTTTAAACGCTCCCATTCTTCAAATTTCATTGGGCGATTATCCATCGCTGAAGGCAGACGAAATCCATAATTCACCAGCGTTTCTTTACGAGAGCGGTCTCCTTTGTACATCGCTCCAATCTGTGGCACAGTAACATGACTTTCATCAATAAACAACAGTGCATCATCAGGGACATAGTCAAAAAGCGTGGGCGGTGCAACGCCTGATGGCCGTCCTGATAGGTGGCGTGAATAGTTTTCAATGCCATTGCAATAGCCAAGTTGTTGAATCATTTCAAGGTCGTATTGCGTTCGCTCTTTGATTCTTTGGGCTTCAATGAGTTTGTCATTTTCACGGAAATATTCAAGCCGATTGGCAAGCTCCTCCTTAATCGTTTGGCTCGCCAATTCCAACTTGTCTTTTGGGGTAACATAATGCGACTTTGGATAAATGGTAATGCGTGGTGCAGTACGAACATTATTACCTGTCAAAGGGTCAAACCAGACGATTTTTTCTACTTCATCATCAAACATAATAATGCGTACAGCAAGACTCTCGCTCTCAGCAGGGTAAATGTCAAGCACTTCACCACGAATGCGATAAGTACCTCGCCCAAAATCTAACTCATTGCGTTCATATTGCAGTGCCACAAGTCGCTTAATTAAGGTCGTGCGGTCTATTCTGTCGCCAACAACAATATGCAGCAACATTTTTAAATAGCTTTCTGGGTCACCCAAACCATAAATGGCAGACACACTTGCTATAATGATCGCATCACGGCGTTCCAATAAGGCTCGGGTTGCAGAAAGTCGCATTTGGTCAATATGGTCATTGATGGCAGAGTCTTTTTCAATGAAAGTATCAGACGCTGGCACATAAGCCTCTGGCTGATAATAATCATAATAGCTAACAAAATACTCCACCGCATTGTGTGGAAAAAACGCTTTAAATTCGCCATAAAGCTGGGCGGCAAGGGTTTTATTGTGTGCCATGATGATGGCTGGTCGCCCAAGTTGGGCGATGACCTTCGCCATTGTGTAGGTCTTGCCAGAGCCTGTTACACCAAGTAATAGTTGTTCTTTTTTGCCTGATTTGATGCCATCAACTAAGCCTTTGATGGCCATTGGTTGGTCGCCTGCTGGCTCATAATCACTGACCAAATCAAATGCCTGACTGCTGATTTGTGTGCCAGAGACATTCACGCCTATCAGTTCTGCCTTTTCTTGAATTTGCTTGGCAAGCTGGTTTAGATGGCGTTCTTGCCTACTGGTGCTTTTGATGTCTGGAATTCTCACGGCTTAGGTTGCTCAATTATCAAAAAATACCCCAATTATGGGGATAAATGTAAAAATTTGCAAGCTTCTCTTGCCACCAAAAATTAAGATGAGTCGCTTATTATTGTTATCTCACTATATGATGTATAAAGTATCTTAAACATCAGTTGATACAGGGTTTTGTTTTAATAATCACATCTTTTTACAAATTTTACTTGCAAAAAATAGCTACATATGTAAACTAAGCAAAGTTTTTTAAACAACTTTTTGCTGTTGATTGTTGATTGGCATTAACGAACATGATGACCATCAAGCAAACCTAAAACCAAACTAAACCAAGTCAACCAAATAAACAAGGTAATTTATGAAAAAGTATCAATGCATAGTCTGTGGCTGGATTTATGATGAAGCGTTGGGCTGTCCTGAAGAAGGACTCGCCCCTGGTACTCGCTGGGAGGACATTCCAGATGATTGGACTTGCCCAGAATGTGGTGTTACCAAAATTGATTTTGAAATGGTAGAAATCTGATGCACGCCCCTTTTTGCACGCAGTCCATGGATTTGCCAGAAGCTTGGCAAAGATTTGGTAAGATAAATTGGCAACCGTCTGATTTATCCCCCCATCTATACCAAGCCATCATTGATATCGGCGAAGGCATGGAATTATGCGTGGAAGCTGGAGGCAATCCCAACAATCCTGCCATGATTTTCATCGCAGGACTTGGTTCACAAATGATGTTTTGGCCAGACACGCTCTTAAAGCAATTCATGGATGCAGGTTTTTTTGTCATTCGTTTTGACAATCGAGACACTGGTCTTTCTAGCAAAATTCGCATTGATGGCTTACCAAAACTTAATACCATAAAAATGATGTTAAAGGTACAAGCAGGGTTGTCAAACCGCCAAGAACCCGTCGCCTACACCTTAACCGACATGGCAGAAGATGTGGCAAGACTCATCAAGACGCTTAATTTTAATCAAGTCAATCTGGTCGGTGCATCTATGGGTGGCATGATTGCCCAAATCGTTGCCGCACGCTATCCTAAGTACATTGATCATCTGGTGCTGATGTTCACCAGTAGCAACCGTGCATTTTTTCGTCCACCCAACCCTAAGCAATTCATGACCTTTATCCGTCGTCCAGAAAGCCATTCTGAAAGAGACATGGTACGCCACAGTGTGTGGTTCATGACAGCAGTTGGCAGTCCTGGGCATCTAGATATCAAAGGCACTCGTGCCATCGCCAAACAACGCTATCAACGCAATTTCCACCCCCTAGGTGTGGCACAACAACTTAACGCTATTTTAGCATCTGGGTCAATCTTACGATTCACCAAGCAAATCCGTGCCAAAACTTTAATATTGCATGGCAGCAAAGATGGACTACTCACCCCCAGTCATGGCAAATTTTTGGCAAAAGTCATTACCAATGCCACATTCAAACTCATTGATGGCATGGGTCATGACATTCCAGCTTACTACCATCCATACTTGGTGAGTGTGATCAGCCAACATTGTCATGATGACCACCATAACGGTTAGGACTGGCACAGCCATCAGTGTTTTTAAGTTTATATTTAAACAGCTTAATACCACCATCTCATTTTAGCTCATTTTAAGGAAAACTGCATGACTGCCATCACATTTAATAACACTTTTCATGCTGTCAACACCATCTATTGTATCGGCCGTAGCTATGTTGAGCATATCAACGAGCTTGGCAATGCCATGCCTGAAGAGCCATTGGTTTTTTTAAAGCCCAATAGCAGTATTACAACCAGCAACACCATCACTTTGCCAGATTTTTCAAATGATGTGCATCACGAAACCGAACTTGTATTACTTATTGGCGAAAATAAAACCATCATAGGGGTGACAGTTGGGCTTGATTTAACCGCTCGTGATGTACAAAGCGTTTGCAAAGAAAAAGGACTGCCGTGGCTAAAAGCCAAAGGTTTTAAAGGTGCGTGTTGGCTTGGCGATTTTAAGCCATTCATCAATAAAACCTACCATCTATCACTCACTGTTAATGGTGATATTCGCCAAGACGACAGTACCGACAAAATGATGTATTCTTTTGACTATCTGATTGATTATTTGGATAATTTATATGGGCTGACGGCAGGAGATATCATCATGACAGGCACACCCAAAGGCGTAGATAAGCTACAAAAAGGGGACAAAGTTGTCATTGGTCTTGATGATGAGGCATTTGAAGTATTGATAGAATAAATCAAATATAGAATAATCAAATAATGACAACAATACCAAAACACATTATTATTTTTTTATTTGCCCGTTTTTGATTTGGCTGATTATTTATTTGATTGTTGATGTATTTTATGTTAAATTCTGCAAAATATGAGTGATGATTTTATAGACATTACATCAGTTTTGTTAAAGTTTTTACACCATCGACTTTTATATTTATATCCAATATTCACACTCAAAACTTTTATTCATTTAAGTTGATCAGTTTAGGAAAGTTTTATGAACATTCTTGTACTCGGCACGGGCGGTCGTGAACACGCACTTGCATGGGCGTGTGCCAAAGACAGTAAAGTAAATACCGTGTTTGTTGCCAAGGGCAATGCAGGTACAGCAGGCGAACCAAAATTACAAAACATCAATCTGGATATCACCGACCATCAGGCCGTGATTGAATTTTGCCAAAATAATCACATTGCCTTTGTACTCATTGGTCCAGAAGCACCATTGGTAGCAGGTATTGTGGACGACTTACAAAAAGCAGGAATCAGAGCATGGGGGCCAAATCAATATTGTGCCCAGCTTGAAGGCTCAAAAGCATTTGCCAAAGACTTTATGCAAAAAGTTGGTATTCCTACCGCTTTTTATGCGGTTTTTAGCGACACAGATTCTGCCAAAGATTTTATCAAGAAAAAAGGTACGCCGATTGTCATCAAAGCAGATGGGCTGGCAGCAGGCAAAGGCGTGATTGTCGCCATGAACGAACATGAAGCATTTGCAGCCATTGATGATATGTTGTCAGACAATAAGTTTGGCGAAGCAGGCAGTCGTGTGGTGATTGAGGAATTTTTACAAGGCGAAGAAGCATCTTTCATCTGCATGATTGATGGCGACAATATTCTACCAATGGCGACCAGCCAAGATCACAAACGCATTTTTGAAGGTGATACGGGAGCAAACACAGGTGGCATGGGGGCATACAGCCCTGCTCCTGTCGTTACCCAAGAAGTACACGATAAAGTCATTGAGCGTATCATTCGCCCTGTTGTAGACGCCATGAAAGATAATGGCACGCCTTATACGGGCTTTTTGTATGCAGGCTTAATGATTGATGAGCAAAATGACCCTTATGTGATTGAGTTTAACTGCCGATTTGGCGACCCTGAAACTCAGCCAATCATGATGCGTCTCAAAAGCTCTTTGGTGGATTTGATTTGTGCAGGCCTTGAAGGCAAGCTACCAAGCCAAGCTGACTGGCATGAGCAAGTCGCCCTAGGCATAGTGCTGGCAAGCCGTGGTTACCCAGAAAGCAGCTCAAAAGGCGATGTCATCACAGGTCTTGACCAAAGTTTTGACGATGTCAAAGTATTTTATGCAGGTGTCAAAATTCAAGATGGGCAAATCGTCACCGATGGCGGGCGTGTGCTATGTGTAACCGCTCTGGCAGATACCATCAAAGATGCCCAAAGCAAGGCGTTGCAGGTCTGTAATACGATAGACTTTGCTGGCAAGCAATATCGCCGTGATATTGGCTGGCGTGCCATTGACCGCCAAAACTAATGACACAAATTTTCACAACATAAATTTTATCGCTCTTTTTAAACGCCAACGATAATCAGCCAAAAACAATGAACAAGCCAATAAACAGCCTAAAAACCTCACCCTTGCAACGCCGACTTTCTATTGCAAAAACCTCTTTCAATCTGGGGGCAAATTGGGCAAAAAGCGGTGTGTCTGGCTTGTTTTTGAGTAAAGAAGAAAAAGAAGCTCAAAAACACATTTTATTACAAGAACAAGCTGATTATCTGGTGCGTGAGTTGGGCAAATTAAAAGGTTCGGTGGTAAAAATCGGACAAATGTTGGCACTATATGGCGAGCATTTTTTACCCAAAGAGGTTGTTAATGCTTTGCACACCTTAGATGCCAACACCACTCCTTTGTCATGGCACATCATCTACGAGACCTTAAAAAACGAGCTTGGTGAGCAGGTGCATGACTTTGAGATTGAGCGTACACCAATCGGTACGGCAAGTTTAGCCCAAGTGCATAAAGCGGTGCATAAATTCAGCGGACGCACGGTGGTATTAAAAGTGCAATACCCCAATGTTGCCAACGCCATAGATTCTGATCTTGCGATTTTTAGACAACTGCTTAAAATCACCAATGCCGTGCCACAGACTAAGGCCCTAGACGACTGGTTTTTGGAAATAAAGGAGCTGTTACATACCGAGGTAGACTATCAAAAAGAAGCCGACACCACCAAACGATTTGCTCAATATTTGGCGAATGATGAGCGTTACATCGTGCCGACCATCTATGATAATTACAGCACCGACCGCCTAATTTGTATGAGTTTTGAACAAGGCACCCCTTTAAATGATGCACGCCTACTACAACTTCCCCAAAACCGCCGAAACGCCCTAGGCCAAGCGGCAATTGAGATTGTCATTCGTGAGTTGTTTGAATGGGGAGAGATGCAAACCGACCCAAATTTTGGCAATTATTTGGTACGCATTGATGATGACGGCATAGACAAGCTTATCCTACTGGATTTTGGTGCGGTAAAACGCTTTGACAATCACCTATTAACCATCGCCAAAAACTTACTTACCGCAGGGTATCATCAAGATAAATCAATGATGAAAATCGCCATGACAGGCTATGATTTTTTTGATAGATTGACAGGTAAACCTAAAGATGACATGGCGGATGTATTCTTGCTTGCTTGCGAGCCATTTTCTGATAAATCCCTGATTGATAAGCAGTTTATTGATGAAAATGACCTATATTTGTGGGCAAATAGCCAGCTTTATGGTCGTGTTATGGCAAGTGCCAAAAATGGCATGACATCAATAGAATTTAGCCTACCCCCCAAAGAAATGATGTTCATCAGCCGCAAGTTCATTGGTGCATACGCCTTACTTGTCGCCTTAGATGCACGCACCGATAGCAATACATTAATCAAACCTTATCTCAATCAACCATAGACACACTACATAAAACACACTATTGAAAAAATATTTGTAGCAATCTTCATCATTCATCAAAATTTTAGATGTATGTATCAAATGAAATGCCTTGTCAGACCGCATAGAAAATGATAATATGAAAATGAAAAAGAAATAAAATTTTAACTTTTTTCATTTTCATCAGGAGTATGCCATGTCAGCTGACAGCAATATCACCATTAAAACCACAAAGGCTCAACGCACCACCAAAACTGAGCCAAAAACCAAAAAATCAGTGACGCCAGACACTGCCAGTCAGCTTGAAAACTTATTAATACACGCAACACCTGATGATTTGATAGAAGTAGAACAACTATTGAGCAAATACCTACCGACAACTGCCACGCATCAAATCACCAACCAAATTCGCAATAATAAATCCAAAGACACACAGCTTTCAGACAATTGGCGTGAAGGTGGTTATCCTTACAAGCATCGCCTAAGCCGTAAAAATTATGAAGCACAAAAGTATAAGCTACAAATTGAGCTGTTAAAGCTACAACATCACATCAAGACCACAGGTCAACGATTGGTCATTATCTTTGAAGGTCGTGATGCGGCGGGCAAAGGTGGCACCATTAAGCGTTTTATGGAACATCTCAATCCTCGTGGAGCAAGGGTTGTTGCCTTAGAAAAACCAACAGAACAGGAAAAAGGACAGTGGTATTTTCAGCGTTATGTACAGCACCTACCTACCGCAGGCGAGATTGTTTTATTTGACCGCTCTTGGTATAACCGTGCAGTGGTTGAGCGAGTCATGGGATTTTGCACCGATATAGAATATCAAACTTTCATGCATCAGGTTCCTGAGTTTGAAAAGCACCTCATTGAGTCTGGCATTCAGCTGGTAAAATTTTGGTTTTCGGTATCACGAGATGAGCAAAAAGCACGCTTTGCAAGTCGTGAGAACGACCCACTCAAACAGTGGAAACTTTCACCTGTTGATAAGGCCTCATTAAACAAATGGGACGATTATACACTTGCCAAAGAAGCCATGTTTTTTAATACCGACACTGCTGAATCACCTTGGATTGTCATCAAGTCCGATTGCAAAAAACGCGCTCGTCTTAATGCCATGCGTTATGTGCTCAATAAAATCAATTATGAAAACAAAGACACTCGTCAAATCGGCAATATTGACCCTCTGATCGTTGGTCGTGCTGGTGCATTGTACGAAAAAGATGAACGCACCGATTTGTCAGTAACTTCCGCCAGAATCACCTTGGCAACCAAAAACAACTAAGATCAACAAATCTAGACAGATGATTAACAAAAATACCGCTTCATGGCGGTATTTTTTGATACTTAAAAGGTCAGCCCCAATAAGTCATCACATATCACATCAACTTTGATTTATGAACACACTCTTTTGATGGCATTAGATCACTTGTATTTAGCAGATGGTACATTTGCCATACTTTAAATGGTCAGCCATGACTCTGCGCTTTTATCCTCAAATAAAGCCAGTTGCTCGGCATCGGTCTTAGACGCATAAGTCACACACACCGTACCCATAGGGCAACAACAACACGCCAACACCTCATCATCATCAAGCATGGCAATCGGCGTACGCACCATTTTTAAGGCACCAGTTTTAGCAGTAACTCGCATCTTGCATGAGCCACAATACCCCTGCTGACATTCAAAACGCACCAGCTCATGCTCTGTACGCCTCATACCTTCCAATAGCGTCTCATTATCATGCAAATAAAAACGCATTTCATCAGTGAATACCCAACCCATATCAACCCTGCTTTTTGCACAATGTTCAATGATTTGATAGTTGCATTACCATTCATACACAGCGATTGTTAACAATCACTTTATAGCTCAAAATCATCTAAATCCACATCATCTAAATCGGAGTCAATTTGACCAACCAAATAGGTAGTAATTTCTGTCTCTTGTGGGGCAACTTGCACATTATCTGACGACAACCACGCATTAATCCAAGGAATCGGATTGGATTTGGTATCAAAAATTGTCGGCAAACCAATCGCTGCCATGCGTGTATTGGTAATGAACTCAACATATTGGCATAAGATGTCTTTATTCAACCCAATCATCGAACCATCTTTAAATAGATATTCTGCCCATGCCTTTTCTTGGTCAGCGGCACTTTTAAAAATCTCTATCGCCTCTGCCTCACACTCTTTGGCAATCTCAAGCATTTCAGGATCATCACGACCTGTACGCATCAGATTAATCATGTGCTGTGTGCCATTAAGATGCAGTGCCTCATCACGAGCAATCATCTTTATGATTTTGGCATTACCCTCCATGACTTTGCGTTCAGCAAAAGCGAATGAACAAGCAAAAGACACATAAAAGCGAATCGCCTCTAACACATTGACCGCCACAATGCACAAATACAACTTTTTCTTCAAATCTTTTAGCGATACATGTATGCTCTCACCACACACCGTATAAAGCCCTTCTCCATGCAAATCGTACAACTGTGCCGCACAGTGTAGCTCATCATAATAGCGTGCAATGTCGCTGGCACGCTCTAAGATATGCTCATTATCAATAATGTCATCAAAAATCTTAGCAGGGTCGTTGACGACATTACGGATAATGTGCGTATAGCTACGAGAGTGAATGGTTTCAGAAAAGCTCCAAGTTTCAATCCAAGTTTCAAGCTCAGGGATAGAAACTAGGGGTAATAGCACCACATTTGGGCTACGACCTTGAATGCTATCAAGCAGGGTTTGATATTTTAGATTTGATAAAAAAATATGCTGTTCATGAACAGACAATTCAGCAAAGTCAATACGATCACGACTCACATCAATTTCCTCTGGTCGCCAAAAAAATGACAACTGCTTTTCAATCAACTGCTCAAAAATTGGGTGTTTTTGTTGGTCATAACGAGACACATTGACAGGTTGCCCAAAGAACATGGGTTCTTTTAAAACATCGTTTTTGGTTTGGCAAAAAATTGAATAATGCATGAGTGGTTTCCAAATGACTTTAAAATGATTTCAGACGAAGCAAATTAATATAACAACATATGGTATATTATTTTATTAATTACACATTATATAGTGTTAAATTTCGGATAATTTTAGCATATTTTTTTTAATTTCGCATGGTTTTTTTAATAATAAATCTCAATAAACTCATGAGCGGATTTTCTTTGCACCAAAGACATGAATCAGCAAAGAAGCCATGACCACCACAATCCCCAGCCAGTGCCAAGCGGTTAATTGCTCAGCCATAAACAACATACCCGCCAATAGTGCCACCACAGGCACAAAAAGTGCAAGGGGCGTTACCTGACTGGCAGGATAGCGTAGCAGTAAGTAGCCCCAGCCACCATAACCCAAAAGGCTTGCAACATAAGCTAAATACAGTATGCTTAGCCAACCCAGTGGTTTTAAATTGGCAATCTGCACGCCCACGCCATCAGCACCATACAGACACAATGAGCCAGCAGTAAACGCCACAAATGTCGATAGATTGCCCCAAACAACAAGCGATATTGGATTGACATTACCCAATTTCTTGACGACAATATTACCCAGTGCCCACGAAAACGACCCTGCCATCACGACAAAAAGCCCAATAACCGCCATTTCGCCTTGAAATTGCCCCACACCAATCAAAAACAGGCCCACTGCCGCAATCATCATGGCAAAAAAATGATGGCGACGCACCCCTTCTTTAAAAACCAATGCCGCCAAAATCACCGTAAAGAACACCTGACTTTGATGCACAAGGGCAGCAAGCCCTGTTGGCACACCCATAGACAATGCCAAAAACATAAAAGCAAATTGCCCAAAGCTAATCATCAATCCATACAGTATCAGCCATCGCCACAGCAAAGGGGGACGAGCCAAAAAGAAAATGGCAGGCAAAAGTAAAAAGGCAAATCTAAGCATGCCCAGCACCATCGGCGACACATCAAACAGAGCAATCTTCATAAAAATAAAATTAATGCCCCATATCAATATCACCGCAATTGCAATTAACCAGTCCTTGTTAGCCATATTTCCTACTTTTTGGATTCAGTAAGTTTTTTAGTGATGTCCGCCTTCCATCTGATTTAAAAGCTTAAAAGCAGGTTCGTGGTTCTTGGCAGATTGTCGCAACCAATCTTTTGCCAAATTCTCATCCTTTGCAACCCCCTCACCTTTTAGATAACAAAGTGCCAATTGGTATATGGCAGGCTCAAAGCCCAAATCGGCAGCTTCTTTAAAATAAGAAAACGCCCTCACCAAATCCTGTGCCACACCATCACCATGCTGATAACACACCGCCAATTGATACTTAGCTTCCAAAATACCACTTGTTGCCGCTTTTTCAAAATAAGCCATCGCCTTAGCATCATCTTGAGATACGCCACGCCCCATACGGTAAAGATTGCCCAAATTCAAATACGACAAAACAAAACCCTGACCAGCCGCTCTCTCATACCAATCGACCGCCAAACGATCATCTGCTGGCACACCCACACCGTGTTCATACATCAAAGCAATGTTATGGCAAGATTCAGCATAATCCTGATCAGCGGCTTTTTTGTACCAGTCAAACGCCACTTGATGGTTTTGGATAACCCCAAAGCCATGATAGTACATGACACCCAAGTTGTGGCAGGCCTTAACATCGCCTTGATTGGCGGCTTTTAAAAAAAGCTCATGCCCTTTTTGATGGTCTTGTCGCACTCCAAGCCCATTGCAGTGCATGACCGCCAAACTACGCTGTGCATCTGCCAGACCAAGCACCGCCGCTTCAAGTAATAATGCTACTGCCGCTTCATGCTCACCGTCTTGGTGTCGTTGTGTGGCCTGCTCATACAGTGCATTTGCTTTTTGCAAGTCGGTATCATCATGCTTGGTTGGTTTGATGATGTCTGCAATGGAATCATTTTGTTTTGTTTTGAATAATTTATCTAAAAAGCCCATGGGTTAGTTCTGCTTTGCACTCAAAAGACATCATTATACTTGAAAAATTGATTGGACAATTGATAAAAAATAATTCATCAAAAACCAAAAACAACCATCAAGCAACTATAAACTATCCAAACCACGCTGTAAATCCTTGATAATATCGTCCACATTTTCAAGCCCCACCGACAAGCGAATCAGTCCGTCATTCACGCCTGCATCTGCTCGTTGCTGTGGCGTCATTCTAAAATGCGTGGTGGTGGCAGGGTGGGTGATGGTGGTTTTGGCATCGCCCAAATTATTGGTAATACTAATCATTTTGGTATTGTCAATAATATGCCACGCACTATTTTGGTCGGCAACTTCAAAGCCAATAATCGCCCCAAATGCTCCGCCTGCCACTGGCAAATGACTGTGCTGGCGTTTGGCAAGTTCGTGGCTTCTGTGCTCTGTTAGCCCTGAAAAATGCACTTTTTTGACTTTTGAGTGATTTTGTAAAAACTCGGCAACTTGATTGGCATTCTCACAATGGGCTTTCATTCTTAAAGACAAGGTTTCAAGCCCCTTTAACAGCACCCACGCATTAAAGGGCGACAAGCTAATCCCCCCTGTTCGCACCACGCCAAAGGCTTTTTCCATAAGGGGGTCAGAGCCAACCAACGCCCCGCCCAGCACACGCCCTTGACCGTCAATGTATTTGGAAGCTGAATGAATGACAATATCCGCCCCAAGCGTCAAAGGCTTTTGAATGGCAGGGGTGGCAAAACAGTTGTCCACAATCAATAACGCCCCTTTGTCGTGGGCGATTTTGGCAATCGCTGTAATATCGGCAATTTGTGCCAAAGGATTAGACGGCGTTTCTAGGTAGCACACTTTGGTGTTGTCCGTCATCGCATTTGCCCAAGCGGTATTGTCAAAGCAGTCCACATAGCTGACTTCCACGCCAAACGCACGAAAGTAAGTGTCAAACAACGCCACCGATGAACCAAACAACTGCTTGGCACACAGCATATGGTCGCCTGCTTTGAGATACGCCAAGCACATCGTCAAAATCGCCCCCATACCGCTTGCGGTCGCCACACAGCGTTCGCCTTGTTCAAGCAGTGCAAGCCGTCTTTCAAAGGCACGCACAGTGGGGTTGGTATGACGACTGTACACATTGCCTTTTTTGTTGCCATTAAAATGGTCGGCAGCGTCCTGTGCGTTTTGATAGACATAGCTACTGGTGGCAAAAATCGCCTCGTTGTGTTCGCCCTCGTCCGTGCGATGATAACCGCCACGCACGGCAAGCGTTTGCATCGCAAAGTCAAGGCTTGGGTCTAGGCAGTCAGATTGCCAGTTTAAATCCAATTTGTGGTCAAAGTTGCTCATATTTTTTACCTTAATCATATCTAATGACACTTAAGTTGCGTTGATTTATTTTGTCTAATTGCGTTTTAGACCATCTCTTATGATATCATAAATTCAATCATGAGGTTTTTCTAATTGACATAAAAGCATCATACATACAACAAAAAAGACGGCACTTTTACCGTCTTTTTTTGAACACCGCCATTCATCAGTCATCAATGAATGACAACCAGTGCTTATACTTGTCATTACGACCTTGTACCACATCAAAATAAAGACTTTGAAGCTGTTCGGTAATTTCACCACGAGAGCCATTACCAATCACACGGTCATCATATTCACGGATTGGCGTCACTTCCGCCGCCGTACCTGTCATAAAAATCTCGTCAGCAAGATAAAATTCATCACGAGTAATGCGACGCTCAACCACCTTAATGCCCAAGTCATGGGCAAACTCAATCATCGTACGGCGTGTAATGCCATCAAGTGCACCACCTGCCAAATCTGGGGTATGCAATTCACCATTTTTGACCAAAAACAGATTTTCTCCAGAACCTTGACAGACATAGCCCAACGGGTCCATCAAGATGGCTTCATCATAGCCTGCCTTGATGGCCTCTTGATTGGCCAAAATAGATACAGGGTAATTGGCGGCTGCTTTTGCTTTACACATCGTTACATTTGGGTGGTGGTGCGTATAGCTGGAAGTTTTTGCACGGATACCATTTTTAATGCCATCTTCGCCAAGATACGCACCCCAATGCCACGCTGCTACTGCTGCATGAATGGTGTTATCCTTGGCGGCTATACCAAGCTTTTCAGAACCCACCCAAATGAGCGGACGAATGTAGGCAGATGCCAAGCCACTTTCACGCACCACATCTTTTTGGGCTTGCACCAGTGTCTTGTGATCATAAGGTACATTTAATTGAAAAATTTTTGCCGAATTTAATAAGCGTTCGGTATGCTCATGCAGACGAAAAATTGCCGTGCGACCATCTGGCGTCTCATAAGCACGCACCCCCTCAAATACCGCCAAACCATAGTGCAAGCTGTGCGTCAAGACATGAACTTTGGCTTGTGATTGCTCAATGATTGTACCATCTAGCCATAATTTACCAGGATTGGTTGCCATATTCATAGCTATTCCTTAAAGTTTATTATAAACAAAAATAGAAAAATAAAAGAAATAAAATATTGTCAGATGATTATAGCTACCCTTAATAGGTTTTGCAATGATTTTTAGAAAAAATTCAACTTTTTATCATGACTTTTTCAAGATTTACCCTTACAATATTCCCTTTATCCCAAACCAAAAATGAATGACCATTTTTATGTCAAGCTTAAATCAGGCGAAGACACGCCGCTTACCCTATATTTCTTATGAAGAACAACAACGCATCACCAGAGTGTGCGTGCGTTGTGCGTTATTGTTCATGCAATATGGTGGCGAATCAGCGGTGGTAGTTGATTTGACCAAACGACTTGGCAGATCACTTGGTGTGAGCGGTGTTGAATGCGCCTTATCCTTTAATGCCATCACCTTGACAACACTGTACAATGGACGCTGCATCACAACCGTAAGAAACACCATTCATCAAGGCATTAATGTGAGCATTTTAGTGCAGATTCAGCAGATTGTCATGCACGCCGAAACCACCGCCAAAAACGAGCAACTGATTGATGAAGTTGAAATTCAATTTGACAACATTAATCGTACCACTTATTCCAATCATCTGATGTCTTTGTTTGTTGGTTTATCTTGTGCGTGTTTTGCCTACTTAAATGGTGGCAACTTCATCATCGCCATCATTACGCTGATTGCAGGGTTTTGTGCCATGCGAACACGCTTATATCTATCAACACATCATTTTAATCCATTTGTGGTAGTGATTATTACCGCATTTGTCGCAACAGTCTTGGGGGCATCTGCATATTTTTTGGATTTAAATGGTCTGGTAACATTGGGTGATACCGCCGACATTGCAGTAGCATCAAGCGTGCTACTACTTGTACCCAGCTTTCCAATCATCAATGCCTTATCTGACATTCTTAAAGGGTATATCAATATGGGTTTGGGTCGCTGGGTATTTGCCACCATGCTGACCCTGTCTGCTTGCGTAGGCATTGTTACCGCACTTATTTTACTACAAATTCCACATTGGGGGTTGTGATGTGGTTGATTTACGATGTTTTGTTATCCTCTGTCATTACGCTTGGTTGGTGCTTAATGTTTGCCCTACCAAGTCGCTATATCATATATTGCCTTATCATGACATCACTGGGTTTTGGCACAAAAACCCTCATGGTTAATCATGGCGTACATTTGGCGGTGGCGACTTTTTTTGGTGCCATGCTAGCAAGCTTTTTGGGCGTATGGTTTGCCCAAAGATTTCGTTTGCCCCCAAAAGCACTCATCGTACCTAGCGTGATTTGTCTCATGCCTGGCATTGCCGCCTACAAGGCGATGGTCAGTATGGTGCAGATTGGTTATTTTGGTTTTAATATGACGCTATTCACCACCATGATGTCTTATTTTTTTGATGCAACTTTTGTCATTTCTGCACTGGTGCTGGGCTTATCCATTCCAGGGATTTTATTTTATCGCAAAAGACCCATTGTCTAATCCCATAAACACCCAACTTATCTTAAACAAGACATATGATAAAAACATAAAAAAAACGCCCAACAAATATGGGCGTTTTTTTGATGATGAGATGATTAAGGGTGATTGGCAGACTTAGTAACATTCGGCACAGGCTGTACCTCTTGATTCTTTGGTAATGATGTCTCATTAACCGCTTGTGCCTGTTTTTGCTCATTGGTTGCCAATTTGTTAACAAGCATGGCTTGGCGTTGCTGATTGATGTTGGCAATTTGTTCGGTGGTCAAAGTTGCACCGCCACCCAATGCTCGATACAGCTCAATTTGACTGAGTATTTTTTGCAATTGTAAATCCAAAATGCTTTGTTGATTGGTAAATAAAGAACGCTCGGCATCAAGCACATTCAGATAATCGTCCAAACCCGAACGAAATCGTGCATGGGCAATCTGGTAGCTTTGCTGATAATTTTGTTGTAGCTTATACTGCGATTCTAGTTGCTGACCAAGCGTAGCACGAGATGCCAACACATCATTGACTTCTTTAAAGGCGGTTTGAATGGCTTTTTCATAAGAAACAAGTGCATTTTTTTGTGCAATTTGTGCCATCTCATGGTTAGAACGGCGTACACCTGCATCAAAAATTGGTAAATTAATTGCAGGTCCCACCGACCAACCAAAGGCAGTAGATTGTAGTAAATTGGTCAGACTAGATGAGCTAAAACCTAAATTGCCAGACAGGCTAATTGACGGAAAATAGGCAGCACGAGCGACATTGATGTTTGCCCCTGCTGCTTTTAAAGTATGCTCAGCTTGCATGATGTCAGGTCGGTAATACAAAAGCTCACTTGGCAGACCTGTACTAAATAATGCCTGCGTGGTGATGTGATGCACCGCCATGTCTGGCATTAATTCATTGGGAATTGGCATGCCTAACAGCACTTGCAAAGCATTGCGTGCTTTCAAGATGCCTGTATCGGCTTGATAAATCACCAATTTTGTTGCCTCTAATGACGCTTCGGCTTGTAGGCTTGGCAAAATAGCATCAATACCAGCCTCAAAACGCTTTTTTGTAATGCCAAGTGAATGTTCACGAGTTTTTAGCGTCTCAATGGCAAGCTGTCGCTGAGCCAAAGCGTAGCTTAGATTAACATAGCTTTGAGCAATGCTGGCGATGAGTGAAATTTGTACCGTGTCTTTGGCAGCATTGCTCGCCAAATACTGATGCAAAGCTGCCTCTTTGGCATTAGCAATTTTGCCCCATAAATCCAGCTCATAACTTGCCATGGCCAGACCCACGCTATAACCAGCACTTGGATTACGGTTTACCTGATTAGGAAGACTTGCTCGGCCAGACACTCCCAATCTTGGCATAGTGTCAGCAGATTTGATTTGGTACTGTGCCTGAGCATTTTGGATAGCAAGCACAGCTTTTTGCAGGTCTTTATTGTTATTTAGACCAATCTCAATCAGCGACTTTAATTTATCATCAACATAAAAATCTTGCCAACGCATTGCTGCCAGACTTGACGTCTCAATGCTACTGACAGTGTCATTATCCAAAACCCGATAGGCCGTATCCATTGCCACATTTGGCTTGGCAACCATGATTTGATTTGACTTAGACATTGTACTGCACGCTGAAACTGCCAATGCCAGCGATGAGAATGCCAATAAGCGAATTGTGTTAGTTTTTTTCATAAAATCTCCTTGTCTTTATTTATTGACCATCAACTTTGGTGGTTTTGATTGGGAATAAAGAACGCACCCAAATATAAAACATTGGAATAAATAGCACACCCAAGAAAGTTGCCGCAATCACGCCACCAAGTACGCTTGTACCAACAGCATTTTGACTGCCAGAGCCTGCACCCGTAGCGATGGCTAGTGGCACAACACCCATACCAAAGGCAAGTGATGTCATGATGATTGGGCGTAAACGCTGACGAGCAGCCTGCATGACAGCCTGCTTTAAACCATGCCCTGCTTCTTGCAGTTCTTTGGCAACTTCAACAATCAAGATGGCGTTTTTGGCCGACAGTCCAATCACCGTCAATAGACCGACTTGTAAATACACATCATTATCAAGACCACGAAGCCATGTAAAGACAATCGCCCCCAGCACACCCAATGGCACAACAAGCATCACCGAAAACGGAATCAGCCAGCTTTCATACAATGCTGCCAAACACAAGAACACCACAAAAATAGAAATGGCGTACAATAGCAGTGCTTGCGAGCCTGATTGTTGCTCTTGCAAGGTCAAACCTGTCCATTCAAAACCAATACCATCAGGCAACTGACTGGCAATTTCCTCCATTGCAGCCACCGCCTCACCATTAGATTTGCCTATCGCTGACGACCCCTGAATGCCCATACTTGGCAAGCCATTATATCGATTCAAAGTTGGCGGACCATAAGTCCATTCACTTGTTGAGAAGGCATCAAAACCAATCATATTGCCGCTACTATTACGCACATACCATTTACCAATGTCCTCAGGTGTGGTGCGTGAGCTTGGCTCACCTTGCATATACACAGATTTTATACGGCCACGATCCACAAAATCGCCAATCTTGGCCGAACCCCATGCTGTTGAGATGGTGCGGTTGATATCGCCAATGGACAAGCCATAAGCCAACGCTTGGGCATGATTGACATTCACTTTTAATTGCGGTGCATCTTCTTGACCACTTGGACGCACGCCCGCCAAAATCTCTGGCTTTTGTGATGCCATGCCAAGTAGCATATTGCGAGCTTCCAACAGTGCAACATGACCCACACCCCCTGTATCTTGAAGCTGAAAATCAAAACCGCTAGAATTACCCAAACCTTGAATAGATGGGGGTGCCAGTGTATAAACATTGGCTTTGTTGTACTGAGTCATAAAATACCCCATCGCTCTACCAGCCACGCTCTTTGCATCAGAGTTAGGTGCTTTACGCTCACCCCAGTCTTTTAAACGAATGAACGCCATGCCAGTATTTTGACCCTGCCCCATAAAGCTAAATCCAGTAATGGTAAACACAGACTCAATATTATCTTTTTCTTGACTGTTAAAATAAGCCTCAACATCATCAAGCACCGCTTGGGTGTCTTTGATGGTTGAACCCACGGGGGTTTGTACCACAGTAAATAACACGCCTTGGTCTTCATCTGGAACAAACGATGTTGGCAAACGCATGAACAACAAACCAAGCACCACGATGATCAGTGCATAAATAACCCCAAAAAGCCATTTCGCCTTAAAAGTTTTGCCAATAAAATTTTCATACCTAGCACTCATCATACCAAACATACGATTAAACCAACCAAAAAATCCAGTTTGTTGATTGATGCTTTTGGGTGGTTGGCGTTTTAAAATGGTAACGCATAACGCAGGGGTAAATATGAGTGCGACAATCGCCGACAAACTCATCGCTGCAATCAAAGTAACGGCAAACTGACGATAAATCACGCCCGTTGAACCACCCATAAACACCATGGGTACAAAGACTGCTGACAAAATCAAGGCAATACCAATCAATACTTTGCTGATCTCGCCCATTGATTGAATGGTGGCGTCCTTGACCGACAAGTTAGGATTCTGTGCTAAAATACGCTCAACATTCTCTACAACAACAATCGCATCATCCACCAACAGACCGATAGCAAGCACAAGTGCAAACATGGTTAAAATATTAATGCTAAAACCCGTCGCATAAAGCACCGCAAATGTTCCCAAAATAACCACAGGCACAGCAAGTGTTGGAATGATGGTCGCACGCCAATTTTGCAAAAATAAGAACATTACCAAAAACACCAAGATGATCGCCTCTGCCAATGTCTTGACAACCTGATTGATAGACAAATGCACAAAAGGCGTGGTATCGTATGGCACAACAGCCGTCAGCCCTTTTGGGTAGTTTTTGGCAAGCTGGTCAAGCCTGTCTTGCACCGCTTGGCGTACCTCCAAGGCATTAGCACCTGAGGCAAGCATGATCGCCAGACCTGCCGCCTGTTTGCCATTATACAGTGAGTTAAAGCCGTAGCTTTGTGAACCCAATTCAACATTGGCAACATCTTTTAGGCGAACCTGAGCACCGCCAGCATCAGTTTTGATGAGAATTTCTGCAAACTCCTCGGCACTTTGCAGATAGCTTTGCACCGTAATTGTCGCATTGATCACCTGTCTTTTTTCATCAGATGGTACTGTCGCCAACTGCCCTGCTGAGACTTGGGCATTTTGCGCAGAAACAGCAGCAATGATGTCAGATGGCATTAATGAATAAGCACGCAATTTTTCTGGATCAAGCCAGATACGCATTGCGTACTTAGAACCAAAAACATTAACGCCACCCACACCATTGAC
The DNA here is from genome assembly GCF_035181405.1 of Moraxella tarda. Taxonomy (NCBI): domain Bacteria; kingdom Pseudomonadati; phylum Pseudomonadota; class Gammaproteobacteria; order Moraxellales; family Moraxellaceae; genus Moraxella; species Moraxella tarda. Next base: position 391,518 of record NZ_JAYGGV010000002.1, read on the forward strand.
ACGGCTGATTTGCTCAACAATGTTTGAGTTAAGATAGTCAGCAATGTCCGTTTTATCCATGCTTCCATCTTCAGAAACATACGCCACAACCATCAAAAATGATGACGACGATTTATTAACCGTCAAACCCTGTCGCTGTACCACTTCTGGTAATGATGCGGTCGCTGATTGCAGTTTGTTTTGTACTTGTATCTGAGCAACATCTGGATCTGTACCGCTTTCAAAAGTAATTTGAACCGAGGCCAAGCCTTGTGATGATGAGCTTGATGACATATACATCATGCCATCTAAGCCTGTCATTTGTTGTTCGATGACCTGCGTTACTGAGTTTTCTACTGTTTGGGCATCTGCACCTGGATATATGGCACTGACAGTTACAGTTGGTGGTGCAATTTGAGGATACTGGGAGATTGGCAGTTTTAACACCGTAAGCACGCCAACAAGCATGATTAAGATAGCAATCACCCATGCAAAAATTGGTCGTTTGATAAAATATTTAGACATAAATGCTCCTATTTTTTCTTAGGCGCATCAACAGCGTCTTTCATCGGTTCGTCAGTTTGTCTTTTTTGATCCAAGGTAGGTGCCATCACACTATTTTGACCTTGAGGGTTTGCTTGCATCATTGTACTTTGTAAAGCAGTTGGGGTGTTGGCATTTTGTCCAGATGGTAGGTATGGACGAGTCTCAACCACTTGATCTGGACGAACTTTTGCCCCACCAACAATCACAACCGTATCTCCGTCTTGCAAGCCATCAGTAACAACCCATTGTCCATTAAATGTACCCGCTGTTGTTATCGCACGGACTTCAATTTTCTTTTGGGCATTAACAACATACGCTTGCATTTCGCCTTTTGGCGTACGAATGATGGCACTTTGTGGTAATAGTGCAGCATTACTGACAGCAGACTGTGCTAAGTTAGCATTGACATACATTCCTGGAATGAGCACGCCATCTGGATTTGGAAATACTGCACGAATTTTAACCGTACCTGTAGCCTCATCAATACTGACATCAGACAGTATGAGATGACCGATGATTGGATAAGCCTGACCATCTTCTAAGATGATTTGAACCTCAGGACCACCCTCAACCGCCCTACCTTCGGTGATTTGCTGGCGTAGGCGAAGCAACTCAGAAGATGATTGACTGATGTCCACATAAACATAATCGGTGCGAGAGATGGTTGCCAATGCATTACTCTGATTGGCAGAAACTAATGCACCACCAGTTACCGCAGAAATGCCAATCCGACCACTGATTGGTGCCTTAACAATGGTACGACTATAATCCAATTCGCTTGCACCTAGGCTGGCTCTTGCACTGTTAATGGCAGCATCTGCACTGTTAATACTTGCGTTAGCCTGAGCGACGGTCGCTTTTGCCGCCTCAACATTAGCTTCCGCGGTACGCAACGAGGTTATGGCTTGGTCGTAAGATTGCTGAGAAATCGCATTCACCTCCACCAACCCTTGAAGCCTTGCCAAATCAGCTTTTGCCTGAGCTAAAACCGCTTGTTGTGCCATCAAGGTTGCTTGTGCTTGTGAATACACAGCACGAGCATTTTGAGCGGCTGCCTGAGCACTGGCAACCGATGCCCTGCCCGACTCAATGGCACTGACATAACTGTCTGTATTGATGCGGTAAAGTGGCTGGCCTGCACGCACAAAACTGCCTTCATGAAATAACACTTCATCAATAATACCCGTAACCTGCGGGCGTACTTCAGAAGTCTCAACAGCAGTCACTCGACCAGAAAATGTCTTATTAACAGGAATAACACCCAAAGCTACTTTTTGTACATCAACAACCACTGATGGCATTTGCTGATGAGCCACCTCCTGTTTTGCTTGGTCAGACTGACCACAAGCTGTCATCAACGCCATACCAGCAAATATTGCAACAATCGTTACTACACGCAAGTTTTGTTTCATAAACACCTTATTTTTTAGTTCATTCATCACATTTATTAATAAAAAGCTTAATTAACTGGTTTTAATTTTATTAATATAGTTTTACGACTTTGGTTTTTAATTGGTTGCAAAATGATCACCGCAAGTAAGTAAGCAGAAAAGCAAAACCCTAAAACCACGCAAAACCCTTAGTTATTATACTTTAAAAAATACACAAAATTTGAATTTTATTTAGTTTTTGGCCAAAAATCCATGTTGTATTTTTAGCCAAAATGTGTACAAAACAGATATTTTTTGATTGGCTTTAGGTAAAATTTGGCAATTTGTATCGAATTTTAATTTTTTTTAATAAAACTACTTGCATTTTTGAAAAAAAATGCTAGAATATCGCCTTATTAAACAGGCTGGATGGCAGAGTGGTCATGCAGCGGACTGCAACTCCGTGTACGCCGGTTCGATTCCGACTCCAGCCTCCATAATTTTTTAAGACCATCTGCCCGGGTGGTGAAATTGGTAGACACAAGGGATTTAAAATCCCTCGCTCTTACGAGCGTGCCGGTTCGAGTCCGGCTCCGGGCACCATTATTCTGCTTTAAACCCCTGATTATTCAGGGGTTTTTTGTTGTCTCAACGGTTACAATTAATCACCAAGACAAAGATCGCACCTTATCATTATCCGCCAAGCTCTCCCACACTTGTTCATTGACAGTGATTTGGCTGTTTTGATAATAAGCATTAAATCCACCCTCTTTGACAAAGTTTAATGTCAGATTTGGATAGTGCTTTTCTACCACACCCATATAAGCATCAAACAATGCTTTGACAGGTGCAATTTTTTTGACGAGCATCAATGGCTTTTTTGATGTCTTTGGTGTTAAAGATTTTGGTGGTCTGAACTGACTTAGAATTTTCTTGTTGCTCAATTTCTAAATCTTTGAAGCCTTTTGCTCTTTGAGCTGTTTTAGTTCCTCCCACAGCGGTTTGACTGCCATACTGACCTCTGTGGTCGTTTGAGTCTGTTTGATTTGTTTGGGCAGATGACGGTATTTTTGTTGCAGCTGCTTGGGTGCTTGATGGTATACGCCCATCATCGTTTGTTTTGCTAACTCCAGTATTTGTGCTCTGCTTATGTTGCTCATTGGTTTTGACCTCCATTATTGATTTAGCAAAGCTATCTATTTGCCCCAATAGCTCTTTGTTGAGTTGTTTAAGTGCCCGCCTTATTACACTCTCACTGGTAGATATAGCAACCAGTTCATGTGGGTATGCTGTAGTTGCATAGTTTAGTCTATCACGCACATATTTGAACTGCAACGGCTTTGGCGGGCGAATATAGGGGCGTAAGACTTTTGGTGGAACAAAACTTGGCCGATACGGGCGAGTTAAAAGACAGTATTATCAGCTGTGCCAGTGGTCATACCGATTAAATCGGCATAAATCTTATCAACACCTTCAAAACCAAATATCGTGCTATTATGTGCACAGAGCTACTTTGATAGCCAAAACCCCAGTTTGACGACTGAGGTTTTGTTTTGAATATTATTAGAGTTTTGGTCTTTTGTCTTTGATGGCCTCATTAAACTTGTTTTTGCGGAATGTATTTAACTTGCTAGGCAGGCTGACTGACACCACCAAAGCAAAAGAACCGCACCAAATGCAATATCAAGGCAAAACCATCACCGTCATGCCTGGCTTGTTAAAATCCGCCATTCGCCGAAAGCGTGTCAAGGCTCGTTATTATCAGCATGGAGCGGCGGTGATGATTTTTGTGGGGCGTGGCAGCAAACAAAAAATCTACCCCAGATATTGGCATTTTTTGGAAAAAGGCACAGCCAAAATGCCAGCCACACCCTTTCTCCGCCCTGCCTTTGACAATAACAAAGACGAGGCAGTTGAGCGATTTAAGGCTCAACTTGCCAAAAACATCAAAAAGTACACTGACTAGGCTTGATTTTTGGGTGAGTATTGGTTATTTTATGTTGTATATTTGCTTATTTTTAAGGAGTGCAAGATGAAAAAACTGTTATTAACCAGCGTTTTGGCGTGTTTGAGCGCCACCACCTATGCAAATTGCAATTATGATCAAATTGCTGGAGATGCATATAGAGTTACTGAAACCACAGGAAAATACATGAGCAATTCTTTTGTTCTGTCTGAGAAAACAAGTACGTTTACGCACTCTTTAAGCAACAAAAATTATTTAGATTTTGTTAATACTGATTTAAAAGTATTAAAAACCAATGTACCAACAAAATACACTCAAGATTTTTACAAGTTGAAAACTAGGAACATTGCAATTGGTGGCAAGCCGTACAAGAGAAACCTTGCAGGCACGACCGAATTTGTCACGCCATCGTGTAAAACCATTTATTATAAAGACAACTTGCCGTCTGTCGATTTTCGCAAAGCTGATGGTAGTAAGCTGACAGACCAAGATGTGCTACATATCTTTGGCAAATCGCTCACACCGATTACCATCAAAGCAAGATCGAAATATGATGAATTTGATGGTATGTACAGCTTATCGACAGATTTATTTAATGATTACTATTTGCTAAGAGGTAACTACAGCAAGAGAACTGGCAAACTTGTAGTATTGCAGATTTATCTGATCAATAAGTCAGTCACTGGCTGGATGCATTTTAGTGCAGCAAGAGACACGAATGGAAACTCTTACGACATTAGCAAAATTGACTCAGATGCAGATTGTAGCTTGTCAAGTATGGGCTTGCCTTGTACCAGCATCGAAACTGTCGGCATTAACATTAGCGAAGAGCTACTACGCAAAAACCAGAGGGATTTAAACTAAAACTGTACGGCAAACAAGAAAAGGTTATCGAAATATCCCCAGAAGTCATCAAGCCGTTTTTGGCGGAGTTGGACAAAATTAAGGCAGATTGATCATTGTCACCCAAATCCAAAACCCACCCTTATTGGTGGGTTTTTTATTACCTAAAATTATCCAAGGAAGACCCATGAACGCAAGCACCCTACTTTACACCGCCCTATCGCCTTTGGTCGCAGGTCGTGTTTATCCGCACCTGATCCCAAAGACGGCAGACGACACGCCACCTTATGTGATTTATCAGATCATCAGCACAATGCCCATTACCACGCTGGACGGCATCACAGGACACGAACGGGTGCGAGTGCAATTGGACGCTTATCACAGCGATTATGATGAGCTGCTTGCCTTGTATGGCGAGATTTTAGATAGATTTGATGAGCTGCCCATGAGTGAGCATGACGGCACTCATTTTAGTATTGATGAGGGCTTATATCGTGCCAGCATTGATGTATTTTTTAACCACCAAGCCAAATAGGAGAATCTTTTATGGCGAAAAATGTTGCAAACCTGCTAGACAGTTATTACACCTTGTCTGTATCCGCTGATGGGCAGGCATTTAAAAAGGTAGAGCATTTACAAAATGCGGTGTTCCCACCGAAGAAAAGGTCATGGACGAGGTAACCGCCACTGATGATAAACGCACGGTCAAGGCAGTTGTTGATTTTAAAGAAGAGTCTGAGATTGAGTTTGAGCTGGTGCATGAACCCCAAGACGAAGGTCAAACCATCATCAACACCGCCTTTAAATCAGGGGCGGAGCTGACCTTTAAGCTGGAATTTGTTAAAGCCACAAGCGAATCTCGTCAGTTTAAGGGGATCATCTCAAAGCTTGCCTTGGATAACGAAGACACCAAGAAAAAACTGCGTAAAACAGGCACGATTTCTATCACAGGCGATGTGACGGTGATTGGTGGCTGATTCTACCTAAAACAAAACCCCAAAAGCGGCTAACTTTTGGGGTTTTTATTCAATCCTTTTGGCGTAGAAAAGGATTGAATATGCTTGAAATTATAGCAGAAATTTTAAATCAAGTGAATATTAAAAAGGAAACCCTTATGAAAAACTCTTTAAAAGACACCCTAATCCGCCAAATCCAAGCGGTCAATCAACCTGTCGCCCTAGCCCTTGATGGTGTTGACACGCCCCTATTCGTCCGCCGTATCAATGTTGGCGAGCAGGCACATTTTGCCAAACTTGCTGACCAGCCTGATCAGCTGTCTGTGGCGATGGTCAAATATGGCGTGTGCGATGAAGATGGCGAGCGAATCTTTGACGACAAAGACGACAAGACAATCCTAGCACTAGACGCCAAAGTGGTCGGTCAAATCATCGAAGCAGTGAGCCGTGTGAACTTCGGTAAAGAAGTGGACGAATACGAAAAAAACTCATAACCGACCCTAAGCGTCGGTTTTTGTTTAAACTCGCTCTTGCTCTGGGGCGGACGGTGAGCGAGCTTGAAAGAGGTTTGTCTTATGATGAGCTTATCGAATGGCAAGCCTACGACCGCATCGATCCGTTCGGTGGGTTTAGGCAGGATTTGCAAACCGCCTATTTACTCTATGCCAAAGCGGGCGGTACAAATTGCACGGTTGCTGACTTTTTGCCCGTTGATCCCAATCCGATGATAGATGAGATGCGAGAAGAATACGAGCAGTTCAAAAAAGAGCAGGAGCTACAAAGGCAAAGTGAAGCCTTAATGCGTATGTTTGATCGGCTTGAAAAGGCGTAGGGATTAGGGTATGATGAGATGAGCGTTTGTGATGTGGAGTTCTCATGCGGCTACAATTTATTGCTTCTGATGATTTTGACAAAAAACAACCTTTATATTATATGCTGGGTGGCTTTTCCTTGAAGTGCCTGCACACTGGCAAAAATATCGTACTGCGTCAAGAAAACCTTGCCCAAGTCAATGAAATCATCACTCAAGATGGCGATTACCGACCTTCTTTTGTAGATGGTGCGTTGCTTGGTGGTGCGTTGGCTGTTGCTACCGACAGTGTGGTCGTTGGCATGGCAGGGGCTATGATGGGTTCGCTGTTGGGTGTCAACAAAATGCACTTATTGCAGCTTATTTTTGATGATGGACGCAGTTTGTTTGTCAAAGCCAGCACCAAGAACAGCGAAAAACTCAAACGCCACGCCAAAAGCACCAGCTATTTGTCGTTGAGCGAATGACGCTTAACAACCAACACAAGGCACTCGTAATGAGTGCTTTTTCATTGGAGAAATTCATGTCATTGGGTATTGAGATTCATGTGGCGGCAAACACCGCTCAATTCACCAAAAACATCAGCAAAGTCGGCAAGCAGGCATCGCTGAAAAAGAGCTATTACGCTTTACCGAGACTGCCGCTGTAATTTTTCCACATCTAAACTGGCACTACTTGACCCACGCCCCATTTTGGTAATCGTATCGGTCAGCATTTTTACACTTTGGCTAATGACCATCCCATTTAGACTGCTGGTCATTTTTAAGCCACTTTGTTCAACTTTTGCCAGCTCTCGTCTTAGGGTTTGCAGTCGCTGTTCTGTATTGCCTGTGCTAATTTCTAGGCGAACACCATAATTAGTCATGTTAATCCCCAATAAAAAACCCACAAGCTCAAACTTAGAGGGTTTTGAAGTCAAATCTTGGTTTATTGGCTTTTGCCATTTGTATCATTCTGATTTATTTGTCTTATTAAGCAAAAGTATTTTATAAAAATAACCCCAATAACTCTTGACTTAATTTATATTTAGAGTTATAATAACTCTATATTCAGCAAATCGGAGTTTAAAAATGCCACCAAGTAGCGATGAGATGATAAAACGAATGACCGATGATGGTTGGTATCTTGTGGCACAAAAAGGCTCTCATAAGCACTACAAGCACCCAACCAAAGCAGGCAAAGTAACCATTCCAAACGGCCGTGAGCATTTGCCAATAGGTACACTAAAAAGCATCATCAAACAAGCAGGGTTGGAATAACCCAACCCCCTTACAGGCATTTTAACCCACATTAACGGAGTAAAGATTATGTTATTTCCCATTGCCATTGAAAAACCTGCCAATGAACATGAATGCTATGGCGTGATTGTGCCTGATATTGCAGGGTGTTTTAGTGCAGGTGATACACCAGAAGAAGCAATTAAAAATGCCCATGAAGCCATCAGCCTACACCTAGAAAGCATGGCAGAAGACGGCGATACACTACCTACCGCCAAGCCCATTTTTTACCACCAAGGCAATAGCGACTATGACGGTATGCTATGGGCAGTGGTAGAAGTGGATATATCCGCCTTTATGGGCAAGGCAGAGAAAATCAATGTAACCTTGCCAAGCCTACTTATCACCAAAATTGATGATAAGGTAAATGCCCATAAGTCTTTATACAAAAGCCGTTCTAACTATTTAGCACAGCTTGCTATGGCGGATTTGGCATAAGATTGCGATTTAATAAAAAAGGTCTTTTGACCGCCTTTCATTTAAAAACCCTTGATACAACCAATATCAAGGGTTTTTACTTATCTGGCTATTTTTTCACTCACGCCACAAGCCGAGCATCGTCAATGGCAAATACACCAGCATCTAAGGTTTCTCTGTCTATCATAGCAGGGTGTGCATCCACCACATCACTGATGTCTTTTACCGTCAAGGGCAGGGGCGTGCCTGTCATGCCAATATATCGCCTAGCACGGCTTGCCATATAAAAAACATGAATAATCATGCTGATGGCATGGCTATTTTCAGGCTCTTTTGGCACTTCAAGCCCCAAATACTGCCTGACTTGTATGTCAAAGTCAGACAGCTCTAACCTTTGGTATTGCCACCTTTGGACGGCTTTTTTTTGGTGGTTTCTACCTGCTGTGCGTGCTTGTTCTGAATGTCATAAGATTGGCCAACCACCAAATTTAACAGCCCATCAACACAAAGCACCATGTCTACAAAATTATCACAATTGCAAGGCAACTCCTCACCATCTTCATCAGTAACACCACGCCAGTCTTTAATCAAATACTGACCGACGATTTTTGGGAATGTCTCCAAGCCATCTTCATCAGACAGATTTAACAGGTCTTCGGTGAATTCACGCACACGGTGCTTGGTGTTGGCTTGCTGATAAAGCGGATGCGACGCACCATAAATCTCAAATGCAACGCCATTGCCATAATCCACCCATTCACAAGGGGTGTTTTTAATTGTTGTTTTTCTCGTTTTGTAATTTTCATCGTATTTTCTCCATCAGTCTGCCAAAACTTTTGTCATGGTTGGTGCTTGCTCAACAACAGTATAAGTCACAGACTGATTGATGATGTCGTTCATGCCACCGCTTGGTGTCTCGCCTGATACTTGTGCCTTTGGAATGGTTAGCACATACTTTGAGTTATCAGAAAATTTTAAGGTAAGTTCAATGGCGACTGTCGCACCTGTTACCTGCTTATTGACAATTTCTTGGGCTTTTTTACCATAGGCTAGGGTCAAACTGCCGTCCATTTTTGCCATCATTTCAAGCAAATTGCCTGCAAAGATGCCACCGCCTAGGCAGCGTTGTTCTTGGATATTGTTATCCAGCTTAAAATCAAATGCCGTCGCACACGCTACGCCCTTAGTAGTAACACCATCAATCTTGATGTCTTCAACAGACAGCGAAATAACTTTCTGTAGCTGACCTGCTGGTGTTGGCGTTTTGCTATATGCTGTATCATTTTGGTTTTTATAATCAGAACCCATTAAGCCGAATTTTGCTGTTGCATAGCCACTGTCTGATAACGACAGCTCAAAAGTATTGACACGCACACCGCCATAATAGTGAAAAATACCAACATCTTTAAAAGCAACTTCTATGGCATATTTTTTGACAACATCTCCGCCAAAGCTTAGGGTCTTGTCAGACCAATTGTTACAAGCTGCCGCCGACAATAACTCATCGTAAACATCTTTAGAAAACTCCACCTCAACATCACCAGATAATGACCCTGATGTTACCAATCCTGCCGAGCTGATGCGACCATCGGTAATGGTTTCGCTTTGTGTATTTTCAAAAGATACCGATAAACCGTTGGATTTATACGGCAGGACTTTCCAACCTGTTTTTGGCACTTCATCGGTCGTTTGCGGTGCATAATTAACTTGAACTCTTGAACCACGAGACATAAACATTTACTCCATAAAAAAGCCCATTTGGGCGGTTAAAAAGTGTTTACAAATGTTATCATCTGTATTATTATAACAAATAAAATCAAGGGCTAATGATAAAACACCACCCCAATAAAGAAATTAGCAATGCCATACAGTATGCCCTAGACAATGGTTGGCATTTAGTTGATAGCGGTAAATCTAGCCACGCCTACTGTCGCTTGCGTTGTAATTTTGGACATAGCACCCACCAAATGAGTGTGTGGAGTACCCCAAGAAACCCACAAAATCACGCCAAGCAAATCATACGCAAAGTAAACGAATGCACAGGAGTAAACCAATGAATACTTATCACTTTACCATTGTTGTACGAGACGCTGTTTTTGATGACGACTTAGAGGATAAGCTGTTTAATGCAGGGCTAGATGATGCCTTGCTATGCACTTTTGATGATATGGTTTATTTGGAATTTGACCGACAAGCCATAGATGCCAAAACAGCAATTTCTACCGCCCTTGATAATCTACGCCAAGCAGGGTTTAGCGACTTAATCCTACAAGAAAGAGGGGTGTCATCTCTGGCAGAAATAGCAAAACGCCTAAATGTATCACGCACCACGCTGACCAATTATGCCAATAATAAACGAGGTGCTGGCAATTTCCCCAAGCCTGTTTATGGCATTTTGTCAGGTTCAGCGTTGTATGCGTGGGCAGAAGTGGCGAGCTGGCTTTACAAGCAAGGTAAGTTGCCACAAAGCGACTATGAAGTGGCAGTAAATGCCAATCTTTTTTAACCATACCGATACGGCACGCTAACATTCATCTGATAAAATCCACCGCTCGCCCCCACATTGACAATGCTTGGGGCTAACAGCTCCAAATCATCAAGCATGATACAGCCTAGATGTTTGGCTAAGCTGTCCGCCATTTGCTTGATGTTCTTTGTACCGCCTCCGTCATTATCAAAGATTTGCACAATGACCGTGCCCACTTCACGCACACAAGGCGTATCAGACAGACTGGCAATGTGGTTGATACCGCCTAAGATACTGATGCGATACCAAATACCGCTTTTAGGCGGTGTAAAATTGCGGTTTGCCCTTGCTGTGTGTGCTTGGTTAAAGTGTTCCCACTTGACAAAATGGCTCATGATGAGCCGTTCAATTTCTAAGCTGTTCATAATCGCCCATGTTGTCTTTGATGCTGTCTTTAAGGATTAGCCCAAACTTGCCAACGCACTATTCACCGCATTGCCATACACACCGCTTGGGGCTTGTTTTGACCAGCCATTTTCAATGCGTAAGGCATACGGTAGGTTGTTTTGAATGTAAATAGGGCGGTAATCCCCCACAGGTATTTGTAGCACTGTCGCTCCACTTTTTGCATGGCTTGGACTGCCGTGCGAGAAGTGGTGGGCGTTTTTGTATCGCCCTGTATCTACTGGCGATAGGGCGACAATATTATTGTAGGTGGTGGCAATCAGCGTGTTTAATGTTTCGTTGAGTTGCTTTTCTAGCTCACCTATGATGGCATCTGGGCTTTTATCCCATTTCATGACACACCCCTTAGCTGAATCACCCACGACACGCCAGCAGGGTCGGCAGATAACGCCATCACGCGCATATCATTAATGACATCATCAAGCATGGGCGTGCGGTCTATTTCTGATTGTAAGCAAATGAGCTTCACATCATTTTGTAAAATCGTGTTGCCATCAATCTCATGAGCATGATAACCTGTGAACACACCACGACCGCCATATTTGATTTGGCTGGTGCTACCTTCGCCATTCATCAGCCAATCATCGTCTGATATTTGCCTGCGAATGCCTGTAAAGTCTTTGACCGCATCTTTTAAGTCGGTATCAAAAGCGACTTTAATTTCGTCAGTGATTTCTTGTCGCATCAGTACCGCCTTACCATGACCTGTGTTTCAAATTTTTGAAGGTATGGCTTAATCAATGCCAATGCCATTTGTTCATTAGCACTGATTGCCATACCATCTGCACCACTGGCATAAGTCTTAGCAGTGGACACCTCACCTGCCTTGACAGACTTGGAGACCACCACGCCCTCAGAGCGTCCTTGATACATATCACCATCAGCCACCGCCTCTGCAATGAGTGCTCCTGCCATCAAGACATCATCAGGCACATCATCAAACTCAACCAGCCTGTGCTGTTTTAGCCAAGCATTAGCCAGCATGACAGCACGCTTGTTGTCAAAAGGCGTTTGTAGGCTTAGGCTTACAGATGCCAAAGTTATCATCAACCCCTCCAAAGCCGTTAAACTGGCTCTTTTTTCGTCCTGCTTGCCTTTGGTTTGGCTTTTGGTTGCTCGTCTGGCTCATCCGTTAGCTCTACCGTCTTGGTGCTAGGTTCATCAGACAAATCAAATACAGGGTATGTCTCCAAATAAGCCTTTGGTACCTCCCCACACACCGCATCGCATGGTTCTAAAAAATCAATCTGCCCATAGGCGTGCTTGTTACGAATGGTTAAACCATGAGATTTTGCAAAATCTTGATTTTTTTGACTAAAATCATCAGTAAAATATAAAACTTTCATAAAAACTCCAATAAAAAACGCCAGTCGTATGATTGGCGTTTTTTTAGGTTAAATACTACTGCGTTTGTAATAGTACGCCTGCTGTGTCTTTGATGTCGGTAGCGATTTGTTCCCAGTTGGTAGGCGTTGCCAATGCACCTGCATTTGGATTGTTGCCACCT
>NZ_JAYGGV010000003.1:0-17304 GCF_035181405.1 Moraxella tarda
TAACTTTGAGTATTTTTGCTTGATAAATGATAATTTTTGTATTATCTTGTATTAGCAAAAATCCACACAAGTTGTTCTTTAGTTTTGATTTTAAATAGTGTCATTCGTTGTCTTCCAGCGAATGAGTGCGTATTATACGCTTTTTAAAATTGATGTCAAGCACTTTTTTCAATTTTTTTTAAATTATTTTGAGAGTCAGTATTTATCTAATTATCTCAAAATGTTTCATTAAATTATTGAAATTAAACAAGTTTTTTCATTTGCTTGTCTGCTTGAGTGGTGCGTATTATACGCTAATTTTAATGGTTGTAAAGTGGTTTTTTGGGGGAAATGGGAGAAAGTTTGTATGTTGTTGATTTTTTTGGGGTTTTTTAGAAAAACAAAAAGAAAGGAAAAATACCGAATATCATAACATACATTGTCTTAGACCATCATTAATACATCATATACCATATTCATTTTATAGTTGATCAAGATAGATTTGGTTTATCATTTCTGTTTAACTGCCAATTTTCATGCAATATTGCAAGCCTGAATTTAAAACTTCAGTTTTTTGGTTTTAATGAATCAATTTGCTATTGGCATTAATAATAGATTGTGTGTTTAATTTTTCTTTGAGTTTGGCAATGATCACTGCAACCATGAATGAGATTGCTTGCAACAATACAATCGTTGCCCCTGTGGCCGAATCTAAATGATAACTCAAAATTGCACCAAGCACGCTGGTCAAGCACGAACTTAACACCGCAACCACCAACATAGGAATAAACCGCTTACATAACACAAAAGCAGTAATACCTGGTGAAATAAGCATCGCCACCACCAAAATCACACCGACTGCCTGCATTGCCATCACAATCGTAGCAGACAACAAAACCAACAGTCCATAATGCAGTAGCTTGGGCGACAACCCCACCACTCGTGTATGACTGACATCAAAGCAGTACATTAACAAATCTTTGGCTTTTAACAAAACCAGCAATAAAACCAACCCACATACTACCGCTGTTTGCCACAGCATTTCCCTATCAACACCCAAAAGATTGCCAAACAAAATATGTTTTAAATGCTGTTCGGTGTCAATCTTAGTAAAAATCACCAGACCAAATGCGAACATACCAGCAAAAATCACACCCATCAGTGTATCTTCCTTGATGCGGGTATTGTTCTTCAGATACCCCACTGAGACGGCACAAAATAATCCTGCCACAAAAGCACCAAAAAACACAGGCAGTCCAAGCCATGCAGCAATCACAACTCCTGGAAATACTGCATGAGAAATGGCATCACCCATAAGCGACCAGCCCTTTAACACCACAAAACAAGACAGCACGGCACACACTGCTCCCACCGCAACAGCTGATAATAAGGCGTGTTGCATAAAAATATGGCTAAGTGGCTCGGTAAAATAATTAAGTATTTGCATAACTTTAATCGGTTTTATTTCAAGTTAGTCTTTTAATTTAAATGAGTGGACTGGCTTTGGTGCTTTATCATATTGCTTTTTTGGCGGTATTTTTGAGTAATCATGCCAAATTTTGGCGAGAATAAAAATGCCAAAACAAACAACAAGGTTTGTAATGATACAATCACACCACCTGTCGTACCATCAAGAAAATAACTTAAATACGCACCGAATCCACTTGTTGTAATTCCAAGCACACCTGCAATGATGATGAGCGGTCGAAATTTGTCAGTCAATTGATAGGCTATCGCCCCAGGGGCAATCACCATTGCAATGACAAGAATCGCCCCCACTGTCTGCAACGCCGATACTACACAAGCAGACAAAAGACCGAAAAATAAAATTTGGTAAAATTTGGGCGACAGCCCTACTGATTTGGCATGAATCTCATCAAAAAACACCAACAGCAAATCCTTCCAAAAAATTAACAAAAAAATGAGTGATACCGCCATAATAATGCCAATCTGTACGATATCATCGTCAGAAATGCCCAAAATATTACCAAAAATAATCTCTTGAATATTAACTGAAGTGGGATTGATGGAAATGATAAACAGCCCAAGTGCAAAAAAAGTGGTGAAAATAAAGCCAATTACCGCATCTTCTTTGAGTTTGGTGATGGATTTTACCCACAAAATCGCCAAAGCAGCTAAAATCCCAGCAAAAAATGCCCCTACTGCATATGGTAAGCTAAGTGCATAAGCTATCGCCACACCTGGCACAACTGCATGGGATAACGCATCGCCAATAAGAGACCACCCTTTGAGCATCAGATATGCCGACAAAAAGGCACAAACTCCACCCACAACAGATGACATCACCATCGCTTTTATCATGTACTCGTAAGCAAATGGTTCAGCAAGCAAGGTGATTAATTCACTCATTTACCACCTCTTGAACGACTATTAGATATCAGGCTCTCGTCTTGCCGCTCGTTGTCATCACAAGATAACAGCATGACAAGATTGGTTTTTGGGTCATACAGTTGAACACCGTCATTTTTGGCAGTCTTAGGAAGGTTCATATTTACCTGACCGACACGACTTGCCTCAACGGTCTCAGTACAGTACATGCTCTCAGGTGTATTGCTCTGCACCCCGTAGAATACCGCTGGCACTTCATCATCAGCCAAAATCGTCAAAGAACGACCATCATCATCATCGTGCAAGTCCTTGCCAGACAAGCGGATTTGACGCAATACACCACCGAAGACTTTTTCCAAATTTTCCTGTGTGAAAGTTTCTTTGGTTGTACCACTCGCCAGCACAGTACGATTTATCATCACCACCTGATCACAAAATTCTGGGACCGTCCCTAGATTATGCGTAGATATTAAAATTAAATGCCCTTCTGCTCGTAAATCATCAAGTAATGTCATGATGGCCTTTTCGGTCTTGACATCCACACCAGTAAATGGCTCGTCCAGCAAAATAATTTTGCTTTCTTGTGCCAATGCACGAGCTAAAAATACTCGCTTTTTTTGACCGCCAGACAGCTCACTGATTTGACGATCTTTAAGATGGTCAATATTGACACGAGCCATCGCATCAGCAACTTTTTGCTTGTCAGTCGCCTTGGGAATACGCAAAAAATTCATGTATCCGTAGCGACCCATCATCACAACATCATAGACAGACACAGGAAACTGCCAATCTACCTCTTCAGACTGAGGAACATAAGCAACCAAATTATGTTTTAAGGCGGTGTGAATCGGCATATCACACAGTAGAATTCGCCCTGATTGTGGCTTCACCAAACCCATGATGGATTTAAATAGTGTTGATTTCCCCGAGCCATTGACACCCACAAGAGCACAAGTTGTACCCCCCGTTAAAGTGAAATTGACATCATACAAAGCGGTATGTCCATTAGGATAATGAACAGAAATATTTTCAACAGATATTTTGGTAGCAATCAATGAATTTTTCATAAAAAGTAAATAGATAAATTTAAAAAAACATAAAAAAATAAAAAACAGCTTTAATGACAATATCATCATTGAACTTTTATGTTTTTTTAAATCTAAAAATAACACATTCAAACAAAATAAAGCACCACCCATCTAAAAATGACTTATATGGCACTGACAAAGCTGTATTGTAAAAGATGGTTGGTATTTTGAAAAGTAATTTTTGTAAGGATTGTTAATTGAAAAAATCAATTATCTTTTAATCAAACCCAAACCTGATAAGATGCCAATTCATTAAAATCGCCCCTTGCGAACAAAGCAATCATTCAAAAGTATTGCATCAAAAACAAGGGCTATGGCAACAAAACTCAATCATTACACCGCCATAGCCCAAAAACACAATCAAAGCTTTTAAAAAGCAAGGGATAAAAGATGAACAAAAAGACAATATTTCACTTTTCCATCCTATTTTTTGGCGTTTTCAAAGCCCTCAACTATTGTGCTTACTGTAACATTCAATAAGTCTAGATAAGTTGGCACCTTACCGCCTGCTTCGCTCAACGAATCCACATAAAGTACGCCACCATAATGTACGCCAGATTCTTTGGCAACCTGCTTGGCTGCTTTATCTGAAATGGTACTTTCACTAAATACGACAGGAATATTATTGGCCCGCACGGTATCAATTAGGGCTTTGACCTGTTGGGGCGTGCCCTGCTGTTCGGCATTAATATCCCACAAATAAGCCTCTTTTAACCCATAATCCTTAGCAAGATAGCTAAACGCCCCTTCACTTGTTACCAGCCAGCGTTCACCCTCTGGAATGCTGGCTAATTTCATGCGAAGTGGCTCGTCCATCGCTTTGATTTTTTGGCGATACTCTTCAGCATTTTTAATATAAATGTCTTTATTTTTTGGGTCGTGAGCAATGAATGCCTCTTTGATATTATCCACATAAACCAATGCATTAGTCGTAGACATCCATGCGTGCGGATTCGGCATATCTTTATATGCACCTGCCTTAATCGGCAATGGCTCAATACCCTCTGTTACCACCACCGCAGGCACATCTTTGGCATCTTGGTAAAATTTTTCAAACCAGCGTTCCAAATTCATGCCATTCCACAAAATCAAATCAGCATCTTTAACCTTGGCAATATCTTTTGGCGTTGGTTCATAATCATGAATCTCCGCCCCTGCCTTAGTGATTGAATGCACATCAGCAACATCTCCTGCAACATTTTTAGCAATGTCTTCAATAACGGTAAATGTAGTAATGACGGTCATCTTGTCTTTTTGGTCCGCCTTAGTACTTGACTGTTGACCACCGCAAGCTGTCAAAAGCAAAGTTGCACCAGCTAAGATGGATAGTATTTTTTTCATCATCTACTCCTAAATTTGTCAGTGTAATCATCAAAAACCTAAGTTTTCATCATGGGATTATTTGATAATGATAACTGTTTTTATTAATAAATGCAAGCAGTTCACTTAGAGTTTGCCTAGCAAGTACTTTTGCATGACTTAAAAAAAATAGCTTGTAGCATTATTTTGTTTTTTTATTCACTTAAAATGACTCGGTCAAATGGCTTGGCTAAATGGCTTAATTTAGTTCAAACGACAAGTCCAGACTCACCTTTTTTTAGCCCCAAAAACCTGCTATAATAATTAAAAGTGCTTGGTATGCACTTTGTTTTGTTTGCACCGATTTTGGTGTATTTTATTTATCCACTGGTAGCGGTTATATGGTTGATAGTACCAACCATCACTACCAACGCCACAACTAGGAATATTTTATGATTGCAATCACCTTGCCAAATGGCGATATCAAGCACTTTGACGCCCCCACCACCGTAATGGACATCGCCCAAAGTATCGGAGCAGGTCTTGCCAAAGCGTGTGTGGCAGGCAAAGTCAATGGCAAACTTGTGGACGCCTGCGACCCCATTACCGCCGACGCCACCGTGCAAATCATCACGCCAAAGAACGATGAAGGCGTTGAGATTATCCGCCACTCTTGTGCTCATTTATTGGGACACGCCGTCAAGCAGTTATTCCCTGAGGTCAAAATGGTGATTGGACCTGTTATTGACGAGGGTTTTTATTATGACATTTATTCAGAAAAACCCTTTACGCTTGACGATATGGCAAAAATTGAAAATCGTATGACCGATTTAATCAATCAAGACTATGATGTCATCAAAAAAATGACCCCAAAAGATGAAGTGATTGAAGTCTTTAAAAACCGTGGCGAAGACTATAAATTACGCCTAATTGATGATATGCCAAATGAAACCCAAATGGGGCTATATTATCATCAAGAATATATTGATATGTGTCGTGGGCCACACGTACCCAATACTCGGTTTTTAAAAGCCTTTAAATTGACCAAAATCAGCGGTGCTTATTGGCGAGGCGATGCCAAAAACGAACAATTACAACGCATTTATGGCACGGCGTGGGCAGACAAAAAACAATTACAAGCCTATATCAAACGCATAGAAGAAGCCGAAAAACGAGACCACCGCAAAATTGGCAAGGCACTCAATTTATTTCATTTGCAAGAAGAAGCCCCTGGAATGGTATTTTGGCACCCGAGTGGCTGGACAATCTACCAAGTACTTGAACAATATATGCGAAAAGTGCAAAAAGACAATGGCTATTTGGAGATTAAAACCCCACAAGTGGTGGATAGAGCGTTGTGGGAAAAATCAGGGCATTGGGAGAATTATGGCGAATTGATGTTTACCACGCATTCAGAAAAACGAGATTATGCCGTCAAGCCAATGAATTGCCCCTGCCACGTGCAAGTTTTTAATCAAGGCTTAAAGTCGTATCGTGATTTGCCTTTGCGTTTGGCAGAATTTGGCTCCTGTCATCGCAACGAACCGTCAGGCTCATTGCACGGCATTATGCGTGTGCGTGGTTTTGTGCAAGACGATGCACATATTTTTTGTACCAATGAACAAATCAGCACCGAAGCGCAAGATTTTATCAAATTGACCTTGCAAGTATATAAAGACTTTGGTTTTGATGAGGTGCAAATGAAACTGTCCACTCGCCCAGAAAAACGAGTGGGGGCAGACGAGCTTTGGGATTTGGCGGAAAAAGATTTGGCGGACGCACTGGACAAAGCAGGGCTTGACTGGCAATTACAAGCAGGCGAAGGGGCGTTTTATGGTCCAAAAATTGAGTTTAGTCTCAAAGACTGCTTGGGGCGTGTGTGGCAATGTGGCACACTACAACTGGATTTTAATTTGCCCGAGCGACTGGACGCTGAATTTATCAATGAACACGGCGAGCGTGCCAAACCTGTGATGCTCCACCGTGCGATTTTGGGCAGTTTTGAGCGGTTTTTGGGGATTTTGATTGAGCATTATGCAGGCTTTTTCCCTGCGTGGCTTGCCCCCCAGCAGGTGGTGGTAATGAACATCACCGACAAGCAAGCAGACAGCGTAACCAATGTTACAAATACCCTAAAATCAAAGGGTTATCGTGCGATGAGTGATTTGCGTAACGAAAAAATCGGCTTTAAAATCCGTGAACAAACCCTGCAACGAGTGCCGTTTATGCTGGTATTGGGCGACAAAGAAGTAGAAAGTAATACGGTCAATGTGCGTACAAGAGAAGGCGAGAATCTGGGCAGTATGAGCTTAGATGACTTTATCAAAGTATTAAATGGGGCGATTGAGAAGAAAGGGCGAGTTGAAAGTAAAGCCGAGTGATTTTGTCTTTTGACAAAAAATCCATTCAAAGTAATTTTGGGTGGATTTTTTGTAAAAAATCTAAAAATTTCAATGATTTAAAAAAAATTAGGGGCTGTCCTAGATAACTAACCTAAACTGCCCTTAACTAATTGTTTTAAAATGGAAATTTGAGATTTAAGGTCACTGTTATTAAAACGCCATTCGCATTCTTTAAGGTAAAGCTCAAAGTGTTCTTTGGGAACACCGTTAAATTTGCGTAAATGGCGTTTTGCTTGATTCCAAAATTCTCTATTCCGTTAATGTGATTTTGTTTTTCTGCAAAGTGCATACTGTGATTGATTCTAAAGTGATTAAACTCACTGACATCAAGCACATCATAACTTTTGTAGAAATCTGTGTAAACAATGCTGTCAGGCTTTACTTTTTCTCGTATAATGGGTAATAAAGTAGTTGACTGTGTATTGGGTGCAGCAACGGTACAAACTTTGCCATTGCGCTTTAATAAGCCAAATACCGCAGTCTTGCCGCCTGCACCACGACCACGCTTACCTTTGCGTGTTCCACCAAAGTAGCTCTCATCAGCTTCAACTTCACCATCTAGCATTTCTAGGTGCTGACTGTGGTGATAGATGAGTAGGCGTAATCGGTGAAAATAGTAAGCAGCTGTTGTTTTGTTTACATTGGCTAATTGAGCTGCCGTTCTTGCAGTAACACCTGCAACAAACAGCTCAATGAGTTTGTTTTGTTTGTACTGACTTAGACGACTTTTTCTCATTGGGTTATTTTAACCTAAATGAAGTTTTTGGTCATTATCTAGGACAGCCCCTAATCTTTAATGAACAATGGGACGAACAAAAAGCCAAAACGCATTATGAATTAAATGATGACGAACAAAAACGCCTAAAACAAGCCTACCGCAAAGCCAGTCAAATTTGCCACCCTGACCGTGTCAGCGAAGCACAAAAAGCGATTGCCGAAGAAGTGTTTGTAGAGTTAACCAAAGCCTATGAAGAAAATGATTTGAAAAAAGTGGAAGGGATTTTGACGGATTTGCAAAAAGGCATTTTTAAGGCTCGCTCTGAAACGGTAACGGCACTTGATAAATTAAAAATCATCAAACAGCAATTAAGCCAAAAAGTCGCCCAATTAAAGCAAGCCATTGATGAGATTGAAAATAGCGAAAGTTATCGTTTGGTGAGTGAGATTGTGGATTGGGATAGCTATTTTGATGAGCAAAAAGTACAATTAACCAAAGAAAGAGACCGCCTAACAAAAAAGCTAGGCGATATGCCATTTTGATTATCGTAAACAATATGCCATTACCATTCCCGCCAAAATGCGTGCCACTACCTTTGCCCCACGCCCGTCAATGTCATAATTGGGGTTAAATTCAGCAATGATAAACGAACTAACTTAGGGATAATTTTGCTATAATCAATCATTGTTTGTATATTAATTACTCATTAATTTTTGATGAGCCACATACGATGAATAGATACATCAGTAAGTGGCTTCGCTACTCTTTATCATGAAAATCATCACTTCATCATTATGTATCTCATTTGCATTTTTGATAGGACAGCAGTTAATTGTTGGTTTGTCCACATATTTTATTGCAAATCTTGCCATAGACATTGCTCAAAAAGATAATTTTTTAATAAATTTAGGTGGTTTTGTTTTATCATTAATCATTGTTTACATCCCTGCTTATTTTGCAACCATTTTTTTAGAAAAATCAAAATTTAACCTACTAAATAATTATGTGCAAAAATTTATTATGACTTTTTTTGGCAAAACTGCCTTACTTAACAATAAAGAACTAAAAGACCAAAGCACTGTTTTTATTAGTCAAGAAAGCAAAGCAGTGGTAGATGATATGTTGGACTTTGCATTTGATGGTGTGGCACTGATTTTAAATTTATTGATTAATATCCTAATTTTGGGGTTTTTTCTTGATTATAAATTATTGGCGGCTTATATCGTTGGATTTTTATTGGTAGAATTTTTTATTTTTTACCATCAAAATAAAATATCCAAGATGTCAAAAATATCTCAAAAATCTAGAATATATTTTATCGCTATTTTAAATAAAATTTGGGACAATGTTATTATTTTTAATAAATATAATATAGGCATTTTCAATCATATTTATAAAAATAATTTCAACCGCTCCAAAAAATATCATATTTACAGTCAATCTTTAAATCAATTGATTTCAAGCTTTGGTATGATTCTATTTATGATTCCTGTATTGAGTTTGATTGTTTATTTATTCATAAAGCATCAAAATGATTATGTATTTTTATCATTGTTGGTGGCGACATTGCCAAGACAAATACAATTATTGCAAATGGGTCAGGCACTTGTTTTTCATCAAACCAATTTTTCTAGCATTAAAGCCAGATTTATTGGTTTGCAAAATTCTTTAAATGTGCCTGATATTGATATATTGAGCAGAATTAAATTTAAAGAGATTTTTGTTAATAATATGCCATTGAGTAGTTTTGATTTAAATAATTTGCCAAAAAATGGTAGAATGACGATTAGGGGGCGTAATGGTGTTGGCAAAAGTAGTTTTTTATTGTATTTAAAAACATTGTTATCAAACGGAGCTTTTTATCTGCCTGTTAACCATGATTTATTTTTTCATCAAAATAATAAAAAATCAACAGGTCAAAAATTACTATCTCAATTAATGGAAATTAAGAACAATAAAAACGATGTTGATGTTATTATTCTTGATGAGTGGGATGCAAATTTAGATGATGTAAACAGAAATTATCTTGATGAGCTGATAAATGAGTTGGCAAAAGAGAAATTGGTTGTGGAAGTCAGACACTAAAAATCCTAAAAAATCCCTGCAACTCTTGAATCCACCCAAACATCAACGATGTAGTTTACACCAAAGTCACCCTACCCAAAAGCGATATCAAAGGCAAATTGCCTTGGCGCCCATCTTTTATAAAATGCAAAATAAGTCCTAAAATATAGGACTTATTTTGTATGGTGCAATCTTATAAATAAAAACCAAGACCATCAGCCAATCACATCAACACCACCCATATAAGGCCGTAATGCTTTTGGGATACTGACCGTACCATCTGCATTTTGGTGATTTTCCAATATGGCAAGTAGCGTACGACCTACCGCAAGACCAGAGCCATTGAGCGTATGCACCAACTGAGTTGTTTTACCATCTTTTAATCTGGCAGACATACGGCGTGCCTGAAAATCACCACAATTTGAGCAGCTAGAAATCTCACGATAAGTGTTTTGAGATGGTAGCCATACTTCAATATCATAAGTTTTTAACGCACTAAATCCCATATCTTTGGTGCACAGCGTCAGCACACGATAAGGCAGCTCCAAGGCTTGTAAAATACTTTCAGCTTGTGCGGTCATTTCCTCTAATGCGTCCAATGAAGTATCAGGATGTACGATTTGAACCATCTCTACTTTTTCAAACTGATGCTGACGAATAAGCCCACGAGTATCCCGCCCTGCCGAGCCTGCCTCACTACGAAAACATGGGGTATGTGCGGTCAATTTGATTGGCAAAGCATTGGGGTCTATGATGCTGTCTCGCACGGTATTGGTCAAAGGAATCTCAGAAGTTGAAATCAGATAGTAATCTTTTTCACGCAGACGGAACAAATCTTCTTCAAATTTTGGTAACTGTCCTGTGCCTTGCAAACTATCAGCATTGACTATATAAGGTACATACATCTCAGTATAGCCACGCTCAGTGTGAGCATCTAGCATGAACTGCACAAGTGCACGATTTAACTTGGCAAGCTGTCCACGCAACACACTAAATCTTGACCCTGTCAATTTTGCTGCCAATTCAAAATCCAACTGCCCCAGATTCTCACCAATGTCAGTGTGATCTTTGATTTCAAAATCAAACTCACGAGGCAAACCCCAGCGGCGTATCTCCACATTATCACTTTCATCTTCGCCCACAGGCACACTTTCATGTGGCAGATTTGGAATTTTTAGACTCTCAGACTTAATGACGGCAAGCAAATCACGCAATCTCACCTCAGCGGTCTTCATGCACTCACTGACCTGCTCCATCTTTGCAAGCAACTCATCAGCATTTTCACCTTTGCGCTTTAGCTCACCAATTTGTTTTGCCCCTGCATTTTTTTGAGCCTGTAAATTCTCAGTTTCAATCTGCAAGGCCTTGCGTTGATTTTCCAAATCTTGCCAAAAATCAATGTCAAATTCATAGCCACGAGTTGCCAGCTTTTCTTTAAGCTCTGTCAAATCGCCACGCAGTAGTTTTGGATCAAGCATACCTAACCTTATTTCTTTATAAAAATGTGGTTATCATAGCAAAAAAAGCGTGAAATTTCAGCAAATTTAGTATTTTTGAATCAAGTTTAGAAAAATTATCCAACTTTGGCAATTTTTTATTGTTTTTTGGTTTATTTTTTTGCATAAAAACAGTAATATAAGCACTACTCTTTTTAAGAAAATTTTTCATCACAGGAATCTATCGTGAGCAAGGCTCTTTATCCTTACACTCTAAAACCCATTGCACTTAACATGACAGAAGACGAATTTCGTGGTGCACAGCTTGCCTTATTTGAAAAAGGGGCAGACAATTTTACCCTAAAATCCATTCGCACCAAAGAATGGATTGTCATGGCAGTTGTTATGGCAGCTGCAATTGCAGGCTTGCTACTTGTTACTGGCTATTCAAACATTATTTTTTGGATCATGCTTGTGCTTGTGGC
This sequence comes from Moraxella tarda, assembly GCF_035181405.1. NCBI lineage: Bacteria > Pseudomonadati > Pseudomonadota > Gammaproteobacteria > Moraxellales > Moraxellaceae > Moraxella > Moraxella tarda. Next base: position 11,821 of record NZ_JAYGGV010000003.1, read on the forward strand.
ATTATATTTGGCCGTGCGTACACTTGGATTAAAATGGCATATGCGTCGTGAATACGATAAGCAAGTCAGCAATACCAAAATACCTGATGAAATGACCCAAATTCAGCTCGGGGTACAATCACATGGGATTGTGATGAGCATACCCGCACCAGCACACATGAGCAACAGCTCACAGATGCGTGGCGTGCAGATGCGTTCTGCACCCATGCAATCGGCAGTAATCCCATGGAGTGCAGTAAGTAGCTGGGACGAGACAAGTGACTATGTATTTGTGATGTTTGACATGAAAGGTCAAAAGGGCAGTCAAATCATTCCAAAACGCTTAGAAAAAAATGGCCTGCCTCTTAAAACCATCATCAAACATTTGCATGAGGTGAAGGCCAAAGGTCTGGAATCTTTGACACAATCACCGTTGTAACCAATCATTCATCAATTGTGATGTGCCATGACAAAATAGTAACGATTTTGCCTTGCTGTTTTGTCATTTTTAGCGTAAGATAAAAATAAAATTAAGATAAAGCAAGATAAGAATGCTTGCCTAATTCTTTTAAAATTTCATTTAAGATGAAAAATTTAAGATTAAAAAACATACTTAACTTTCAATTCACACAACAAAAGGTAATCTATCATGACAGACACCATTAACCAAATTGGTCTTGAAAAAGCAGAGCTGACCCCTGTCATCAAGGCATTGAATTCTCTATTATCCAGCTATCATTTGTTTTACATCAATGTGCGTGGCTACCATTGGAACATCAAAGGTGAGCACTTTTTTACCCTGCACCCAAAATTTGAAGAGCTTTACACCGAGCTACAACTACAAATTGATGAAATTGCCGAACGCATTCTTACGCTAGGTGGCACACCATTACATGCTTATAGCGACTTCGCCAAGCGTTCAAGCGTTCAAGAAGATAAGGGCGTATTTGACAGTCGTGGTTGCGTTGGCGGTTTGGTTAAGGGCTTGCAAACTCTCATTGAAGAACAACGCAAAGTTGCTGAGCTTGCTGAAGAGGCATCTGACCAAGGTACATCTGACATTGTTACAGGCTATGTACAAGCTCAAGAAAAAGAAATCTGGATGTATAACGCTTTCTTAGGTTAATTTGTGCTTTTATTGATTGGCAAAACACAAAACATCTCAAAACCTTATAAGTTTTGAGATGTTTTTATGAAAACCAATGAGTGATCAAATGATCTGGTAAAAAAATCAGTATTTTAATTCAATGATTTCAATCCAATAGCCATCTGGGTCTTTAATAAAAGCAATGTCCTTCATACTGCCATCTTCTGGGCGTTTTTGAAATTCAACATCATTTTCGTCAAACCATTTGACCGCATCAGTCATATTTGGTACGCTAAAACAAATGTGTCCAAATCCCCGTGGCTCACTGTTGCCATTATGATAACCAAAATCAGCGTCGTCTTCTGTGCCATAATTATGCGTCAATTCCAAGACGGCACGCTGACGAGAAACATAAGCGGTCAGATTGTCAATATGTGGTAAGTTGTCTTGCTCTTCTTTGGTCAATTTGGCTAAAAAGTACAAATCAAATTTGGCATCTGGAAATTGACTGTGACGCAACAAAGTCATACCAAGCACTCCAGTATAAAATTCCAGCGATTTCACAGGGTCTTTGATGCGTAGCATGGTATGATTAAATACATAACCTTCTGACTGGGCTGGAATGACTTGTACGCCATCAGCAGCCAAAACCTGTGTGGGCTGTATGCTTGTTGTCATAAATAAATTCTCCGACCTTGACTAAAAACTTTAAAAAATTAACTAAAAAAATCTACACGCCCTGTGGCGACATCGTACTCAGCACCAATGATGGTTAGGCGTCCTGCATTGACCATATCCTCCAAAATTCGAGACCCATGTTTAAGCTGACTGACTGACATACGCACATTGGCACGCACAGCACGGTCAATGAACTCATCCATATCAATTTCCCCATCACCTGCAGTGGCAATTTCATGTAGGTTATAGACACTTGGGCGGATTCTATCAACAATAGATTGTAAGTTTGGTGAATAATATTGATCTGGGTTGGCAAGTGCCTCTACGCACGCCGTTACCGCACCACAATGGCTATGACCAAGAACCACCACAAGCTGTGTGCCAAATTTTTCAGCAGCAAACTCAATCGAACCGATCTGACTGGGTGCAACAATATTCCCTGCCACACGAATCACAAATAAATCCCCAAGTCCTTGATCAAAGATCAGCTCCACAGGCACGCGTGCATCTGAACAACCCAAAATGATCGCATTGGGGCACTGCTTATTCACCAAAGTTGGTGGCGAAATATTCAAAGGCTCGGTACTGGCAATATTTGCCATATAGCGTTCGTTGCCTTTTTTTAACATTTCAAGGACAGACTTAGCATCCAAATTATTCATCGCATTTCTCATTATCCACTATTCGCTGCCAGGGACTTTTGAAGTATTGACATTCGGTACAGCACTCGCCTTTGGTGATTTTTGCTCCAATTCACTCATCTTTTGAGCTTTGCCTTGTTCTTCTTTTGGCTTATCGGTGGCAGGTTTTGGCTTATCAATATTAGGTTTTGGCTTGTCGTTATTGATATGCTCAGCTGCAACATCCACTGCCAACAAACCATCATTCTCTTGCACCTGATTCACTTGTTTTTCCACCGATTCATGACTCTCATTTGCATTGGCAAGCATTTCATCATCAAAAGTTTCTGGCTGCACAGGAATCTCTGTTAAAGTTGCTTGTAGTTTTATCTGTCTTGGCTGATGACTTGCTAGGTCTTGTGCCGTATCAGCACGCTCATAGTCCTCAATAATTTTAAGATAATCCGCCATTGCTACCACACTGACATTCACGCTGGCTGGCAGATTAAAATTGACCGTACGCACGGCATCATTTGCCAGTTTTATACCATCAAACTTACCATAAGTCAAAATGTAACGAGGGTTTTGATTGTCATCAAGATAGCGAAAATAGGCAAATTTATCACGGTCGCTATGCGTGTTGAGATAATTAACAATCACATCATTGTGGCTGACATCCATCACTTGAATGGTGAATTTTTTGACATCAAAATATCTTTTATCCTTAAATTCAGCAGGATAAGTACGAAAATCACGAATCAAAGTTGAAAAATCTATCGGTGGCACAGCAGTATTCAACTCACCAAGTGATTCAATATGAACAGGCAACTCTGCGACTTCTGCAACCTGTTGCTTGACATCTTCTTGACCATCAACAACAGCAGTCCTGCTGGTCAGCCACAAAATCAACCAAGCAACAAGCACTACCAATGCCAATACAAGCCAATACAAAGCCTGACGGCGAAAATATTTTTCTTTCATTGCGGCGCTAATCGCCATAATAAGTGCCTTTTTTGCTGAATTTTTGGATATTGTACCAATTTTCTGGCCATTGTAAATACTTGTCAGACATCGCAAGCCAATTAATCACGATGCCAGCTGGTCGCAATTATTCATAAATATTCATCAATTGAGCTTAGCGTATCAACCAGCACTTGATGATCAAAATCAGCCGTCACAAAGCCTTTACCAATGCCATTTAGTAATACCAAGCGTAATTTGCCTGATTGGACTTTTTTATCATGCCCCATTAAATCAAGTGCTTGGTCAACAGGAATGATAGGTGGTCTGATTGGTAAATGGAACTGAGTCAAAAGTCGTGCGACACGAGTGACTGATTCACGCTCAATCAACCCAAGCTTATGCGACATGGCTAATGCTTGCATCATGCCAGCCGACACCGCCTCACCATGCAACCACACGCCATAGCCTTGGTGCGTCTCAATGATGTGCCCAAAAGTATGACCAAAGTTGAGCAAGGCTCGTAATCCAGACTCTCGCTCATCTGCTGCAACAATATCCGCTTTGAACTGACAGGAGCGACACACCATTTTGGCCAACACCTTTGCATCTCGTGCATTGATGGCATCAGCATGGCATTCAAGCCAAGATAAAAACTCTTCATCTAAAATCAGTGCATATTTGACCACTTCTGCTAACCCTGCAAAAAACTCTCTGGCAGGCAAAGTATCAAAAGTTGTCATGTCTGCAAGCACCGCCACAGGTTGCCAAAATGCACCTATCATATTTTTGCCACGCAGATGATTGATGCCTGTTTTGCCACCTACCGATGAATCCACCTGTGCCAAAAGCGTTGTGGGTACTTGGATAAAATTCACACCACGCATAAAGCTGGCAGCCGCAAAGCCTGCCATATCACCAATTACCCCACCACCCAAAGCAATCATCGTACAGTCTCGGGAAAAGTGATGCTCAAGCAACACATCATAAATGCGATTGATGCTGTCTTGATTTTTATGATGCTCACCATCTGACAATACACAAGTGAGCACCGTAAAATTTGCCAATTTTAAGGAATTTTTAAGGCTATCTAAATAAAACGGTGCTACCACATCGTTGGTTACAATCAGTACTTGCTTACCTTTGATAAAAGGAATGATAGGACCTGCCAAATCAAACTGACCGTTCAAATCTCTTGGACTGGCAACAATAAAAATCGGATAATCATGACTTTGGGTGTGTACAATCAATTCATGTTTTATCGTGTCATGTGTGATCATGGTAAACTCGCAAAATTTCCAACTTTATTTTCATCAAATATTTAAATACAAAAAAAATTTATCTGGTCATTAGGCAGGCAAAACAGACTGATTGTATTCAATCGTTACCAGAAGCCCATCGACGCATCAAAATGGCCCTGACGCTTGTTGCGATTGGACATATCTAGACAGCATTTGTACGATATCATTCATCATCTGCTTGGGATAGGCACGCCCTGTGGGTACAGTGATGGTGGCAACTTCTTGGTACAAAGGGTGGCGAATTTGATACAGCTTTTCTAAAACTTCTCTGGGGTTATCGCTTTGTAATAAGGGACGATTTTTGTCTTTTTTGGTGCGAAATAGCTGGGTATCAACATTGGCTTCCAAATAAATCACTAAACCTTTTTTGAGCAATTTGCGATTTTCGGCACGCCCTACCGCACCACCACCAGTCGCCATCACAATATTTGACCGAGCGGTCAGCTCCATCAATGCACGAGTTTCACGCTCACGAAAGCCTTCCTCACCCTCTTTGGTAAAAATCCAAGGAATGTCCGCACCTGTCTGCGATACGATATAATGATCGCAGTCAACGAATTCACGCCCCAATTGCTTGGCAAGCAATTTGCCAATCGTGGTTTTGCCCGCACCCATTGGACCAACCAAAAAAATAGACGGTAGCATCTTGGCGAGCCCTTCACCCGTCTTTTCAACCACCACATTTGCAATGATTGAATTATCTTCTTCAAACATGATTGCTCTATTTATCAACTCTCAAATTGTCTTATCATACAAGGTTTAAGCAAATCTTGCTACTATTTTTCATGAAATCCATGTGCAATTTTTTTTGCACACCTTACCACCTTGATGGTTAAAATTCAAATTAGCAGACACAACT
>NZ_JAYGGV010000003.1:17404-378186 GCF_035181405.1 Moraxella tarda
TGAATAATTTTTGAATAATTTTTGAATAATTTTTGAATAATTTTTGAATAATTTTTGAATAATTTTTGAATAATTTTTGAATAATTTTTGAATAATTTTTGAATAATTTTAGTGAATTGGCACCAGCTTTGGTGTAACAAAAATCAGCAACTCTTCTTTTCTGTCGGTGCGATTTTCCTGACGGAATAAGTGCCCAACAGCTGGTAAATCACCAAAAAATGGTACTTTGGTCACGCCTGCATGATTTGTCTGTCGATAGATGCCACCTAAGACAACCGTTTGTCCATCATCAACTATGACATTGGTTTCAAGAGCATCTTCTTGAATGGCGATCACCCCCAAATTGGTTACAGGCGTGCCGTTTTTAACATTAAGTTTTAAATGAATTTTACCATCTAAGGTGATGGTCGGCGTGGCTTCAAGCACCAGTGCCGCCTCTTTAAATGCGACATTGGTTGCACCGCTAGAGGTTTCTTCTTGATAAGCAATCTGCATTCCTGACGAAATGCGTGCCGTTTGTTTGTCAGCAGTCAAGACCTTTGGTGTGGAAATCACCTCGCCAAGGCGGTTTGCCTGCATGGCAGACAGCTCCAAATCCAAGAGTACATCGGGCAAATTAATAAGACCAAAAGCAATACGGCCTGCAGGGTTGGTCGCTCCTAAATTGACCGATAAGTTAGCTGGGCGTGTGATTTTATTGGTCAGATCCCCAGAGCGACGCATATCCCAAAGCGACGCATGAGAGCCCCCAATTTGTAAGTGCTTGGCGTTTGATAATAAACCAAAACTTACCCCCAATTCACGACTAAATCCATCATTAGCACTGACGATTCTTGCTTCTATCATCACTTGTTGCACAGGCACATCTAAGCGAGTTACAAGTGCCAAAATATCATCAACAACAGGTTTGATGTCCTTAATGATGAGTGTATTCGTGCGTGCGTCAACATTGGCCATGCCACGCTTAGAAAGCATGGTGGTCGAGCCGTCGCCATCATTTTTATGAGTGATGAGTGCCAAAATATCCTTAGCCTCGGCATGATTGATGTGAATATATTCAGTCTGCAAAGGCAAATATTGCTCAGATTGATGGCGTGATTGGGCGTGTCTTTGGCTGATTTGTGCAAGCTCATCGGCCGACGAAATACGAATCACACCCTCTTGTTCATGCTTGATAAGATGCTTGGCATCAACAACGACATCAAGGGCCTGTTCCCATGGAATATTATTGAGTCTCAGGGTGATATTCCCCGTTACACCATCACTTGCCACGATGTTTGCCTCTCCTGCGTGTGCCAACACATCTAAGACTGTACGCACAGGCATATCTTGAAACTCTATTGAAATGCGTTTACCCTGGTAACTTTTTTGTGAGGGCTCGCTGGCCAATGCTTTGGGTGCCAGCAGTAGCATGAGTATTATTGCCAGTTGTATTTTTATGATATTCATTATCCGACCAATCCAAATTCATCATAACCTATTCATTACCAACAAATTTTAGCTGCACCAACCGCTCATAATATTGCCCATCTGCCTGCACTACCGCCTCTGCGACGGTGATTTTCTCACGGTCGATATGTATGATTTTACCATGATTTTGCCCAACATATTGACCAATATGCACAGGATACGCCACCTTATCAGGGCCGATAAGTAATGCCGTCAGGCGACCATCTTGTTCTATCCGACCTTGATATTTTAACGATGACAACAAATGTTTTTCAAGCATTTGGCGTGAGCGATTGGGGTTTACCAAAACCTTTTTGCCAAAAACAACTTCCGCAACCACAGCATTTTCTTGCCTTTGATTCTGAGTGGTTTTGGGCATTTGATTGCCTACCAATTCAGCACTTGTATTTGCTGATTGTGCCTGCGTCTTTAAATCGGTTTGGCGTTCTGAATTGGCAACATAAAACGGTGAAACAAAAGGGTTATTTTTTGCCTGATAGTGTGTCTTTTTGACCACCATATCAAGATGTCTGACAGCAGGCGGTGGTGTGCTGACAGCATGAATGCCAGCAACTTTGGTATCAATCTCATCACTGACAGTTGATTGACGACAACCTGCCATACTTATGCCACATACCATCAGTATGAAGATCAGTTGCAAATTTTTAATTGGCATCATTGGTATTGTCAGCCCTCTTTTCCAGCTCTTTTTTACTCTTAGCTCGATAAGTCTTGGCTTGAATGCTGAGACGAATTTCGCTGACAGCTTGATGTTGGGTAAGTTTGGTCATTTCAAAATCATGAAAGGTAAGCGGTATGGGCAATAACGATAGCTCGGCCAACATTTGCCCAAGCTGATGATAATTACCAATAAAAACCAGACTTACTCTGCGCTCAAAAAACATCGGCGATTCACTTTGTACACCTGTTTTGACATCAGCCACCTGTACACCACTGCGTATCGCTAACGCATGAATCTGCTCAATCAGCGAGTTCATATCAAAAGCATTTGGTAGCTGTTCGGTAATGTCAGTCAGCTCATGATGCAGTGCTTGCGTCTGCAACTCAACTGCCTTTAATTGCCCTGCTTTGGTATATTTTTGAGCGTATTGTGCAATCAAAGTATTTTCTTGGACAACCAGCGAATGTCTTTCAAGCATGATTGGCTTGATGAACAACAACCAACCAAACAGTGCAATAAATACCGCCAACATGACAAGCACCAGTACTCTTAACCAAGCAGGTGCTACACCAAAATTATCCACAGTCAGCTCACCGAGCTGACGCCATGTCTGACGAAACTTGTCAAAGTCTGGACGATCATCTGGTAACTGATGATTCATGGATTATTCTCCATATTCATCGCACCAGATGACAAATCCTCACCCAGCGTTGCTGCATGATTGTCCGTATCATGATTTTTTATTTTATGTGCATCGCTCATTAAGTTTAGCCGAGCTGTCATCACAAAACTCACCCAAGGACCCTCAGATGACTGTTGCAAACTGGTTACTAGCACATCACTCATCATGGGTGTATCTGACATATCAGCACTCAGTCTTTGAGCAAATTGACTCACAGTAGTAGAATTTTTGGATACGCCTGTCATGGTCAATGTCTCGCCTGCATGATTGATGTGTGTAAAATAAACCAAACCGTCACTTAGATCTGCCAGCTGTTCAAAAAATTGCACCATCATCATTCGATTTGACCGCAAATTATTGATACTATTTGCTTTATTTATTAGTTCTTGCTGTTCGTTTTCAAAGGTAGCAATACGGGCAATATCATCATCAAGCGCCGCCATACGCTGCCTAATACCATCATTGATGGCCTGTTGATGGTCAAGTCTGTATTTTTGATAAGCATAAATCATTGACACCAATACCAAAGCTCCAACCGCCACCAACAAGAATGCACGACGAAATTGTGCATTTTGACGAATTTGGCGAAGCTGTCGCCATGGCAACAAGTTTATCATTGGTACATTCATGCGATACCACCCACATCAGCTCGCATGGCAGCACCGCATGCCATCATCATTTTTGGTGCAAGACAAACATCAATCCGCCCCAAACTCATACCCTCAAAAGCATTGGCCAACAGCACCGTTTTAGTAGTTTTTGCCGATAGTGCACTTGCCAGCCTCTCATCTACCAAGCCTGACAACACCACCACATCAACCGCTGATTGTGTACCAAGTTCATAGGCATCTACCACCTTTTGAATACTTGCTACATCATCGGCATGATTGATATTGTTGGCGTTAGCACCCATCGTCATGTGTTCGGTTTTTTTGCCCAAATCATCATTTGGTTCATCATCACAGTCATTTAAGTCATTAAAACAAATCGCATAGTCATTGTTGCTCTTTACATGATGATGCGTAGCGATTGATTCATAAGATGTTAATGCACAATTTTCTGGCTGGGCGACAGTTCCACAAGCAACATGATCGCCATCACTGATTTGGGTATTGATTTGGGTGATGCTTAGGTGTGTACTCTCATGAGTTTGGTCTTGTGCAACATATTGCTTGCTGTGCATCGCCAAAAATTCATCAAAACCCATGCCAGTAATTTCTCCGCCATTACTTACGCCCATGTCATCACTTACTTTAGTTTTAGTATCAATTGTGGTGTCCTCTTGGTTTGTTTCATCATTCAAAGATGGATTTAATGTCAAAATCTCGCCCAATTCATCTGCCACATCATGCGACTGCATTGAAGGCTTTAGACTTGCCCTTAGGTACTCTTGACGATAATCAAAGCCTTCAAAATCACCATCATTGTTGATATGGACAGCATACACATGAATCTTAGCATCATTCATGTGTACAACCAACACACGACCATGCACACTTGTTATCGTTAGCAAAAGTGCACGAGATAATGCAAATTCAGACACATCAAACACATTGATTTCAAGCCCACAAGATGCCAAAAGATTCACACACTCATCTATCACCACTGTGCGCACCACCACAAGCAACACCTGCATTTGCTTGCCATCATCGCTGACTACCGAAAAATCAAAATTCACCTCATCAAGCGGATAAGGAATGTGCTTGTGTGCATCTAGACGAATATGGACATCAATCTCATCATCACTTAGACCTGTTGGTAGCATAATCATGCGGCTCATCACAGGTGCAGATGACACCACCGCCACCCGACCTCTATCAATACTTTGCTTTGTCAGCAGTTTGGATAACGCCAATTGCACAGCAGCCACATCATCGCCATCAACATATTCCATGGCACACTTTTTGACATGAAATTTTCCCAAATGGCGAGTAAGTACAACCGTCCGCACCGACAGTGCGTCCAGCTCTATGCCAATCAAATTGTCATTTGGCCGCCAAAAGCTCAGCCAATCCAAGATACGCTCAAACCATCGACCCACGAGACATTCACACCCATAATTTTAAAACATTTTGATGATTTTATCAGTCGTTTTGCCGACTGTTTTGCCGTGTATCCATATCATCGTTGGTCTTTTTTAAATTGAAAAGCATTTTGATGCTCATCATTACAAAAAAACCACTGACCATCGCCATCATTTTGCAAAATCCCACGATAAGTGGCAAGTGAATGCCCACAATAATCGCAAGTACGCAGGCTTGTATCATCGCCTTGTTTTGGAAAAAATGCTTTGGGCGGCTTTGGATACATGAATTTGAAAAAAATTTTCATCGCAATTAAGATGATGATGACATTAATAAAAAAAGCAAACATAAGACCTTCAACCAAAATATCAATTACACAAACTTATCAAACTTTTTAAAAATAACATTCGCCATCTGACGATTGATAACCCCATCTTAATATAGCATAAAAATCCCCCACAAAACACGCAAGCGATGCCAAAAAACGCCAAAAAGTGAATTTTATGCTATACTACTAAGAGTGTGCCGAGTTATTTTACAAAAGAAGTTTAATCATTAAACCAAACACAGGATTTGGCACAAGTGCAAATATGGAATTTGCCCAACACGCCAATGATTCATGGCGATTAACCAAGATAACACTTTTTAAATTTTAAATCATTTGGAATTATAAAAATGTCAAAAATCACAACCAATAACCAAGAAATGTCTATACAAAGTACAGATACGCCACTGGGTAAAATTACTTTTGCCATCATGCAGACCAACTTTTGGGTTGGGGACATCGCAGGCAATGTAAAAAAAATGAGTGCGTTGGCAATTGATGCTAAAAACAAAGGTGCGGACATTGTCATTTTCCCAGAGTTATCACTCATCGGCTATCCACCAGAAGATTTGCTACTTCGCCCAACACTGGCAGAGCGTGTAAAATTTGCCATGGACGAGCTGACCAAAGTTGAGGACATTGTCATCATCTTAGGATACCCACATATTGACCAGCACGGTACATTCAACTCTGCTGCCATATTACAAGGTGGCAGTCAAAAAGGATTTTATCACAAGCAGTGCCTACCTAATTATGGCATTTTTGATGAACATCGCTACTTCACCAAAGGTCGCAATCAGGTACTTTTTGACTACAAGGGCATAACGATAGGATTGCTGATCTGCGAAGACATCTGGCATGAGGCACCCATTCGCACACTCAAAAAAGAAGGTGCCGACCTTGTTGTGGTCATCAATGCCTCGCCATTTGAGGTGGGCAAACAGCAACAGCGTCAAGCGTTATTGCATCAACAAGCCAAAACTAATAGCCTTCCTATCATCTATGCCAACACAGTCGGCGCACAAGATGACATTGTCTTTGATGGTGGGTCACTCATCATGCAAGCGGACGGTGCTATTGCTCATGAAGGTTCAAGATTTTTGAATCAGCTGATCATGGCGAAGTTTGACCCAAATACCAAGACCTTTGATAAACAAATAAAAGCTCCTCTTGTACTGTCTGAAGAATCTGAAATGTATCAGGCACTTGTTGTCGGCCTGCGTGATTATGTCAATCGCTCGGGATTTAAGGGCGTGATTATTGGATTGTCTGGCGGTATTGACAGTGCCTTGACACTGTGTCTTGCGGTTGATGCCTTAGGTGCGGACAAAGTGTATGCCGTAATGATGCCCTATGACTATACCTCAAACATGAGCTTAGAAGACGCTGCTGCCCAAGCTGCACGCCTAAATGTTTCGTACACAGTATGTCCAATTCATGATGCGGTTGAGGGCATGCGTGCAACACTTGCCCCACTACTTGCCAACAGCACGCCTGACAACACTGAAGAAAACCTGCAAGCTCGTGCTCGTGGCAATATTTTAATGGCTTTATCCAATAAGTTTGGTCATATGGTTGTCAGCACAGGTAATAAATCTGAAAATGCGGTCGGTTATGCTACGCTATATGGCGATATGGTGGGCGGGTTTGACATGCTAAAAGATGTCTACAAAACCGATGTCTACCGCCTTGCCAACTACCGAAATCGCCTAGAAGATGATCCTGTCATTCCAGAACGAGTCATCACACGCGCACCATCTGCCGAGTTACGCCCAGATCAAAAAGACCAAGACAGCTTGCCAGAATATGAAGTGCTTGATGCCATCTTGCGTATGTATATTGATGAAGATTTGGGCTACAAAGCAATCTGTGCAGCAGGATTTGAGCCCTCACTTGTTGAAAAGGTATTGCATATGGTTGATAATGCCGAGCATAAACGCCGACAAGGAGCCATTGGCACAAAAATCAGCAAAAAATCTTTTGGTCGTGAACGACGCTATCCGCTTGTAAACGGCTGGTCAGTTACTGGGTCGTTTTAATTGTCTGTACAAAAAGCACCGTCAGTAAGCGGTGCTTTTTACTTTTGACTTACCTTTGAGCAGTCTTGTTTGCTTTTCTTGCTTGCTTTGCTGCCAAACATATAGACGATTTGACCATGCAACAAAGCCACAAAGGCAAAACAACCACAGCAATGATTTAAATGACTTATCAAATCTGATTTGCACGCCACAAAAGCAAATCCGCCACATCTTTAGCGATGCCCTGCTTTAGATCATCTAGGTTTGCATATTTTTTCTCACCATGTAAAAAAGTGCGAAAAACCACCTTTAAGGTCAAACCGTATAAATCCGCCGAAAAGTTTGGCAAATGCACTTCTAGGCGGTTTTGTACACCATTGACACTTGGGCGTGTGCCGATATTGACCGCACCCCATAGACTGCCCTTTGCCACACCTGATATGCCTTTTTGGTTACCAAGTAATGACAAGTCAATCACTCTATCATCTTGATAAGCAAAAATATCCGCACCATAAATTCCCCACAAAGCAGGCTTTGGACGATTTAAGGCGACATTAGCAGTAGCAAAATTTAGCGTGCGACCTATCTTATCGCCATGTTCTACCACACCTTTGATGGCATAATCTCGCCCCAAAAGTCGCTTGGCAAGGAGAAAATCATTATCCATCAATGCCTGACGCACCGCTGTTGAGCTGATGCGTACACCATCATCAAATACAGTCGCCAAGTTGCTCACGCCCAACCCTGATTGGGCGAGCAACTGAGTATCACCCAATCTGCCATAGCCAAAACGAAAATCATCACCAAGCACCAAATGCTGGACATTTAAAGAGTGTAAAAGTTGGATAAAATCATCAACTGACAGCGAACGAAACTCATCATTAAACTCAGCAACGATCAGATAATCGATACCAGTCGCAGCCATAATCTCTGCTTTTTCAGACAGGCTTGCCAATCTGGGCGGTGGATCGTCAGGACAAAAAAATTCCCTAGGCTGGGGCTCAAATACCATCACTGCCGTTGCCAAATTTCTTGCCTGTGCATCTTTGATAAGGGCACCAAGCATCGCCTGATGACCCAAATGCACGCCATCATAATTGCCAATTGTCAAGGCAATCGGGGGTAGGCTGGCAGGGTTGGCAGGGTTTAGACAAATGATTTGCATGATATTATGTGATGATAAAAAAACCATTTTAGCATATTTGCCATCAAAATTTGGCGGTTTTGATTATTGTTTTTGTGCCATTGCATCAATAAACAATCCATCTTTTTCGTTGGCAATCTCCCAAGCAGTCTTAGCATTAATATCTAGCCCCTTGATGATCGGCAGACTCATCACATCAATACGCTTTCGCACTGATAGGCTGACAGGAACCATGCGTGCAAACTCAAACAAATGCAACCACATTTCTTCCCCACCATCAAAGTCTTCTGTATCATCTAGGCGAATGGCAGCAATTTTTGATAAGTCTTTAACCACTTCTTGTTCTTCTTTGGTGAGTACCACACCTGCCACGCCAAGCCCTGTGATATAGCCACCTGCCCAATCTTTCAGAGCAAGCACACGCTCATGCAAATCATGCTCATCATCTGGTACAAGTGGTTCATAATCATAAGCATCGTCCTTATCTTTTAGGGCAAAACTCACATCTTCGCCATATTCAGTCAGCAATTGTAGTGCAGTATCGCTTGGCATCTCAAAGCTCAGCTCTTCTAGTAGTCTTGCCCAGCCTGCTTCATCGGGTGCATTGCACGCTGTCATCACGCCTGTCATGATGCCATGCAATTCACTGATAGAAACATCTGACCAACCGTCAAATGCAGTCGCCCAATCATCAAAACCTGACAAAAAATCACTCACACCCAATCTCCTAACTTAGAACTTAAAACTTAGATTTGTTATGCAATACCAATCAATGCCAACCCCATTCACCAACAGCGACAAAGTAAGCAAACATTGATATTAAGAAAAATGACAAAAACTGCCTCGTTTTTATGATAAAAATTTATCCAAATCAATGTATTATATCATTTTTAAGAAAAATTTTTATGCAAAATATCATTTGACAGCACACATCATGACAGCGATAATATGATCATTATAAATGAATCAGTTTCATATTTTCATACTTTATTTTAAGTTTTCAAGGAATCACCATGCTAAGCCAGCTGCAAACGCTAGAACAAAACATTTTAGAGATAAAAAAACAGCACAATGTTACAGCAACCGAGCTTGCCAATCTCAAACACAAACTTGCCAATGATGACAGCCCCGCCATCATTCATAATTTACAGCTAAATCTAGACAAAGCCGAACAAGATTTAAAAGAACAAACCAAGCGAGCAGATGGCCTTGAACAATCTCGCAATGCCTTACAAGCACAAATCGAAGAATTGATTGAAAAAAATCAAACACTTTTGGCACACAACCAAGAACTGAAAGATAAAAACAAACTTGCCATCTCGCGTGCTGAAATCATTCAAGAGTGGCTTGCTAAAATTGACAATTAGTACCAGCTTTTAGCAATGTTGGTAAACAGCACTGACCATAACACAACCTATTAGCATTTTAGCAAAATTAAAAATTAAGGATACGCCATGACCAATCACAATGACCTAAATATCAAAGACGCCACCGAGTTCAAACCAGTTCATATCAGTATCGCAGGCACGCCACACCGCATCATTTGCCCCATTGATCGCATCAAATCACTTGAAACCAATGCCGACAAACTTAACGAAAAAATCCGAGAGATTCGCCAAGCCACCAAAGGCAAAATGCTCAACAATGAAGAGCTTTTGGTCCTTGCTTGCCTAGATTTGTATGACCAAGTACAGTTTTTGACAAATGATATTCAGCTACGCACCCAAACAACCACTCAGGCTGCTGCTTTGCTTGAAAAAATCAACAAAGACGCAAAATCAATACTCAGATGACATAAATTCTAGATGCTTATTCATCTGACACACAATCTGATGCTTGCCCAATCTGTATATTTAAAATAAATCTATAATCTATGCGACATTGTATGGCCGATTGTTATTGACAAATGATGGCAGATTGGTTAAATTTACCATCAAGACGGTTTAACTTTTTATTGGTTTTATATTATTGATTTTATAAGGATATGTCTTATGACCATAAATTTCAAAACTTTGGCACTATCTGCCACTTTCGGTTTTTGCACCCTTGCTTTGTCTGCTTGCGATGGCAACAAAACCAAGACCGCTGATACTGCCAATGAACCACAAACCCAAGTTGCTACTGCCGATGACAAGCTAGAAACCAAATTTGTTACCGTTGGTACAGGCGGTGCGTCTGGCCCTTACAATATCATTGGTACAGCATTAACCGACCACTATGCCAAACTGTTTGGTGCAAATGCCAAAACTCAAACTACAGGTGCATCGGTTGAAAACCTAAATCTACTGGCACAAAAAAAGCTTGAAATGGCATTTGTGATGAGTGATGCATTAAGCGATGCAGTACAAGGTCAAAACAGCTTTAAGACCAAAATTGATAATGTCTCACAAATCGCCAGTTTATATCCAAACTATGTGCAAATTGTTGCATCTGGTGCATCAGGCATTAAGTCTATTGAAGACTTAAAAGGTAAGCGTGTCGCCGTAGGTGCCCAAGGCTCTGGCGTAGAAGTGGCAACTCGTGCCTTACTCGAAGGCTTTGGCATGACCTATGATGACATTACTGCTGACTACTTAGGTTATGCAGAAGCTGCTGACAGCCTAAAATCAGGCAAACTGGACGCAGCATTTTTGACCAGCGGACTACCAAATTCATCATTGATGGAGCTACAACAAGGCTTTGATTTACAAATTGTTAGCATACCTGCCGATAAGCTCAATGAAATCGCCAAAACCAAAACTTTCTTTATCCCAATGGATATCCCAGCTGGCACTTATAACAATAGCGGTGCCGTACCAACAGCAGCCATTTTAAACGCCTTGGTAGTACGCTCTGACATGAGTGATGACGATGTTTATAAGCTGACCAAAGCCTTTTTTGAAAATTTAGATTCACTCAAAAATGCTCATCAGGCCGCTGCTGACATCAGCATCAAAAATGCTCAAAACGGCTTGGTCGCACCACTACACCCAGGTGCCAAACGCTACTATGACGAAGTTGCTACCAAATAAATATGCCTCTTAGCCTCAGTCATAAAACAGCCGTCGTGTCAGTCATGGCGGCTGCTGTGGCTATTTTTATGTTTTTTATGCCAATAAAAAGTACGCCTGTCGTATTTGGCGATAACATCACTTGCAAATTACCCAGTACATTTAGCCTAAAATGGCAACATTCTGTTGAGAAACAATACTGGCAGGAAGTGTATCAGCTAGATTTTCCCAAACTGATCCTGACCAAAGCTTATCTACAAACCTTTGGTGCTGGCACACCCAGCACAGGCAAACCTACGCTTGCACCCAAAGGCTATCTTGGCAAACGGCTTGATATACCAGTAGAGACACTCAACTGGCTTGTTTCAACCAATATGCAAGGCGAGATTTTATTAGGCGACGCCATTCAAAGCACGCCCAATGTTTTGCCAATTCACCAAATTGTAAGCAACCAAAGCACTGTCGTCATAAAACCAATACGGCTGACTGTTTGGCAAAGCGTGCAGATTGACAGTTGCCAAACCTTTTCTCATCAACCAAGCTGATCGCCTCATGACACCTTAATATCACATGGATAGCATCATGAATAACAACCAAACCTCCACCAGCCCAGACCATACCCAACAAATTTTAGAAAAATATGACCGTGAGTCAGTCACTCGCAATGGGCTTAACAAGATGACCAATCACATTATCGCTGTCATCGCTGTCATTTATTCAATTTTTCATTTATACATCACATTTAACCCCATGCCAGAACTATTGCAACGCTCCATTCATGTTGCAGTAGGCACCGCCTTGATCTTTCTGATTTATCCTGCCACCAAAAAATCTGCTCGCAATAAGATTGGCATCTTTGATTGGCTGTGGTCGGGTGCTTCTTTGACAAGTGCAGGCTATTTGTTATGGCAATATCAAGACATCGTTACTGTGCGTGGTGGCATACCAAACAGTATAGACATTGTCTTTTCGGTCATTACCGTGTTGGTGGTGCTTGAAACAGCACGACGCATCACAGGTTGGGTTCTGCCAGTATTTGCACTTATCTTTTTGGCTTACCCATTCATCAGCCATATGGATTTTATGCCAAATCGCTTACTAACCAGACCTTATGATTTGGGTGATATTTTTGGGCAATTATACCTAAAAACCGAAGGCATATTCTCTACCGCCATCGGTGCATCAGCAACCTTTATTTTTCTATTCATCTTATTTGGTGCATTCTTAGCACGCTCTGGCATGGGGCAACTATTTAACGACCTAGCACTCGCCTTGGCAGGGCATAAGCAAGGCGGACCTGCCAAAGTGGCTGTCATTTCAAGTGGTTTTATGGGCTCCATCAATGGTGCTGCGGTTGCCAATGTCGTTGGCACAGGTGCATTTACCATTCCGCTGATGAAGAAAGTTGGTTATGACAAAAACTTTGCAGGTGCGGTCGAAGCCAGTGCATCTGTTGGTGGTCAAATTTTACCTCCTATTATGGGTGCAGCAGCATTCATTATGGCAGAAACCACAGGCGTTAAATACAGTACCATTGCCCTTGCAGCAGTACTACCAGCCTTGCTCTACTATTTAGGTGTGGTCGCCCAAGTGCATTTTCGTGCTGGCAAAAATAACCTAAAAGGCATTCCAAAAGCCGATTTGCCAAGAGTTAAAGCGGTTCTAAAAGTTCGTGGGCATATGCTCTTACCCATTGTATTTTTGGTATATCTACTAAGCAAAGGCATGCCTGTTGGCTATGCAGCAGCCTACACGATTGGCATGACTGTTGTTGTTAGCTGGTTGCGTCCTGAAACACGCATGGGGTTTGCCGATATCATCGCAGCACTTATCGATGGTGCTAAGCAGTCACTGTCTGTTATGGTTGCCTGTGCAGTGGTTGGCATCGTGATTGGTGTTGTAAACTTAACAAGCTTTGGCATGGTGATGACCTCATCAATCGTGGCTTTGGGTGCAGGCTCATTATTGCTAACACTATTTTTGACCATGCTGGCATCAATGGTGCTTGGCATGGGTCTGCCATCTATCCCCGCTTACATCATCACAGCAACGATGGCAGCACCTGCACTTGCCAACTTTGATGTACCTGTGATCGTTGCTCATATGTTTGTATTTTATTTTGGTATTTTTGCTAACATCACACCGCCAGTAGCACTGGCCGCCTTTGCTGGAGCAGGCATCTCTGGTGGAGACCCCATGAAAACTGGGTGGCAATCGCTCAAACTGGCCCTAGCAGGATTTATCGTACCATTCATGTTTGTCTATAACCCCAACATGATGATGATTGATACAACAGGCATTGCTGTTACGGCTAAAGAATTTACCATGCCAGCATGGCACATCATCGCCAGTGTTACTATAACATCAGTCATCGGAGTGCTTGCTTTGTCTGCTGCTGTTGAAGGCTACTTTAAAACCCTGATGCCCATCTGGCAAAGACTGGCTCTCTCGGTAGGTGCGTTTTGCTTGATTATGCCTGAAACCACAACCGACATCATTGGCATCATTATAGTGTCAGCGATTGTCTTACTCAATACTCGCTCTGCCAAGCACGCCACCATTTAATCATCAAATGATCAGACCACAGCACCAAAAAACAAAAAACCAAGTTTAGGCTTGGTTTTTTGTTTAATAGTCCAATCGCACGCCCTTTTGTCAATCAGAGTTTATCAACAATTTGCTTGACGCTTGGTTTATTATGAGGTATTTTTATTCGCAGACAACTTTTTTTATTAATTTACCTATCATCTTATATGCTACGATATTTTTTACGCCATAGCAATATTAAAATCATTGCCATCTTATTTGTTTTATTTTTACAATTTGCCCACGCCACCATCACAGCCCCCACTCTCATTGCCATTCATGACAGCGACGAAAATGCTTTTGTGCAGGGCTTTGAAGTGATAAAAGACGACAAGCTACTCATGGCAACAGGTCTTTATGGCAAGTCTTTCATCGGGGTTTTTGATTTAGCGACGCAACGCTATACAATCAAAGACACATTGCCTGCTGAATTTTTTGGTGAAGGAGCAACAGTTACCCCTTACGGCATTTGGCAGCTCACATGGCGTGAAAACACAGCGTTTTTGCGTAGCTTACAAGATTTGCGACCAATACACACCAAACACTACGATACAGAAGGCTGGGGGCTGGCTTATGATGATGCCAACGACCGTCTTTATATGTCTGATGGCACATCAAAACTACAAATCCGAAACGCCCAAACCTTTGAACTCATTAGCACCCTACCAGTGCGTTATCATGGAAAGGACATCAAATTCATCAATGAGTTGGAATTTGCCAATGGTTTTATTTACGCCAACATCTGGCAGACCAATTTCATCATAAAGATAGACCCAAAAAACGGAAACATCTCCCAAATTTATGATGTCAGCAACCTGCTTAGCACCCATCTCAACCAAAGGGTACAACAAAATATAGATGTCCTAAATGGCATTGCCCACATCAAAAATGATCGATTTTATATTACAGGTAAGTTTTATCCTGTGATTTTTGAGGTTGAGCTACCCTAGTGTTTGCTGGTTCAATCCACCCTACAAATACAAAAAAAGCAGGTCTGACAACCTGCTTTTTTAAATGATGAAACCAAAAATTAGCTAAAACGCAATTTTTCAAACACAAGCTGACCATCATCCACACTCACCGAGATGGTATCACCTGCAACAAAATCACCTGCCAAAAGCTTTTGGGCCAATGGATTTTCAATTTGCTGGGCGATGGCACGCTTTAAGGGGCGAGCACCGAACACAGGGTCATAGCCTGCCAAGACCAACTCACTCATCGCTTCATCGGTCAGAACCAGACCCAAATCACGCTCTTTTAGGCGGTTACGCAAACGGTCAAGCTGAATATCTGCAATACCTGCCACCTGCTCTTGCCCAAGTGGGTGAAACACGACAATTTCATCAATCCTATTGATAAACTCTGGGCGAAAGTGTGCGTTTACCGATTCCATCACAGCGGATTTGATGTCCTCATAGTCGCTTCCTGCCATATCAAAGATGCTATGGCTACCCAGATTTGAAGTCATGATGATTACTGTATTCTTAAAATCCACCACACGCCCTTGTGAATCCGTCAAACGACCATCGTCTAAGACTTGCAGCAGAATATTAAACACATCAGGGTGTGCTTTTTCTACCTCATCAAAAAGCACCACGCTGTATGGCTTGCGGCGTACCGCTTCGGTCAGAACACCCCCCTCTTCATATCCCACATAGCCTGGTGGTGCACCCACCAGACGACTCACGCTGTGCTTTTCCATGAACTCGCTCATGTCAATACGCACCATCGCCGTTTCATCATCAAACAAAAAATTTGCCAATGACTTGGTCAGCTCTGTTTTACCCACACCAGTAGGCCCAAGAAATAAGAATGAACCGCTAGGCTTATTTGGATCAGAAAGGCCAGCTCGGCTACGACGCACAGCATTAGCAACGGATTTAACCGCCTCATCTTGACCAACGACACGATCGTGCAATTTATCTTCTATTGCCAGCATTTTTTCACGCTCCCCTTGCATCATCTTGGCAACAGGAATGCCAGTAGCGGCAGCAACAACTTCGGCGATTTCTTTATCGGTCACTTTATCACGCAACAACTTAGGCTCGGTATCATCAGCCATCTCATCATGTTCAAGCTGTTTTTGTAGCTCTGGAATCACGCTATATTGTAGTCGCCCCGCTTCGGTGTAATCACCTTCTCGCTGAGCCTTTTCCAACGCAATACGAGCTTGATCTAGTTTTATTTGAATATCTTTTGTGCCTGCAACCAAAGCTTTTTCTGCCTTCCAAACTTCCTCTAAATCATTGTATTCTTTGGACAATTCAGCAATCTGACTTTCTAGATGTGCCATCTCAGACTTAGCACTTTGACCATCATCGTTTTTTACTGTTTCTAGTTGCATTTTTAACTGAATGATTCTACGATCCAGTTTGTCCATGACCTCAGGCTTGCTGTCAAGCTCCATCTTGATACGACTTGCCGCCTCATCAATCAAATCAATCGCTTTATCAGGCAATTGACGATCAGTGATATATCGATGCGACATTTTAGCAGCAGCAATAATGGCACTGTCTAATATACGCACACCATGATGCAACTCATAGCGTTGTTTTAAGCCACGCAAAATTGCAATCGTATCCTCAACACTTGGTTCATCAACCAATACTTTTTGAAAACGACGCTCCAATGCAGGGTCTTTTTCTATATACTGACGGTATTCGTCCAAAGTTGTCGCCCCCACACAGCGTAGCTCGCCTCGTGCTAAGGCAGGCTTTAACATATTGCCTGCATCCATTGCCCCACTTGTCTTACCTGCACCAACCATCGTATGTAGCTCATCAATGAACAAGATGACATTGCCATCTTGCTTGGCTAGGTCGTTTAGCACACTTTTTAGACGCTCTTCAAACTCACCATGATATTTTGCACCTGCGATGAGCGAACCCATATCAAGCGACAATACTTCTTTGTTTTTTAGGCTGTCAGGCACTTCTGCATTAACAATACGCTGAGCCAAACCCTCGACAATGGCGGTCTTTCCCACACCAGGTTCACCGATTAAAACAGGATTGTTTTTGGTGCGTCGAGACAAGACTTGCACAGTGCGGCGAATTTCATCATCTCGCCCAATTACAGGGTCCAATTTGCCATCACGGGCACGCTCGGTTAAATTGATGGTGTATTTTTCTAGGGCCTGTCTGGTATCTTCAACATTTTGGTTTTTCACGGTATCTCCCCCACGAATATGATTAATAATTGCTTGAAGTCTTTGGGCGTTCACACCCGATTTTTCTAAAATGGTCTTGGTATCAGAAGTTTGCATCATGGCAAACAACAGCCATTCACTTGCCACAAATTCATCACCCGCCTTATCGGCAAATTTTTGTGCCAAATTCAAGACCTGCACCAAATCAGGTGCAAGATTGGCTTGACCTGTTGGTGTGGCCAGCGTTGCCAGTGCTTCTAGTTTACCAGCAAGCTCGCTTTGTACCCGACCCAAATCCGCCCCAGCTTGAACAAGCATGGACGAACAACTTTCATCTTCAATCATCGCAGACAACAAATGCACGGCAAAGATGGCGGTATTATCACGAGCCACCGCAAGAGCTTGGGCGGCCTGCAAGGTTTTTTGTACTTTTTGAGTCAATTTATCAAAATTCATATTATTTTTTCACCCATTCGTTGTTTATGGGAAAAATATTTTCCCCAGATGCCAAATATATGCTTGACAAATTTAATTTTTTCAATGAAGTTTTTTTTCATTATGCCAAAAATTTTGTAACTTATTGATTGTAATGGTAAATTATAAATTTTTTAAAAGACCTTGTAATTTCTTAAACAATTCCTATAATAGATTGATGGCACAAAATTAGTGGAAATTAGTGGAGCAAAATAGTAGCGTAAAATAGTAAAAATTTGGTATGAATTTGTTGGTATATGCCATCACAGCCATTTGATTAAAACATTTGATTAAAAATAGCAAATACCAAATAACCTAATTAACAAAGTTGCCATACTTAAATGGCTTAAATAAAATCACTAAAAAATAATGAACCTTAATTAATAAAATATCTAATTAAATCAATATCTTAATATTACCATCACAACCAAGCATGAATTTTAATAGGAGCAAAATGATGACTCGTCTGACCTTACACACCTTAGACACCGCCCCAGAAAAGGCCAAAGAGCGTGTAGAAGCAGTACAAAAAGCCAATGGTTTTATCCCCAATCTGATCGGTGTACTGGCAAACTCGCCACAAGCTCTTGAAATGTATCAAGAAGTAAGTAAACTCAACAGCAAAAACTCTCTGACCCCAGAAGAAATAGAAGTTGTACAGATCACCGCTGCCGTACATAATGGTTGCGATTTTTGTATTGCAGGACACACTAAAATTGCCGAGTCTCGTCTAAAAATGTCGCCAGCAGTGGTCGAGGCTTTACGCACTCGTACTAATATTGACGAGAATGCCAAATACCAAGCATTGGCACAATTTACCATGGCACTTATTGATCAGCGTGGTCAGATTTCTAACGAAGAGCTGGCTGTTTTTAAATCGGCAGGTTACAATGACCAAAATGTCCTAGATGTCATCATGGGTGTAGCACTGGCCACTTTGTGCAATTATGCCAATACCGTCGCACAAACAGACATCAACCCAGAATTGATGGCATTTGCTCCAAATCGTTCAGCCTGATTAAAACCGATTAAAAAAATTAATTCAATCATCATTTGATCCAAATGATTTTATTAAATAAATTAAAAAAACCTGCTGACATGGCAGGTTTTTTTAATTTTGGTATTTTTTTATTAAAGAGCTTTTGTCTTTTGTATTGACATCACAAAACCATCTCATCACATTGAATATAGGCCTAAATGATACAAAACTTGTAATGATGAACGATGAGTATTCATAAAGATTTAACTTGGATGAAACAGCTTAAAGTGGTAGATCAGCCATAAACCTATCGCCCAAACAATAATTTGAAACATCAACACAAAACGCTTTTGCCCCACGGTGGCAGTCGCCATCTTATTGCCTGATTTAATACTGATCAAGTCAGCCAACACCGACAATAATGCACATAATGCAAAAGCATGATAAGCATAGCCATTATTCTGAGTGATACTGATGGCAACCGCCACCACGCCAACAAAAAACAGCGTCAAAGATAAGACATTGGCAAGTCGTTTGTTCATAAAAATCCTACTGGTTCATCAACCCAAAATCAGCGAATCGTCTGTTACTTTTTCACCACGAGTTCGTTCAAACATTTCCAATAAATCATTAACCGTCATGCCACATCGCTCACTACCTGACACATCAAGCACCACTTTACCCTGATGTAGCATGACCGTACGAGTGCCATGCGTGAGCGCCTGATGCATGGAATGCGTAACCATCATGGCAGTAAGCTTACTGCCGTGGACGATTGTGTCGGTCAATTCTAGCACAAAGGCGGCTGTTTTTGGGTCTAGGGCAGCAGTATGCTCATCTAGTAGCAAAATCTTGGACGGTTGTAGGCTTGCCATCAGCAAACTCACTGCCTGACGCTGACCACCAGAAAGCAGGCCCATGCGATCAGTCAAACGATTCTCCAAACCCAATTTTAATACAGACAGTTTTTCACGAAAAATTTCACGGTTATTTTGATTAAGTGCCGCTGACAAAGTACGCACACTGCCACGCTTAAAGGCAAGTGCCATATTTTCTTCAATCGTCAACGCTTCACAAGTGCCTGCCATTGGATCTTGAAACACTCGTGCGACCAAGTGACTGCGCTGATGCGTGGGTAGCTTTGTAACATCTTTGCCGTCAATCACAATAGAGCCTGAATCTGGGCGTAATGCACCACTAATGGTATTTAAAAATGTGGATTTTCCTGCACCATTAGTGCCAATGACAGTAACAAATTCACCAGCGGCAATATTTAAGCTAACACCTTGTAAAGCAGGGTTTTCAATGGGCGTGCCTTTATTAAAGGTCAAGTATAAATCGTTTGCGGTCATCATTAGGCTGTCTCCTTTGACCTACTTTTCGATAAGTCTTTTTGGGTATTTCTACCAAAACCCAAGACATACAAGGCTTTTGAACGATATTTTGGCAACATCAGCACAATCACAACCAAAAGTGCCGTTACTAGGTTTAAGTCTTGGGGTCCAAACCCAACACTACGCAAAGTCTGATTAGACAAGGCAATCTGAATGAACAACTTATATAACACTGCACCAATAACCACCGATAAAGTAATCCAAAAAATCCGCTTGGCAGTCAATACTGTCTCACCAATAATGACCGCCGCCAAGCCAATCACAATTGTTCCGATACCAATCGATACATCAGCACCACCTTGGGTCTGTACAAATAGTGCTCCAGATAAAGCAATCAGGCCATTACTGATCGCCATACCAAGTATGATGACCGCCGAGGTATTGATGCCTTGTGCTTGTGCCATCTTGGCATTTGAGCCAGTAGCACGCATGGCAAGACCGATTTGTGTACTAAAAAACCAATCCAGCAACAGCTTAACAACCACAACCACGCACAGTGCCACAACCACTCGCACCCATACGCCATTAGTGCCATCAGTAAAGATGCTAAAAATAGTGGATTCACCAAGCAATGATAGATTTGGCGCACCCATAATTCGTAAGTTCACCGAGTACAGTGCTGTCATCACAAGAATACCCGCCAGCAAATGCAAAATGCCCAGCTTGACATTGAGCAATGCCGTCGCCATGCCTGCCATCATGCCTGCCATCATGGCAAAAATACAAGCCAACCAAGGGTTAAATCCCGAGACAATCGCCAACGCTGCCACCGCACCGCCAAGCGGAAAACTGCCGTCTGCCGTTAAATCTGGAAAATCTAAAATACGGAACGAGATAAGCACGCCCAACGCCATCAGTGCATAAATCAAGCCACTTTCTAACGCCCCAAAAAAGGCAATCATCGACATAAGTATTCCTAAAACTGAATATAAAGACACACACCAAAAAAATTGCGGTGTGTGCCCAACTATCCTATTGTAACATTTTAACAATCGTGATGGCTATTTTGTATGCAGCCATCACAAGAACCAATCAATACATCAATTTATTCATGTCATTCATAAAATCTAACAAGATTGGTTTGTACCACGAACCAACACAATCACTCAGCCACTTTACTGGCACGGTCAATGATAGATTGAGGCACGCTGATGCCTTGTTCGGCAGCGTATTTTTTACTCACCAACAAGTCAAGTTTTTGTGATGAATATACAGGAATGTCGCCTGCTTTTTCACCTTTTAAGATGCGTGCAGTGATTTTGCCTGTTTCACGACCCAAATCCAGATAATTCACACCAAGTGCAACTGCCGCACCACGCTCAATCGCTGATGGATCAGAAGACACCAATGGAATTTTGGCCTCTTTGGCGACCTGAGTCAAGGCCTCATAAGCATTAATGACATTATTATCTGTTGAAGTATAGATGACATCTACTTTGCCAACCAAACTTTGGGAAGCCATAGCAATATCACTAGATTTTTGTGCTGGGGCTTCAACAATATTTAAACCTTGCATTTGTGCTATCTTTTTTAGGTTTTTTAGGGCAACTGTTGAATTAACTTCACCTGGGCTATACACAAAACCGATATTTTTCACGCTTGGCAAAAGCTCTTTAATCAGCTCAATTTGTGGTTCAAGTGGTAAAACATCAGAAGCACCTGTAACATTGGTGCCAGAGCCATCTAGCTTACTAACCAATTTGGCCTCAACAGGCTCGGTTACCGCAGAAAAAACCACAGGAATGGTATTGGTCGCTGACACAACAGCCTGTGCTGATGGCGTAGCAATAGCAATAATGACATCGGGCGTATCTGCCACAAATTGCTTGGCAATTTGTCCTGCGGTCGCCATGTTGCCTTGTGCTGATTGGAAATTGACCGTTAAGTTTTCACCCTCTTTATAACCTGCCGCCGCCAGCTCTTCAATCGCACCTTTGCGAACCGCATCAAGTGCTGGGTGCTCAACGATGGCGGTGATGGCAACTGTTTTTGTTTCTGTGGCGGTATCAGCTGGCGTGCTTGCTGTTTTATTATCACCACAACCAAATAAGACAGCACCCAACAAAGTCATACCCAGCAGTTTTGAAAATCCATTCATGCGATTGGGGTTGAACATAACATTCTCCATTTTTTTAAGATGACGCCTCACAGAGCGAAAATTTAATAAGATATCATTCATCATAAACAAAATATTTGTAAATTTCAATCATATATTGAAAAAATATTTAATTTATTGGATATTCCAATAATTAACCAATGAGCCACAAAAAACACCCACAGATTGCAACTAAACCCTTGGGGTGTTTTTATGATGAAATTTAAACAAAAACAGATGTTTTGACAATCAAATAATCATTATTTTTTAGGCACTACATCTACATCAATGGCGTCTTTTTTGATTTCATCAACCAAGGCTGCCCCCTGTTCTAAAGCGTGCTTTGGACTGATATACAGCGTCAAATCATTCATGATACTAGGCTTGATGTCAGCAGGTTTTTTACCATCAAGCACGCCTGCAACAAGCTTGGCAGTTACCACACCAAAATCAAAATCATTCACACCAAGAGCAGCCGCCGCACCACGACGCACCGAAAATTCATCTGAGGCGATGATGGGTAAGTCAAGCTCATTTGCCACCTGAACCATCGCTTCCATGGCTGAGGCGACATTATTATCAAGCGATGTATAAATCAAATCAGCACGGCCGTCCAACGCACGAGTTGCAGCCGCCACATCTGCTGAACGATTGGCAGGGATATCCACAAGCGTCATGCCGTATTTTGGCAAGAGTTCATTTAAGCGGTCTTTTAAGGCCACCGAGTTGGCCTCACCTGGGCTGTACACATACCCAATGCGTTTGGCATTTGGCTTTACCTTGGTAAATAACTCAATCTGCGGTTCAAGAGGCAACTGACTTGATAAACCTGTAATATTAGCCTGAGTAGCCACACCGTTATTGTCAATGAGCTTGGCTGCCACAGGGTCGGAAACAGCAGTGTAAATGAGCGGAATGGTTTGGGTTGCTGCCGCAAGACTTTGGGAAGTTGGTGTTGAAATGGCAACTATTGCATCTGGGTTTTCTGAGGCAAATTGTTTTGCGATTTGGCTGGCGGTTGCCATGTTGCCTTGTGCTGATTGAAAATTCACTGTTAAATTTTGACCATCTTTATAACCCAAATCTGCAAGACCTGACATGATGCCACGACGAATGTCATCAAGCGATGGATGCTCAACAATGGCACTGATGGCGATGGTTTTTGAGTCTTTGGCGATTTCAGCTTGTGATTCGGCCTTGGCAGAATCGGCAGTATCCACTTTTTTTTCTTGGTTACAACCAAATAAGGTGAATGCTGACAGCATAAAAGCTGATAACTTAAGAACAGGATTATATTGCATCTTTTTCTCCAAAAGGAATTTGCCAAATTGGGCAAATTCGACACTATTAATTTTTCCGTTGTGCTAATACTTGGGTACTAAGCAGTCTTGGCTTAGCGATTAATAAAGTCTCAACATGAGTTTTTGATAAAATGGCGATATTTTTTGATTAATTTGCCTGCAATTGCCAAGACCGCCTGCCATTATACCGCATTTGTCAGCGTTTTTTATCATGATTAGTAAATACATCAAAACCCCAAATTAAGCATATAATTTGGGGTCGTCAAATCAATCATTAAAATGATATTGGCTGATATCAGTAAGTTTCATTGCTTTCAACAATGGTCAGCTCAACATTTTCATCTGCCACATGATTGCGTTTTGGCTTAGATTCGGTTTTCGTTGACTCTGCTTTTGACTTGGTCTCAGCTTTTGGTTTAGCCTCAGCTTTTGGCTTGTTTTTGGCAGGCGTATCAACTGGTGAACGACCTTCTGTTGGTGGCAAAAAAGCCTCATGCTCACGAGCTTGTGGCTCTCTTACCGCTTCTTCTGACGATTGAACTCGTGGCGTGGCAATTGGCTCAACTGGCTCTAAGCGAACTGGTGCATTTTGAGCATTAGTTCGTGATTGGCGTGCCATGCTGTGCGTTGATGCCACAATGGTATCTGCCACCAAATCAAGAATTGCATTATCCGAATCGAGCAAGGCTCTATTGTCCTCAATGGCATAAGAAAAACCTTTGGTCATCAATCGATTATTACCAATGAGTGCCGAACCAATCTCAGCGGCTTGCTCATCAAGCGGTGCAAGACCCGATTTTTTAAAGGCTTGACTGGCATGAGTCATGGTTTGAGCAGGCAAGGTAAAATGCACATCAGCACTACAAGTCGCTCCAGACGATGCGACATTTTGTAGGTCAATATTCACCTCGGTAAGTTTTTGACGAACTTGTTGTTCCAATCCCAAACGCATGGCATCATCGTAGTTTTGAATCGCCATCAAAGCACTGTCAAGCAAGCCTGCTTGCAGAGCATCAACCAGACGGTTACGCAAACTTGGCTCATCACAGACAACCTGAATCTCTTGAACCACAGGCTCAGCAACTTCCATTTCTGGCTCAGCAGACTGCCCCTCTTTATTGCCACATGCCGACAGCACCACAGCCACCAAAGATGCACTCACAGCATATCTTAATGCGTTGATTTTTCTCATAAAATACCTATTTGCTTTTTTAATTTAACAATTCCGCACAGCTTTGCTTTATGATAAAATACACACAAAGTCCGTCCGATATACTTTTTGTTATTATAACACAGCAATAACACAGCCATCACGACTTTTTGAGCACAAACCCAGACAAAAACCCAATTCAAACCCAAATCTTGTTAAATATTCGCCATTATTACCAAAATGCGACAACATCATGAATGAAATTTTTACACCAATCATCACACCCACCGACCGCAATTTTGACTGCATTGCCGACCACTTTGCCAAAAAAATCTATGGCGGTCTAAAAGGACAAATCCGCTTGGCCGTACTCAGCCGAGACATTGACAAGATGACAGCAAAGCTTGGCAAAAAACTTGGCAGACCTTTAAAAATACTTGATGTTGGTGCAGGACTTGCTCAGATTAGCCTACAACTTGCCAAAACTCATCACTGCACCATCAACGACATTTCTGCCAATATGCTAAACAAGGCACGCCAGACTGCCTGTGATGAAAATCTGGCAAATCTTCGCTTCATCACTTGCCCTTATCAAGATTTACCAAGCACCATTAAAGGTGAAAAATTTGATCTTATCTTATGTCATGCCGTACTTGAATGGCTTGGCAATCCTGAACAAATCATGGATTTTTTTGATGAGTTTTTAGCAGATGATGGTGTGCTTTCGCTGTGTTTTTATAACCCTGCTAGTCTGGTTTATCGCAATCTGATTATGGGAAACTTTTATCAGCTCGATAAACCAAAACCTGCCGACAACAACAGCCTGACACCAAACAGCCCTGTTGATAACAACACGGTCGAACATTGGCTGTCATCTTACGGTTATACCGTTTATGCTCACTCTGGCATTCGGGTGTTTTCAGACTACACGCCCTTAAAGCGTGGTGGGCTAAATAATGATGATGCCGTCATTGAAATGGAGCTAAAATATTCACAAGTCATGCCATTTCGTCTGATGGGGCGGTATTTGCACATTTTGGCAGGTAAAAACCGTTCATCGCCTTAAACGGCTTGGGCTTGGTGTTATGATTCACGCCAAGCCAACCAAAAATTTGTCGCCAAATTCTAATGGTTGGTTCAATATATTTGCCGCAAAATATTTGCCATAAATAGCGTTCTAACCATACACCAATTTGCCGTCATCAAGATTTAAAATCTTTGTTAATCATCATAATAAATAGCGACCAAGTACCGCATTAACCACACCCTCGGTGCGTAAAATTCGCTCGCCCAAAGCCACAGAGACAACACCAATTGACCTTAATAGCTCAATCTCATATGGCACAAATCCGCCCTCTGCACCGATAGCAACAAAAATAGGCAAGTCATTTTTACCACAAAATTCACCAAAACCCTGAGAATCATAGGGGTGAAACACCACCGCACGATTTGGCGTGATAAGAGCTGGCAAGCTATCTTGAACAAAAGGTTTAAAACGCTTAGCAAGGGTAATCTTTGGGGCCATCGTATCTACACCCTGCTGCAATCCCTCTATGATAAACTCATCAAGGCGACCAAGCAGGGGCGACCCCCAATAGCTTTTATCAGTACGGACACTGTTGATTAAAATGATGTGATCAACCCCAATGGCTGTCATATCTATGATAAGCCGTCTTAACACCTTTGGGCGTGGCAAAGCAAGCATGAGAGTAACGCCAAGTTTGGCAGGTGGCGACTTGTCCAGCACAACATTGGTAAACACCGCTTGAAAATCACTCAATTTAGCCAATACACCAATGCCCAAATGGCCACCAAGCTGACCTATTTTTAAAACATCGCCAATTTTGGCTTTTAATACGGTTTTAATGTGCAAAATTTGCCCTGCATTTGTGATGACGGCTGTATCACCATTAAAGCATTCACTACCTAACAATAAGACATTCATCTTAGTTTTCCTAATCATACATTACCAGTATCAATTGATGTGCCAAATTGATGAACTGGCATGGCAATGCCAACCATCACCCACAACCATTGTCATATGACTAAAACATATCAGCATTTCAAGATGATACGCATCATACACCAAAAAAAAATGCACAAAAATCAGCCTTACAGTTTTAAGTTGTCATATCAACAACCAAGTTTTGGCTCACATTTTAGCTCACACCAAAAGCCCAATTTCAAAGCCTTCTTTAATCGCACGCTTGGCATCTAGGCGTTCAGACTTTTTTGCCCCACCGATGACATGATACTGTGCGTGCGGTGCATCGCCAACATGAGGCATGAGTGCATTGACCGACTCTTGCCCCACACAAACAACCACCGTATCCACACGCAATAATTGCAACTGACCATTCACGGTGATCCACAGACCCTCATCAGTGATTTTGTTGTAAGTCGCCCCACCAATTTGCTTCACGCCCGCTTGTTTAATGACAGCTTTATGCACCCAACCTGTGGTCTTATTTAAAGTTTTTCCAAGCTTGCCCTCAGAGCGTTGAAGTAGATAGACTTGACGACATGGCTTGGCAGGACACGGCTTAACCAATGCCCCACCAGTTGTATAGTGAGCATTGCCATCTACACCCCATTGTTTAAAAAATTCATCTGGCGTCTGCCCATGGGGCTGATGATTGAGTGTATTGATCTGCCTATCAATACCCAACCCATGCACCAAAAATTCCGCCACATCAAACCCAATGCCACCAGCCCCAAGCACCGCCACACGCCTGCCAGCCACCTTCTTACCCGACAGCAGATCAGCATAGCTCATCACATTTGGCAAATTCACCCCTTCAATATCAAGCTGTCTTGGCATGACGCCAGTTGCCACAATCACATCATCAAACGCCATATCATCTAGCATTTGGCGAGTTACGCTTGTATTGACACGAACATCAACCTGATGCAAGGCCAGCTGTGCATGAAAATAACGAATCGTCTCAAAAAACTCTTCTTTGCCAGGGATAACTTTTGCATAATTAAATTGCCCACCCAATATCTCTTTGGCCTCAAACAATACCACACGATGGCCACGACGCGCTGCTGTCAAAGCTGCCATCATACCAGACACACCGCCACCAACGACAGCAATATCTTTGGGCTTTTTGGTAGATTTGATGGTATATTCACTCTCATGGCACGCCAAAGGATTTACCAAGCAACTGACACGATGATGATCAAAAACATGATCCAAACACGCTTGATTACAACCAATGCAGGTATTAATTAGATGCACTTGATTACGCTCTACCTTATTCACCCAATGACTATCTGCCAAAAATGGGCGTGCCATTTGAATCATGTCCGCCTGACCATCTGCCAAAATCTTTTCGGCAGTTTGGGGCATATTGATGCGATTGGCGGCAATAACAGGAATGTCAACCGCCTGTTTGACCGCTTCGGTATAACGCACAAAACTGCCACGAGGAACAGAGGTTATGATGGTTGGTATGCGAGCTTCATGCCAGCCGATGCCTGTGTTTAGCAAAGTTACGCCAGCGTCCTCCAACCATTTGGCAAGCTTGATGACATCTTCCATAACCATACCGTTGTCTACCAGCTCCACCATAGACAAACGAAAGCTGATAATAAAATTCTTGCCCACCTGCTCACGCACAGCACGAACAATATCAAGGGCAAATCTGGCACGATTTTCAAGGCTACCGCCATAATCATCGGTACGCTGATTGGTGCGCTTTGATAAAAATTGGTTAATCAGATAGCCCTCTGAACCCATGATTTCCACACCATCATAGCCTGCTTTTTTGGCAAGACTTGCTGTATGAGCAAAATCCTGCACCGTTGCATGGATATTTTTCACACTCATTTGGCGTGGCTTAAAGGGGGAAATTGGCGACTTAATCGCACTTGGCGCCACCACAAAGGGGTGGAAACCATAGCGACCTGAATGCAAAATCTGCAAAATAATCTTTGCCCCATGTCGATGCACCGCCCGAGTAACACGCACATGATGAACAACATCACCCAAGGTATTGAGTGTGCCACCTAATGGGGTCAGCCAGCCTTCACGATTAGGAGAGATGCCACCTGTAACAATCAACCCAACACCACCTTTGGCACGCTCTTCAAAATACGCCGCAAGCTTTGCATAATTAAAAAATCTGTCTTCAAGCCCTGTATGCATTGACCCCATGACAATGCGGTTTTTTATTGTGGTAAAACCCAAATCCAACGGGCGTAGCAGGTGTGGATACGCCAGATGCCCCTCGTTTTGTTCGGCTGGTTGATTCGGCTGGTTGAGGTTTTTGGCTGATTTATTAAGCAGTTTGGCAGATGGTTTTTGGCTGATTTGTAGGGCGTTTTGCAGTACTGACTTCAACAATGCTTTCATAATGATCCTTATGGCTGGCGTGAGCTGGCATCTTGTCAATTTTATCATAATACCATCTTGATATTTTAGGATTTTTTGGGCGTTTGACCACATGGTCATGACACACTCAGAATAAAGCTTTGTCTTTTTTATTATCATAATCATTATCATAAAATACCATTTGCCAAAAACCATAAAACAAGGTAATCTAATCTTTTTCCCCCATGCTCATATTTTTAATATTTTAAGTACCAACTTTTAAGCACCAACAAGGATAAAAAATGACCGAAGTCGCCCCAGAATTTCGCATCACCATCTCAGGACAAATCACAGCCAATGATGTTGTCAATCTTGCCGAACAAGGCGTAAAAACCATCATCAACAACCGACCAGATGGTGAAGAAGCAGGTCAGCCAACTTCTGATGAAATCAAAGCCGCCTGCACCAAACATAACATCGCCTATCAACAAATTGCCTTTGCTGGTGGTATGCTTGACATGAATCATGTACAAGAATTTGCCGATTTTTTCAATGCCACTCAACGCCCATTACACATTTTTTGTCGCTCGGGCAATCGTTCTAGCAACATATTGCAGGCAGCTCGAGAACAAGATTTGTTAGATGAAGAGTAATTTTCACTGAAAAACTAAGCAAAATTTGTCAATTTTTAGTAAAATGGGCGTTAAGATTCGCCCATTTTTCATTCTAAAAGTGTGCAACCAAGTTCGTTTATGAGCAAAAAAACATGAGTAAATAGAGTAAAAAACCATGAGTAAAAATATCCCCATTTTAAGCAACGAAGAAATTGAAAAAATGAAAATCGCAGGTCGTTTGGCCGCAGAAGTATTAGAGATGCTAGACTCTCATGTCAAAGCTGGTGTCAGCACAGGTTTTTTGGACGATTTGGCATACAAGCACATTACCGAAGTTCAAGATGCCATT
Organism: Moraxella tarda; assembly: GCF_035181405.1. Lineage (NCBI taxonomy): Bacteria > Pseudomonadati > Pseudomonadota > Gammaproteobacteria > Moraxellales > Moraxellaceae > Moraxella > Moraxella tarda. The sequence goes on from NZ_JAYGGV010000003.1 coordinate 47,124, forward strand.
CCCGCCTGCCTAAACTATCAAGGTTATCCATTTACGCTTTGCACCTCAATCAATCATGTGGTCTGCCATGGTATGCCCGACCATGAGCGTATCTTAAAAGATGGCGATATCATCAATATTGATGTTACTGTCATCAAAGATGGCTACTATGGCGATACTTCGGCCATGTGGATCATTGGCGAGGGGTCTATCATGGCAGAACGCATTTGCGACACCGCTCAAAAAGCCCTGTACGCTGGCATGAAGGCTGTCAAAAATGGTGCATATCTTGGCGACATTGGTGCTGCCATTCAAGAGGTGGTTGAGCCTGAACGATTTTCTATCGTGCGTGAATTTTGTGGGCATGGCATTGGCAAGACATTTCATGCCGAACCACAAGTGCTACATTATGGCAAAAAAGGCACGGGCGTACAGCTAAAAACAGGCATGGCACTCACCATAGAACCTATGATTAATCAAGGCGTGTGGCAAACCAAAATCATGAAAGATGGTTGGACTGCCATCACCAAAGACCGCAAACTATCCGCCCAATGGGAGCATACACTGATTGTTACTGACAATGGTTGTATTGTTACCACACAAAGACAAGGTGAGGATTTAAGTTTTTTGCGTGCATAATTGTTTAGCATGGCCTAATTAAAATGGCATACCAATCAAGCCATCAATCAAAATGCCAAGCACAAGATATTTTAATGGATTATTTTTTATCCATTAAAATATCCACCCAATAAGCCAATAAATCAATAGGCCATCAAGTTGCAATAAAACTAAAAAAATAAAACTAAAATTAGCCACAATGTTTCAATTTTTAAACCGTCATGAATGCACTTGCAACCCTACCACCCTTACCGCAAATTAATCAGCCAGCCGATAACACACCCTTTGATGGCACAACCATCAAAACATGGCTTGATGAATTAAATCGCCAAATTGATGAACAGTTATTAATTTCAGACGACCCCACCAGCCAGATTGGCAATTTAATCAAACAACGCACACACGCTGTTGATTTGTTACTGACCAAGCTATTTGATCAACACCTGCCCAATACCCTTGCCTTATTTGCCATTGGCGGTTATGGACGCACGGAGCTATTTCCTCAATCCGACATTGACATACTCATCTTGGGCGATGAAATACAGCCCTTTGAACAATCCATTGAACGCTTTGTGGCGGTGCTATGGGACATTGGCATCACACCTGCCATCAGTGTACGCACAGTAAAAGACACCGCTTTTGCCGTTACCGATCACACCATCGCCACGGCATTGCTTGAATCTCGGCTCATTGCAGGCAACCTTCATCTTAAAAATATCCCCATGCAGTCAATAAAAAAAGCATGGAGTGTCAAGACTTTTTTTTATGCCAAATTTGATGAATTAAAGACTCGCCATTTGGCTCATAACGCCACCGAGTACAACCTAGAACCCAACATCAAAAACGCCCCTGGTGGACTTAGGGACTTGCATATTTTGGTTTGGCTTGGCAAGTTTTATTTTGATGGCGTGCATGATTTGGCAGATTTGGTCAAGGTGGGCTTTATCAGTGATGATGAATTCATTGACCTAAAAAATGCCCAGCAATTTTTATGGTGCATTCGTCATCATCTGCATATGCTGTCAGGTCGCTGTGATGATCGCTTGCTTTTTGACCAACAAAAAAATATCGCCAAACGCCTAAATATTTTGTCAGATTCAACCGATGGTAAAATACTCACACACGCCCTAGAGAACATGATGCGTACTTATTATCAACACGCCATGCAAGTTGCTGCCCTTTGTGAGATGCTGTGTGCCTACTATCAAGAGTCCCATCTGACGCTTAATCATCATCACATCAGTATTGATCAAGACTTTTATCAAATCCTCCAAGCACATCAAACTGCAGAAACCAACAGCCAAAATAATTCAAATTCACCCGCACAAATCGCCGCTAAAGATGGCAATATTTTTATCAAAAAACCTGAAAACTTGCTAAAAATTTTTCTCATCATGGGGCAGCGTGGCATTAAAAAGATTGCCGCCAGCACACTTCGTGCTCTACGCCTTGCCAGCCATCAAATTGATGATGATTATCGTCAAAGTCATATCAATCGCACGCTGTTTTTGGCCAACTTACAAGAGAGTAACTTGCTTTTTTACCGCCTACAAATCATGAAACGATATGGCATTTTGGGCAACTATTTACCTGCTTTTGGGCAAATCATGGGGCTGATGCAGTATGACTTATTTCATCGCTATACAGTAGATGAGCACACGCTGCTACTTGTAAAGATTTTACACCACTTTGGTGATGCGAATAATATTGAATATCAACAAAAATTTGACCTAGTTGGCGAGGTGTATCAAAAAATCAACCGCAAAGACCTGCTCATCATCGCTGCTATTTTTCACGACATCGCCAAGGGGCGTGGTGGCAACCACAGCGAACTTGGTGCAGACGATGTGCGTGAATTTGCCAGCTTACACGGGCTGTCAGATGAAGATACAGATTTTGTGGCTTGGCTGGTGCGTGAACATTTAACCATGTCTTTAACCGCCCAAAAACAAGACATTTTTGACCCTGATGTGATTCGCAACTTTGCCAGATTTACAGGGACGATTGCACATCTAAACCATCTTTATGTATTGACAGTTGCTGATATGAACGCCACCAATTCACAGCTTTGGAACTCATGGCGTGCATCGTTATTAAAACAGCTTTATATCAGCACCCACCGTGTACTCAGTCTTGGTGAGGAAGTCATTGATAAAGACGCTGTCATCACTCACCGCAAAGAACGAGCAAAAGTCTTGATGAATGCACCAAATGATGCGATTGATACGCTATGGACAAATTTTGGCGAAGATTTTTTCTTAAAGCAAAAACACTCCGACATTGCATGGCAAAGCCAAGAAGTCATCACCCATGCCAGTCAACTCAAAGAACATCAGCCCATAATCTCCTTACGCAGGCATTCTGATTTGGCATTAAATGCAGTGCAACTATTCATCTGCACACAAGACCAAGACGATTTGTTTGCCGCAACAGTGAATGTGCTTGACCAGATGGGGCTGTCCGTGCTAGATGCAACAATTTTAACTGCAGACATCGATGGCATATCTGCCGCACTAGACTCTTATGTCTTGATTGACCGCTATGCCATCGGCGCTGGCAATGAACAAGACAACATCTTAACCAACGACATTCGCAGGCAAATGCTCATTGACAATCTAAGCAGAGCTTTTAAAGATGGCAAAAGTAAATTTGCACCACGCCGTTTTAGTTTGGATAGACAGCTTAGACATTTTAGCGTACCAACACAGGTACAATTTAGCGAAGCGACATCATTAACTCGCTCAGGTCAACACATGATGCTCATCACCACCAAAGACCGCCCCACACTATTGGCAAAATTAGGTAATGTATTTAGCCAGCTTAATATTGAGGTGCACGGTGCACGCATTACGACACTGGGTGAGCGAGCCGAAGATATATTTTATTTAAGTGATAAACACAAACAAGTGTTAAGCAGTGATAAACTAAATGCCCTAAAAATCGCTGTCATCGATGTTTTGTCATGATACAATAGGTACAACTTGATTAATGATATTTGATTATGAAACCAGCAACACTCAAACCAATACCAATATCTCTTGCCACAAGCATCATCTTGTCTTGTACTGTCAGCCATGCCATGCAATCACAACCACTCAACTTACCAGAATCGGCCATCGCTTGCGAAAGTCAAATCACCCTATCTGATGGCTATCAATTTTTGCACGAAAGCGAAGACTGCCAATACAACGAAAATCTCACTGTCGTCAAAAAAGGCAATCTGTATGGTTATGCCAACGCCCAAGGTAAAATCATCATTGAAGCACAGTTTGATATGGCAGCCAACTTTGATGATGGCTTGGCACTCATCAAAAAAGGTGGTAAATACGGCTACATCAACCCCAAGGGCAAAATCATCATAGAGCCACAATTTTCTAACGCATGGGGCTTTTGGGAAGGTCGTGCCAAGATCAAACAAAACGGCAAATACGGTTTTATTGACAAAAAAGGCAAAATTGTCATTGCCCCTATTTATCTTAATACTGGTGATTGGTTTGAAAATGGCTTGGTGCGTGTGGCGGTTAATGGCAAATGGGGCTTTATCAATAAAGATGGTAAAATTATCGTTGAACCAAGATTTGACACAGCAGAGGATTTTTCCGAAGGATTGGCATCTGTCGGCATTAAAGTTGATGATGGCTATAAATACGGCTACATCAATCCCAAAGGCGAGCTGGTCATTGCCACCATCTATGATACACCTGCCAATTTCATTGATGGCACCGCCTTTGTTATCAAGGACAATCATGCTTACTACATTGATAAATCTGGCAAAGAGGTTAGTTTTTGATACCAAGATACAAAACACTACATTCAAACCGTTGCAATTTGGCAGCTTATTTGTTAGGATACTAAGAATTGGGGATGTTCTGGCTTCGACGCTGGTAATGAAACTCAATAGTGCATGTCAAGAGTGGTAATCTCTTGTAAATACAATACCAATTAAAATAGTCGCAAACGACGAAACTTACGCTCTAGCAGCCTAAGGGCTACTTGGGTCGGCACAGATTGCCTTTGGTCTGGTTGCTCACCCCGAAGCGAACGCACAAAGGATAGTGCCTGTTAGTGTTGCGATGACAGGTGCGAAACTTTTAGCAAATCGTCCAATCCATCCTGACTGTCGGTTCGGTGCGGATTAAAGCCATAGACAGATTCTAAGCATGTAGAACTATGGGCGTAGTGCTGGCGGACGCGGGTTCAACTCCCGCCATCTCCACCATTTACATAAATCAAAGAAAATTAAAGTTAATCAAACTTAGTCAAAAACCCTTGAAAATAATAGTTTTCAGGGGTTTTTTGTTGTATAATCTTAGGCAAACTTAAACACGGTTAATCAAGGTTAATCAAGGTTAATCAAGGTTAATCAAGGTTAATCAAGGTTAATCAAGGTTAATCAAGATAAAAAGTTACATTTTTGTTACATAAAATGTAACACCTAAGACGGTACAACTTATGCTAACAGATACCAAAATCAAAAGCCTTGTAAATCAAGGCTTTTTTGATGGTTTGTTGTGCATCATAGTCAATCAACAAATATTAAAACAATCGCCAAAATTTTTAAGACAAATCCAAAAAAATGCGTTATAATACTTCAGACTGGAGACGTGGCTGAGTGGTCGAAAGCGCACGCCTGGAAAGTGTGTATACGTTAATAGCGTATCGAGGGTTCGAATCCCTCCGTCTCCGCCAAACTGGATTTTTAGCAGTAAAATCAATCATTATCACACCGTATCAAACAACATAAAAAACCCCATTCAAACCCTTGTAGCATAAGACCTACAGGGGTTTTTAATGCCTTGTCATTGTCTCAAAGCGTATCAAAAAACATCAATGGTTTGCTTGCAAGCTCAAGTTTTTAACAGTAAAATTGACAGTAAATAAATTTACCGTTAGGGCTTTTTTTGGCATAGCAAGAACCACTATGCCGCCCAAATCATCAAAACCACCAGCCCAAAATCTACAGCCGTGAATTGGTTGATATGATTTTTGAGATGTCGTATTGTCAGATTATCAATGTGATTGATAAGGGCATTGCCAAATACCAAACCGCCAGAAGTGTGAGTAAAATCTAGGTAATTTAGCAAACAGGCCGTCTTTGAGCAGATTAATGACCGTATCGTCAAATTGCGCTATGTTATTTATAATAGCCTATGTTTGTATTGTTGAGATTTTTATGGTATCGATACTTGCATTGGATAATATTTATTGATACTATGGCGTGATGCCAGACAAGTCAATATCTTAAAAAACATCAAAATACCACAAGCCATTTTAGACCACACCCAAACCCAAATACCAACAAAATGGAGAGGGTAGGTGTAAAAAAACGAGTTGATGGTACAAACATCGCACCAACGGAGCTAAAACAATGACCAACACCATGACAATTAATGACCATGAAGCCATCATCACTTTTGACAGTGAGATTGGTTTATTTTATGGGGAGTTCATCGGACTAAACGGCAGTGCAGGCTTTTATGGTGATAGCACAGACGACTTATACGAGCAAGGGGCGTTGTCATTACACAGGTTCTTGGAAGTATGTAGTGAACAAGGCATCAACCCCTATCAATCATAATCACATTAGAGCAATCGCACGCCCGCCAAAAAAACCATACAAAAACCCTGCTTGCACTGGCAGTCTTTAGTTATACAGTATCAATAAGAAAGTGGTGAATTTGACTCAGCCATCAAATTGACAGCCAAGCGTTAGACAGCTCAAAAACCCGCTTAAATGCTCCAAATAGGTTTGTATGTATAGTCATTATTACCGCATGGGCTGTAGGGCAGGGTCTGATCCCCCATATAATATCTAATTTGGTACAACAAATCTCACCAAACAGTGATTTGTACGGCTTTAAAACATCAATGACGCCACCTATAGCTCACCGATGATTTAAGTGCCAATCTACCATACTCTCCACCATATCTAAAAATTTCTCTCGCTCCAGCTCATCTAATCTGGACAAAATATCGTGCATGCGTTCAAGTTGATCTATCAGCCGTGGACTACTACCAATCAAAAAGTCCGTCGTCTTACAATCCAAAATCTCTGCAAGCTGTATCAATCGTGGTATGCTGGGCATGATGCCACCCCGCTCCATTCTGGACATGGCATCATTGCTGATATTCATCTTTTCAGCAAGCCCAGCCTGAGTAAGCCGCTTTTGTTTACGATATTTAGCAATCATTTGTCCGATACGTTCTGCAATTTTTTGATTATCATCACTCATGGCCGTCATCTTATTGGCATAATTTTACGCAATATTAGACATTTACCACTTGATGTACAGGGAGTTTTAGTTATATACTAAGAGTTTAATTCTTATATATGGCTATTTGGTTTAATTTTGTAAGCATATCGTAAATTTTTACCAAAGAAAACAGCCAACAGACAGTGTTGCGACATACTATGACGGAGCTTTTAGACAAATGCCTATATTTTTGGTGGGGATTTTGTTATTTTATTAACAACTTAACAAACTTAGTGAAACAAAATGAGTATAACCAACGAAAATCACATCAAAAGACAATGGCAGATTATCCAGTTTTTAATCGGGCAAGGCAACTATACATCTAGCGATGATGTATTGAGGCATTTGCAAAATTTGGGCTTTGATGTTAAAGAACGCACTGTGCAAAGAGACCTAAATGCTTTGGCAAACATCTTTCCGCTTGAATGCCGAAAAGATGACAAGCCGTACAGCTGGCGGTGGCAACGAGTAGCGGGTAGTAAAAAGAATAAAATGAGCTATGAGCAGGCGTTGATTTTTATGTTGATGGATAACGAATTAAGAGATATGCTGCCTGATGATTTGCTACAGCGATTGCAACCACTATTTGTCAAAGCAAAAATGGTGATGGCAGGGGTAGATTATCAAAAACGTGAAATGTCCGCACTTGACCGTAAAACCACCTTACCTGGCTCTCATCTCTATAATCGCAGAAAAAATGCAATTCCACCAGGGCCGCCCAAAAAGTTTTTTGCGATTGCGGGCAAGTTAAATGGTTTGTTTAGAAAAGATAAACTTGGTGTCATGCTGGGTTTTTATGATGATGGTGTGGATAAGGACAGTTTGCTTGCTTTAAAAAGTGAATTGGAAAAATTTGGACTGTCAGAATTTGTTGTAGAAGTGGAAAAATTTATTCAGTTGAATAGATTGTGAATTTGTATTAACTTTTTGGAGTAAGATTGTGTCTCAAATCAGGAATTTGGATATAGAAAATCCCAAAACTGTTTATAGTTTTGTAAAAAATATGGTTGATGTTATTGTCCAAGATTTAGGTAAGGTTCAAGGCAATACAAAAATGGATAAAGAAAGCTATCAAAAATCTGCTGAGATTTTGCAAAAAGTTCAAAGCGAGATTGACGGGTCTGTCATTCAGCTAGAAAATAATGCTGAGTGGGATACATTTTCTATTGCTTTTTTTGGGGAAACCAAAGCAGGTAAATCAACTTTAATTGAAACTCTGCGTATTTTAATGAAAGAGAAAACCAAGCTGGAACAGCAAGAACAATTTAATAATTTAGCCAATCAACTCGGTTTATCTGAAGATAAATATTTAGATGCAAAAGAAGAATTAAATAGCATTCAAGAATTACTTTATAGATTAAATGATAAAAAATCAGAAATCCATGCTACATTTAATGAAAATATTTCAAAAATTCAGCATAAAAAAAACGATATCGAAAAACAATTTCGGCAACAACTCATTAATTTTGGTAGAAAGCCAAAGATTAAACAAAAAAAGCATCACAAACCAAAAAATGACATTGCAGAATGGCAAGAGAGTTTAAGATTTTTTGAAAAGCTTTTTTATATAATGATCGATTTTTTAAGAAAAACTGATGCTGAGAAAGAGTTTATTTTATCAACCTATCGTCTGAATAAGTTGACAAAGAAAGATGAGTCAACCGAAAAAATTAGCGAATTAATGAATCAGGAACTTAGCCATATACAACCAAAAATCAACCAACTGCAACAAGAAAAATCAAATAAACTAAACCAAATTGAAGGTGAAATCTCTAATGCAAACGACGTATCGGCTAAATTAACAAACTGGCTAAATAGCTTTGAATTCCAAACCAAGCAATTAGAGCCTTATGCTGATGGTGGTATTATTGGTGATGGTACGTCCGACTTTACAAAAAATATAACAGCTTATTTATTTAATATTAGCAATCAAAACATTAGCATTTTTGATGTGCCAGGTATCGAAGGCAACGAAAAAATTGTTACTCAAGAAATTAATAAAGCTGTGCAAAAGGCTCATGCCGTGATATATGTTATTAATAAAAATGGTAAACCAAATGAAGGAACTTTAGAAAAAATAAAAAGTTACTTAACCAGTCAAACGGAAGTTTGGGCAATTTATAATAAGTCTATAAGAAATCCTAAGGCCTTAAAAGAGAACCTGATTTCTAACGATAATGAAAAAAATGCCCTTGATGAATTTGAGACTACATTAAAGCAAAGCCTAGGTCAAAACTATAAAGGGTTGCTATCAATAGCAGGGTTACCCGCATTTTTATCACAGGCAAAATGCCTGGTTCCTCTATCACAACATTTTAATTACCAAAAAAAATTTTTGGAAAACACCGATTCTGATGGTTTATATTCAGCATCAAAACTTGATAACTTAGAAAAATTGCTAACTGAAAAAATTATTTATAATGCTCAGGGTAAAATTAAAAAGAGTAATTTTAATAAAGTGAAAGTTGTCTTAGACAAAACAGCAGAACAACTAAAACTTGCGTTAGAGACCTCAAAATTATTTGAACAAGATATCACAAAAAAAGTACGATTAGCCAATAAAAATATTGATAGTCATTTTCAAACAGTTGAAATGCAATTAACGGCTAAGCAAAATACTGAAATTAATAACTTTAGAAATTGTGTCCGTAAAGAGATATATGCATACATCGATTCAGATGTCAGCAATGATAGCTTTAAATCTGAATTTAATGATATTTTAAAATTTCAATCAAATGATTTTGAAGTGGCATTAAAAGACTCGTTTGGGCAAGTTTTTGATGAACTTCGTGAAAATATTGAAAAGACACAAAATGAATTGATGCATAATATACAAAAATTAAGCTCAGATTATCAAAATTTTTTTGATATGAATAATAGCCTTGACTTTGATTTAGATTTTAATATTTCAAATGGCATTAACAAAATGGGACTGATAAGTGTTGCTATTGGTATTGGTATGGCAATATGGTGGAATCCCGTCGGTTGGGTAGCGATTTCAGCAACAGCACTCGGCTTGATTTTTAGTTTTGTTAAATCTGTGTGGGGATTTTTCTCTAGTGATTACAAAAAATCCCAGCAAAAGAAAAATGTTGATAGCAATCTACCAAAAGTCACTAAGCAAATGGAAAAAGGAGTTAGTAAGAATATTCAACAAATAACTCAAAATTTGATACAGGAAAACCAACAAATAAAGCAACAATTTGATAGTATTGTTGCTAATATTAAATCAGTCAATAAAAATTTAGAATCATCAATTCTTTCACTAACCAGACTATCTGCCAAACTAGATATTAACTAATCGGAGTGCTATCATGAATGACACTATTCAACTATATCATCAAAGACAACAAGCTTTGGGTAAATTAACAGAGAAACTAGCGAAGTTTATTCAAAAAGGTCAGCAATTTGGTTTACAACCACCCAACAGTCTTAAAGAAAAAATTAAGGCTTCGGTTGATTTGAAACAAAATGAAAAACTAAAGATTGCCTTGATTGGTGGATTTTCTGAAGGTAAAACATCGATTGCTGCCGCTTGGCTTGGCAAAATTGATAAATCAACAATGAAAATTAGCGCCTCAGAATCATCAAACGAAGTAACGATTTATGAGATTGACGATGATTGTGTACTAATTGACACACCTGGCTTGTACGGCTACAAAGAGCAAAAAAGTTCTGATAATGAAGTTGAAAGATATAAGGACATTACCAAAAAGTATGTCAGTGAAGCACATATTGTGTTATATGTAATGAATTCAAGTAATCCAATTAAAGAAAGCCATAAGGAAGACTTAATTTGGCTATTTAGAGAATTGAATTTATTATCAAGAACTGTGTTCGTGTTAAGTCGTTTTGATGAAGTGGCTGATGTTGAAGATGAGACAGACTATCAAAACAGTTTAAAAATAAAAAGAGATGATGTTACTAAGCGTTTAAACGATTTTTTAAATTTATCTATTGAAGAAAAAAATGCGTTACATATTGTTGCGGTATCCGCTAATCCTTTTGATGAAGGTGTGGAGTATTGGCTTGAGAATCTAGAAGAATTTCGCCAATTATCACATATTGATACTTTGCAACAAGCCACTAAGGATATTGTTGTACAAAACGGTGGGCTCGATAATGTCGTAGTACAGACTCAAAAGTCAATTATTAACGATATTTTATTGCAAGAAGTGCCAAAGATTGAAGAAAAAAATCATGAGTTGGTAAAAATAGGTAATGAGTTAAATGATTTATACGATTTAAAGTATAATGAACTTCAGCTTTTAAGCAAAAAAATTCAGCAAGCACGTGTGAATATTAAAAGTAGCTTAAGAAATTTATTTGATGATATTTTCATACAAGCCGATGGCGTTAGTATAGAAACAGCACAAAATTTTTATAATCTAAATTTTGGCAAAGATGGCTGTTTAGTGCAAAGTGCTATCAATCAAGTTTTGCTGAATGAAACAGCGAGTATTACCAATGAACTGAACGATCAGGTAATTAAATTCAACGCTGATATTGATAATATTGACAGTGCTGTGAATAAAATGGCAAAGCAAGGACTAAACCACCTTGTAAAAAATGTAAAAATAAATAATGCTCACGTTTTGGCAGTCAGAGATGGTATTCGCTCTATGGCTAGTATGGCAGGTCTTGATTTTTCCAAGGCATTAAAATTTAAGCCTTATGGAGCAGTTAAGTTTGCAAAAAACCTAAATGGTGCCATTGCAATTTTAGGCGTTGCAATGGAATTTTATGATTCGTATAAAAAACAAAAAGCAGAAGAAGCATTTCAGCTTGCAATGGAGGCCCTAAGAGATGATTTGCAGTCACAACAAAAAGATTTATTGGCTTTTATTGATAGCAATAAATTTATTCCGATGTTTTTTGATGGATTTTTTGATTTGGATAAGGCGGTGAATAGCTTAAAGCAAGAGCAGGACAATATTGTGAATCAACAAGCCAATTTCAATCAGTGGAAACAAGAAGGTGAGATTATTGAAGGTGAGTTCCGTGAGCTATGAAAATATCTACACCCAATTTACCAATGACAAACCCAACCGTCCCGACAACCTAAACCTACGCCTGCATCGTGCTCTAAGCTGGCTACAAAAAGCAGAAAACAGCCAAGATGATTTGGACATACAGTTCATCAGTCTTTGGGTTAGCTTTAATGCCATTTATGCCAAAGAGCTCGGCACACATAGCTCTGATAGGTATAATTTTGTAGAATTTTTGCGTCATATCTGTCAGTTGGATAAAGATAAAAATATTTATCAGCTCATCTGGCAAAAATTCTCTCAAAGTATTCGTACCATGTTAAACAATCACTATGTATTTCAGCCATTTTGGGATCATCATAATGGCAAAATTAGTCAGACGGCATGGCAGGAAGATTTTACAAAATCCAACAAAAAAGCCTATCAAGCCCTGTCTAACAAAGATACTGATGCAATGATGATTGTGATTTTTGATAGGCTTTACACCCTAAGAAATCAAATCGTTCATGGTGGTGCGACCTATGACAGCAGTATTAATCGCAAACAGCTCCAAGATGCCTGCCAAATTCTAAAGAGCATCATTCCAATCGTCATACAGATCATTCTGGACAATCCACACAGAAATTGGGGCAAACCATTTTACCCTGTGGTTATTGATTAGCTACTTGATAAACCAATCCCCTTTTGGTAATTTTCACCAAAGGGGGTTTATGATTGATATAATCAATTTCTATCAGGCAAATACTTTGTCCGCCGTCGCTTTAAACCGTGCAATTGTTCCATCAACATCGGTCAGCTTATCAAGCCCAAATAGCCCAATGCGAAAACTCTGATAACCTTCAGGCTCACCCACTTGTAGTGGCGTACCTGCAGCAATCTGCAATCCCTGCTCAGCAAATGCCACACCCTTATGCACCGCCTCGTTTGGTGCATGGCACACAACCACACCACTTGCTTGATAGTCTGGGTGAGCAACACTGCTGATGCCTTTATCATTTAGTACCTTTAAAATACCCTGACCCAGCTTGATTTGGGCGGATTTTAGGACATCATAACCAACCGCCCTTGCTTCAAAAAGAGCATCTCTTAGCTGTCTTAGCCCATCAGTAGGCATGGTTGCATGATAGGCATGACCGCCCTTTTCATAGGCCATCATTATATTTAGCCATGCTTTTAAATCCAGAGCAAAACTGCTTGGCACACTTGCCAAAACCATTTCACAAGCCATCTCATTCATCATCACAAGACCAGCGCATGGCGTGCTAGACAGACCCTTTTGGGGCGCGCTAATCAGCACATCAACCCCAAGTGCCTGCATGTCCAGCCACATACAACCTGAGGCAATACAATCAATCACTAAGACACCACCCACTTCATGTATCGCCTTGCCTAATGCCTTGATATAATCATCTGTCAGCATCATGCCAGATGCAGTCTCAACATGTGGAGCAAATACCGCTTGTGGCCTGTGCTTACCAATAAATGCCACCACCTCATCAATATCAGCAGGAGCAAATACCGCTTGTTCGGCCTTGTCATGGCTGGCACAAAACGCCTTGCTTGACTTTGCCACGCCCGTTACCTCCAAAATCTGCGTCCAGCGATAACTAAACCAGCCATTGCGGATAATCACAACATCTTTATCCTTAGCAAAGACCCTCGCCACCGCTTCCATGCCAGAAGTTCCAGAACCAGGCACAATGGCAACCGACTGAGCATTGTATAGTGATTTTAACTCACTTGATAAATCACACATGACAGCTTGAAATGCCTTGGACATATGATTTAAAGCACGGTCCGTATAAACCACAGAGTACTCAAGCAATCCATTTGGGTCAATATCTTTTCTTAAAGCAGGCATCATCTTCTCCTAAAATAATCAAGCCGTCTTGTCAGTCAATTTATCAATCTTATGGACAAAAATCAACCATCAAATCAGGCAAATGCCAAATTTGCACAAAATCTTGATCATTTATTAGATGAATAACCATTCAATAAAAGATTTAAAAAAATCAATCACGATAGGCGTGGTTTAGCGTGTGCGTTATCATATCAAGCACATCAGGTTCGGCGGTTTGAGCGGTATGGCGAATCAGCTTAGATGGAGCGTGCACAAGTGTCTGTGTGAGAGTGCGCGCCAACTCCGTCATCACTTCGGTGGCATCATCACCATCAGCCAATCGAGCTAAGGCGATGTTCAGTAGGCGTTTTTTGTGATTTTCGGCGGTTTGGCGATAGCTGGCGATCTGCGTGCGTGAAGTCCGCACCTGCATTTGATGCTCAATATCAAGCACAAGCTGACTGACCAAAAGCTCCGCCTCTACTGCTGCTTGCTTTCGCTCTTCTAGGTTGCCTGCGATGACATGTTGCAAATCATCAACTGAATACAAATACACATCATCAAACTCACCCACAGATGGCTCAATGTCTCGTGGTACGGCCAAATCCACCATCAACATAGGCCGATGGCGACGGGTCTTTAAGGCGGATTTTACCATCTGATGCGTGATGAGTGCATTCATGCTGCCGCTACAACTGCTCACCACATCTGCCTGAGGCAAATAATCATCAAGTTGATTGAGTGGCACAAGCTCAATCTGCATGGTGCGATTGGCATTTTTTGCCATATTCGCCAATTCCATCGCTAGATTTTCAGCACGCTCACGACTACGATTGGCAATGATAACACGGCCCACGCCAAGTGATGCCACATTGTGTGCCACCAGACGATTCATCTCACCTGCTGCAACCAGCATGAAAGTCAGTTGATTTGGTTCATCAAAAATTTGTGTAACCAACTTGGCGGTAGCAAAACCCAATGTTACCGCCTGTGCCCCCACCTTGGTATCACGGCGAACCGTGCGTGCAGCAGCAAAGATTTGCTGAGTCAGCCAATCAAAACCCTGCCCCATGCCCCCATACTCACGAGACAAAGCAACCGCTTGACGAATTTGCCCCAAAATCTGTGGTTCGCCCAAAATCATTGAATCAAGTCCTGCTGCTACGCGTAGCCAATGATTTAAAGCTCGGTTGTTTTCATAAATGTATAAAAATGGTGCAATCTCATCAAGGCTCAAGCCTTTAAAATCCGCCAGCCAATGGCGTAACTTTTGTACAGCTTCGCTCATCAAATATGCATCATCATCGTCCTCACCAACCGTATTTGCATCACTGGGCAGTTTGGCATAAATTTCGCTACGGTTACAGGTTGAGACAATGACCACACCGTCTGTCAGTGCTTTTAGCTCATCAATCGCACACGGCAAATCCTGCCCAAACGACAACTTCTCACGAAGCTCGACAGGTGCGGTTTTGTGATTGACTCCGATGACGGCTAATTTCATCTCATTACTTTACTTTTGACTTGATTAAATTGATGGCAGACGGCAATTTTTGCCAAAAAACAATAAAATAACAATAAAACCGCTATTATAACAGCTTTTGGGCAATTTGTGATAAGATTGATGGTAATCACTGATAAAAGCATGGATTTGGCGAAATAAAACCAAAACAAACCACCATGCAATAAACATCATTTCCCCTTGCACTTATTAAAAATCCTCTTATAATAGATGAGTCAAAAAGCCCACTCTTTTGTTGCAATGTCAAGCACCAACCAAATAAAGCTCTAAACCACAATGAAATTACAATTCTGGCAGCATCTTTACCCCACCAAAAAAGACAGTCAACCACCGTCTTTGGGTGCCTTATTTGCCAAAACAAAACGCTCAAAAAGCGTGGTTACTGCCATATTTTGTTGTGCCATACTGCTACCAAACATCACACCTGTATATGCAGGCGTATTTGACCCATTATTAAAGATTTTATTGCCACTTTATAAAAAAAATAATCAAAACGATAAAGATGATGATTTGGTAGAAGAAGAGCCAGTTCAGCTCATTGATGATGGTAAAGATGATGACTATGTACCTGCACACCACAGCCTAACTGACTTGCTGGCTGATGATATCTCAACCAAAGAAGATGTGCCAACGCTGGATACGCCAGACTTATATGCACTATTGATGGCAGAGTTTGCTGTTGACCGTGGCAATATTGAGCAGGCTTTGGCGATTTATAAAGCCGAATCATTCAAAGCCAATGCCACTGCAGTTTTTGAGCGAGCACTCAGCCTATCTATTGAATATGAGCAACCACAAGAATCTCTTGTCTTTGCAAATACTTGGCAAGCCAAAAACCCTGATCACATTCCTGCATGGTTTTATATAACACATCTGGCATTAAAGGCATATGATTATAATCAAGCAGCAAGAATGCTTACGATGATTTTAAAATACGACCCCAAAGCAGATTTGACACAGATTTTTGGTAGCATTTTTCCCAACGAGCCCACAGACCAACAAGCACTTTTGCACGCTTTGCGGGAGATTGACAGCAAGAACACTTCGGTGGCAGCACTACGCTCAGGTCTGCTGATGCGACTTGGCGAGTATGAATTATCACTGTTTCATATTAACAATGCTTTAAAAGCTGAGCCGAATAATCTGGCTTTCATCAACCTAAAAATTGACATCTTAAACATCGCAAAACGCAAAGATGAGCTGTGGCAATTTTTGCACGCCAAACGCAAAGCCCTACCCCAAGAAACATCGCTGTACTTGTACGAAATTCGTCATTTCATCAGCCAAGGCAACCTACAAGACGCTTGGCGGTTACTATTGACTGCCAATAAAAACACCCAAAACCCTGATGTTACGCTCTTAGCAGGGCTTGTAGGGCTTGACATCGGCAAACACAAACAAGCCATAGAACTGCTCACACCATTGACCAAAAATCCTGACTTTGCCAGTCAGGCACACTATTATCTAGGCATTGGTTATGAGCGATTGGGTGATGCCCTGCACGCACGACAGCATTATGAAAAAGTTAAAAATGACGATAATGTCCTAGAAGCACGCACCAAAGTTGTAGGTTTTTATTTGCTTGACAACAATGTTGAGGCCGCCATGTCTACACTCGTGCGTCTGCGTGATGAATACGAAATTTATGCCACCGACAGCTACATCTTGCAAGCTGAAATCCGTTTACGCCAAGGCGATACTGAGTCTGCCAAGGACATCTTAACCACAGCAAACCGCCAATACCCCAATGATGACCGCTTACTTTTTGCCAGCTATCAATTGCTTGAAAACGAACTTGGCGATGATGAAAAGCAAGACATCATCGCCAAGTTGGTCAAATTAGACCCACACAATCTGGCCTATCAGCTTTCTTTGGCCAAGCTGAATTTACACGCCAATCCAAACGATGAAAACGCCCTTGCTATCGCCAAAGCCATCAGCCAGACTCGTGCTGACGATCCTTTGTATGACAAAGATTTGCAACTAAACGCACTCATTTTACTGAGTGAAAACGCCCTATTAAACAACGACTATCAAGCCATCATCAGCCACCTACAAGCACCTTATGAAGTGTCGCTTGATTTGAATGCAGGGATTTTGCTATTGCGTGCCTATCAGGGCTTGGGCAATGAGGACATGGTTCAAAAAATATTAGCAGAGTTGCAAGCCAAATACGACTTTAACAACCCAAACGATAATAACCCAAACAATCGGCCCAACACCAATATTACCCAACTTTATTGACAAGATGGGCAAATGATCTGCTCACTAATATTACAGGACATTCAAAAAATATTCATGAACAACACCAAAAAACCCCATCGCTTGTTTGCCCCATTGTGTGTGGGCATTTTATTTGTCAGCACAGTATTTTTGGCAGGTTGTCAAACAATTCTGACCCCTTTGCCCCCATCAATTGACCACAACATCAATGCACCAATAAAGTTTGATATCAGTGGCAAAATTGGCATCGCCAGCACATCAACTGGCAAAACTCAATCAGGTTCAGCATTTTATTCGTGGAAACAAGCAGGCGAGCGATTTGCGATTGGTTTGGTCGGTGCATTAGGGATTGGCACAACAACCATCAGCTTTGATGGACGCACTGCCACTGTTGATAATGAACTGACAGGCCCAATCACCGCCGATACCCCAGAACAGCTACTACAACAAGCGACAGGTTGGCAAGCACCGATCAGCCAATTGCCACATTGGATAGTTGGGCAAAATGCCCCAAGTGACAGCAGTCAGGACACAGATGGGCAAAATAGACTCATCAAAGCCATCAATGGTGATTGGACGGCGTATTTTGAATACAAAGATCAGGATAAAACACCGAGTCGTTTACGCATTACCCATACCGACGGTCATCGCATCATCATGACCATCACTCATCACAAATGACCTTATTTGGTCGGCTCATACATGAATAATTTTGACATGCAAACAATTTGCCTAATTTCTCCTGCCAAGATAAACTTATTTTTACACATCACAGGCAAGCGTGCCGATGGCTATCATGATTTACAAAGTGTATTTCGTGCAATCAATTTTGGCGATGAGCTCAGTTTTATGTTATGTGATGGCAACGAGCTATTACAACTTCATGGTGCCAATCATCTGACGGACACTCTTAACGATAATCTTATTGCTAAAGCCGTCTACACACTTGCCAAACATTATCCAAACCATGCCAAATCTGTACGCATTACCCTTAAAAAACATATCCCCACAGGAGCAGGTCTTGGAGGAGGCTCATCAAATTGTGCAAGCACACTCATCGCCATCAACCTACTCTGGCAGCTTAATCTATCCACCCAACAGCTGATTGGCATCGCTGCCACCTTAGGAGCTGATGTACCATTTTTTATCTTTGCCCATACTCATCGCTCAGACGCCATCGCCACAGGTATCGGCGAGAGACTATCAAGCATTGATTTGCCAAAACGCCATTATCTATTACTCATGCCAAACGCACATCTTGCCACTGCACATTTTTTCAGACACCCAAATCTTAAAAAAAATACTCATCTGATTCATGATTTACAGCAACAATATGCAGCATTTGACGCCAAGCTCACCCCACCATTTCACAACTGCTTTGAACACATTGCCAGCACCGACAGCCCGCCTGTCAAAATCGCACTTAACTACTTAGACGCTCTACCCAGCACCTCAACACCACGCATGACAGGCACAGGCAGTGCAGTATTTTTGCCATTAGCTGATGATGATTTGGTGCACGCCGAGCGATGGCGAGATAGTGCACCGTGCCGTGCAGTCATTTGCAGTAGCCTTTATGGTTCATGATCACCAAACAAAAGAAAAATTTAATCAATAATTTTTTTTAGATTTTTTTAAAAAAATACTTGCATAATATAAATTTTTCGGTATAATTATCCGCCTATATAGGGGCGTCGCCAAGTTGGTAAGGCATCAGGTTTTGATCCTGACATTCGTTGGTTCGAGTCCAGCCGCCTCTGCCATTTTTAAACTTTTTTAAAAGTTTATCTAGGGGTATCGCCAAGTTGGTAAGGCATCAGGTTTTGATCCTGACATTCGTTGGTTCGAGTCCAGCTACCTCTGCCATATTCAAGCCTAGCTTGAAACAAAAGCCAATTCTTCGGAATTGGCTTTTGTTTTATCCAGCCTTGACCTAATTTTCACACCATATAAAAACCAACAGCCTGCATCAGTTACAAGAAAATCAACCAAAGCGATGCAAATTTTGTATAAAAATGTTAAAATAAACACTAAGATTTTTTCTTTTATTTCTTTTAGCCTTTTTATAGGATTATCATATGTCATACATGGCCATCTTCTCAGGTAGTGCAAATCCACAGCTTGCTCAGATTGTCGCTGACCATCTTCATATCCCTCTAAGTAAAGCCGACATTACCCGCTTTTCTGATGGTGAAATTGCCATCGAAATTAAAGAAAATGTGCGTGGTAAAGATGTATTTATCCTACAGCCTACCTGTGCACCAACCAATGATAATCTCATGGAGATTGTGCTATTGGCTGATGCACTTCGTCGTTCAAGTGCAGGTCGTATCACAGCGGTAATTCCTTATTTTGGCTACGCCCGCCAAGACCGACGCCCTCGTTCGGCTCGTGTGCCCATTTCTGCTAAGGTGGTTGCTGATATGCTGTCAATCTCTGGTATTGACCGTGTGATGGTGGTGGATTTGCACGCAGACCAAATTCAAGGCTTTTTTGATGTGCCTGTGGACAATCTGTACGGCACGCCTGTATTGCTCAGCGATTTAAAACAGCAAAACTACGAAAATCTCATGGTTGTATCGCCTGATGTGGGTGGCGTGGTGCGTGCTCGTGCCATGGCAAAACTGCTTGGTGATACCGACCTTGCCATCATTGACAAGCGTCGTGCTCGTGCTAACGAATCACAAGTCATGCACATCATCGGTGATGTCAACGCTCGTGATTGCGTCATCATTGATGATATTGTAGATACCGCAGGCACGCTGTGCAAAGCCGCTCAAGCCCTAAAAGACAATGGTGCACGCCGTGTGGTTGGCTATATCACTCACCCTGTCCTATCAGGCAAGGCGATTGACAACATCAGCAATTCAGCATTGGACGAAATTGTTGTTACAGACACCATTCCGCTATCAGATGCTGCCAAAGCCTGCCCAAAAATCCGCCAAGTAAGCATCGCATCGCTACTGGCAGAAAGCCTACGCCGTATTAACAATGAAGAATCCATCAGTGCACTGTTTGACTATGGTGCATAAGGTTTTTATCAATTTTAAAAACCCATCAAGCCGATGGGTTTTTTATTTATACCTTTTATACTGCACTACTGGTCTTTACTATTAGTCTTTCAATCACCAATGAATAAAAAAACACCGTCAATGCGGTGTTTTTTTTATGGATCGATATCTTTATTTTAAGATTTTTTCCATTTGTTCAAAACGCTCAACAATGTAGGCTTTTGGTGGTGCTGTCATCAAACTTACCACAACAGTTGCAATGGCACTAAACACAAAGCCTGGCATGATAGAATAGATGGCATCATTGGCAGGCTGGCCATTAATTTCAAAACCGCCATATACCCAGATAATCACCGTCAAAGCACCGACAATCATACCAGCCAACGCCCCATGGCGGTTCATGCGTTTCCACATCAAACTAAACAATACCAAAGGGCCAAATGCCGCACCAAAGCCCGCCCAAGCGTGCGATACCAGTTTTAATACTGAACTGTCTTTATCACCTGCAATGATGATGGCAACGATTGACACCACAACGACCGAGATACGACCCACCAAAACTTGTCGTGCCTCCGAAGCCTCTTTATTCAAGAATAACTTATATACATCACGAGTAAGTGAGCTTGACACTACCAAAAGTTGGCTTGAAATGGTACTCATGATCGCCGCCAAAATTGCAGCAAGCAAGAAACCAGAAATCAGTGGGTGAAATAAGATTTGTGAAAATACCAAGAAAATGGTTTCTGGATCATCTAAGGTCATGCCTTGGTTATGAATATATGCCAGACCAGACAGACCCACCATCAACGCACCAATCAAGCTCAAAATCATCCAGCTCATGCCAATGGCACACGCTGTTGGCACATCTTTGTGTGAGCGAAGTGCCATAAAACGTACGATGATGTGTGGCTGACCAAAATAGCCCAAACCCCATGCCGCCAAAGAGATTGCTCCCATGACACTCACACCACTCATGATATTAAGATAGTCAGGATTAACTGATTGTGCTACCGCAAACCCCTCAGAAATACCACCGATTTGGGTAAAAGCCACAAATGGTACAAGTAACATAGCAACCAACATGATGATGCCTTGCACAAAGTCAGTCAATGACACCGCCAAAAATCCACCAAATAATGTATAGGCCACAACCACGCCTGCCGTTACCCATAGGCCAAGCTCATACGACAAACCCAATGAGTTTTCAAACAGCTTACCACCACCAACTAAGCTTGCTGCCGTATAAACCGTGAAGAACAAAATCACCACCAACGCAGAGCCCAAACGCAATGCGTGTGATGAGTCATCAAAACGATTGGCAAAAAAGTCAGGCAATGTGATTGCATTGTCTGCCAATTCGGTATAGATACGCAAACGAGGTGCAACCAATAGATAATTGGCAAATGCACCAACCATTAAACCGCCTGCAATCCAAAAACTGACAATACCAGAGGCGTACATATAGCCTGGCAAGCCAAGCAACAACCAGCCTGACATATCCGACGCACCTGCCGACAATGCAGCCACCGCAGGGCTTAGATTACGACCGCCAAGCATATAGCCTTCAACATCGTTTTGTTGTCTAAAATAAGCATACACCCCAATAGCAATCATCAATAGAAAATAGATTGCCAGAGAAATCCATACGCCAGAAGCCACATTGCTCATGACATTCTCCTTAAAATTTTTTAACCGTTAAAAGCATTTTTTGCAAACTTAAAAGCTTAAGCAAAAATTCAGTCTTGTCGCCTTGTTTTTTTGCTGATATGAGCCATATCATTACAAACATCATTCAAGGCGTGTTATTTTTGTAACAAACTTATCTATTATATAACAAAAACCTCCAAAATAGATAAAGAATATGAGACTTGTTCTCAATAATGGTGGATTTTTTAAATATTTTTACCAAAATTAACCATGAAACAACCATCTTTTCTTGGTAATAAGCTCAAATCAGCACGAAAACCTTTGCCAATGATAAAAATTTTTAGTATAATTGATGGCTAATTTTCCAAGCATAAAGCGAAGTTATCCTTCTTTTTTGCCAACTGCCTTGGAAGATGATTAGGCTGGTCGCAAGCCTAAATCTTTCATTCATTTCCCATTTAAGGAATCATCATGAGTTACACTCTAAATGCCGTAGCACGCGCTACCGAACAGCAGGGCAAAGGTGCGAGCCGCCGCCTGCGTAAAGAAAATCTAATTCCTGCCATCATCTATGGTGGTGAAGGTGAGCCAGTTTCTATTTGCGTAAAAACAAATGAATTAGTTAAAGCCATTTCAGAAGACGCGTTCTTTTCTAGCATCATCAGCATTGAGCTAGATGGTCAAAAGCACGAAGTGGTCATCAAGGCACTACAACGCCATCCGTCAAAGGGTTTTCCGCTACACGCTGACTTCCAACGCATTGTTCGTGGTCAAGAGATGAACTTTAATGTACCTGTACAGTTTGTTAATGAAGAAGCATCAGCTGGCAAAAAAGCTGGTGGCGTACTTACTCAGCTGATGAACGACATTCAAGTAACTTGCCTACCACGCAACCTACCTGAATTCATTGAAGTTGATGTGGCTGCACTAGAAGTGGGCGACAACATTCGCCTAGGCGATGTTGTACTACCAGAAGGCTTGACATTGGTTCTACATGACGACAGCGAACTAGACAACGCCGTTGTTAGCATGCAAGCACCAACTGTAGAAAAAGTTGAAGAAGAGAGCGAAGAAGAAAGCACTGAAGCACAAGCTGTTGAAGCACCTGCTGAAGATGCACAAAGCCAAGAAGAAGAATGATACAACCATCAGGGTAAATCATTCTAATGATTCAAAAGCCAGCAAAATTTTGCTGGCTTTTTTGTTACCAATTTATTTTCATTTTATTAAAAATTAACTATAATAATCGGTAATTTTTTTACTCATAAAGACAAGACATGACCATAAAACTCATCGTTGGACTTGGCAACCCTGGCAACGAATACAAAGACACTCGCCATAATGCAGGATTTTGGTTTATTGATAAAATTGCCGAGCAATTTAACATCAACCTAAGCCATGATAAAAAATACCACGGTCATGTTGGTCGTGGTATGATTTTTGGTCAAGATGTACGCCTATTAAAACCCGATACCTTCATGAATCGCTCTGGGCTTGCTGTCGCTGCCTTGGCAAAATTTTATAACATTTCACCAAATGCAATGCTTATCGCTCATGACGAATTGGATATTGATGCAGGCAGTATCCGCCTAAAAACAGGTGGTGGGCATGGTGGGCATAACGGACTAAGAGATATAGTACCGCACATCGGTGCTGATTTTCATCGCCTACGCATTGGCATTGGCCACCCTGGGCACGCCAGCAAAGTCAGTGGTTGGGTGCTGTCCAAGCCAAGTTGCAATGACTTCATCAGTATTGATAAAGCACTAGATTGTGCCATCGATAATCTAAAGCTTATCATGTCAGGCAATCTTGATAAAGCCCAAAATAACATCAACAGTTTTAAACTTTAACTCACATACAAGCTTGACGCTCCGTGCTATTGTTAGCCATGACACACATCAATCAGGCTGTTGATCACAAATATTTACATACAAAACAGATAGTCAGGCTTTTATTATTTATTTTTTAAAATTGTTGCTTGATTTTCAATATTTGTCATGCTAATCTAAACAAACCAAGAGTTTTGTATCATTTTACTAAATGAGCACTTTTGGTAATATTTGTCTTAAGACCCTTTCTTGCCATGACTGCTTTTTTTAAATTTACAGACACCGCTAGGACTGGTTTACTTGTTAAGGAGAACCGAATTTTTATGCTTAAGATAACCCCCCACACCAAACTTAAATCTACCTCAAAATTTTTATTCATCTCCATTCTGGCAGCTTTGGCAATGCCTGCTCACAGTGTGTGGATCAGCACTCCAAATGTCCGAGATGGTCTACAATTATATGTTGGTGGTAGTGTCAATCCTAGGCTTAGCACCACTTCAGATAAGTTTAACTATACCATGGCAGACCCTGCCATTTATGGTAAAGATGGTACATTAGCAGATGTACTGGCTGACCAAGACCGTAAAGATGCCGATGAGCGTCTCAAAGCAGAAGGTCTTGATGATGCAGGCATTGAGCTGTATGTTACTCAAGCATTGACCAAAAAACTTAAATTAGGCGGCACCACTTATCTGTATTACAACCAAAATTCTAGTACTAACTACGGTGCGCTTTGGGGTGTATCACTCGATTTTGGATCATTTGGAGAATTGGGTCGTGTTACTGTTGGTGATGGCTGGACTCGTTTGCCTGTCAAGCAGACCGATGTTGACAATATTCTCCAAAGCAGAGGTACAAATATCTCAGCTCGCTACACCAAAATACCCAACTTAACACTGGCTGGCTACCATTTATTTAATGCCTCGCCTGATGTCAACAGTCGCTATCAGTTTGGTTTGCATAAAAGTAGCGGTGTCTCAGCGGGATATGAGTTTGATTTTGGGGCAAGAAACAACTTAACGCTGGCGGCAGGCTACACCAAAAGCGAAGGACATAAAGACCCTTATTATGCTGAGGAAATCAGTCAGGGAGAATCTTATCTTGTGGGCATCGGTTTGCAGGACAATAATCTAAAACTTGGCTTAGATTATGGCCAAAGAAACAACAAGTACAATGGCTTTTGGTGGGACAACTTAAATACCAAAGTATATGGTGTTAAAGCAACCTATGAATTTACGCCTCGCCTGAGTGGCACTCTAAGCTACGCTCATAAGACAGACACCAATGGCAAAGCTGTTAGTTTCAAAGATTTGGCCAAACACCAAAATGTAAACGAAGCTCAATTTTTTGAAAAAGTTAAACAAGATCGCTATCTTGCCAAGCTAGAATATCAGCTATATAAAAACATCAGCCTAAATGGTGAGGTGTCAAACACCCAAACCAAGAACTATGTTACAGAGGGTGAATTTAGTAAGCGTGATAGACTTTATACTTCTGTTGGTGCTTCTTTCTCATTTTAATTTTAAAGGACTTTTTATATGAATAATACAGCCACTTTTCGCTTAACCAAACTTGCTTTAACCCTCAGTGTCATTGGTCTTGGCATGAGCAGCCATGCTGTGTATAATTTGTACACCAAAGACGGTCTAAGCCTTGACATCAACGGTCAGATTGATATGCAAGCCACCAACCAAGATGCCAAGCACCATATCCTAAACGATGGTGATGGTGAAGATTGGCACAGCGATGGCGGAGTATCACCTGTAGAGACTCCAAAAGATGCTACAGACAAACAAACCAGATTGGGACAAAATCAAGGGGTTTCTTATGTGGAATTTCGTGCCTCTCAAAAACTGCCTAATGACTGGCGTACCACTGCCAACATTGGTCTAGGATACAGCGACAGTCGCAATATGTATCTATCAAACTCAAGCTTATCAATTGACAAAAAGGGCATTGGTGCAGTCAGCTTGGGTCGTCAATACCTACACACCAATTATGTCAATCGCACAGGCACTGACACACCACTTGACATATTTAGCACCTCAGCACTTCGCTTAGACTACTATGGCCAAAAAGGACTGCACGCCAGTGCTTATTACAGCTTCTCTGGTGTGAATGATGTACGAAAAGATGATAACTCTGGCATCAAATCAGGCTATGGTGCTTCACTAAGCTACCGCTACCCAATCAAAGCAGACCACAGTGTTCGTTTTGGCTTGGGTTATAGCCAAAAAGAGGCAAATCCAGCATACACGCCTATTGTTTTAAACTCAGGTGGCAATCGGGTTGATTTTGGGTGGATTAATAACACCCTAAACCAACACCCCGCCCAAACCCAAAGTGTGGCTGGCTCTGTTGAATACCAAGTAGGCAAATTGCTGGTTGCTGCTGATATTGGTCGCAAAAAAGAGACTTTCTCAAAAGATGAAAAAACGCCACTTGACACCAAAACCAGCGACTACTTGGGTGCAAAAGTTGCTTATGACATCAACCCTATTTTCCAAGTCAGTGCAGGTCATGGCATCAAAAAAGCCAGCACGCAGCTTAAAAAAGGTGCAAAACCTTTAAGTACAGACCTTAGAACCCTTGATCCTAATGATCCCAAGCAATATTATTCTTATGTAGATGGTGATGAAACTCATCTGTTTGACAATGCCGATACCAAAGAAAGCTATGTTCAGCTTGACTACCGTGTGCGTCCTAATGTGCGTCTATACACCCGTTATGATATCGAAGAGACCACATTTAAAGTTGCAAGCAAAGACATCAGCCGTCTTAGCGATAAGAATGTTCGTGCTGGACTTGTCTTCACTTTCTAAGACCCATCACATGACCATCAAGAGCATTTTTACAATGTGATTGATGGTCATATTGAGGGACTGACTTATAGGAATAATTGTAAATGAAACCAACTCAATTAAGCACGCTTTTTCTTGCTTTGGCTGCTTGCCTATCTGCAGGTATGGCCCATGCAGAAGATGACAAAAACCAAGTAAAAAAATTAAACTACCCACACACACCCATTCATCAAGAACAGCTGGATCCATTTTTGTATGGCGAATTTGGCATATCAGCCAATACAGCTTCTACAAGAAATGCCGTACACAGCTCCAATCCTCATGCACCTGATGATGGCATTGACCATTATGCTGCCGCAACTCATGTTGATAAATATCGCTGGTTGGAAGACTACGATAATATTGATGCTCGTATTGCTAAAGAGAGCAGTAAAGATAGAGAACGCAACCTCATTGGCACCATTCAAGAAGACGACAAGCCTCTTACCCAAGCAGTTGTCGAGTACTTGCAAACCGTTCCAACACCAACCTCAAGCCGTGTCAATGACTGGGTTAATGCCCAAAATGCCGTCACTGAAAGCTACATTCAACAGTTACCTGTTTATGAACAGCTCAAAAAAAATGTCGACGCTCTAAAAAATGTCGAACACACCGTTGAGAGAATCTATCGCAAAGACATTGGTGAGATTCGATCGTATCGCCACAGCGATGGTTATTTTCGCATTGAGCGAATTGCTCCTGATGGTACACGGACCGAGCTTGTCAATGAGGCAAACATCTCTGCTGATGGCGAGAAAGCACCTGATGGCAAAGCAACCATTCGTGGCAGTGTCAAAGCCAGCAAAGACGGTTCTTACATTTCTTTTTTTGTAAGACAAGGCAGTGCTGATGTTGACCCTTGGTTCCTGCACATCATCAACACCAAGACAGGTGAACTTGCTACCCCAATCATCGGTCGCATCAATCGCACAAACCCTGCTGCAGAATGGTTCGATGATGATACCATCTACTATGGAGCGGTTGAAGAGCATCGTTCATTGGTCTTTTACCGTGACATTGGCAAGGAAAAGTTCATCGATCCTATCGCCATACCTCTTTCGCATGTTGATGGAGCTAGTATCAATAGCATCTCCTTTGAAGGCAAGGACAAACGCTATATCGTCATGGACACTTGGAACAGTGCTGACTCCGTTTATATTAAAGACCGTCAAACAGATTTAAGCTATCGCCTGCACAGCAAGAAATTCTTTGATGAAGTGTTCAAAAATAATCCATCTTTTAATAATAACATCTTAGCAAAACTGGTTCATTTTGATCCAGAGACACGCGATGCCTATATCATCAGCGGTGAGAATAACCGCAAGGGCGAGATCATCAAAATCAATCTTGACAACCTAAATAAGCGTGAGGTATTTTTAACCACACCGCCTGAATACGACATCATGCGTGAGGCCTACTATCACAAAGAAGGCGATGGCTACTTCTTGGTGAGCTATCTAAAAGATGGGGTGAGTCGCCTGATTCTTATAGACATCAAAACAGGAGAAAGTAAAGATCTGACCCCAGCACAAGGTGCAGGATATATTTCCAAGCTTTCAGGCAATGTCGTTGATGACTCTTCAGATGAGGAAGAAGACGCTGAAGCCAAAAAGCATGACCCAGAAGCCTCAGAAAACTATATCAAATTCCGATTTAGCAATCCAACTTTACCATCAACAGACTACAAGTATAGTATTGCCAAAGGAAAGTTCTTGGATATTCGTCGCTTCGACCTGACGCCTTTTGATGACAGCCAGTTTGAAACCAAGTTGGTATTTTACACCGCCAACGACGGCACAAAAATCCCAATGAACATCAGCTACAAAAAGGGCATCAAATTAGACGGCAAAAACCCAACATTACTATATGGTTATGGTGGTTATGGGGTTATCTATGACCAAGTGTTTGGTTTTCCTGCCAATGCCATCTGGCTAGAAAACGGTGGTGTGTGGGCACACGCCTTCATTCGTGGCGGCGGTGAATACGGTGATGCGTGGCAAAATGCTGCCAAACATGATAAACGCTTGGTAGGCTACGATGACTTCGCCTCTGCTGCTGATTATCTAAATAATGCAGGTTATGCCAACCCTGATCATTTGGGCATCATTGGTGGCTCAAATGGTGGTTTGCTGATTGGTGCAGCGATGGTTCGCCACCCTGGCAAATACCGAGTGGCATTCCCACAAGTTGCTGTACTTGACCAACTTCGTCATGAAAAAGCTGGCATCACCCAATTTTGGATGGAAGAATACGGCACACCTGAGGAAAGTCGCCATGTGTATGATGTTTTGATGAGTTATTCACCTTATCAAAACCTAAAATCAGGCAATTGCTACCCATCTACACTCATTCAGACCTCAAAACGAGACGACCGAGTCGTACCTTCACACTCCTACCGCTTTGCTGCCAAGCTACAAGAGGTTCAAAGTTGTGACAGACCTGCTTTGTTAAGTGCTTCTGAAGATCATGGCCATGGTCCTAACACCTATGCCGAACGCGTAGAGGATGAACTAACAACTGTGGCGTTTGCATTGAATGAAATGGGCATTACCAGTGTGCCAAATCTTGAGCAACGCCCAACTGCTGATGAGATGAAAACTGCTAAATGGCGTGCAGAAGATGCCAAAAAAGAGCAGGAATATTTAAAGCATAGACAATAAGTCAAATAACCTGTACTAAAAAAATAAAAACCGCTCGTGATGGGCGGTTTTTATTTTTTTAAACCAAAATCATCATTGTTAGCACAACTGCCAGAGCATAGCCCCCATCTGATCATCACTAGCAAACCAAACCTCCACCTATCACCCATATCAAAACCGCACAATCAGCACCATAAAAAAACACACCGCTAAAAAAATGAGCAAATCACTCTTTTAAAACATCTTAGCAAATATTGCCCGATAAATTGATAACCCATTAAAAGCAAGGTATAATAATCCAAACATACCAACTAAAAACAAATGCTAAAAAAAGGGGCGAGCCATGAATCCTTATGCCAATCATCAACCTCTACATTTTAGCGATGTACACTTTGATGAGTCCTTAATTAAAAAATACAACCGACAAGGTCCAAGATACACCTCCTACCCCACCGCACTTGAATTCTTGCCCATCGCTGATGGCGTAGAACAACAGATTTTAGCAAAAAAAGATCCCAAAACACCCATTTCACTGTATTTTCACATTCCATTTTGTCGTCATCTATGTTATTACTGTGGCTGTAATAAAATCATTACCAAAAAAAATAGCGATGCTGGCGATTATTTAGATTATCTCATCAAAGAGGTCAAGCACAAAAAATCCTATTTAAATGGCAATCCAATCGTCAAACAGCTACATCTTGGTGGGGGTACACCGACTTTTTTTAGTGATGATGAATTGGTGGCACTTTGGGAGTTTTTACAAGATGAGTTTGAGTTTGCCCCAGATGGTGATTATTCAGTAGAAATAGACCCACGAGAGCTTGGGGAGCATACACTGACCACACTCAGACAGTTGGGATTTAACCGCCTAAGCTTTGGCGTGCAAGATTTGAATGAAAAAGTGCAGATTGCTGTCAATCGTATCCAGCCAGAGTCTTTAATCCGCCAAGTAATGGCAGATGCTCGCAAACTTGGATTTTGCTCAATCAACATTGACTTAATTTACGGCCTGCCACACCAGACAATAAAAAGTATGGCAGATACAGTAGCACGAATCATCGACATCAGCCCTGACCGCCTATCGATTTTTAATTATGCACACCTGCCAGAACGGTTCGCCGCCCAGCGTCGTATCAAAAACGAAGACTTGCCAAGCCCTGCTGATAAATTGGTCATGTTTGGCAATACCATCAATACACTCAACGATGCAGGCTATCAATACATCGGTATCGATCACTTTGCCCGTCCAGATGATGCCATGGCAATCGCTCAACGAGAAGGAAAACTGCATCGCAACTTTCAAGGTTATGCCACCCTTGGTGAATGTGACTTACTTGCCTTTGGCGTATCCTCCATCAGTCAAATTGGCCAAGATATTCTTCAAAATCACACCGACCTGACTGAATATAAACACATGATTGATGATGGCAAATTGCCCGCTGTCAAGCACATCAAATCTAACGCCAAAGACAAACTTCGCCGTTATGTCATCATGAATCTTTTATGCCATGATCGCCTAGATTTTGCCGATATTAACGCAAAATTTAACATTGATGCAAAAAGTTATTTTAATAATGAGCTGATTCAGCTTGCCGACATGGCAGATGATGAATTGGTTGTCATCAATGAATCAGGTGTTGAAATCTTACCAAAGGGAAGGATTTTAGGACGCAGTGTGGCCATGCTGTTTGATGAATATCTCACACAAAAACACACCAACCGATTCTCAAAGGTCATCTAAAAAAAGCGTTCATGATGAATTTCATGAACGCTTTTTTAGCACAATCCATTTTATTTATTCAAACCCTTACGCCTTAATGAGGCAAAAAGACCTTCATGCTCAAATTTTGGCACCTTTAAAGTCATGGTGTTGGACAAAATATCATGCACCGATAAACCACGACGATTGAACCAGCAAAATACATAATTAAACATCAAGCCAAAAAAAGCACTCAGCAGAATCGCCAAACGAGAACCATTGACCATTGCACCTATCAACGCAAATAAAAATGGCACAGCACACGCACCGATAATACGCTTAAAGCTATCACCCCAAGTCAAAAGTTGACCATCTCTTGTAACGGTTTTTAGTCGCCAAGTCTGCATACCGAGCGTTTGTCCAGACTTTCGCCAAAATATGCCATAAAACCCCACCAAAGTCAGTACAAAGGCAGGGGTCATCACGCCGTTTTGATACCAAACTGGCAAAGATTTTGCATCAGCAGCACTGCCTCCCACCTCAAAAAACATCAGCGTACCAACCACTGATAATACAAGCCCCATTAAAAACAACATCGCCAAAATAAGCATGCCATCATACAACATGGTTAATAAACGAACCACAGGGCCTGAGATAACAATTGGCTCATCTTGAACAGTTTTGGTTTTTGGTGATTGAGAAATTTTTTGGTGTTGCTTCATAAACTTGGTCATGATGTATGATGAATTAAAATTTCGTTTTATTTTAGCATGAAACAACAAGAAATTCCCCAAACATTTTAATTAAAGTCTTTGCTACATTTCACCAGATTTTTAGCACAAAAAAAACCACCAAAACTATTTTGTTTTGATGATTTTTTGTTATATGGCGCACCCGGAGAGATTCGAACTCCCGACCCCTTAGTTCGTAGCCAAGTGCTCTATCCAACTGAGCTACGGGTGCATATTATCAAGATTTAACATCAACTGCTTTCATCTTGATGGTGTACTATTATACTAAAATAATTCAGTAAGTCAAGTATTTTTTTAATTTATTTTCAGAGTAACTCAAAAAAATAAATGGCGGTGACGGAGGGATTCGAACCCTCGATACAGTTTCCCGTATGCATCCTTAGCAGGGATGTGGTTTCAGCCACTCACCCACGTCACCGTTTTATTTGACAAAATGCGTGTAAATCACAGCATGTTGTGGGCGGTAATTATAACAAAGTTTTAATATTTTGCAAGCAATTTTTGACAAAAAAGCTAAAATTTTCAAAAAAAGCATATAAACCTATGAAAAAATCCGTAGAATTTGCTATGATATCATCAATCTAGCAAGCTCTATGATAAGGATTTTTATGGCCATACATACCATGCGTCCCACCGTGCTGTGTTTTTCTGGGCTTGATCCATCAGGTGGGGCTGGATTGCAAGCTGACATCGAGTCTATCGGTGCATCAGGTGCACACGCAGCGGTGGCGTGCACAGCCATTACAGTACAAAACTCTCAAGCGGTGCTTGGCTTTGAGCCAGTATCAAACACGCTACTAAAAGCTCAAGCACAGGTCGTACTTGATGATTTGCCCGTCAAAGCCATTAAATCAGGCATGTTAGGCACGGTAGACAATATCGCCATGCTCACCGATTTATTTGTCAGCAACATCATAGATGCAGGCACGCCATTTGTACTAGACCCTGTTTTGGTGGCAAACTCTGGCGGTCATCTTGGCGACAAAGACACGCTAGTCAAAGCATTCGCCCAACTATTACCTCACGCTACGCTCATCACACCAAACACACACGAACTGCGTGCATTAACAGGATTTGACGACCTACACGATTGTGCCAAGGCATTAAATGGTACGGGCGTAAAAGCTGTACTGGTCAAGACTTCACATGATTTTGAAAGTGGTAACATTGAACAATTTTTATATATCAATGAAAAAATTGCTCACACAAGCATCATTGAACGGTTAGATGGCGAATTTCACGGCTCAGGTTGCTCGCTGGCCAGCTACATTGCAGGAAGATTGGCAATAGGGGACGACTTAATTGGTGCGGTCAAAAATGCTGATACATGGGTCATCAACACCCTAAAAAATGCCGACAGACCACACCCAGACAATCCAAAAGCACAACTTATCCCCAATAGATTCATATAATAAAAATAAAAAAGCACAATTGATGATTGTGCTTTTGATGAAATTTAGATGTTAAACCTCTGATTGTGGGCAATAAGCTACTTCTAGCAGATGAATGAATCGCCCCTCTACATCAATGACCGTGACCTGCCAATCATCAATCTGTACCATCTCGCCCTCAAGATGGCCTACCGAACCAAGTGCCTGCATGACCAACCCACCCATCGTATCCACATCTTTGTCATCAAACTGTGAACCAATGGTTTCATTACAGCTACCAATCAGTGTTGATGCTTGAATCAGCCACACACCCTCTTTGGTGGCGTGCGGAACAATATTATTAATATCGCTGTCTTCATCAATATCATCATGCTCATCAACGATATCACCGACAATTTCTTCTAGCAAATCTTCCATTGTCACAATGCCTGATACCGAACCAAACTCATCAAGCACCACCGCCATATGAACTTGTGCCTTTTGCAATAGGCGAAGAAGGGTATCTGAGCGTGCTGATTCGTTGATATACAAAGGCTTTCTGACAATATCTTTTAATATAAACGGCTCATCAATGCCTTTTGCATGCTTGGCAAAAATAGGTATCAAATCCTTAGCAAGCAAAATCCCAATCACTGCATCATTATCATGGCTATCAAATACAGGATAACGGGAGTGCTCTGTATCAAGAAGCAATGCCAAAATGTCAGCGATACTGTCATTGCTATTTACAGC
Organism: Moraxella tarda; assembly: GCF_035181405.1. NCBI lineage: Bacteria > Pseudomonadati > Pseudomonadota > Gammaproteobacteria > Moraxellales > Moraxellaceae > Moraxella > Moraxella tarda. Next base: position 81,094 of record NZ_JAYGGV010000003.1, read on the forward strand.
AGCAAGCTGTGGGCGTGGTGTCATGATTTCACGCACTTGGGTTGCTGGCAAATCAAGCACACCTTCAAGCATATCTACTGTATCAGGCTCCAAAAATTGGCGTGAATCCTGCACCAACTTCAACAAATCATCACGAGTTTCAGGGGCAGTGGAGAGCCAACGCTTTAGCCCTCGCCTCCAACTGCCCGATTGACTGTCGTCAGACATTGCAAATCCCTTAGAATTGATAGAAAGTTTCGTTTAATTTAGCGGATTTATCAAGATTATTCAAGCGTTAATTCAAATAATTTTTGTTGATTTCGCAATAAGCATACATCGCTTTTAGACTTTCACCCAGCGAATCACTCTTTCTTCAATATCTTCTTCGTCAAATAAGCTTTCAGACACACAGCGACCACGCACACCAACATCACTCATCGCTTTATTGTGCATTGTCTGCCCTGCAACAAGATAGTGCCAATATGGCAGTTGTCGCCCCAAATGCAGTCTTTTATAGGCACAATGCCTTGGTAGCCACATCATATCTGCCACCATGTCAGCGGTCAGACGAATACAGTCAGGAACATATTGTTTACGATTAGCATAATCAGAACAATGCCCAGTTGTGCAGTCAAGCAATTGACAGGCCACATCAGTATATGTGGTAAATTTTGGATCATCATCGTCCAAAAATTTTACCAAACAGCACACACCGCAACCATCGCACAGTGCTTCCCATTCATCATCATTAAGCTCGCTTAAAGGATATTTTTCCCAAAATCGCTCTCTGAGTTGGTCGGTTTGGCTGTTATGGTGCATTATCATGACTGGTGAGTGAATAAAAGATTTATATTGTTACAACAAGAATGATTTTTAAAAATTCAAACAAAAGTTAGGCTTTTTTGGGTGCGTTAGCTAAAATCTGCGTAAGCAACTGCCAATAAGTATTCACGCTATCAATATGTACCATCTCTTGTGGCGAGTGGGCATTTTTAATGGTTGGCCCGATAGAGACAATATCCATCTCAGGGTGGCTTTGCTTAATCAATCCACATTCTAGTCCTGCATGAATGACCTTTACCTCTGGCTCATGCCCCAGTATTTTGGCGTACAATTCATTGGTCAAGCGTGTGATTTTTGAATACTCATCAGGATTCCAGCCCACATAACTGCCCACAAATTCAGCACTCGCCCCTGCCAATGTTGCCAAGCTATTGATGGTCTGGCAAACAGCATCTTTGCCAGACTCCACCAAAGAACGAATCAATAAATTGGCATTTAGACCCAGTTCATCAAGGCTTAGCACACCAAAAGACAATGAAGTTTCTACTGTATTATTTGCCATGTCAGAGTTTCGTACCACGCCATTTGGTAGGGCATTCACCAGATGAATGATGCGTGCCGTATCTTTTATGCCTAGTACTTTATTTGCTTTTGCTGTTTTTTCAATCACACAAACAGCTTTTGGCTCTGCCTTTTTGATTTCATCAAACACCACATCAAAAGCCGATTGTAACGCCGTCATCAAGTCGCCTTGTGTCATTTCATCACACGCCAAAGTAATATTTGCTTCTCTAGGAATGGCGTTTCTAAGTGTGCCACCTTTTAGATTTGCAATAGCAAACTTACCATCAAATTTTGGCAAGACCATCGCCAAAATGCGAGACAAAATTTTTATGGCATTACCTCGATTCTTGTGAATGTCGATACCAGAATGCCCACCGCTAAGACCTTTTATGGCAAAAACAAAACTGCTGTCAAAATGATTGTCAATCTGCTTGCAAGGTAGGTGTACATTGGCATCTATACCGCCAGCACAACCAACATAAACCTCACCAATCTCCTCAGTATCAGTGTTGATCATCAGCTTTGATTTAAGCTCTCCTGCTTGCAATCCAAACACACCCACCATGCCTGTCTCTTCGGTCATGGTAAGCAGTACCTCAATGGCAGGGTGAGCCAAATCATCACTTTGCAACACCGCAAGACAGCTGGCCACGCCAATGCCATTATCCGCTCCCAAAGTCGTACCAGTCGCCATGAGCCAATTTGGATTTTCAGGGTTTGTTCGCAAAATAATAGAATCTTGTGTAAAGTCATGCAGTGTATCAGCATTCGCCTGTGGCACCATGTCAAGATGTGCTTGTAGGGCAATTGGCTCACGGTCTTCCATGCCACAAGTGGCAGGTTTGGTGATGATGACATTGCCTACACCATCACGGCGAGCGGACAGCCCACAAGATATGGCCCAATCCATGATATGATTGGCAAGTGCCTCTTCATGATGGCTTGGGTGCGGAATGGCACAAATTCTAGCAAACCATTGCCAAAGCAGGCTTGGTTTTAGATGTGCTACGACAGATGCATTGCTCTGATAAGCCGTCATATTTAGCATATTCTCACCTTCCTTTTGGTTTTAGATGCACCCATTTTATCACATTTAAGCATAAATCTCATGCTTGCCCTCATCTCATCGTAACAAATTCTTCTGAACCTGTTGGGTGAATGGCAACTGTATCATCAAAATCACGCTTAACCGCCCCCATCTTAATGGCGACAGCAAAGCCTTGAATCATCTCGTCCACACCCAAGCCCACACCATGCAAGCCCACCACTTTTTCATCATCTCCCACGCACACCAATTTCATGCGACATGGCTCACGATGGGCAGTGATGGCAGAATACATTGGCGTAAAGTTTGATTGATAGACCTTTACTTTATCTACACCAAACTGAGCCACCGCCTCACTCTCAGTCATGCCGACTGTGCCAATTGGTGGGTGGCTAAATACAACTGTAGCAACATTGCTATAATCTAAGCGTTCGTTAGGCTTGTTATTAAAAAGTCGCTCAGAAAGCCTACGCCCTGCAGCAACTGCCACAGGGGTCAATTCAATACCATTTTCAATGATATCGCCCACAGCATAAATACCATTGACATTGGTATTTTGAAATTCATCAGTGATGATTTGCCCTTTGACATTCGTCGCCACGCCCAGAGCTTCCAAGTTGATTGTATCAGTAGCAGGAACACGGCCTGTCGCCCAAATTAGGCATTCAACATTCAAATTCTCGCCACCATCTAGATGAACGGTTAAACCCTCGCCTTTTTCAATCTTTGTCGGATTGACGCCCGTATGGAAGGTGATGCCATCTTTTGTCATGATATCAGTTAACACCTCAACGATGTCATCATCAAAACCCTTTAAAATACCACTACGCACACAAAGGTGCGTCTGCACACCCAGTGCATTCATCACGCCCGCAATCTCAACACCAATATAACCGCCGCCTATAATAGCAACGGATTTGGGCAATTTGGTCAAATCAAAAAACCCATCTGAATCAATGCCAAATTCTGCACCCTCAATGTTAGGGCGGTAAGGACGGCCACCTGTGGCAATTAAGATATGATCGGCTGTGATGACCTCACTGGTACCATCTTCATGGTTGATCTCCACCGATTGAGCATCAACAAATTTAGCGAATCCATTGATTAAAGTAACACCATTTTTTTCAAAAGTATTTTTATAGGACTGATGAATACGGCCAATGTAGGCTTGTCTATTTTTGACAAGCGTGGCAAAATCAAAATCCTGAACATCTAATTTAAAACCATAATCAGGAGCGTAGTGATGGATTGCAGCTGCCATGTTTGCACCATACCACAGCACTTTTTTTGGGACACAACCAACATTCACACAAGTACCGCCGACATGCTTAGCCTCAATAATGGCAACTTTTTTGCCATACATAGCAGCACGATTTGCTGATGCAATACCGCCAGAACCACCGCCGATGGTGATGTAATCAAAATGTCTGGTCATGACTTTTTTCCTTATAAATTTTAATTAAAACTGCCCAAAAAATTAGCTCATTTTATCACAAAATAAAACCACCTCATCAAGAAAGCGGTTTTATTTTGTTAATGATTCGGTTCGTCAAAATAGTACCCGTACTCGAATTGTCTCAGCGACAGCACGCAAGCGAGTCATTGCTTTTTCAGAATCATTATCATCTACATCCATTACTAGATAACCGACATCACCCTTAGTCATGAGTGATTGTGCGACAATATTAATACCAGCATCAGCAAATGAGGCGTTAATTTGCGACAAAACACCAGGGACATTCTTATGAATGTGTAGCAGACGGTGCGTACCTACAATAAATGGGATTGAAACATTCGGAAAATTGACTGCACTGGTCGTATCACCTTGGTCAGAATACTTAACAAACTTCTCAGCGACTTCTAGGCCAATATTTGCTTGTGCTTCTTGAGTTGAGCCCCCTACATGTGGCGTCAAAATGACATTATCAAAAGCACGAAGCGCAGAGACAAATTCTTCATTGGCAGATTTAGGCTCTTTTGGAAACACATCAATTGCCGCACCCAAAATTTTGCCACTTTCTAGGGCCTTTGCCAATGCATCAATGTCCACACAGCCACCACGAGCTGCATTAATAAAGAATGCACCATCTTTCATTTTAGCAAATTCAGCCTTGGTCATCATGTTACGCGTACTTGGTAAATCAGGCACATGTAGTGTTACCACATCAGCGTTGGCAAGCAACTCATCTAAACTGGCAACTTGAGTGGCATTACCCAAGGGCAATTTGGTCATCGCATCATGATAAATCACTTTCATGCCCAAACCCTCAGCAAGCACTGACAATTGAGAGCCAATAGAACCATAGCCTACAATGCCCATCGTCTTACCACGCACCTCAAAGCTATCTTTGGCAGATTTATTCCAACCGCCACGATGCACAACCGCATTCTTCTCAGGTATGCCACGCATCAGCATGATTGTCTCAGCCAGCACCAGCTCCGCCACCGAGCGAGTATTGGAATAAGGAGCATTAAACACAGGAATGCCCAATTCCAAAGCAGCATCTAAGTCTACTTGGTTGGTACCAATACAAAAACAACCAATTGCGATCAACTTCTCGGCAGATTCTAACACCTTGCGAGTTAATTGTGTGCGTGAGCGAATACCAACAAAGTGTGCGTCCTTGATTTTTTCAATCAGCTCAGCCTCATCAAGTGCAGATTTGATGTATTCAATATTATGATAGCCTGCATCATTTAGTACTTTTAAGGCGTTATCATGCACGCCTTCAAGAAGTAAAAAGCGAATTTTGTCTTTTTGGAGCGATAAAGTCATAAAAAATTTCTCACATAGTAAAAACAAGGCAGAATATAGTTATACACTGATTATATCAATTTTGCAACCAATTGCCTTTAAAAAGCAATACAAAAATCTCTCAAACCAATCAAAAAGCCTTTGCAAATAGCAAGTAATCATCAGCTTTTTTAATAAATTCATTCAAAGTCAGTATCATGCTTGGTACTAAAATCAGTATCATCATGCCATAAAAAAAAGCTCACCATCAGTGAGCTTTTTTTATATTTTTAGCTGTCTTGACCCAGCTCATCAGCAAAGGCCTTGGCAAAGCTGTCCTCTGTCGATAAAGCATCGCTTGGTGCTAAAATATCATCAAGCGTGATATCGTCATTGGTTGTTGTATTTTCCAAGGCAAGCTCTGCTTTACGCTTGCGGTTTTGGTGATAAGCAAGTCCAGTACCTGCTGGAATCAAGCGACCCACAACAACATTTTCTTTTAGACCTGTTAAGTCATCAACCTTGCCCATTGTCGCAGCCGCAGTAAGCACTCGGGTAGTCTCTTGGAATGATGCTGCCGAAATGAAGGATTCGGTTGCAAGCGATGCCTTGGTGATACCAAGTAGCTGACGCTCAAACTGTACTGGGAACTTATTGTTTGCAATCAGCTCTTCATTCAGTGCACGAATCTTCGTATATTCAGCCTGATCACCTTTGAAGTAGCTAGAATCGCCACCATCGGTGATTTCAACTTTACGCAGCATTTGACGCACAATGACTTCAATGTGCTTATCATTGATCTTAACACCTTGTAGACGATAAACTTCTTGCACTTCATTAACGATGTAATTGGCAAGTGCTGTTTCGCCTTTTAAGCGTAAGATATCATGCGGATTTTGTGGGCCATCAGACACCACCTCACCACGCTCAACAGTTTCACCTTCAAACACATTGATCTGACGCCATTTTGGAATCAATTCTTCATGAACATTACCATCTTCATCAGTGATGATAAAGCGGTTTTTGCCTTTGGTTTCTTTGCCAAAAGAAACCACACCGCTCATTTCTGCCATAATAGCGTGATCTTTTGGACGGCGTGCTTCAAATAGGTCAGCAACGCGTGGCAGACCACCCGTAATATCTTTTGTGCCTGAGGTAGCTTGTGGCACACGACCTAACACCGAACCTGCAGTAACTTGCTCGCCTTCTGACACACGAATGACCGTCTCAGCAGGTAGGAAATAAATCACTTCCTTGCCATCAGCAGTATCCAAAATGATTGCAGGACGCAAATCTTTTGCGATACTTGGGCGGTCTTTACTTGCCAAAATTTCAAATGAACTCATACCTGTGGTTTCGTCCACTTTTACGGTTGCTGTCATGCCATCTGTGATATCGCTAAATCGTGCCACCCCTGCAAACTCTGTGATGATTGGGTGAGTATGCGGATCCCACTTGGCAATCACATCGCCTGCCAATACCTCAGCACCATCACGGAGCAATACATTAGAACCATAAGGCACTTTATAGCGTTCACGCTCACGACCTTGTGTGTCTGCAACGCCAATTTCTGCCGAACGAGACACCACCACCAAATGACCATCAGCATGTTCTACAGTTTTCATGTTGTGGAAACGAACAGTACCGTTGCTACCTACAGAAACACTGTTATCAACAGCTGCTGCACTTGCTGCACCGCCCACATGGAAGGTACGCATCGTAAGCTGTGTGCCTGGCTCACCAATTGATTGAGCCGCCATCACGCCCACAGATTCACCAATATTTACCAGATGACCTCGTGCCAAATCACGGCCATAGCACTTAGCACACACACCATGACCTGACTCACAGGTAATCACCGAACGCACATAAACCTCATCAATTGCGTTGGCATCTAGTTTTTCAACCATACGCTCATCTATCAGCGTACCAGCAGGGGCAATAACCTCGCCATCAGCGGTTAATACATCTTTTGCAGTAACACGACCAAGCACACGATCGCCCAATCGTTCAACAATTTCGCCACCATCAATCACAGGCGTCATACGCTGACCAGACTCTGTACCACAGTCATCAATGGTAATGACCAAATCTTGTGCCACATCAACCAAGCGACGAGTCAAATAACCAGAGTTTGCGGTTTTTAAGGCGGTATCAGCAAGACCTTTACGAGCACCGTGTGTCGAGATAAAGTATTGCAATACTGTCAAGCCTTCACGGAAGTTTGCCTTAATTGGTGTTTCAATAATAGAACCGTCTGGCTTTGCCATAAGTCCACGCATACCAGCAAGCTGTCGAATCTGGGTGGCACTACCACGAGCACCAGAATCTGCCATCATATAAATTGAGTTGAATGATTTTTCACGCTCAGTCTCACCATCGCTATTAACAACCTCATCGGTTGATAAATTATCCATCATCGCGTTGGCAATCTTATCTGATGTACGAGACCAAATATCAACAACCTTGTTATAGCGTTCACCTGCAGTTACAAAACCTTGCTCAAATTGTTGCTCAATTTCTCGCACTTCTGCATCAGCTGCTTCCATAATTTCTTTTTTGGCAGGTGGAATGACCATATCCTCCATACCAATTGAAATACCAGACAAGGTCGCCTGAGCAAAACCCAAGTACATCAAATGATCGGCAAATAGTACAGATTCTTTTACGCCCAATTTACGGTAGCACGAGTTCAGCAACTTAGAGATGTTTTTCTTGGTCATCTCCTGATTACATTCACTAAACGCCATGCCTTCTGGCATAATATTCCAAATAAGCAAACGCCCAGCTACAGTATCTTTAACTTCGGTTTTGGTGGTTTTTTCGCCTGTTTTTTCATCAATGATGGTTTCTGTAACACGCACCTTAATCTTAGCATTTACAGACAAATCATCAGAGCCAATCGCACGCAAGGTCTCATTAACGGTGCTAAACACCATATTTTCGCCTTTGGCATTAACATGGCTACGACTGATATAATACAGACCCAAAACAACATCTTGCGATGGCACAATGATTGGCTCGCCATTTGCTGGCGATAAGATGTTGTTAGTAGACATCATCAAGGCACGAGCTTCTAGCTGAGCTTCAAGTGTCAGTGGCACATGCACCGCCATTTGGTCACCGTCAAAGTCGGCGTTAAATGCCGCACAAACAAGTGGGTGCAACTGAATCGCCTTACCTTCAATCAACACAGGTTCAAATGCTTGCAAACCCAAACGGTGAAGAGTTGGTGCACGGTTGAGCAGTACTGGATGTTCACGAATGACGCTTGCCAACATATCCCAAACGGCTGGTTCTTCACGCTCTACCATTTTTTTGGCAGATTTAATGGTTTGAGCAATGTTGTTTTGCAACAACTTAGCATAAGTAAATGGCTTGAACAGTTCTAGTGCCATTTTTTTAGGCAAACCACACTGATGTAGACGAAGCGTAGGACCTACCACAATCACCGAACGACCCGAATAATCCACACGCTTACCTAGCAGGTTCTGACGGAAACGACCTTGTTTACCTTTGATCATGTCAGCAAGTGATTTTAGTGGGCGTTTGTTAGAGCCAGTGATTGCACGCCCACGACGACCATTATCCAATAAAGCGTCCACCGCTTCTTGGAGCATACGCTTTTCATTTCTGACAATAATATCAGGGGCATTTAATTCTAAAAGGCGTTTTAGACGGTTGTTACGGTTAATAACACGACGATATAAATCGTTCAAATCACTTGTGGCAAAACGACCACCTTCAAGCGGCACCAATGGACGCAAATCTGGCGGTAACACTGGTAATACTGTCATTACCATCCATTCAGGCTTATTGCCAGAATCACAAAAAGATTCCAACAACTGCAATCGTTTTGACATTTTTTTCAGTTTAGTTTCTGAACTGGTCTGTGGAATGAGTGCACGCAGTTCGTCAATTTCACCATCAACATCAATATCTTTTAGTAGATCTTGAATGGCCTCTGCACCCATTTTTGCAATAAATTCATCGCCATATTGTTCAAGAGCAGTAAAATATTCTTCATCGTCAAGCAACTGATATTTTTCAAGAGCGGTCATACCAGGGTCGGTAACAATATAGCTTTCAAAATATAGTACTCTTTCGATATCACGCAAGGTAATATCAAGCAGTAGACCAATACGGCTTGGCAATGATTTTAAGAACCAAATATGAGCCACTGGACTGGCCAGCTCAATATGCCCCATGCGGTCGCGACGAACTTTGGCAGTGGTAACCTCAACGCCACATTTTTCACAAATGATGCCTTGAAATTTACGGCGTTTATATTTGCCACACAGACATTCAAAATCTTTGACAGGGCCAAAAATCTTGGCACAAAACAAGCCATCACGCTCAGGCTTAAAGGTACGATAGTTAATCGTTTCTGGTTTTTTAACCTCGCCATGCGACCATGACTTGATGGTGTCAGGACTTGCCAAGGAAATTTGAATGCTGTCAAATTCTTTAATGCCGTTATCGGCAGGGCCTTTCATGATGTCTAATAAATCTTTCAAAAGGATTCTCCATTATGTTCGTCAAATCGGTATTCGTTAATTCATTCACCTAGGCAATGACAAGCCTAGATGAATGTGATTTCTCGGGTTTGACTTATTTTTTCTTTTCTTTTAAATCAATATTAATACCCAACGAACGAATTTCTTTGGTCAGTACATTAAATGACTCTGGCATACCTGGGTTCATATATTGCTCACCATCAACGATATTTTTATACATACGAGTACGACCTTCAACATCGTCTGATTTGACGGTAAGCATTTCTTGCAAGGTATAAGTTGCCCCATACGCCTCCAATGCCCAAACCTCCATCTCACCAAAACGCTGACCACCAAACTGGGCTTTACCACCAAGCGGTTGCTGGGTAACAAGGCTGTACGAACCAGTTGAACGGGCGTGCATCTTATCATCAACCAAGTGGTTTAGCTTAAGCATGTACATATAGCCTACAGTTACAGGACGGTCAAACTTCTTACCAGTACGACCATCGTATAGCGTCTGCTGGCCCGATTTATCAAGACCCGCAAGTTCCAACAGCTCTTTAATTTGTGTTTCTTTAGCGCCATCAAAGACTGCCGTACCCATCGGTACACCTTTGCGTAAATTTTCTGACATCGCTAAGATATCTTCATCAGATAGGCTATTTAAATCAACTTGCTCGCCACCAACTTTATTGTAAATCTTATCTAAAAATTCACGCAATTCTCTGACAGCCACCTGAGCACGCATCATATCATTGATCTTATCTCCAAGACCACGAGCTGCCATGCCCAAGTGAGTTTCTAACACCTGACCGATGTTCATACGCGACGGTACACCCAGAGGATTTAGCACAATGTCCACAGGATTGCCATTTTCATCATAAGGCATATCCTCAACAGGCATAATGCGTGATACCACCCCTTTGTTACCATGGCGACCTGCCATCTTATCACCAGGCTGAATACGACGCTTAACCGCCAAATAAACCTTAACGATTTTTTGTACGCCATGAGCCAAGTCATCACCTTGCGTTAATTTGCGTTTTTTCTCAGCAAATTTGTTATCAATTTCTTTTTGCTTGTCGCTAAGATACTCAGCAATTTGATTAAGACGCTCAGACACATCTTCTTTGGCTGGCTGAATATCAAGCAGACTTTCAAGCGATAAGCTTTCCATATCAGTACCACTTAGTATCGTACCTGCTTTAAAGCCTGCACCACCACTGATGGTTTCACCTTCTAGCAAATGTACAATACGACTGCGAGCTGCTGCCTCAAAGATGACCAACTCTTCTTTTAAGTCTTTGCGATAACTGTCAAGCATGGCTTTTTCAATTGACTTGGCACGGCTGTCTTTTTCTAGCCCATCACGGGTGAAAACCTGCACATCAATGACCGTGCCTTTTGTTGATGAAGGCACACGAAGAGAGGTATCTTTCACATCGGCTGCTTTTTCACCAAAAATCGCACGCAACAGCTTTTCTTCTGGGGTTAGCTGACTTTCACCTTTTGGTGTTACTTTACCCACTAAGATATCACCTGCATCTACTTCTGCACCGATATAAACAATACCTGCCTCGTCTAGATTGGCAAGTGCTGCCTCACCCACATTAGGAATATCGCCTGTAATCTCCTCAGGTCCTAATTTGGTATCACGAGCCACACAGGTTAGCTCTTGAATATGAATGGTGGTAAAGCGGTCTTCTTGCACCACACGCTCAGAAAGCAAGATAGAGTCTTCAAAATTATAGCCATTCCAAGGCATGAATGCCACACGCATATTTTGACCAAGAGCCAATTCACCCAAATCAGTTGATGGACCATCTGCCAAAATATCACCACGAGCAATGGCATCACCTTGGTTCACAATAATACGCTGATTGATACAGGTATTTTGGTTCGAGCGAGTGTATTTGATCAGATTATAAATATCAATGCCCGCCTCACCTGCGGTCATTTCATCTTCGTTCACACGCACAATCACACGGCTGGCATCTACTTCTTCAATCGTACCACCACGCTTGGCAACCACACACACGCCAGAATCTCGTGCGACATGACGCTCCATGCCAGTACCAACCAATGGCTTATCAGAACGCAAAGTAGGCACAGCTTGGCGTTGCATGTTTGCACCCATCAAAGCACGGTTGGCATCATCATGCTCCAAGAAAGGAATCAAGCTAGCAGCAACAGAGACAACTTGGCGTGGCGATACATCCATGTGTGTTACTTTATCCACGCCCATGCGTACCGATTCACCTTGATGGCGTACCATGACCATTTCTTCAGTCAATTCACCCTTGTCATTCATTGGTGAATCTGCCTGTGCAATCACAGAACCAACCTCTTCAATGGCACTCATATATTCAATATCATCGGTTACTTTGCCATCAATAACCCGACGATACGGCGTTTCTAAAAAACCAAAATTATTGGTTTTGGCAAATACCGCCAATGAGTTAATCAAACCAATGTTTGGACCTTCAGGTGTTTCAATCGGACAGACACGACCATAATGAGTATTATGCACATCTCGCACCTCAAAGCCTGCTCGCTCACGAGTTAGACCGCCAGGACCAAGTGCAGACACACGGCGTTTATGGGTAATCTCAGATAATGGATTGTTTTGATCCATAAACTGCGATAACTGTGATGAACCGAAAAACTCTTTAATTGCCGCTGCAACAGGTTTTGAATTAATCAAATCCTGCGGTGATAAACTGTCTGACTCAGCTGTGGTCAAACGCTCTTTTACTGCACGCTCAACACGAGCCAGACCGATACGAAACTGATTTTCGGTCATCTCGCCCACCGAGCGAATACGGCGGTTACCCAAATGGTCAATGTCATCAACTTCGCCACGACCGTTACGGATTTCTATCAACTCTTTTAGTACATCAACGATATCTTGGTTTGATAATACGCCTTGTTCACGCTGTGCATTGATATCATCGGTTTCAATGAACTCACGCCCCAAACGACGATTAAACTTCATACGGCCAACATTAGATAAGTCGTAACGCTCTTGGCTAAAAAACATTTGTTCAAACAACTTTTCAGCCGTCTCTAGCGTTGGTGGCTCACCTGGACGCATGACTTTGTAAATTTCAATCAAAGCCTCTTCACGACTAAGCACCGTATCGGCGCGTAAAGTATCGGCAATATACGCACCATGATCAATATCATTTGTAAATAAAATCTTAAATCCTTTGATATTCTTATCAGCAAGTTTTACCAAAAGTTCATGATCAATCAACGTATTTGCACGAGCAATCACCTCATCATGATAAACAATATCTTCTGCCAAAATACGCTCATACAAATACTCATCAGGCACAGCCAGCTTAGTCATGCCAGATGCCATGATTTCTTTGATGCGGCGAGCATTAATACGCTTGCCCTGCTCAACAATCACCTTGCCCTCTGGCGACACAATATCAAATTGTGCCATCTCACCTTGCAAACGCTCTGCCACCAATTGCACTTCAAAAGATTCTTCACCTTTATATACTTCAATGGTTTCAAAGAAAGTATTTAAAATATCGGCAGTATCCATACCAATGGCACGCAAGATGATGGTTGCAAGCAACTTACGGCGACGGTCAATACGAGCATATACCAAGTCTTTGACATCAAATTCAAAATCAAGCCAAGAACCACGATAAGGAATGATACGAGCATTATAAAGCACCTTACCACTTGAATGCGTTTTACCTTTATCATGATCAAAAAATACGCCAGGTGAACGATGTAATTGAGAGACGATGACTCGTTCAGTACCATTAATAATAAATGTACCATTATCTGTCATCAATGGGATTTCTCCCATAAATACACTTTGCTCACGAATGTCTTTGATGGCAGCCTTGCTATCTTTGTCCTTATTGTCTCTATCTTTTAAAACCAAACGGATTTTTACACGCAGTGGTGCAGCAAAAGTCGAGCCACGCATGATGCATTCACGCTCATCAAATTCTGGTTCACCTAAATAATATTCAACAAACTGTAATTCAGCATTACCTGAATGGCTGGTAATTGGGAAAATTGATGAAAAAGCTGCCTGTAAGCCAACATTTGCACGCTCTCTTGGCTTTTTATGCTCTTGCAAAAACTGCTCGTAAGAATCCACTTGAATGGCCAATAAATATGGCACATCCATGACGTCTGGAAGTCTAGAAAAACTTTTACGAATGCGTTTCTTTTCGGTATAAGAATAAGCCATTAAGATTCCTTACGTTAATTTGGAAGGGCCCATTGCAAGAACAAGAGCCAACCTTTAAAAATGAAAAACTGTCAATAAAAAGGACGGCTGTCAAACGCCCAGCAAACCCATGAAACCACCCAAACACACACGATGTGCCCAAACTGTAAGCCAACCACACAAACACGACAAAGTGCCAAATGCCATATCGGCACTTAGCTAAATCTTTGGTTATTGCTGAACAATGTCGTTTTGCATAGAGCGTGTTTGTCCTTTTAGGTTGTGTTACCCGATTGACAATTCGGATAGACACAAAAGGTCAAATACTAAATTATAATAAAAAAAAGCCAAAATTGCAAGTGCAAAATTGGCTTTTTAATAAATAATTTCATTCAGCTATTAACTAGATATTAATAGCTTGAACAGACTAAATTATTTAAGTTCAACAGAAGCACCAGCTTCTTCAAGTTTTTTCTTAAGCTCTTCAGCTTCAGCTTTAGATGCGCCTTCTTTAACAGTTTGTGGAGCACCTTCAACTAGGTCTTTAGCTTCTTTTAGACCTAGGCCAGTTACTTCACGCACAACTTTAATAACAGCTACTTTCTTGTCGCCGCCAGAAGTTAGAACAACATCAAAATCATCTTTTTCTTCAGCTGCCGCTGCTTCGCCGCCAGCTGCTGGAGCTGCTGCTAGAGCTGCTGCAGATACACCGAATTTTTCTTCCATCGCAGAGATAAGCTCAACGATTTCCATGACTGATTTTTCTGCGATTGCATCTAAGATTTGTTCGTTAGTTAGTGACATAGCAATTATTCCTATGAAATAAAATTATGAATTGAATAAAACGGATAATTTTCAAAAAAATTAAGAATATTAAGCCGCTTCTGCTTGCAATTTGTCGCGAAGTGCAGCAAGAGTACGCGCAAGTTTGCCTGCTGCTGCTTCTTTCATTGTACCCATTAGGCGGGCGATGGCCTCGTCGTAAGTAGGTAGGGTAGCAAGCTTATCGATTGATTTAGCATCAATAAATTCGCCTTCAAAAGCCGCGCCTTTGATTTCGAACTTGTCGTTGCCCTTTGCAAATTCTTTAAACAGACGCGCTGCCGCACCTGGATGTTCATTAGAAAATGCAATTAAAGTAGGACCAACGAATACATCATTCATGCAAGCAAAATCAGTATCTTCCAAGGCACGGCGTAATAAAGTATTACGCACAATACGCATGTCGACACCTGCTGCACGAGCTGATTTACGAAGTTCGGTCATCTGTGCCACTGTTACGCCACGAGAGTCGGCGACAACAGCAGAGAGCGCACCTTTGGCAGTTTCATTTACTTCAGCAACAATTGCTTGTTTGTCTTGAAGATTTAGTGCCATGGGTTGTCTCCATATTTATTATCTAAAAAAAGATAATAAGCAAATTTCACAAATCTATACAGATTTGCACCAATATACGGCGACTTATCGTCTTTCCGTCTGCGTAGGCTCATAATTTTATTTATAATTTAGGTGACTGCTTGCTAACAATCAATCACACCTACGGTCTTAGACAGCACAACCCGCTGTGCTGAACTAATAAAAATCGTTGTATTAATGAACTGTTACGGGAAATCATTAATCAATCGGTCATTATAAGTGAAAAACCACAAAAAGCAAGGATTATCTCAATTTGGTTTTTCACCAGTCATGACATCAATCATGAAAAATTATTTGTTGGCACGATGTGGAACTGGATCGATTGCAATACCAGGACCCATAGTGCTAGACAAAGTAATTTTCTTAATATAAACACCTTTAGAAGTAGCTGGTTTAGCACGCTTCAAATCATTCAACAACGCAGTTGCGTTTTGTTCAATCTGTTCACCAGTAAAGCCAATTTGACCGATAGAAGCATGGATAATACCTGCTTTATCAACACGATATTGAGCCTGACCTGCTTTGGTATTTTTAACCGCAGTAGCAACATCAGCTGTCACTGTACCAACTTTTGGGTTTGGCATCAAACCACGCGGGCCAAGAATAGTACCTAGTTGACCAACCACACGCATGGCATCTGGAGATGCAATCACCACATCAAAATCTAGATTGCCAGCTTTGATACTGTCTGCCAAATCTTCAAAACCAACAACATCAGCACCTGCTTCTTTGGCAGCTTCAGCAGCTGCGCCTTGAGCAAAAACAGCAACACGCTTGGTTTTGCCAGTACCTGCAGGTAGGTTGGTAGCACCACGAACCACTTGGTCAGATTTACGAGGATCAACACCTAGGTTGATAGCAATGTCGATAGACTCTTTGAATTTTGCCGCTGGCAAATCATTTAAAATCGCAACCGCCTCTTCAATGGTGTATAGTTTATTACCATCAATTTTTTCATTGATTAGCTTTTGACGCTTAGTTAGCTTAGCCATTACACACCCTCCACATTCAGACCCATTGAGCGTGCAGTACCTGCAATGGTACGAATACCCGCTTCAAGTTCAGCAGCGGTTAGGTCTGCCTCTTTGGTTTTTACGATTTCTTCTAGTTGTGCACGAGTTACAGTACCAACTTTGTCTTTATTAGGTACGCTAGAACCCTTGGCAATGCCTGCTGCTTTACGCAGTAGAACGGCCGCAGGTGGCGACTTCATGATGAAAGTAAAAGACTTGTCGCTAAAAACAGTAATAACAACTGGGATTGGCAGGCCTGGTTCAAAGTTTGCAGATGCTGCATTAAACTCTTTACAAAAAGCCATGATATTTACACCTTTTTGACCCAAAGCTGGACCAATTGGTGGTGATGGATTCGCCTTACCAGCAGGCACTTGTAGTTTGATGTAACCATCAATCTTCTTTGCCATAAAATTTCTCCAATGGTGGGTGATGACGCTAAAAAACTTAGCTCCCCAAGGTTAAGAATTAAAAAAACATTTAATTCAACGAAAAGCTCCAAGCATAGCTTAGAGCCAAAAAAATAATTATATCAAAATCAGTTTAATTTTTCAACTTTTGTAAATTCAAGTTCAACCTCTGTCGGACGATTGAACACGCTGACAGTTAAGTGTAACTTAGATTTATCATAATCCACTTTTTTCACCAGACCTTTAAAGTCGGTGAATGGACCATCAATCACCAACACCTCTTCACCTGGCTCAAACATTGTTTTTGGACGAGGTGCTTCACTGCCTTTTTGAATGCGATTTAAAATACGGTCAGCTTCAATTTGTGTGATGGGTGCAGGATTTTCTGGCGTACCCCCAATAAACCCTGTAATGTTTGGGCAACTTCTTACAATATGCCAAGTATCTTCTGTCATGTCCATATTAATAAGCACATAACCTGGAAATAACTTATGCTCAACGGTGCGTTTTTTACCATCACGCATCTCTATTACTTCTTCGGTTGGCACAAGCACATCACCAAAAGATTCGACAAATTCACTACGCTTAATACGCTCTATCAAAGAACGCTGAACTTGCTTTTCATAGCCAGAAAATGCTTGGATAATGTACCAACGCATCACATCACCTTTAAATTAGTTAAGGATTAAACCAATAATTTTATTAAAAATATTATCTAACAACCAAACCACCACACCAAAGATAATTATCATCAAAATGGTTTGCCATGTATAACGGAAGGTTTCATCTTTGCTTGGCCAAGTAACACGACGAAGCTCAATGCCTGCGTCTTTTAAAAGCGTCTTAAAAGCAGAACCTTGGTTAGTAAAAGCCAGACAAATAAGAGCAAAAATAACCAATCCTGCCGTGTTGGCCAACTGCACCCAAATATTATTGGCTGCTGGCAGATATCTGGGCAGATATTCTGATACCAAGGTCGCACCAATTAAAGCCAAAATTGCCAAACTCCATAACAAATAATCTTTTGCTGAGCGAGTTTTGGCAACTTCGACTACATTCTCTTTGGAAACGGTAACCGCCTTTTTTTGCTGAGCTGAGCCATTTGACGCCACAGTCTCTACTCGTGTATCAAAATTATCTTTATTATCGCTCATGCAGAAGTTTGCCTTGGAGTGACCAATTTTTATAAAATTAAAAGAATGGTTTAGAAAATATAAGATGGCAGGCGATGAGGGACTCGAACCCCCAACCCTCGGTTTTGGAGACCGATGCTCTACCAATTGAGCCAATCGCCTAAGGTGTTAAGGGCTGTTATTATAGCAGATTTTTTCTGCCACGCAAGTATTTTTTTCGATATTTAATTAATTTTTCATATCCTCTACACCGACTGCTTGATCATAATAAAAGTTACCCAAACTGGCATAATTTAGTCGGTTAAGTTTAAGTTTAACAGCTCTTATATTTACCACATCACAATGATTCATCGCAACCTAGCAATATGTTTTATCATTTTAAATAAAGACTCAAAACTTAAAATTTAGTAGGTGAATTCTATTAAATCATTAGCAAGCTGCTTGCCAAGCTGAGCATAGCCAGCATGAGTAAAATGCACGCCATCTTTAGCGGCTTTGCCATCACGCATCCATGTCGCCATCGAACACTCACCACCCATTGCTTGTTGCCAATCCCAAAATAAAGTTTGCTCACTCATGGCAACATCTTTTTGGGCCTGCTGAATCTGCGTAAGACCACTTGGACGAGTACCACACTGCCCCGAGGTACTTTTTAATGTCTCAGGCGATGAAACAATCATCACGGCCGCACTTGGCACAGCTTGACGAATGCTACGAACTTTCTCTTGTAGCACCTGCTGTACTACTTTTGGCTCCCTGTCGTTATACGCTTCATTCGTTCCATACGCCAGAATGATTAGGTCAGGAGCAACATCTTTCAGCTCATTTTGCCACGCCAAATCATTCCAACGATTCCAATGAGCCAACTCAGCACCATTAATGCCCAAAGCTGACACCACTGCCCCCGCTCGATTTGGCTCAAAAGCCCACCAGCCGCCAAGATAAGAATCACTCATCGCCCCTTGTGCTGTAATGATAAATGGCAACTTAGCTTGAATGTGAGCGGTTTGCCAAGTGCCATTTTTCACTGGTGCCTCTAACAAAAAAGACCTACCGTAAGCATCAATACCACTAAAAAATCCATCGCCATCACCTTGCTTGATACTCACCACAATATGCTGTTCTGGTTGATCTTGTCTGGATTTAATGGTCAGCTGGCTACCCATGCCATTTGGTTTGGCCAAAAGACCACCAATGGTATAATCTTCTTGATGATTACGGCGGCTAGAAATGGGGGTCCAGTCTTGTTTATCGTAGCCAAATTTTAACAATCTTTGACCACTAAAATACATAGGCATTGACCAGCCCATACCACCATTGCCATACCTACTTTGAAGCTCATCACGAAGTGTGCCTGTCATGCTGTCGCCTGCGGTATGCGAATCCCCCAACTGCACAACATGAAAGCTATGCCGTCTCATCGCTTCAATCAACTTGGTGGCATTTGGTTCATTATAGTTGCTAAGATAGTTGGCAAAGCCATGCGTACTGACAGACAATACCAACAAACCCATGAATATTTTTTTCATCTTTCACCCCAATCATTAATCAAAGCAGTCACTTAATGAGAACCTAAGGAACAATGCTCAGATGCTGCTCCAATACTTGTGCCAATAATTTTTGCCCCTGAGCCGTAAAGTGGATGCCATCAGAGCTACGCATTTTAATCTGCTCACCATCTTTTACAAGATAATCATTGTAAACATTGTTACTACCCCCTACCAAGGGGCGAGTATCAATGACCAAGGCATTGTGCGTTTTTAACTCAGCTTGCATGATTTCATTAAGATGAGTCATTCGCTCGTTAAGACTGACCTTTTTCATGTTTGGTGGCGTCATCCAAATCACCTTGACATCATAGTTTTTGGCAGTATTTAAAATACTTGCCATGCGTTCACGATAGCTCATGTCCCACTCTGGTGTACCATATTTTAAAAATTTACCACCTTTCAAATTTGGCATATCCCAAGGGTCATTTGGTCCCAAAAATACCACTAAAATCTTAATCTTTGAATTATTTGCCAAAGTTTCCTCAATGGTTTTTGGCCAATTAAAAAAACTTGGATAAGAAAGCCCTGTACTTTGCTTACTCAGATTGACCGACTTGATGTTGTGAATTTTTTGTAAAAATTGCTGCGTATGAGGCGCCACTCCTTGCATCATCGAATCACCAACAAAAAAAATTTCATCGCCAGCAGAGATGGATAGTGCGTACTGATTTTTCGCCTCAATTTCTTTGGACTGCTCATCAACCAGCGTTGCTTGCTCAGCGACAAGACGCATTTGCTCAGCAATTTTAGCCTTGTATTTAGGTGTATAAGCATGATGCTCATTAAAATAAACCACCATTTGCTCATTGGCGGACACAATCGCATCGGTAAACCTTCCATGATACCAATACAATTGATCGCCGATTTCTCCACCAGTACGCCATAGCTGATGATGTTCCAACATCGTCAAGGGGCTAGGCTTGTGGTATGTCTGCAAGTAGTAAGCATTGACTGAGTTTTGCATGATCCAAAGACCTAGTACAAAAAATGTACTCAGCACACCCAATAGATAGGCTAAGGTTCTACCATGCTGATAAGCATCGCTTGCCTGTGTTTGCGATTGGCCTTTTGGTTTGATGATACGATTAAAAGTTTGCATAAATAAACCCTGGAATTCCTGATGGTGCAAAAATCAACACAATCACAAAGCCAATAAACAACAGCCCAACGCATAGCACCTTAGGAAGTCTGTCCGCTTTTTTTACCCAAACAGGCAAGCGAGGGTATACCAATCCATAAATTGGCCATGCCAATAAAAAAATAGCAAGTATATACAAAGGATTGTTATGCCAAATAACATCATGACGATTGCCAAACAACGCCATAAAAACCTGCATGGACTCCGACCATGTTGTCGCTCTAAAAAACACAAAACAAATACTGACAAAAGTAATTGTAATAAAAATACTCAATGCTTTACCCATGAGGCTGTGCTTATACAACAAATTGCGAGCATCTTTGGTAGAAAGCTGATAATAATTTTGGCAGAATTTGTCCGTACAATTTAACCAAATAATCGCCAATCCATGCAGCAACCCCCACACCAAAAAATTCAAGCTAGACCCATGCCAGATACCTGATAAACCCATAGCAATCAATAGGTTTAACTGCGTGCGTGCAAAACCACCTCGACTACCCCCCAAAGGGATATAAATATAATCACGAATCCAAGTGGACAAGGTGATGTGCCAACGATCCCAAAAAACACGAATATTATGAGCAAGAAGTGGTGCTTTAAAATTTACAGGCAAACGAAAACCAAGTAACAACCCAAAGCCAAGCATCATCTCACTATAACCTGAAAAATCCAAAAACAACTGCAAGGTATAAGCATAAATCGCCACCAATACTTCTAAACTATGAAATTGCATGGGGTTGGCAAAAATGGGATTAACCCAATGGTCTGCCAGCCACCCTGCCAGCCACCATTTTTTAATCAGTGCCAACAAAATCAGTGCCAAGGCCACTGTCGGTAACAATATTCGTCTTGGGGTCTGTTGGCGAATTTGCACACTCATGCTTACTGGATTATCTTGCAAGTCTGTCAATCCTGACGCTGATTGAGCTCGTGCAATCGGCCCTGCACTGATAGTGGCAAAAAATGAAAAATGCGTTAATAGCTCAAACAAGTTAAATGATGGGACTTCGTTCTCATCATGATAGCGACTCACCAAATAACTGATTGCCTGAAATGAATAATAAGAAATCCCCAGAGGAAATAAGATGTTTGCCATCAGATGAGATGAATCTAATTGCAACAAATCCAAACCATATTTGATATTTTCTCTAAAAAAATCATAATATTTAAATACGCTTAATTGTAGCAATGTCATGATGACGCCAACAACCAAGAATATCTTTTTATGATCATGATATTTATTCATCAACTGACTGATCAGATAAATCAGTATGCTAAAACAAAATAACACACCAATTGCCACAACGCCCGCCATCAGATAAATAATCGCATGGCTGATCAAAATAAGTAAGAGGTTTTGCCATTGTGGCTTTTGGCGAAATGACCAATAGATACCCAAAAATACAATCAGCAATAAGGAAAATTCTACAGAGAGAAAGGAAAACATATCAAACACAAAGAGGTGATCATAAAGAATGCAAAATTATATCACACAGTCTGTGCTATTGCATGGTCATATCAATAGGTCGTTTTTGTTTTGGCGGTTCAAACTGGCGAATACTCATATCAAAAAAAGGTGGTCAGACGATCCCATAGAACACTCAATACCAAACACCCACAAACTTTAACCAACCAAAAACCCCCACCATCAAGGCAGGGGTTTTTGGTTTTAGATTCGTGCTTTGGCACTATTGTTAAAGATTAGCCTTTAACATTGGCAACAACACCAGCACCTACGGTACGGCCGCCTTCACGGATAGCGAAGCGTAGACCTTTGTCCATGGCGATTGGGTGGATAAGCTCAACGCTCATCTCAACATTGTCACCAGGCATAACCATTTCAGTACCTTCTTGTAGAGTGATGGCACCAGTTACGTCGGTAGTACGGAAGTAGAACTGTGGGCGATAGCCGTTTAGGAATGGCGTATGACGACCACCTTCTTCTTTTGATAGTACATATACTTCTGCATCAAACTTGGTGTGCGGGGTGATTGAACCTGGCTTAGCAAGTACTTGACCACGCTGAACCTCTTCACGCTTAGTACCACGAAGAAGAACACCACAGTTCTCACCTGCACGACCTTCGTCTAGTAGCTTACGGAACATCTCAACACCAGTACAGGTGGTTTTGGCAGTGTCTTTGATACCAACGATTTCAACTTCATCACCAACTTTGATGATACCAGACTCAACACGACCAGTTACTACAGTACCACGACCTGAGATTGAGAATACATCTTCAATTGGCATTAGGAATGGACGGTCAATGTCACGCTCTGGCTCTGGAATGTAGCTGTCTAGAGTGTCTAGTAGTTCAAGAATGGCTTGCTCACCATATTGACCTGCATCACCGTTTAGACCCAAAAGTGCAGAACCTTTGATGATTGGTGTATCGTCACCTGGGAAGTCATAGTCAGATAGAAGCTCACGCACTTCCATTTCAACAAGTTCAAGAAGTTCTTCGTCATCTACTAGGTCACACTTGTTCATAAATACCATGATGTATGGTACACCAACCTGACGAGACAGTAGGATGTGCTCACGAGTTTGTGGCATTGGACCATCAGTTGCTGCAACAACCAAAATGGCACCGTCCATCTGTGCTGCACCAGTGATCATGTTTTTAACATAGTCAGCATGGCCTGGGCAGTCTACGTGTGCGTAGTGACGAGCTTGTGTGTCATACTCAATGTGAGAAGTGTTAATGGTAATACCACGCGCTTTTTCTTCAGGTGCTGAGTCAATAGCAGCATAGTCTTTTGCTTCACCACCGTGATGCTTAGCAGCAACAGTAGCGATAGCAGCTGTTAGAGTAGTTTTACCGTGGTCAACGTGACCGATGGTACCAACGTTGACATGGGGTTTGTTGCGTTCGAACTTGGCTTTGGCCATGGGTATGATTCCTTTTAAAGTACCAAAAATAAAAAAATACTTTGGCAAATGATTAAATGGTTTAATTCACGCTCTTAGTCATATACTAAGCCACAACTAAGAGCATCTGCTTTTAAATATTAAGTTAAATAAACAATGAATTACTCATCATCGTCATCTTTGGCAGAGAATTTCTTAATGATCTCATCAGCAACATTCTTAGGAGTTTCTTGGTATTTAGCAAATTCCATAGAATAAGTTGCACGACCTTGAGACATAGAACGCATCTGGGTTGCATAACCAAACATCTCTGCCAATGGGACTTCTGCACGAATGGCTTTAGTACCACCAGGCAAGTCATCCATACCTTGAACCATACCACGACGACGGTTTAGGTCGCCCATGATATCGCCCATGTAGTCTTCTGGTGTCTCTACCTCAACTTTCATGATAGGTTCAAGTAGTGCTGGAGACGCCTGCATGAAGCCTTTTTTGAACGCCATAGAGCCTGCCATCTTAAATGACAATTCGTCAGAGTCAACATCATGGTAAGAACCATCATATAGGGTTGCTTTAACATTGACCACTGGGTAACCAGCCAAAACGCCATTTTTCATGCGTTCTTGGATACCTTTATCAACCGCACCATGATATTCTTTTGGCACAACACCGCCAACGATTTCTTCTGCAAATTCATACTCTACATCGCCTGTTGGGTCAAGTGGTTCTAGGCGTAGCCATACATGACCAAATTTACCACGACCACCAGTTTGGCGAACAAATTTGCCTTCAACTTCAACAGTTTGGCGAATGGTTTCACGATATGCAACTTGCGGTGCACCGATATTTGCTTCAACACCAAACTCACGCTTCATACGGTCAACAATGATGTCAAGGTGCAACTCGCCCATACCTGAGATAATGGTTTGACCAGATTCTTCATCAGTGCGTACGCGGAATGATGGATCTTCTTTTGCAAGACGGCCAAGTGCGATAGACATCTTCTCTTGGTCAGCTTTGGTTTTTGGTTCAACAGCCAATGAAATAACTGGGTCTGGAAATTCCATACGCTCAAGCGTAATGACATTGTCATTATCACATAATGTATCACCAGTAGTTACATCTTTTAGACCTACAAGTGCAACGATGTCACCTGCACGGACTTCATCAACCTCATTTTGTGAGTTGGCATGCATCTCAACAATACGACCAATACGCTCACGCTTCATCTTAACTGGGTTGTAAACGCTATCGCCTTGTTTTGCTACGCCTGAATACACGCGCACAAATGTCAAGTTACCGACATACTTGTCGTTCATGATTTTAAATGCCAACGCAGCAAACGGTTCATCATCAGAAGATACACGACTACCCTCAGACTCGTCTTTGTCATCTAAGATACCTTTAATGGCATCAACATCAGTAGGTGCTGGTAAGAATTCAATGACAGCATCAAGCATTCTTTGTACGCCTTTGTTTTTAAAGGCTGTACCACATAGCATAGGCTGGATTTCGCACGCAAGAGTACGAGTACGCAAGCCCGCTACGATATCCTCACGGCTCAAATCACCTTCTTCTAGGTATTTGTCCATCAGCTCTTCTGAAGACTCAGCAGCTGCCTCAACCATATTGTTACGCCATTCTTCGGCAACATCAGCCAAATCAGCAGGGATTTCACCATACTCAAATTTCATACCTTGAGATTCTACATCCCAAATGATGGCTTTCATTTCTAGTAGGTCAACAACACCCTCAAAAGTATCTTCTGCACCAATTGGCACAACTACTGGCACAGGGTTACCACCTAGACGGCTTTTAACCTGCTCAACCACACGGAAGAAGTTGGCACCAGTACGGTCCATTTTGTTAACAAATGCCAAGCGTGGCACTTTATATTTGTTAGCTTGACGCCATACAGTTTCTGACTGTGGTTGAACACCACCAACGGCACAGTAAACCATACACGCGCCATCAAGAACACGCATAGAACGCTCAACTTCAATGGTGAAGTCAACGTGGCCGGGGGTGTCAATTAGGTTGATGCGGTGTTCTGGAAATTGGTTAGACATACCTGACCAAAAACAGGTTGTTGCAGCAGAAGTGATGGTGATACCACGCTCTTGTTCCTGCTCCATCCAGTCCATCGTTGCAGCACCTTCATGCACCTCACCAATTTTGTGGCTTTTACCTGTATAAAACAGGATACGCTCTGATGTGGTGGTTTTACCTGCATCAATGTGAGCCGAGATACCGATATTACGATATCTGTTTAAAGGGGTTTTACGAGCCATAATTTTTCCTAGAAAAATTCTGATTAAATTGGGTGCCTGATGCGTAGATTTTATTAAAATTGACTAAAATCACAGCATCAGACTGATTGGAATTAAATTGGGCAATTAGGTAATTGACTTTTTCCAATTTAATTTAATACAGCTTTAAAAAAAAGCCTAAATACACCTTGAATTAGAAGCGGAAGTGTGAGAACGCTTTGTTTGCATCTGCCATACGGTGAACATCATCACGCTTCTTAATGGCAGCACCTTTGCCTTCTGCAGCATCATTTAGCTCGCCTGCTAAACGAAGTGCCATTGATTTTTCAGAACGCTTGGCAGCAGCATCAGCCAACCAACGCATTGCTAGGGCTGTACGACGGGAGGGACGCACTTCCATAGGCACTTGGTAGGTAGCACCACCGACACGGCGAGCTTTAACCTCAACCGTTGGACGAACACTTTCTAATACTTCTTCAAAGAAAGCCACAGGATCTTCAACATTGCGTTTGGTAGCAACAGTCTCTAGTGCACCATAAACAATTTTTTCTGCAACTGATTTTTTGCCATCAACCATGACATGGTTGATGAATTTTGCGATGGTTTGGCTGCCGAATTTTGGATCTGGTAGGATTTCACGGGCAGCAACAACACGACGTCTTGGCATAATAGTTCCTTATATCTTCAGGATAATCTGGTATAAAAGCTAGCTTAACCAGCCTTACTGCGTAAATGGGCTTGACACACCAAACCCCAAGTACGCAAATGATGTCTTAGGCTTATGCCTTAGGACGCTTAGCACCGTACTTAGAACGGCCTTGCTTACGATCTTTCACGCCTGCACAGTCAAGTGCACCACGCACGGTGTGATAACGCACACCTGGTAAGTCTTTAACACGACCACCACGGATTAGCACAACGCTATGCTCTTGAAGGTTATGGCCTTCACCACCAATATAGCTAGATACTTCATAGCCAGAAGTTAGACGAACACGGCACACTTTACGCATGGCTGAGTTAGGTTTTTTTGGAGTCGTAGTATATACACGAGTACACACACCACGGCGTTGTGGGCATGCTTGTAGTGCAGGTACTTTCGACTTTTCGGTAATGGTCTTACGACCCTTACGGATAAGTTGGTTTGTGGTTGCCATTGGCAATTTCTCCCGTTATTAACAAAATGGCTAATTTTTTTATAAAAAGCCGACTATTCCCCACTTGGGGGCAATACATTATATGTGTAAAGAAAAAAAAATACAAGAGTAAAACAAAGAATTTCGTTTTACTCTTGCGGTTCTTATTGACGCCCATTTGCTCAATATTTATTTTTCATGATGAACGACTTAAGCGTTTGGTGATTGTTCGGTATGATCATTCAATAATTTTGGGTTTTCTGGACGGAAAGTCGCCATCGCAGTACCAAGCACTTCCTCAATCAACTCATGGTTGTAATACACGCCCACACCTACCGATGTGACCGGTAAAATACGCTTAAACCAGCTTGTATTAAGCTTATCAATGTCAATAAAATTTGACAAATCATCAAGCTGTTTGGCGAAAGTGTCGCCTGTGCGATATTTTAAACCTACTTTTTCAAGTTCTTGTTTTAGGCTTGAATCCTGAGCGTTGATAAAAAAAGCATTGCCAAGTGCCAGTGCTGTCAAGAGAACTTGCTTTTCTTGCAATTTGCTCAAATTGGCACCAGACAACACGCCATAGGCAAGTTTTACGCCATCTGCACCCAGCAGTGGCTTATCATAAATGAGTGCCAGCTGATAAACAGATTTTAATGACACCATAAGTAGCCAAGCGGTATCAGCGATGACACCTTTAATGCCAAACAGTCCTGACAACCCACCCATCACCGCCAAGGCACGATTTTGGTTTGCGACATCACGAGCAAATTCATCACGCTCAGCTTCACTAAGCGTTGTTAGTTTATCAAAACGAGCATCTTTACTCAGATCCTTTTCTGCCCACTTATTCGCCCAATTTGCCACTTTATCAAACACAACTTGTGAAATGCTCTGAGCATTGGCATTAGGAGCCACCTTACTTACCAAAGACTGTGCGGTAGCAAGCTTTCCACCAAATAGCTGTGAACCAATGGTTGCTACCTGCGCTCTAAACGCATCTTCACCAAAATCTTCATTATTCAAATCCACTGACGAAAAGTGCGTTTGCTTAGCATCATTCATGCCAGCAAAATATGTGCCAATTTTTGCCAAAATACCTGAATTTGACTGCAAAGCATCATCGGATTTGATGCGTTCAACATCGCCAGAAAGACTCTCCGCCTTATCTTTGGCAATTTGTGTCAATTGCTCTACTTTATCTTTAACTTCCTCGGTCAGCTGTTCAGCTTTGTTTTTTAGCTCACCAACTTTTTCTTGAGCATCAACTTTTAAGGTCTCGGTTTTTTCTTGTGCATCAGCCTTGACATGGTCAAATTTATCTTTGACATCACCGATGACATCATGAGCAACTTCTTTGGCGTTATCAATGGCGTCTTGGACTTGTTGTTTTAACTCAAATGCTTTATCTTTAGCAACATCAAGAGCATCGCCTGTCTTGTCTTTCAACTCTTCAGCTTTATCTTGAATATCACCCTTAATGATTTGTGCCTTATCTTTGGCATCTTGCAAGGCTTGCTCGGCTTTTTGCTTGACCTCATCAACAGCATCTTCACCTTTTTCCTTCAGCTCTGCCACTTTTTCTTGAGCATCCGCTTTTAACTCTTGTGCCTGATCAACCACCTCTTCTTTGATGTCCGCCACTTTTTGCTGAGTATCCAGCTTAGCTTCTTCCACCTTGTCCTTGGCGGCTTCTACTTTGTCATGGACGGTCTTTTTTACTTCATCTTTTACCTCATCAAATTTTTCTTGGGCGTCTTTTATGACTTTGTCATCAAGGTCATCGCACTGCTTGTCATCATCTTTTTTAAAAGAACCTTTTACCACCAGCACATCTTGTACCGACTTGTTGGCGATATCAACATGACCCACCACTTCCATGTCATCAGCATTTTTAACACTTTCTGCAAGCTGGTTAAGATTTTCGTTTTTTGCGTTTGACACCATCATCTCCTTTAACATTTTTTTAACATTTTTTTCAATTTCCAATAATTACATCGGACTGGCTAAGATTACCACAAAACCATCAGTTTCATCAAATAAAAAGTTAGGTAAATTGTTACCATGTCAAGCAAATATTACTAGAGTATGATACAAAATGGTGGACAAGTGAAAAATTATATAAAAACGCTTAATCTTGCATGAAAAATTGGTAAATTTTTTTAGAAAATTCTTCCATATATTAAATAATTTGTTACAATAGAGTCAAAATACAAGTGTAAACTTTTTATTGAATTGATTAAAAAAAGCAAATAAAGGAACATCTTATGAAGCGTGTTGTCATCACAGGCATGGGCATTGTCTCTAACATCGGCAACGACCTAGCTAGCGTAACCAAAAGCCTACAAACAGGTCAATCAGGCATCATTTTCAACCAAAGCTATGCTGATCACGGCTTCAAATCCTGCGTATCAGGCTCAATTGACCAAAGCCTACTTGACACCCATGCCATTGACCGCAAACTAAAACGCTTTATGTCAGATGCAAGCCTTTATGCCTATGTCTCAGCCTTATCTGCCATTGAAAATGCTGGACTGACCATAGATAGTGTTGCAAACAACACACGCATAGCTGTGGTAGCAGGCTCTGGTGGTGCCAGTACTGCTGATGTGGTGAGCAGTGTGGATAATATGAAAGAAAAAGGACTGCGTGGGGTAGGTGCGGTTGCCGTACCCAAAATCATGAGTAGCACGGTATCTGCCACATTGACTACAGGTCTAAAAATCAAAGGGGTCAGCTATTCTTTATCATCTGCATGTGCAACTTCTAGCCACTGCGTAGGTCACGCAATGGAGCTGATTCAACTTGGCAAGGCGGACATGGTGATTGCTGGGGGTGGCGAGAGTGAGCATTGGACACAGTCATGTATGTTTGATGCGATGGGGGCAATGAGCACCCAACATAACGATACACCCACCACTGCCAGCCGTCCTTATGACAAGACTCGTGATGGCTTTGTCATCGCAGGGGGTGGTGGTATGGTTATCTTGGAAAGCTTAGAATCCGCCCAAGCTCGTGGGGCAACCATACTTGCCGAAATCGTGGGCTATGGGGCAACATCAGACGGGGCAGAAATGGTTGCTCCAAGTGGAGAGGGGGCGACTCGCTGTATGCAAATCGCTCTTAACCAAGCAGGGCTGGACACTGTAGACTATATCAATTCTCATGGAACAAGTACGCCACTAGGAGACATTACCGAACTTAATGCCATTGCTGATGCATTTGGAGGTGTGGACAAAACTCCGCCCATCAGCTCAACCAAATCGATGACAGGACACAGCCTAGGGGCAGTGGGTGTACAAGAGCTGATTTATTGTGTGCTGATGATGAATCATGACTTTATCGCCCCAAGCATCAACATCACTGCGTTGGACGAAGGTGCAAAAGGCTTTGACATCGTAACAACCACTCGCCAAACCGACATCAAAACCGCCATGAGCAACAGCTTTGGCTTTGGTGGGACAAATGCAGCATTGGTGGTTAGAAAATTTGAACAGTGATATGAATGCCATAGGGGGTTAGAGTGAGGTCAGAAGTAGTGGCGGCCACACACAACCACAAATTTAATCACATCGGTGAATCTGTCATAGAAGATTGAACAGTACAAGCTCACTTTTCTCTTTTCACCTTCTACATTTTGCTTTACAATTTGCTTTTTTATCGTTATTTTAAAAATGCTTACACATCGCTTTATTACGCCACGCACACCAAGCCAGATGACCTCGCTCATCGCTATACACCGCCCCCATTGGCAGGTGTGTTTTTTAAACAACACTTGCCACCCCATCATTGGCATTTGCCCTGCGGTGTCATGGACAGCGACTTTTTCAGGCAATCTAAACATTCACAAAAACAATCGCCAAAACCAAAGTCAAACCTACCCATCAACCTACACCGATTGGCAAAATGAGCTGATTGCCTACAGCAAGAATTTTAGCACACATTCTGGTCATAGCGATTATACAAATGGCTTGATGGGTTTTATTGGCTATGATTTATCCGCCCATCATCTAAATCCCACCATCTCCATTAAGCCCAACCAACCTTGTGCCTATTTAGGACATTATGATATTTATTTAAAATTTAATAAAAATGGTTTTGACTTGGTTGGGGTAAATGACGATGACGATGACGATGACGCTTTTGCTATTTTGCTGACACACATCAAAAACGACCTTGAAGGTTTGTTAACCAAGCACCTACCAACGCCTAAACCAGCCCGCTTTACCCCAACTTGGACACAAGCAGATTATCAAATCGCTTTTGACCAAACCCAAGAATACATCAAAGCAGGCGATACTTATCAAATCAATTTGACACAAAAATGGCAGGCAGATTTGGACAATTTGGCAGTTCATCTGCCTCATTTACAAGGCACCATGAATGCTCCATTTGCTGGGTTTTTAAAAATAAATGATTTTGAAATTTTATCAGTATCGCCAGAGCTATTTTTTGAGTTTTATCAAGAAAATGGCAGTATTCATTTAATCACCAAACCCATCAAAGGCACACGCCCACGCCACAATGATGGTCAGATTGACGAGCAACTAAAAAACGAGCTGGCAAACAGCGAAAAAGACATCAGCGAAAACTTAATGATAGTAGATTTGCTCAGAAATGACTTGGGAAAATATGCCAAAATTGGTGCAGTCAAAACACCCAAACGCTTTGCGATTGAAAGCTTTAAAAATGTACATCACATGGTCAGCACCATTTGGGCAGAGCTGGACAATACACACGCCCTTGCCGTGCTTTTTGGTTCATTACCAGCAGGATCAATCACAGGTGCACCAAAAAAGCGTGCCTGCGAGATCATTCATGAGCTAGAAGTCGCACCTCGTGGGGCATATTGTGGGACCATGGGCTATATGAATTTTGATGGTACTGGCATTTGGAATGTGCTGATTCGCACTGTACAAAAATCAGATCAAGCTGAAATTTGGGCAGGTGGTGGCATCACTATCCAATCTAAATCAGATGAAGAATATCAAGAATGTATAGATAAAGTGGGGGTGATTTTGGCGTGTTTTGACAATTCAAAACCCGCCAAATCATAATAAATTTGTCAATCGGTCAAAATTCTGCTACACTCAATACCAAATTCTTTTACCCATCAAACCATGAATATTCGTGCTTTTCTTGGTGGCTCTTTTGACCCTGTTCATTCATCGCACTTATCAATGGCACTGAGTGTACACACCTCACTGATGAGCTTTGCGAATGCCAAAAACATCACCGTAAGCCTAATGCCCACCAAAGGCAATCCTTTTAAGGATAAGCCCACTACTGATGAACATCGCCTTGCCATGCTACATCTTGCCACAAAAAACACACCGATTAATATTGAACCATGCGAACTTAATCGCACACCGCCCATTTATACAATACAAACCGTACAACTACTAAAACAGCTTTACCCCACCGATAGGCTGATTTTTATTCTAGGACAAGACAGTCTATACACTCTGCCAAGTTGGAAAAATGGCAATGAAATCTTAAATCACATCAATATCTGGGCCTTTTGGCGTGGTGAGTTTCAACAAAATGGTGAATTTTCGTCATCAATCTTAACAAATTTGACCGATGATTTGAGTGAGTTTTTAACTCATGACGGCAAAATTTACCAAGACAATACGCCCATTCCACCCATGTCATCAAGCCACATTCGTCACTTAATCGCCAACAAAGATCCCGAATCTGCAAAATTTTTACCACCAGAAGTATTGGGCTACATTCACAAAAACACACTTTATGACACAACTGTGCTATAATCTTGAGTTTATCTCATTCAAATTTGACAAAAAATATGAACAATCAACACAACACCAAAAACCTAAGCCTGGATGGGCAAATACAGCTTGCCACAAATGCCCTAGACGACCTAAAAGCAAGCAACATCACCGTCATGACTGTTGAGCATTTGACCGAAGTCGCTGAACGCATCATCATCGCTAACGCAACCTCTAAACGCCATGTCAAGGCATTGGCAGATAAATTGGGTGCCAAAGCCAAAGAAGCAGGACTCATGCCATTAGGTCGTGAAGGCGACAAAGACAGCGACTGGACACTGGTGGATTTGGGTGCGGTGGTAGTGCATATCATGACACCACAAGCTCGAGAGTTTTATGATTTAGAAGGCTTGTGGTCATCGCCAGAGTCTTTACGAGCATTGGCTGTACAAAAAGAGTAATCTATTGGCTTAAAAAAGTCGCTTGATATTAATATCATTAATATCAGGTGGTTTTTTGTAACTATTCTAGTCTAAATTTTGGCAGTTTTGGCCAAATGCGTAAAATTAAATTATAATAGTGCTTTTAACATCAGAAGGCCACATGGATTTGAACCACTCACAAAAAGCACAAATCTTTGACCGCACCCATCTTTGGCATCCGTACGCCAGCCTGCCCCCAGCTTATGACAATCATTTGATTGGCCATGCTCATGGTGTACACCTGCATATGGCAGATGGTACGGCACTCATTGATGGTATGTCGTCTTGGTGGGCAAGTGTTCACGGCTATAATCACCCTACTTTAAATCAGGCCATCATAGAGCAACTTGGCAAAATGAGCCATGTCATGTTTGGCGGGCTAACACACGAACCTGCCATCAAGCTTGGCGAGAAATTGCTTGGCATCACCCCAAAAAGCCTAACCAAAATATTCTACGCCGACAGTGGTAGTGTGGCTGTGGAGGTCGCTTTAAAAATCGCACTACAATACCAATTGGCTCAAGGTCTGCCACACAAAAACACCTTTGGTAGTACACATTCTGGTTATCACGGAGACACTTGGCACGCCATGAGTGTCTGCGACCCCATCAACAGTATGCACGCCATCTACGGCAAACAACTTCCAGTACAGCACTTTTTACCATCGCCGCCGATGGGTTTTGATACACCACTAGATGACGCTACTCGCCTGAGCATGGATAGGTTTTTTGGGCGATACCATGACAAATTAGCAGGGTTTATCATTGAGCCGATTGTACAAGGAGCAGGTGGCATGAGATTCTATTCGCCTGCGTATTTGTCTCATTTGCACGCACTTTGTCAGTATTATGATGTGCTACTTATCTGTGATGAGATTGCCACAGGTTTTGGCCGAAGCGGTGAAATGTTTGCGGTAAATCATGCCAATATCTGCCCTGACATCATGACATTAGGTAAGGCTTTGACAGGTGGATATATGAGCTTTGGGGCAACCATGAGCACCGACAAAGTAGCTGATACCATTCATGACAGCGACCACGCCTATCTTATGCACGGCCCAACTTTCATGGGCAACCCACTTGCCTGTGCCACAGCCACGGCAAGCATTGAGTTAATTTGCCAAAATGACGCACCCAATATCGCCAAGAATATGCAAATTAAGCTGAATGATCATCTGCAAGTCATTCAATCATGGAGTATGATTGCCGATATTCGCACGCTTGGGGCAATCGCAGTCATTGAAATGACCAAGCCGATTAATATGCCAATTTTTCAACAGCTTCTACCTAAATATGGCATTTGGGTACGGCCTTTTGGCAAGCTGGTTTATCTCATGCCTGCCTATGTGATGAGTGATGAAGATTTGAAGAAATTGTGTGAACAGCTGATTAAACTTTTAGAAGAGTATTTTTACATCACAGAAAAATCATTCAAATGACTACTTATTTCATCACAGGCATAGACACCGACATTGGCAAGACTTATGCCACAGGTATTTTGGCTCGTCAGCTGATGGCGTATGGCAAATCGGTCATCACCCAAAAACTGATACAAACAGGGGTAACAGGCGACATCGCTGATGATATCATCACGCACCGACAGCTCATGGGCATGACACTACACACGCTTGATATCAATGGTACAAGTTGCCCCATTGTCCTTGCTAAGCCTGCCAGCCCTCATCTATCAGCACGCTTAGAAAACCGCACGCTAGACACAGACGCCATCACAGATGCCACCGCACGGCTACATGAGCACTTTGACATCGTTTTATTAGAAGGGGCGGGTGGTGTTCTGGTGCCATTGACTGACAAGCTACTGACGCTAGATTATGTTGCCAAGAAGCACTATCCTATCATCGTGGTAACATCAGCAAAGCTAGGTAGCATCAATCATACTTTGCTGACACTAGAAGCAATCAAGGCTCGTGGACTTAACTTATTTAGCGTAATATTTAACCATCATTTTGATACCGATACCGACATCAGTAGTGATACACAGCTATTTTTGCAAAAATATGTGGCAAAAAATCATTCAGGCACGCTATTTTTACGATTGGTCAATGGAAAGATTATTAGCGCTCATGAAAAGATGGCGGATTTTATGAATAAATTTTAGATTTAAATGTATAAAAAACACTCTCAATAAGGTGAATCAAATAGATTTTTATTCATCACAAACAGCACATCAATTAAATACCAAGGCCATCTTGTTTAACAATTCGGTAATACCATTCATACTGCAAGCCAAAGCCAATTTTCATCAAATTTGCCAAAATTCGCCCAGTCAAACCCCAGATAATCTCTGTCATACCATCATTGTTTACATCATAGACCCATGCAAGGGTGTGTAGCTTGGCTGTTTGGTCAGTCAATTGCCCATCAAAGACATAGTTAGTGGGGGCAGTTTTTAGCAACTCAAAGGGCAACCAAAATACTCGTGCTATCTCATCATCATTTGGCATAATCTTATCCACGGCATCAATGGGGATTGATACCACCACAGGTCGTACAAGCAGACCTTTTTTAGAAATTTGCATCGGCAGATAGCCGATGATATCCACCCCCAACCCATCAAGCCCCACCTCCTCGTACGCTTCACGCAAAGCAACATCAACAGAACTTTTGTCTACCTCATCACGCTTACCACCCACAAAGGATACCTCTCCAGCGTGACTGCTCAACCTATTTGATCGCCGTGTCAGCAGCAGCCTAGGGTTTGGCTCGTCTGTGATGGCAACCAGCACGCAAGCCTGCGGCAAAGGATTTTTCTCTAATAAATCTTCATCATGCTCCGCCGCCTGTTTACCAGTCAATCCTGTCGGTAGTTCATTATTGTTAGCATACAAGCAAATATCTAATCCCTGATAAGCATTTATCTTGACAGATAAATCATAAAAGCGGTGGTCAGTTGGTAGGCAAACAGGGGCTTTATCTATAAAATCGTTTGTTATTTTAAGCATTTTCATTTAAACTTACCCAGTCGGCATTGACATTACTTTTATTATAACACCAAAACAACACCCAGCCATGCCCTACTGCTTAGAATGTGGTCATCAGGCCACACACATCATTCCTGATGGCGACACCAAAAAACGCCTTGTTTGCCCTGACTGTGGTCATATCCACTATGAAAACCCCAAAGTGATTTGCGGGGTGCTTGCTGTACACAAAGACCGCATTCTACTATGTCGGCGTGCCATTGAGCCACGCTATGGTCATTGGACCTTGCCAGCAGGATTCATGGAGCTGGGCGAAACAATGGCACAAGGGGCTGTTCGTGAAACAGCAGAAGAGGCAGAAGGTTTGGCAGTAAACTTAAAATTATACGCCCTGTTTGACCTGCCAAATCTAGGGCAGATTCATGCCATGTATTTGGCAAATTTACAAGACGGAGCATTTGGTGTGGGGGCAGAAAGCCTAGAATGCAAGCTATTTTTTACACATGAAATAGACATGAAAAACCTTGCTTTTGAGACTGTCCGCCAAACCATTGAGAAATATTTAGCAGACAAAGCAGCATTAGAAAAGCTCGGCAAGGACAGCGGTAATTTCAATCACTATCCATTACACGAAATATGTATTTGTCGTTAATTCACCAAATAACAAAAAACCACAAATATTTTGTGGTTTTTATGGTTTATGTTTATTATCAAATAATACCTCTTGCCTTTAAGAACGCTGTCACAGTCGGCTTTCTACCCATAAATTGCTCAAATAGCACCATTGGCTCATTTGAACCACCTTGTGACAAAATCGCATCAACAAAATCCTGCCCAGTCTTACGATTGAGCAATCCTTCATTTTCAAAGCGGGTGAAACCATCGCTTGCCAGAACTTCCGACCACAAATAACCATAGTAACCAGCTGAATAGCCACCAGAAAATATATGACCAAAACTGTGTGCCATGCGTACCCAATCAGGTTCATTAAGCAAAGAGATATTTTGGCGAATATTCTCACGAATTCTTGCAATCGCATTGTCATCGCCTGATTGATATTCAAAATGCAACCTAAAGTCAAACAACCCATACTCAAGCTGACGGACGATGCTGGTTGCTGACTGATAATTTTTCGCTTCAAGCATTTTATCAATGATGTCTTTTGGCAAAGGCTTTCCTGTCTGGTGATGCTTGGAAATGATCCTAAGCGTGTCTGCATTCCATGTCCAGTTTTCAAGCAGCTGGCTTGGAAACTCCACAGCGTCCCAAGCGACACCGCTGATGCCTGATACTGCTTGTACATCAACTTGGGTCAGCATATGATGCAGGCCATGCCCAAATTCATGAAACAGTGTTTCTACATCGCCATGTAATAATAAAGCGGAATCGCCAGTACCCGCAAAATTACAAACAATCATGGACACAGGCAGTTGAATTTTTCCTTCCGCAGTTTTGTAACGCCCCATAACACCACTATGCCATGCACCACTTCGTTTGTTTTCTCTGGCAAACAAATCCAAGTAAAAAGACGCAATGTGCTTATCATCTTTAAACATCTCAAAAAACCGCACATCTGAATGGAGTATAGGCACGCCCATCTTTTCACGCACCGACACACCAAACAAACGCTTAACAATCTCAAACATTCCAGACAATACATGATTGACAGGAAAATAAGCTCTTAGTGCTTCTTTGTCAATGCTGTAACGCTCTTGTTTCAACTTTTCGGACACATAAGCAAAATCCCAAGGCATGAGTTCATCAGATTCTGCCAAAATTCCTTTTTGCTTACCATAAGTTTTAAGCTCTTGAATTTCTATTTGAGATTTTTTATGGGTTTTTGTCAGCAAATCATTTAAAAAATCAAGCACCTGTGCTGGGCTTTGCGCCATCTTTGTGGCAAGTGAATACTCAGCATGCGATGCAAAACCAAGTAATTTTGCACGCTCCAATCGGAGCTCCACCAGCTCGTTCATGATGGGTGTATTATCCCATTTTCCAGCATTAGGTCCTTGATCCGAGGCACGAGTACGAAATGCTTCAAACATTTGATGTCGCAATTGACGGTCATCGGCATAAGTTACG
The DNA here is from genome assembly GCF_035181405.1 of Moraxella tarda. Classification (NCBI taxonomy): domain Bacteria; kingdom Pseudomonadati; phylum Pseudomonadota; class Gammaproteobacteria; order Moraxellales; family Moraxellaceae; genus Moraxella; species Moraxella tarda. Next base: position 119,070 of record NZ_JAYGGV010000003.1, read on the forward strand.
ATAGCAGCATAACTTGGATAATCCAAACCAAAACGGTAGCCCAGCTTACCTTGTGATTCTGCTGACTTTTTAGCATTCGCCAACGCCGTTTCACCCAGCCCTGCCAGCTTTTCTTTGTCATCAATGAGCATTTCAAAACCCATCTCTGAGTCAAGCACATTGTTGCTAAATTGAGTAGACAGCTCAGACAGCCTCGCAGACACCTCAGCATAACGCTTGGCTTTAGCCCCCTCTAAGGTTACGCCTGACAATCTAAAATCAAGCAAGGCGTTATCAATCGCTTTTTTTTGGGCTTGCGAAAACCGAGCATACTCCCCGCTCTGCTTAAGCTTATTAAAAGCATCATAAAGCGGTCGATACATACCAAACCATGTATCAAATTCTATTAAAGATTTTTGTGCATCGTCATAGACCGCTCTTAGCTCATCAGAATTTTTCAAAGAGTGAAGCTGATTGACCACTGACCATACACGCTCAATCTTATTTTGAGCGTCTTCTAAGGGTGCATAAAAATTCTGCCAAGTGATGTCTTCTTGTGCAGTTATTGCTTTGACAACATCGGTGTTATATTTGATGACATGAGTTATGGCAGGTTTGATATGCTCAGGCTTGATGACAAAAAAGTTAGGCAAGCTTGCAAAATCCAGCAAAGGATTCTTTTGCAATTCCTCACTTAGTGTCAATGGTAAAGAGCTGGCCATGCCAAATTTTGGCAAACTGATGGCAAGCACACCACCAAGCCCATATTGCAAAAAACCTCGACGCTTCATAAAATCTCCTTATTTGTTTATATTTCATCTAATAACTTTGATGATATTTAAACTCGCTCAAAGCAGTGATTAGCCTATGCAAAACCCATCAATAAGTCAAGATTTTCTTATGAAAAGTTTACAAAAAATTTTTCATCTTCAATCTATAAAATCCACCAACCAAAAACCCCCACCATCAAGGCAGGGGTTTTTGGTTTTAGATTCGTGCTTTGGCACTATTGTTAAAGATTAGCCTTTAACATTGGCAACAACACCAGCACCTACGGTACGGCCGCCTTCACGGATAGCGAAGCGTAGACCTTTGTCCATGGCGATTGGGTGGATAAGCTCAACGCTCATCTCAACATTGTCACCAGGCATAACCATTTCAGTACCTTCTTGTAGAGTGATGGCACCAGTTACGTCGGTAGTACGGAAGTAGAACTGTGGGCGATAGCCGTTTAGGAATGGCGTATGACGACCACCTTCTTCTTTTGATAGTACATATACTTCTGCATCAAACTTGGTGTGCGGGGTGATTGAACCTGGCTTAGCAAGTACTTGACCACGCTGAACCTCTTCACGCTTAGTACCACGAAGAAGAACACCACAGTTCTCACCTGCACGACCTTCGTCTAGTAGCTTACGGAACATCTCAACACCAGTACAGGTGGTTTTGGCAGTGTCTTTGATACCAACGATTTCAACTTCATCACCAACTTTGATGATACCAGACTCAACACGACCAGTTACTACAGTACCACGACCTGAGATTGAGAATACATCTTCAATTGGCATTAGGAATGGACGGTCAATGTCACGCTCTGGCTCTGGAATGTAGCTGTCTAGAGTGTCTAGTAGTTCAAGAATGGCTTGCTCACCATATTGACCTGCATCACCGTTTAGACCCAAAAGTGCAGAACCTTTGATGATTGGTGTATCGTCACCTGGGAAGTCATAGTCAGATAGAAGCTCACGCACTTCCATTTCAACAAGTTCAAGAAGTTCTTCGTCATCTACTAGGTCACACTTGTTCATAAATACCATGATGTATGGTACACCAACCTGACGAGACAGTAGGATGTGCTCACGAGTTTGTGGCATTGGACCATCAGTTGCTGCAACAACCAAAATGGCACCGTCCATCTGTGCTGCACCAGTGATCATGTTTTTAACATAGTCAGCATGGCCTGGGCAGTCTACGTGTGCGTAGTGACGAGCTTGTGTGTCATACTCAATGTGAGAAGTGTTAATGGTAATACCACGCGCTTTTTCTTCAGGTGCTGAGTCAATAGCAGCATAGTCTTTTGCTTCACCACCGTGATGCTTAGCAGCAACAGTAGCGATAGCAGCTGTTAGAGTAGTTTTACCGTGGTCAACGTGACCGATGGTACCAACGTTGACATGGGGTTTGTTGCGTTCGAACTTGGCTTTGGCCATGGGTATGTCCTCTTGTTGTGAAGCCCAGACCCTAATGGGTAGGCTAGTTGTTGTCAAAATAACTCATGAAAAATGATAAAATTTTTCATATATTGCCAATTATACCACAAAAATCTGGTTTTGATACAACCCTATTTATGTGTTTTTCTTAACATTTTACTAAGTTTTTCAAAAAACTCACAAATTATTAACAATGTCAGACTCGTGAATATAGCATAAATATGAATGACATACACGGTATTGGTCAAAAACCCTTGAAATACTCATTTCAAGGGTTTTTTGTATGGAGCTCTTATCGAGAATTGAACTCGAGACCTCTCCCTTACCAAGGGAGTGCTCTACCGCTGAGCTATAAGAGCAAAATTTTAATAATGGAGCGGGTGGCGGGAATCGAACCCGCACCATCAGCTTGGAAGGCTGAGGTTCTACCACTAAACTACACCCGCAGGGTAGTAAATATAAGGCAGGAATAATGGTGGTGGGGGAAGGATTCGAACCTTCGAAGCTTTCGCGACAGAGTTACAGTCTGTTGGGTTTGACCGCTCCCCAACCCCACCAAGATGGTACAGATAATTTTATTATAAAGATATCTGAATAAGTTTTTTTAGGATTGGTGCCGGCTGCCGGAATCGAACTGGCGACCTACTGATTACAAGTCAGTTGCTCTACCAACTGAGCTAAGCCGGCGGTACTTCCTAAGTGGTGCGTATAATAACATATTTTTGATATTGTGCAAGATTTTTTTTTATTTTTTTAAAATAATTTTTTTAAGTTATTGTTTTTATTATTATTTTAAAATAATAATATTTTGATTTAAAAATAACCAGCAGGCACGGTCCACTCATCGGCATTCCACACTCAGACCACCTGCATCTTACCTTAATCGTGGTTTTTATTCATTGAGATTAGCATTAGCTTAAATTCTACTGCAAAATCAACATCAATAATTCACAGCATTAAATCAATCAAATGTAGTGGCGGGCTCAATTTCAATCAAAATAAGATAGTAATTTTAATATCTTATCCAAAACAGTTTCAAAGATTACTGGCTGGCGAATTTAAAAGAGTATGATTTAAAGTGATCGTAAAGCGATAAAATCTAAATACCCTCTTGATATAATAAACAAAAAAGCGACATTGTCGCTTTTTTGTTGTGGTTAATATCGTATATTTAGCATTAAAAATTCTGTACGATGCTAGCAAATCCCATAACATCTGGTTTGTTTTTACCCAATTGCTTGGTCGCATGGGCACCCACTTGCAGTGCTGTGTGTTCAAATTGACCGTTAATGGCTAAATGATAATTAACAGCATACTCTTTATTGGCATCAACAACAGTATTAAAGCCCTTGCTGTACTGCTGAATCGATGTCAATGACGCATTGATGGCTTGTTTATCATTGATGAATTCATGCCCATAGCTAACCCCACCCACCATAGAGACAGCTGGGCTAATGGCATAACCAACATCAACACCCACCTCACCTTGTAGCGATTTGCGTTCTTGCTCGCCAAACCTCATGGCAGTAGACAAATTAGGCTTACTTTCGGTTAATGTGTGAATTTTTAATTTTTGAGCGTTGGCACCAATATGTGGACGAATTGTGGCCTGACCAACATCAACACCATAACCAATTTTTACGCCACCATGAAGGCGTCTGCCAGATGTATCAGCTGTATGAGCACGAAATTCACCTTCCCAATCAATGCGGCGATTTGTGCTGATGGACAGTTTGTCAACGCCAACATTGGCGTTTAAAGACAAATTGCCAAAATTGTGGCGATGATACAACGCAATGCCAGTAATACCAACATCTGAATCCATATTATTGCTTAGTTTATAAGCATATTTTTGACGATTCAGATAAGTACCTGTATGACTATTTTCGCCAGCAAAATCAAGACCAACATTTACCGAATGTTTGTTATTAGAACTGGTAGAGACATCTGCCCAAATACCACTTGTCTTTTTGCTAAATTGGTCAATTTGACGATTTAAATGACGGTCATTAACACCAGCTGAGCTTAGGATTTTTTGAGGCAATTGACCTACTGTGGCAGGCGTATCAATGATAGAACGGTAATATTGGGCTAAGATGCGATGCGTACGCCCTGCTGGGTGAATATCATCAGCAAAAACATAAGTTTCGTTTGCAGTTGGCGTTTTCCAAAAGTCTTTTTTGCATTGTGTTGATAGTGGCAAAAGAGATGATACATCTTTACAAGCATAATCATTGGCATTTTGAAAACCAAAGGCTTCTTTATGTGCAACGGTTTCTTGCAATAAGGCAAATGTATTAGCAGGGACGACATTCGCTTGGCTTTTATTTAGGCCTGTAAATAGCATATTGTTGTACAATGTGGCAGCCCTGGTCGACTTCATCGAGCTCTCTGAGTCTTTGAGCATTCTTGGCGTTAGGCCCACATCAGGCAAGTTTGGTACCAAAATGGTGCTCGCACCTGCATCATGTAAGCGATTGATAGATGAAATTTCAGATGTTGCCGCCTCTGTTAAAATGGCAACAGCCTGTTTTATATCCCTTTGATTACCGGCCTCTATCAAATCATTTGCACCAATCCATACTGTGTATAAAGCCTTAGGGTCGGCCTTATTATTAGCTTGCAGATGGTTATTTATTTGCTTTTCAACCGATGGAACAGTAAACAACACAAAATTCGCATCTTTCTTAGCCTTGGCACCACCAAAGGCATAATTGGTACCTTTTAAGGTCTCATTGTCATTGGGGTCTGCGGTATGCCCATAAGATGATGCCAACACGCCCGCCCAGGTCGTATCTGGATTGGTGATAAAAGATGGCTGAGCCTCGCCAAGTATAGGGGCTTTATCAGCTATCGTCTTAGCAAATGCTCCTGTATCTGACAAGCTATCACCAAATGTTATCAATTGGCTATAAGTTGCAGCGTGTGTAAAAGAAGCGTACAAAGCCAATGACAAGGTCAAAGCAAGCGGAGAGTATTTGGTCAATAACGATTGTTTCATGTGCAAATCCTTTTAAAATTAGACTTATAATTCTATAGGCATTCTGATAGCAATACAAGTGTTTTTTTAGCCGCTGGCAAAAATTTATGGCCGATATCATTGATAAAAAAAACCTTCTTAGCCTCAGCCAACCCAATTTGATTGACTTAATTTAGCCTGACCAAATAGAAGTCTGTTATCAATCGATGCCCACCGTCAAATTCAAAGCCAAGAGTTTGTCATATCAAGTTAAACTTCCAGCCCCTCGCACGCCATCTCCACCGCCTTAACAATAGCAAGGGCTTTTTTGTTGGTCTCGTCCCACTCTGCCACAGGATCGGAGTCTGCCACCACACCTGCCCCCGCTTGAATGTGTACCTGCCCATCTTTAAGGACCGCTGTGCGAATGGCAATTGCCGTATCCATATTACCAGCCCAACCCAGATAACCAACCGCCCCACCAAACACGCTGCGACGGACAGGCTCAACCTCATCAATAATCTGCATGGCTCGAATTTTAGGAGCACCCGACAATGTCCCTGCTGGGAAAGTCGCACAAAAAACATCAAGTGCATCTTTATCCGCCGATACCACACCCTCAACATTGCTGGCAATGTGCATCACCTGAGAATAGCGTTCAATAAACATTTTGTCGGTAACTCGCACCGTGCCAATGTCACATACCTTGCCGATGTCATTACGCCCCAAGTCAATCAGCATCAAATGCTCAGCGATTTCTTTGGTGTCAGCAAGTAGCTCTGTTTCTAGTGCCAAATCCTCGGCCGAATCTACGCCACGCCGTCTTGTACCTGCAAGCGGTCGTACTGTTACTTTGCGTTCATCGCCCACCGTCTCAATGCGTGAGAGAATTTCAGGAGATGCACCAACGATGTGAAATGGCTCATCATCTAAAAGCTCGCCTTGAATGAGAAAAAGATATGGAGATGGGTTTAAATATCGCAATGCACGATATACCGCCAATGAATCACCCTCAAACTCCCCACTCAAACGCTGAGCAGGGACGACTTGCATGACATCGCCCGCCCTGATGTATTCTTTGATGCGATTAACATCGTTGCAAAATTTATTTTGCCCTGTTTGTGAAACAAAATGAGGCAGAGCCTGTTTTTTTACAATCAAATCAGGCTTATGATTGAGCAGGCTTTCAATGATTTCTAAGTTTTTCAATGCTTTTTTAAAGCCATCTTTTACATTTGTATTGGCATAAACCACAATGGATAAAGTATTTTGTAAATTATCAAAAACCACCACTTGATCAGATAAGGTGAGCCACATATCAGGCAATGCCAAAGGGTTGGGGGAATTAGAATCGCCCACACTTGGCTCAATAACTCTTATCATGTCATAGCCAAAATAACCCACCAGACCACCACTAAATGCAGGCAAATCGGGCAATTCTTTATTTGTTGGCGTTTTATAATTTGCCATAAATTGCCGAATAAAATCAAAAGGATTTTGTTCGCTTTGTGTCATGGTGTCGCTGTGCTTATCTTTTAACAAAACTTTGCCATCGTGATAGCTGATGCTGATGTCCGAACCTAGCCCAATCATCGAATATCTTGCCCAACGCTCACCCCCCACCACTGATTCAAACAAATAAGCAGACGAAAAAAATTTACGCAAATTAGCAAATACCGAGACAGGGGTGGCGTCGTCCATTAGGCGTTTTTTGATGAGCGGGATATGCGTATACCCTTGTTCAGCAAGGACATTAAACTCTTTTAAGGTTATCATGGTTCTTCCTAATTTGTCATAAAACCGACCAAGTGGCATTAATTGGCCGATCATCGTATTTTATCACAACTGCTTTCACATGATAATACGATAAGACATAAACAACTTAAATTAAAATCATGACTATGTAGCCAGCCAACTTTACTCAAGCACTAAGCCTTACCGCATCATCAATGAGCCTTATCCCAACTGTCTCCTATGCCGATCTCCACCAAAAGTGGTACAGCAAAATCAACATTCCAGCCCAACTCTTTGGCAGTATGAGTAAGAACATTTTGCATTGCCGTTTTGATCATCTTGCCAATCTCTTCTGCTTTATCATCATCTACTTCAAAAACAAGTTCATCATGCACTTGCAATAATAATTTGGCATGGTCTTTTGGCAAAACTTTGTCCACTGCCATCATCGCAAGTTTAATGATCTCAGCCGCCGAACCTTGTAAAGGTGCGTTAATGCTTGCTCTTTGAGCCCCCTGCCTTATCATGGCATTGCTGGCATTAATATCAGGAGTATAAAGCTTACGACCCAATATGGTAGTAACACAACCTGCTGTTTTTGCTTGATTTTTGGTATCTTCCATATAATCATTAATCGCAGGGTAGCGAGCAAAATACCGTTTGATATAATCTTTGGCAACATCATTACTCACGCCCAACTGTTTGGCAAGTCCAAACACGCCCATACCGTATAACAACCCAAAGTTTACCGCCTTAGCTGAGCGTCTCTCGCTGGGCGTTACTTCTGATAAGTCTTTGCCCATAATCTCGGCAGCAGTAGCAGTATGAATGTCTAGATTTTGCTTAAAAGCACTGATTAGGCCTTCATCACCGCTAAAATGAGCCATAAGTCGTAGCTCAATCTGCGAATAGTCCGCTGCCAATATCACACGCCCTTTTGGAGCAATAAAAGCCTCACGAATGAGCCTACCTGTGTCGGTACGAATGGGGATATTTTGCAAGTTCGGATCGCTCGATGACAATCGCCCTGTACTTGTTAATGCCTGATGATAGCTTGTGTGCACCCGCCCATCTTTGTCCGCTGCCTTTGCCAATGCGTCTGTGTAGGTGCTTTTAAGCTTAGATAAGCTACGATGTTCTAGCACAACCTCTACAAGTGGATGCTCAATCTTGGCAAGCACGGCTTCTGAAGTGGAGTACTGCCCTGTTTTGGTCTTTTTTCCACCTTTAACGCCAAGTTTTTCAAATAAAATCTCGCCCAACTGTTTGGGGCTGGCGACATTAAATGACTCTCCTGCTAGGGTGAATGCTTGATTTTCAAGCAGGCTGATTTGATTGTCAAAAGCAAGTGATAATTGGCTCAAAAATTCGGTCTTAATTAAAATGCCATCATGCTCCATTTGTGTGAGTATTTGAGCAGTTGGTAGCTCTAATTTATCCAATAAATGCTTGGCGTTATGATCATTTTTTAAATACTCATCAAATACGCTAAATAGGCGATAAGTAATGTCCGCATCTTCACAAGCATAATGGCCTGCCGTTTTTATGTCCACTTTATCAAAGGTAATTTGTTTGGCACCTTTGCCTGCCACCTCTTCAAAAGTGGTGGTTTTAACACCCAAATAGTGCTCTGCCAAACTGTCCATATTGTGCCGAGTGGCGACTGAATTGATGACATAGCTGGCCAACATCGTATCCATGTGCCAATTGACCAAATTAATGCCATAATTTTTAAAAATATGTGCATCGTATTTAATGTGCTGACCAATTTTGCCAATGCTCACATCTTCTAAAATGGGTTTGAACTCATTTAGAACAAAATCCCTATCAAGCTGATTTTCTAATAAAATATCAAAATCGCCCGTATGTCCCACAGGAATATAATAAGCTTCGTAATTGGCAGTGGCAACACTTATACCAACCAGCTCTGCTTTTTGCCAATTGATATCAGTGGTTTCAGTATCAATGGCAAAATAAGAAACGGCTTTTAATTGGTGAATGAGTGCCAAAAAATCAGCCTTATTATCAATCATCTTATAAGTGGCTTGTTTAAGTGGCAAGGTTTTGACAGTCAGCTCATGATTGACATCATCATTTATAGGATCTGATGGGTTTGTATTGTCATCTTCAAACAAACCACTCGTCGTGGGCGAATCAGCAACGCTCAGCAAAGCTTTTTGTTCTGCCATTTCTTTTTTAAATTCTAATTGCTCAAATAAAGGATAGAGCTTTTGAGCTCGTTGGGTCTGGATTTGTTTGCTGTTATTTAATCTGATGTCATCAAACGACACAGATAAATCAAGATTGGTGACAATAGTTGCCAGCGTACGATTTAAAGGAATGGTGTTGGCATATTCAGACAAATTTTTACCTACCATGCCTTTGATTTGTGATAAATTGGCCAAAATGCCCTCAATATCGCCGTATTCATTTAACAATTTGCTGGCTGTTTTTTGCCCAACCTTAGGAATGCCTGCGATGCCATCAGACGCATCACCCATGAGTGTAAGATAATCAGCGATTTGAGTATTTGCCACACCAAATTTTTCTATCACGCCCGCCGTGTCAGTTACTTTATCTTTAAAGCTGTCTTCCAAAATGACACACTCATTGACAAGCTGTGCCATGTCCTTATCGCCTGTGGATATGACCACAGGATAGCCATGAACACAAGCGGTATGGGCAAGTGTACCGATGATGTCATCGGCTTCGTAGCCATCAATTTTGATCAGTGGTATGCCCAAGCTTTCAATCATCTGATGAATATAAGGAATTTGTACTCGTAAATCTTCATCCATTGGCGGACGATGAGCCTTATAAGCATCTGACAGCACATGGCGAAAAGTAGGAGCTTTGGTATCAAAAGCAACCGCCATGTGCGTAGGTTCATACTTCTTAATCAGCTTATTTAACGCATTTAGTACACCACGAATGGCATTGGTGGGCAATCCGTCTTTGTTGGCGAGTGGTGGCAACCCATGAAAACAACGAAACAAATAATACGAGCCATCCACAAGTATGACTGGCGGTTTATCTTTATCAATTAAAGTTGTATCAAAGGTGGCAAGATTGGGAATGGTGGTGTAATCGGTTAGGTTGGTCATGATATCTGCATTGGTTTTTTTAAATTGAATCTATTATAACCAAAAATCCAATACTTTGGGAAAGTCATTACAAAAAACCAATCCGCAAGCACATCTGTTGGTTAATTATCCCATCAAAACATGATATAATCATAGACTTTATCCACTTTTATTCATATTAATTAGTATCATGACCAACCTCAATCAAGAAATCGCCAAACGCAGAACATTCGCCATCATCTCGCACCCCGATGCAGGTAAAACCACCATGACCGAAAAACTGCTACTTTGGGGGCAGGTTATCCAAAAAGCAGGCGAGGTAAAATCTCGCAAAACTGATAAACACGCCACCTCCGACTGGATGAGCATGGAACAAGAGCGTGGGATTTCTATCACAACCTCAGTCATGCAGTTTCCTTATAAAGACCACATGGTGAACCTGCTAGACACCCCTGGTCATGCTGACTTTTCAGAAGATACTTATCGCACGCTGACCGCTGTGGATTCTGCCTTGATGGTGATTGATGGTGCAAAAGGTGTAGAAGAACGCACCATTAAACTCATGGAAGTTTGTCGTATGCGTGATACGCCCATCATTTCATTTGTGAACAAACTTGACCGTGAAATCCAAAATCCACTCGCTTTACTGGATGAAATTGAAAATGTACTAAAAATCCGCTGCGTGCCCATCACATGGCCGCTTGGCATGGGACAGGATTTTGTGGGGGCGTATCACATCGCCGAAGACAAATTATACATGTATAAAAAAGGACATGGTGGCGAAATCACCGACATAGAGATACGAGATGGCTACGACCATGCTGACATCAAAGAAAGACTTGGGGATTTGGTTTTTAATGAATTTAAAGAAACATTAGAGCTTGCCCAACTGTCTGCCAGCGACTGGAATGAAGAAGATTTCTTAAATGGTAAAATCACACCTGTACTGTTTGGTACAGCCTTGGGCAACTTTGGTGTTAATATGGTGCTAGATGTATTAACACAATACGCCCCTGCACCAAAAGACCACACCGCTGTTGAACGCATCGTCAAGGCAGATGAGCCCAATTTCACAGGGTTTGTTTTTAAAATCCAAGCCAATATGGATCCAAAACACCGAGATCGGGTTGCTTTCATGCGTATATGCTCTGGCAAATATGAAAAAGGCATGAAAATGAACCATGTGCGACTTAATAAAGAGGTGCGAGTATCGGACGCTCTTATGTTCCTAGCAGGCGATCGTGAAAGCCTTTTGGAGGCCTATGCAGGCGATATTATCGGCCTGCACAATCATGGTACAATTCAAATTGGTGATAGTTTTACCGCTGGCGAAACCTTGAATTTTACAGGCATTCCACACTTTGCCCCAGAGCTGTTTCGCCGTGTCGTACTAAAAGACCCGATGAAATCCAAACAATTACAAAAAGGGTTGCAGCAGTTATCTGAAGAAGGTGCAACTCAGGTATTCATGCCTCAAATCAATAATGATCTCATCTTAGGTGCGGTAGGCGTATTGCAATTTGAAGTGGTGGCACATCGTTTGCTAGAAGAATACAAAGTACAATGCAGTTTTGAACCAATTTCCATCGCTACCGTGCGTTGGGTGCACTGCGATGATAAAGTGGCCTTTGAAAAATTTAAGAAAAAAGCTCACGATCAATTGTCTGTAGATGGCGGTGGCTATCTGACTTACCTGGCACCAAGTCGTGTCAATCTGCAACTCATGCAAGAGCGCTATCCTGAGGTAGATTTTCGTGCAACTCGTGAGCACTAAGACCATTGGGCTTAGATAAAATCCTCAATCCTTTGCCTTACTGCCAGTTACCAACAACAAAAGCCCACCAAGTTGATGGGCTTTTGTTGTTGGTGATACTTTGAGAATCAGCTAAAGCACAAGCTCGCCCACATCTGCCACACTCAAAAACAGCTGACGCACTTGCTTTAACAATGCCAAACGGTTGGCTTTTAAATTCACATCATCGCTATTGACCATGACATTATCAAAAAAGGCGGTAAGTGGTTCATCTAAACTCACAAGCGTTTTTAAAACGCCTTCATAATCGGCTCGTTCAAGTAGCGGTTGGCACGCTGTTTGAGCATCAACCAAAGCACCAAACAAGGCTTTTTCGGCAGGCTCTATCAATAAACGCTCGTCAATATCCGCCAAAATGCTTTCATCTGCTTTTGCCAAAATGTTCGCCACTCGCTTGTTATTTTGTGCCAGCGTTTTGGCAGACGGTTCATTTTTAAAGCCTTGTACCGCCCAAATACGGTCATCAAAATCAAGGGGCATATGCGGATTGACCGCTTGCACCGCCAAAATCGTATCCACCGCCACGCCCTGCTCTTCGTACATCGCCCGATAGCGTGCATTGATAAATTCCATCACATCGGTAAAGGTTTTGGCAAGATTGGGCAGTTTGTTGCCATAGCCTTTTAGGGCTTGTTCAATGAGTGCCACAAGGTTTAGGGCGATTTTCTTTTCAATCAAAATCCGCAAAATCCCAATGCTGGCTCGGCGTAGGCTAAATGGATCTTTGGAACCTGTTGGCACTTGCCCAATCCCAAAAATCCCAACCATTGTGTCAAGGCGGTCAGCGAGTGCCAAACACACGCCAATGTCGGTTTTGGGTAAGTCATCGCCTGCAAAGCGGGGTAAATACTGCTCGGCGATACTTTCTGCCACTTCACTTGGCTCATTGTTAAGCCGTGCATAATAAGTGCCTGCAATGCCTTGCAATTCTGGGAATTCGCCCACCAAAGTGCTTGCCAAATCGCATTTTGACAAAAGTCCTGCTCGTGTGGCGTTGTCCACATTGGCGTGGGTTTGGGTAGCGATAAAGGCGGATAATTTGGCAATACGTTCGCACTTTTCCCAAATCGTGCCCAGCTTGTCTTGAAAAATGCGTGTTTTTAGGTTTTCGGATAAGGCAAACAACGGGCGTTTTTGGTCTTGCAAAAAGAAAAACTGGGCGTCCGCTAGGCGTGGGCGTACCACTTTTTCGTTGCCTTTGATGACTTGGTTTTTGTCCTTGCTATCAATGTTGCTCACAAACACAAAATAAGGCAACAGTTTGCCCGCATTATCAGTCAGACAAAAATATTTTTGGTCGGCTTGCATGGTGCTAATCAATGCCTCTTGTGGCACTTGCAAAAAGCCCTCATCAAAGCTTGCTCGCAGGGCAACAGGATAATCCACAAGGGCGGTAACCTCGTCCAATAAATCCTCTGGCACGATGGCGGTCGCCCCCACTTCATCGGATAGCTGACTGACTTGCTCAACAATCTTGGCTTGGCGTTTGGCAAAATCGGCAATCACTTGATGATTTTCAAGCAATTTTTCATAATTATTGGCATTATCAATCACAAAAAACGCTGGCGAATGATAGCGGTGTCCACAAGTTTTGTTGTCCGTTTTTAGCCCTTGAATTGTGGCGTCAATGACCGTCTCATCACGCATCAAAACCACCCATTTGACAGGTCGCACAAACTCGTGCTTGTCCGCTCCACTTCGCATACGCTTGGCAATGGGTAGCTCATCAAGGGCTTTTTGGATAATTTTTGGCAAAATATCGTCCACTTTTTCGCCTTTGACACTCATCTCATAAGCGATATACTCGCCTTTTTTGTCGGACACAGTGATTAAATCGTCTTTGGTCAAGTGAAGACTCGTTGCATTTAGCCCTTGCAAAAAGCCCTGCCCTGCTTTTGTCAGCTCGCCTGCCTCATCAAAACTTGCCTTGATGTTAGGGCCTTTTTTGATTTCCACCTTGTCAGGCGTAGCGGCCGCCACTTTCAAAATCTGCACCGCCAAACGCCTTGGGGCGCAGAATGCCTGAATGCTCTCAAAGGCGATTTGACCGTCCACAAGCGATTTTTCAAGGCTTGTTTTTAGGGCGGTTTCTAGGGTTTTGAGTGATTTTGGCGGTAATTCTTCACAGCCAAGTTCAAAAAGAATAGTGTTCATTGTTTGACCTTTTTTGGTTAAATTTTAAAACTTAACTGTTACAGTTTTCAAGATAATTATTTTTCTAGATTAGAAAACTTTACAATTACTTATGCTTAATACAACTTAATTGTCTTAGTCACATTATTCCGAAAAAACAATATCCAGTACACTATCCAAATTTTTCAAATTATCTTGATAAGTTTTATGGGGTATTTGCAACTGTTGTAAGATTTCTTCAAATTTAGCAAAACCATTTTGCTCTCTTAATGCAACCCATTTGACATTAAGCTCATCACATTGGTTCTTATTTTGCTTAGATAATGTATCGGCGATAAAAATATCTGTGTTTCTAGCAATAATTGCATCTGCACTTTCAGGATTTCCCTTGCCCATAAGTTTTACTTCACATAAGTATTGTTTACCAGATTGATCAATAAGATAAAAATCAATTTCTCTATCTACCTTTTTACCTTTATTTTTGACAAAGGTTGTAGCGTTATAATATTGTTTTGGTATCTTATACAAATGGCATAATGTTAGCATCAAGGGCTTTTCTACCGTTTTTCCAGCAGTACTCCACAATCCACCTCGCAATTGGGAGCGTTTTACAGCCAATGTATTGATAACAATCAAACTTTCACTGATATTTAATTCAACACTTGCATTTTTAAATTTAATGGTTAGATAGATATCAAGTTCATTATTTTCTAACTCTACTAACTTCTCAATATTATCGTATAATGCCGAAAAATGTTCGGAAGAAGCATCAATTACAATTTGCTTATTTGCACTACCATACATATTAGAAATCGTTTTTTTATTTAGCCCAGAATGAATGATGATATCTTCGGTAGATGTAGTAGTTGGGGATAAAAAATGTTTTTTATACCAATCTATAGTAATGTCTTGAGAATCTAATTTTGCACTAATAATTTTTTTGAAAAAATCAATCGTAAATTGTAAAAATTCAGCATTTAATATATTGACAATTTCAATCCGATAATCTTGCGATTTTAAGAGTCTTGAAATAATATTTCTTGCGACTTGATCTGTAATTTTCATTTTATGCTTTCCTTAAATTCATCAAAAGTTAAAAAATTCGTTTCTAGCATATTATCCATCACCTCATTTGATTTTAAACTTTTCATATAATTAAAATATTCATCATTTTGTTCTGTTAAAAAGAAATACCGTTGCATCATTTTGGCCGTTCTACCCAATGTACCACTACCCGCAAAAGGATCAAAAACCAAATCACCCTTGAATGAATAATAACCAATCACTCTTTGACACAATTCCACAGGAAATACAGCAGAATGTACTTTGTGTGATTTTGGGCTAATTTGCCAAACATTTGTTGTCTCAAAGCCGTCTGCAACTTTACTTTCATTAACCACATCAAAAGGATACTGCTTGATATTCCAGTCAATCAATTTTTGAGTTTGTTTTCTGTAAACCATCAAATATTCAGTTACAGAGTTTGGTTTATATGCAAGTGGCTTTCTGTGCTGCTGAAAACCACCAATGCGATTTTTAACGCTGTACTCTGGTTTCATCCATACGATATCATCAACAAACTCCCAACCTAAATTTGTCAAGCGTGCGTGCAAATCAAAGGGTATAGGGTAACGCTTACTAGAATGCGCCCTGCTAACTCGTGGTATAATAACAGGTGATGTATTAATAATCAAAAACCTACCTTCTTTTGTAATCCTGTGCACCTCATCAAACACCTTTGTTAAAAAATCCAAATAAGCAGCATAGCTACTGTAAATAGAGTAGTCTCGAGCATTATAGTAAGGTGGTGATGTAAATGTTAAATGAATACTTTCATCAGAAATTAATCGCATAGCATCTAAAGTATCACTGTGTACAATAACATTTTTTAAATAATCAGGGCTCTTAATATGCGACTGCAAGGTATTTTTATCTGATTTTAAGAAATACTCTTTTAATATGACACTTCTAACCATCTCATTGTCGTGATTTACAAGATTTTTGAGATGATTATCAACTACTATTTCGCCTTTAAATACCAAAAGCCCACGAATAGCTTGACAAACAATCTTGGGATCATCATCACCTAAAAGACAAATCAAAAATTCCTTTACACCATTATCTCTCAATCTACCAATAGCCGATACTGCTTCTCGCCTAACAGTAGTATCAATATCGTTATTAATAACATTTTTAAGCAAGTTTAAATATTGCATATCTTTTAGTTTTGCAATATTTTTTATAGACCAGTATCTTACTAAAGCATTGTGATGCATCACATAGTCCAACAAAAAATGACTATTAAAATTTTTAGGGAGTTGCCCTAAGTTTTCTAGGACAAAAACAATAGAACTAACATCCTGATACTGTTTAATTAAATGCCCTATATTGTCATTTTTTTTATGCTGGATAACCAATTCTTTTGTTAAGATTTCAGAATTATACATAAAAATTCTCGCAATTATTTATATTTTGATATCTTTGCAGATGACAACTTCATCGCCCAACCACTTCTCCAATGCTTCCTTTTTATGCTCATCATCAGCCAATGGAAAGCCCAATTTGGCTCGTGCCACCGTGTAGCTTTCGGCGACTTTTTTTGCCAAAGTGCGTACTCTTAGGATAAATCTTTGGCGTTCGGTAACGCTAATCGCCCCACGAGCGTCAAGCAAATTAAAGCTGTGCGACGCTTTTAGCACCATTTCATAGGCAGGCAAAGGCAAATTCACGCCGACCAATCTGTCCGCCTCTTGTTCATAAAAATCAAACAGTTCAAACAGTTTATCCACATCGGCATATTCAAAATTATAAGTAGACTGCTCCACTTCATTTTGGTGGAATACATCGCCATAGCTCACACGCCCAAACTCACCGTCCGCCCACACCAAATCATAGACGCTGTCCACGCCTTGAATGTACATCGCCAGACGCTCCAAGCCATAAGTAATCTCGCCTGTTACAGGAAAGCACGCCAAGCCCCCCACCTGCTGAAAATAGGTAAACTGGGTAACCTCCATACCGTTTAGCCACACCTCCCAGCCAAGCCCCCACGCCCCAAGCGTAGGACTCTCCCAGTTGTCCTCCACAAAACGCACATCGTGGGTCAGCGTATCAATGCCAAGTGCCTGCAATGACCCCAAATACAGCTCTTGGATATTGTCAGGATTGGGTTTTAGCACCACTTGAAATTGGTAATAATGTTGCAAGCGGTTGGGGTTGTCGCCATAACGCCCATCGGTGGGTCGCCGAGACGGCTGAACATAGGCGGCGTGCCATTTTTCGGGCGTTAAGGCTCTTAAAAAAGTGGCGGTGTGAAAAGTCCCTGCCCCCATTTCCATATCATAAGGCTGTAAGATGACACAGCCTTGATTTGCCCAGTAATTTTGTAGTGTTAAGATGATTTGTTGAAAAGTCATGATGAATAATACCTAATAAAAATAATTTATTAAAAAACTCATTAATGTACACAAAAACCGTTGATTTGGCAACTTGTTTTTAATGAAGCAAACAAGACAGCCAAGTTGCACGATCAAACCTTAGCACTAAAAAATATTGATAATAAATAGTGAATAGATTCTAACCATATCTAGCAACACAGCCCCATTTTGTTGATGAGATTTGATTGCAAAAATTCATGTTTTTACATCTTACAGTCAAATATTAATATTGCCCTTAAACACTCAATTTCATAATAAAAAACACCCAAATTCATTGGGCGTTTTTATGTAAAGCATTATCAAAGCTTTAATGCTCTATGGCATAAGATGCTGGCGTCGCCTCTGGCATGACAAACCACAAAATAAGATAAGCCAGCATAGCCATCGGCAAGGTAACGCCCGCACTTAAAATAATGACGGCAAAAAACAGCATACGAACCATATTTGGTGACCACCCCAAATATTCAGCAATACCGCCCAGCACACCCGCAAAAACACGATACTTAACAGAGCGATGAAGCTTCATCATTTTTTTCATGATATTTTCCTTAGTTAGTGTGTCAGCCCAACAAACAATGACCGATGAGTAATGATTTATGGCTAAGTTTTCTAAATTTCAATAAAAAAGCCTGCCCAGTTTACCAAAGTAACACAATTTTTTTAGGTCAGGCATGTGATGTTAAATTTTGTAACTTCACCCAAAGGTTGTCATGCCTTATTCATATTCGTAATGACGCCTATTGTAATTATTAGAAGCAAGTACTAAAACCGTTCAATAAGTTTGCTATAATACTGTTTCTCCAACCACCAAACTGGATAAAAACATGAAGACAAGCACAGGATTGCTCATTGGGCATTTTGAGCCACTGCATTTAGGGCATTTAAGGGACATCAATACTGCCGCAGGTCAATGTAACACCCTACACATCATCATCACGCCAAAGCTAGGCAACAGTCGCTTTCGCCCCACCATGCAGGATAAGGCTCGTTGGGTACAGGTAGCTTGCCAGCACTTTGACTTCATCAAAGTACATACAACAGATGGCCTTCATATAAATGCACTGGGCGATTATGGCAAAACCCTCTACCTTGATGAGCTGATTGTTAAAAAATTGGGCATAGATGATAACAACAATCACCTAAAAATTTTCATCAAAGATGGCGTAAGTTTAGACGAAAAGTTTTCAAAGGTGATTTTGCCAAATTGGGTTTATGATGATGACAAGATTTATCAAAACCCCATCGCACATTTTTATGACATTGCAGCACCTGCCAGACCCAACTATGTGCAGACGGTGTGTATCGTGGGTGGCGAAAGCTCTGGCAAAACAACTTTAGTGCATAAACTGGCAAACCATTATGGTGCAAGCATTGCCCTTGAAATGGGTCGGATATACACATACAGCAATTTAGGTGGCACAGAGCTTGGATTGCAATACAGTGATTATACACCAATTGCCATCAGCCATGCACAAGCGATTTTTGACGCAAAAAAACACGCCACTGCACCGATTGTACTGGTTGATACTGACTTTGCCACAACACAAGCATTTTGCGAAGAGTATGAAAATCGTCCCAATCCTGTGGTAGCCGCACTTAGCAATGACATACGCATGGATTTTACCATTTACCTAGATAATAATGTCGAATGGGTGGCGGATGGCATCAGACGGCTTGGTGGCACCGCTGAGCGTACACGCTTTGCAAATAGAATCTTAGAAATGCTGGCTCGCCATGACATCACACCTTTTGTGATTGATGATGCCGATTATCACGCACGCTACGCACAGGCGGTGAAGTTCATTGATGAGAATGTATTGCGCCAAGATGCGGCGTGACCTGACAATATTATAAAAAATAAAAAAAAGCGGAGTATGATTGCATGAAAATTGCATTTTTAGACAACATCACAGGCCATGGTGAAAAAGACTGGACAGCACGATGGATCTTAATCTGGTTTACTTTGGGTGCGATGGCGTTATTTACTGGTTTTTGGCAGACGACAGAGCGAGCACCGCTTGATTGGTTCTATTTTGGCGTATCCATCATCGGCCTTTTGTGTGTGGTTGGCTTGTCTTTTCGCAAAAACTTGCTTGGCAATGGGCTTGGTATGGCTGCCACCGCAGGCGAAGTAATTGTACAGGGTACGGCTGGGGCGGTTGGCCTGATGCTTGCACCGATTTTTAACTTTTTTACGCACGCTTATGGCATGATAAATTGGCGTGAACACACCGACAAAAATGGCAACATGACCCCCAAATCTGCCAACAAATACATCTGGGGTATTACCGTCATATTTATTACCATCGGTCTGGCATCATTCCCACATATCAATGAATGGCTCATCAACCAAGGCTACGGTGTGATTGAAGATGATGGTGGTAGGTTTTTGGGCATTGTTAGCTTTTTTTGGATCAATGTCATTGCTTTTGTACTGTCTATCACCGCCCAAGTAACGATGATTTTACGATATTCCTTTAATTGGTGGCTGTGGATTTTGGTCAATATTGTATGGCTGATTGTCAACATCATGTCAGGCAATGTCATTTTTGCCATTCAGACAATGATTTACCAAGTCAATGCCATCATTGGGTTGTATGGCTGGCAGCGAAGCGAAAGCCAATGACTAAACTCTTAATGACTCATTGATGGCAATTAAACCCTAAACCAAATCTCAAATGATGGGTTGTGAGTACTTATTTGATCATTAGGGCTGTTTTAAATATGGCCAAGCCGCTCTTAGATAAATCATCATTGACCACAATGTCAGTAGCACCGCAATCATCATCAACACATAGCCAATGACATCAAGACTTTGCCAATTTAAAAGCAATACAGAGATGGCTATCATCTGAAAAGCTGTTTTTAACTTGCCTACATATGACACCGCCACACTTGTGCGTGCACCAAGCTCTGCCATCCATTCACGCAATGCCGACACCGCAATCTCTCGAGAAATAATAACAATAGCACAAACCGCCATGATGATATTGGCATGCCACTGCACCAAGACAACCAAAGCAGCAGCAACCATCAGTTTATCTGCCACAGGATCTAAAAACCGCCCAAATGCTGATGTGATGTTGAGTTTGCGTGCCAAATAACCGTCTAGCCAATCCGTAATCGCCGCCAAAATGAACAAAAAAGCCAATAAAAAATGACGAAGCATACTGTCACTGTATTCAAGCATACCAAGACGTGCAATCGCATTGTTGGTGATGGCTGGTACGCCAATCCCAAGTGCAGGCGGCCAATAAGCAATGGCAATAAACAGCGGAATCATTGCGATGCGTGCGATGGTCAAGTTATTTGGCAAATTAAAAATTGTGTGCTTGGCTTGGCTTGGCTTGGTCATGGTGGTTTTATTTTGACTTAAAATCAATAAAATTAGCAATTATCAATGATGAATGATGATTTTAGAGATTCTTAGATGTTTGGATAATTACTGTATCATTGTACTGTATGATACCTTAATTTTGCTATTTTTTGGCGATTATTTGTGTGCTTTAAACAAACTTTTTCAAAATTTTTAAAAAAAGTTTGAAAAAATGGTAAATTTTTCAAAAATTTTGAAAAAAAAATATTGACACCTGCTAAAAAATCTATATAATACGCTCCCATGCAATGATGTATGTCATCTTAAATCAAAGATGAAAAATTGCGGGAATAGCTCAGTTGGTAGAGCACAACCTTGCCAAGGTTGGGGTCGCGAGTTCGAATCTCGTTTCCCGCTCCAAATTTTCAAATACACATTGAATACCAAAACATATGACCATATGCGGGAATAGCTCAGTTGGTAGAGCACAACCTTGCCAAGGTTGGGGTCGCGAGTTCGAATCTCGTTTCCCGCTCCAAATTTTAAAGTCCAATTCAAAAGAATTGGACTTTTTATTCATTCAATTTTTTTACATTGACTACTGTTCAAATGCCATCATTTAACATGAACTGATGATTGTTACGGGTCGTTTTCTGTCCAGCCCACCCGACTATGGGTTTGAATTTAATAAGCTTTTTTGACACCCTCTTTGCATATTAATAGATGTTTTATTCATCAACACACCATCACGCCTTTCTGCCTCTTCTAAACACAAATTCATCTTCATAAAACGACAGACTTGCATTATCCCAAAAGAACGGTACGCCCAAAATTGGTAGTGGAGACAAATCTTTTGGTGTTGCTCCATCAACCAACCAATCACCCAATTCTTTGCTTAGCCTATCATCAAGGTCAGTTAATTTTTCAGTCAAACTTTTGGCAAAAAAATCATCACCAACCTTGATAATCCAAGTATGACTACACAGAGGCTTTCTAGGATTGATGAGCTGTTCAAGCAAGGCATGGCCAAAAATAAAAGCTTGTGCTTTGTCATCATCTTTTGGTTGGGTAGGATTACACCAAAACCGCCTTGGGGCGACCAAAGCATTGTACCAATCAAAATCTCTTAAAGACTTGCCAATATTTTCATCACTCACCACCAAAATCGCTCCATTTTCATCAAATACCGTAATGGCATCACGCACACGATTTCTTAAGCCCTTATCGCCATTATTTGCCATTTCACGAAGATGCACATGATTTAGGATCGCTTTTGATTTGGGAAACACTGACCAAATACACGCACCAAACCAGTCGTGTAAGTTATTTCTGGTAGGAATGTGTGCTGTGGCAAAAATATGCCTTTCATAAGCTGTGCCATGCGGCAAATCATCTTGGCTGACAAAATATAGCGGTCTATTTGTACCATACAAGGCTGGTGCGATGTGGTTTTTGGCAAAATAATCATTCAGCCAATCGGCCAGCTCGCCTGTATGCTTGCACTCACTAAAAGCATGATGAATGTGTGCATAAGGCTCCAGCCAAGGTGCTGATCGGTCAATGGTTGCAAATAGGATAGAAAAATCACTCATAAGAAAAAATAGCTTAATTTTTTTGGTTTATTTTACAACTTTTTAATGTTTTACGCATGAATTTATATAATACATCAACCCACGAGCAATAAAAAAACGCCCAAAGGCTGAGCGTTTTTTTATGGATATCAACAAAATCATTTAAGCAACAACTTATTGATGCGTTTTAAATAGCCTGCTGGGTCATCAAGCTGACCACCATCAGCAAGCAAGGCTTGATCAAAGATGACCTGTGCTAAGTCATCAAAATCACCATCATCTTCCAAGCGAGTGATGAGTGGGTGCGTCGGATTAATCTCCAAAGTCGGCTTGATATCAGGCACGGCCTGCCCCATCGCCTTTAACATTTGTACCATTTGTGGAGACAACTCACCATCTGCCACCACAAGACAAGCTGGACTATCCACCAAACGACTAGACACTCGTACATCTTTGGTTCGTTCGCCAAGTACAGATTTGAGGCGTTCAACCACAGGTTTTAGGCTCTCTTCTTGTTGCTTGACTGCTTCTTTTTCAGATTCGTCAGTCAGGTCGCCCAAATCCACCGCCCCTTTGGCAATATTTTGCATTGGCGTACCATCAAACTCGGTCAAAAAGTTCATCGCCCATTCATCGACTTTTGAGGTCATTAGTATCACCTCAATGCCTTTTTTATTAAACAATTCAAGTTGCGGAGAATTTTTGGCACTTGCCATATTGTCAGCAGTCAGATAATAAATTGCCTTTTGCCCATCTTTCATGCGTGCCTTGTAGTCTGCCAAACTTGTGGCAATCTGGCTGTTTGTGGTGGTGGCATAGCGAAGCAGCTTGGCAATTCGCTCTTGGTTTGGTACATCTTCCCCCAAGCCTTCTTTTAATACATCGCCAAATTCGGCATAAAATGCTTTGTATTTGTCTTGCTTTTCTGCATCTTCAGAATTGGCCAAACTCGCCAATAGCGTTAAAATACGGCGGGCATTCCCATCACGAATCGCCTTAACATCTTTGCTTTCTTGTAAAATCTCACGGCTAACATTCAGCGGTAAATCCTGACTGTCAATCACACCTTTGACAAAACGCAAATACATCGGTAGTAATTGCTCGGCATCGTCCATAATAAAGACACGCTTAACATAGAGTTTAAGCCCACGCTGCTGCTCTCGTGCATACAAATCCATCGGTGCCTTAGATGGAATATAAAGCAGCTGCGTATACTGCACACGCCCCTCAACTCGATTGTGCGTCCATGTCAGCGGATTGGCAAAGTCATAACTTAATGTCTTATAAAATTCATGATATTCATCAGTAGTAATGTCATTTGTAGGGCGTGTCCATAGTGCCGATGCTTTATTAATTGTTTCGTATTCCTCTGT
This sequence comes from Moraxella tarda, assembly GCF_035181405.1. NCBI lineage: Bacteria > Pseudomonadati > Pseudomonadota > Gammaproteobacteria > Moraxellales > Moraxellaceae > Moraxella > Moraxella tarda. The sequence continues at coordinate 142,678 of NZ_JAYGGV010000003.1, forward strand.
TAAAACATACTGCCCCTTGCCCGCCATAACTTCGCCATTTTCATCTAGCTCATCTTGCCATTCTTGCTTACGCATTTGGATTGGCAGGCTAATGTGATCAGAGTACTTATTAATCAGCGATTGAATTTTATGGCGATCCAAATAGTTTTGCTCGCCTTGTACATACTCATCTTTTAGATGTAATGTAATCGCTGTACCGTGCGTGTCTTTGTTAATGATTTCTGTGGTGAATTGCCCTGTACCGTTTGATATCCAGCGTACGCCTTGATTGGTTGGCTCGCCCGCCTTACGACTTTCCACAACGATTTTATCCGCAACAATAAAGCCAGAATAAAAACCCACACCAAACTGACCAATTAACGCACCGTCTTTTTTGTCGCCATCAGATAATTTGTCCAAAAAAGCTTTTGTGCCCGACTTGGCAATCGTACCTAAATTGTCAATCGCATCAGCTTCGTTCATGCCAATGCCATTATCACTGATGGTCAATGTCTTGGCAACAGAATCAATATCAATTTTTACTTTCAGTTCACTGTCATTTTCATACAGACTGTCATCACTGGTTGCCAAAAAGCGTAATTTATCACAAGCATCTGACGCATTAGACACAAGCTCACGCACAAAAATATCAGCATTGGAATACAACGAATGCGTTACCAAATGCAACAACTGTTCAACTTCGGTTTCAAAATGATGCTGGGTAGGATTGGACATGATTTCTCCTTGATTGATAAAATGACCAATTGATAAAATAGCCAATTGATAAAATAATAATGTTGAAAAAATAAGGATACTTTAAAAATTTTCAAGACATCTTACTCAATCCATATTCTTTTAATCAAAAAAAAATACAATGTTTTGTGATTAATGTCATGTCCTTGACAACAAATGCAACAACCTAAAACCAAAATCAAACCAAAATCTTTTTAAAAGTGCCAGCAACACCGATGCTTTTGATTTGGACATTGTTAATTTGATATTATTAAAACACAATTCAATACTTGCATTTGTGCCATATATTTTTTAAGATACGCCAAAATCAATACACCATAACCAACACACCAATGCACAAATTCCACCGCCATCAGGCATTGCTTGCCAACCTAAAAGCCACAGACAGTCTACGCCAGTTACGCCTCACCCCTCACAAGATACTCAATTTATCCAGCAACGATTACCTTGGCGTGGCAAATGACTTAGACCTTAAAAATCAATTCATTAATACCCATCAAGACCATGCCGACTTCGTATTTGGCTCGTCGTCATCACGGCTTTTGACAGGCAATTTCACCGCTCACGATGAATTAGAAGACACACTGAGTACAGCCTATGGTCGCCCTGCCCTGACTTTTAATAGTGGCTATCACATGAATATTGGCATTTTGCCTGCCATTGTAGATGATAAGACGCTCATTTTGGCAGATAAGTGGGTACACGCCAGCATGATTGATGGCATCCGCCTTGCCAAACAATGCGGAGCAAAATTTTATCGCTTTAATCATCAAAATTTTCATCAATTAGATGAGTTACTCACCAAGCATCACGCCCATTATCGCCATATCATCATCATGACAGAATCGGTATTTAGCATGGACGGTGATATCACAGATTTGGCCCTATTGGTAGCCATCAAGCGTCGATTTGACAATGTCTCTTTGTATGTTGATGAAGCACACGCTGTGGGTGTATTTGGTGAGCGTGGACTTGGCGTAGGCGAAATGATGGGTGTGATGAATGAGATTGATTTTTTAGTAGGAACCTTTGGCAAAGCATGGGCAAGCGTAGGCGGTTTTATCATTTGTGATGGCACAATTAAAGACGCATTGATTAACACCGCAAGGCCTTTGATTTTTAGTACCAACATTCCGCCTGTTAATGCACTATGGTCAAATTTTATCGTCAGACAATCTTTGTTGATGACAAAAAAACGCCAGACTTTGCTTGATAATAGCCAGTACTTCATTCACAAAATTTGTCAACTGGGTCTTAGCTGTCCAAGCACCAGTCAAATCATTCCCATCATCATCGGCAACAACCAGCAAGCCATCAATCTTGCACAAAGCCTACAAACACAAGGCTTTTACGCATTGCCCATTCGCCCACCTACCGTGCCCATGAACACTGCACGCATCAGGGTATGCTTAACAGCAGACATCACACGAATGCAGATTGATGAGTTTTGTCACATCTTAGAACACACATGGCAGAGCGTGCAATGACCACCAAAAACACCCATATTGATAGTCAAATGGTTGCTAAAAACTTCGCCAAAGCATATCTAAGCTATGACAAAAATGCCATCATTCAACAAAAAATTTGTCAAGAGCTGATACAACGATTACCAAACATCAGCCCAAGCTCTGTTCTAGAAATTGGCTGTGGCACAGGCAGTCTAACCAATCTTTATGCACAAAGATGGCAATTGGACAAACTGTATCTTAGTGATTTGCATGACAGCGTCAAAGACAACCTTGTTTATTGTCCAACCGAATATCTGATTGGTAATATAGAACACTTACCATTGCCAAAGATTGATGTGGTGCTGTCAAGCTCTGCCTTGCAATGGATTAAAAATCTGCCATCTTTAATGGCTCGCATTCATCACGCTTTGCATGATGGCGGTATATTTGCATTTAGCAGCTTTGGCATGGATAATCTCAAAGAGATCAGGTCATTAACGGGTAAAGGCTTAGATTATCACGCCCTAGACGACATTAAATTCATGTTAAAGCAAGCAGGTTTTAAGGTGATGTACGCTTGCCAACGGTACCACACACTCAACTTTACTCACCCAAAAGATGTTTTACACCACATTAAAGATACTGGTGTATCGGTAGGTGGCGGTGTATGGAATAAATCATCGTTGCAGACATTTTATGATGACTACCACCAACGCTTTGCCATTCACCAAGAGGGCAAAGAGAATCGATGGCTATACCCCCTTACTTATGATGCACTGATTTTGGTTGCCAAAAAAGCCCACCAACTCCATCAATCCTAAACGCTTGCACCCACACTTCTGGCCAAAGCGATACCATCTTCAATGCTCATGTAGGTCTTTTTGCTTGGCGTGTCACAAAACACCACTTCACCTTCACAAAATACCAAACATTCATCAACAGCAATCTGTTGCCATTTTTCATTGGTGGTCAAAGGAATCGTTACCAAAATTGTTACCCTATCCTTGTTGGTTGTCATGTCGCCAAAGTTCACACTCACCTCACCATCGGTCAAGTGTGCCTCACCAAACGGTGCTTTGCGAGTCAGATAAAACAGCAGACTGCCTGCATAAGCCAACTGCCAATTACCATTGGAAATCAAGCAATTAAACAGGCCATTGGCCGATAAATAGCGACACTGCGCCGTCAAAAATGCAAACAACATCTCATCAGATGGGCGAGTTTTGAAGGTGGCTTTTAGGCGATTTAAAAGATAACAAAATGCCAATTCACTGTCCGTCGTCCCTACGGGTGAATAATATTCAGCATTGCCATTAGTGTGCAAGCGTTCAGTGCGACGGATAAAACTGTTGGTCATCTGGCCATTATGTGCAAACGCCCACTGCTCGCCCCAAACCTCACGCACAAAGGGGTGTGTGTTGGCAAGGTTATTTTTTTCACCTGTGGTTGCCTTACGAATATGAGCAATGACATTCATCGCCTTGATGGGATAATGATTAATCAAATCTGCCACAGGCGATAGATGGCTTGGTTGATTATCATGAAACTGTCGCAAACCAATCCGACCTGATTCACTTTGCTCAAAAAAGGCAATCCCAAACCCATCAACATGATGGTCGGTCAACCCCCCACGCTGGCGAAACCCCTTAAAACTAAACCCAATGTCGGTGGGTGTGTTACAGTTCATTCCTAATAGCTGGCACATATCGGCTCACTTTTTTAGCTCAAATTTAAGTTTTGTGATTTTGCATTATTCCAATGCCAACTTGCCAAGCGTTTCATTAAGTCGGGATTTTTTACCATGATATCATCACCCGTCCGCCCTTGTTCACGATTATAGTGAATGACATTTAAGCGAAGTAGCCAAAAGATGGTTGCACTATAAGCCAGCATGATGGGCAGGGCAGATTGTTCGTCAGCGGTCAGTGGGCGGATACTCTCATAACCCTCGATAAAAGCCTTCATTTTATCCGTATTAAAATTCACGCTCTCGCCATCGGTTGCATCACCCCAAGTGGTACAAAAGTCATTGATGGTGATGGCAATATCCATCAAGTAATGCTCAACAGACACTTCAGTGAAATCAAGCAAGCCTGTCAGTTTGGCGACATGACCAGAAAAGTCCCACAGCGTATTGTCGGTAAACATATCCAAATGACACAAGCCTTTTGGTAAATTGGCAGGTAAGTTGGCATAAGCGTCCCAAATATCATTCATCAGCCGAGCCTCATCAGCAGGCATAAAACCAGTTTCACGCTGTTTGACCCTTGTCCAGTCATAAAGTGGTACACCATAATCTTCGGCAGGTTGCAAAGTTTGCAAAGTTTCGTGCAAAACAGCAAGAGCCTTGCCCATCTCAAAACACATTGGTTCATCGGTCGTTGTTGGGTGCTTGCCTGCCAGTTTTGGCACAACCAAAATCGCCTTGTTTTCATATCGCATCACACAATCTTCACCGACATTATTGCCCTTGGCGGTCAGTTTTATCAGCGGTGGTGCGATGGGCAACTTATCCTTCAAAGCGTGCATGACGGTTACCATTTTGATGATATCAGCAGGCACTCGCTCTTCATACAATGTGAATACATGACTAAATTCATCGCCAGCACCACCACCTGTCTGAATGAACCAATTGGAGTTTTTAATGCCCTGTGTGATGGGAGTGGCACGCTTAAATTTCACACCAAACAAGCCACAAAAAGCAAAAAATTCATCTTCGGATAAATGGGTATAAACAGACATGATGCTCTCGACAAAGTGATGGGATACCGTGATGGGATAAGTATGGCAATCAACCTATTTTAAAACTTTTTGGATCAATTTACCATCATTTATGTAAACATACCAATTCAACATCAAACCACGCCCCAAATCCAAACTAACATTCAATCAAGATAAAGGGCTGGCTTAGGTATGTGGTTTTTGTCTTGCGGATTAATGATTTAAAATCTTACTTAAAAATGACTGTGCTCGCTCACTTCTTGCACCGCCAAAAAACTCATCACGACTACAATTTTCTACAATGTTGCCCTGGTCCATGAATATGATGCGATTTGCAACTTGGCGTGCAAAGCCCATCTCATGCGTCACGCACATCATCGTCATGCCATCTTTAGCCAGACTGACCATCACATCTAAAACCTCTTGAATCATTTCAGGGTCAAGTGCCGATGTCGGTTCATCAAACAGCATAGCGACAGGATCCATTGACAAGGCACGAGCAATCGCCACACGCTGCTGTTGTCCTCCTGACAGCTCGGCAGGATATTTGTTGGCGTGTGCAGACAACCCCACTCGGTCAAGATATGCCAGACCTTTGGTATTGGCCTCAGACTCTTTGCGACCCAGCACCTTAATCTGGGCAACGGTTAAATTATCCTTGATGGACAAATGTGGAAACAGCTCAAAATGCTGAAAGACCATGCCCACACGACTACGCAATTTGGCCAGATTGGTCGCTTTATCACCTACCGATATATCACCTACCATGATTGTGCCAGCTTGAAACGATTCTAGTCCATTAACCGTCTTAATCAAGGTTGATTTACCAGAGCCAGACGGTCCACAAATCACCGTTACATCGCCCTTATGCACATGGGCCGTGCAGTCGGTTAATACCTGAAAATCACCATACCACTTGGATACATTGCTGATTTTAATCATCATTTCATCAGTGGCATGCCCTGCGTCGGACACCAAGCCACCAAATTCATTTGTCCATGTGGTTGCATCAATTTGTTGTACGATTGTCATAATTTTTCCTTATTGTTAGCTTAAAATCTCAAACGGCGTTTTAGTGCATTAACCGCTGTGGAAGCTGTCAAGCTGATGATGAAGTACACCACGCCGGCCCCTAAAATATATGGCGTAAGTAGCCCCATCAAATCTCCACGCACATAAGATGCACGGAAAAAATCCACCAAACCAATGGCAAATACCAAGGTTGTATCTTGGAATAAGATGATACATTGTTGCAACACAAGCGGTAACATTCTGCGAAATGCTTGTGGCAAAATGATGAGTTGCATTGTCTGCTTATAAGTCATGCCCAGTGCATAAGCTGCCGAAACCTGACCCCGCCCAATAGACTGAATGCCTGCTCGCACAATTTCTGAAAAGTACGCCGCCTCAAATACCATAAACGCCACCACGCATGAGGTAAAGGCGGTATCTAATGTAAAAAACTTCCCCGTAATCCAGTTATACATCATTGGTACAGCAAAATAAAACCAAAGTAACACAAGTAGTAGCGGTACTGAGCGAAAATAATTCACATATAAAGTGGCAGGCACCGACAGCCATTTTTTGCCAGACAATCGCATCAGTGCCAGCACTGTACCGATGGCCAGACCACCAATAATGGCAAGAATTAGCACCTTTAAGGTTACCCAAAAACCCATCATCAAAGCAGGCATGGCAAGCTGTAATTCACTCATACTGCACCCCCAATCTGTCCTTTGATACGCACTTTTTTCTCCAAAACTGTCATGCCAAAAATCAGCGTCATATTAAAAATTAAGTAAATGATGGTTGCAAAAGTGTAAACCTCAAAGTGATTTTGTGTGTATTCGCTGATTGTTTTGGTTTGACTGATCAGCTCTGCCACACCAACAAGCGATGCTACTGATGCATTTTTAAAACAGTTGGTCAACTCCGAACTCATTGGTGGCAATATCACTCGAAATGCCTGTGGCAAAAGCACATGACGATACACCTGAGCTGTATTAAATCCAAGTGCATAGCCTGCATTCGCTTGGCCTCTTGGCAGTGATTCAATACCAGTTCTAACCTGTTCAATAATGCGTGCTGCGGTAAACAAACCCAAGCCGACACTTGCCGAAATGACAGCCGTCGTGTTAAAAGACAGTGATTTAAACCACCAATCCTGCATTGTTTGCGTCAAAAAACTCGGTGCCACATAAAACCAGAAAAATAACTGTATGAGCAATGGTACATTTCTAAAAAACCCCACATATACTGTGGCAATCGTGCGTGCCGTCTTGTTGGGCAGAGTTTTCATCACGCCAAGCACACTGCCGATGACAAGTGCAATCAGCCATGCTGCCGAGCCAATGACCAGTAACCAACCAAGCCCTGTTAGCAGCCAGTGCCAGTATAACTCACCACCCACACCAGTAGGCTGTAACAACACACCCCAATTCCAATGATAATTCATGCAAAATTCCTATCTATTCCAAAAAACCACTCAAAAAGAGTGGTTTTGTCAACGCTTTTGGTTGCATCAAGCAACCGTATTAAAAATTATTGCGGATCTGCTTTATCATGTGGGTTTGCCAATAGTTTTTTTAAGTTATCAGACATTGCAAAGTCCATATTGACATTTTTTGGTGGAATTGGTTGAGTGAACCATTTGTCATAGATGCCATTGATCTCGCCAGATGCGTAGACAGATGTCAAAGTATCATCTACAACTTTCTTAAAGTCGGCATCACCCTTACGAACCATACAGCCATAGATTTCAAATGATTGTGGCTCACCAACGATATGCCATTTGGCTGGTTCTTTTGACTTGGCACGCTCGCCTGCCAACAGCACATCGTCCATCATGAACGCATCAGCACGACCACTTTCTAACATTAAGAAGCTCTCGCCATGGTCTTTGGCCGAAACAATATTGATGCCAGCTTTTTTCTCATCGTTATATTGCTTGATGTAACGCTCAGATGTTGTTCCTGCGGTAGTTACCAAAGTTTTGCCCTTAAGGTCAGCAAAATCATTGATGCCAGAATCGGTGGCGGTCAATAGACGCGTACCAATTTCAAAAAAACCAACTGAAAAATCAACTTGCTGTTGGCGTTCGGTGTTATTGGTGGTAGAGCCACACTCCAAATCTACTGTGCCATTTTGAATCAAAGGAATGCGAGTTTGAGAGGTAACCAGATTGTAGCGTACTTTCAAATCAGGCATTTGTAGTTGATTTTTAAGTGCTTCGACAACTTTTAATTGTAGGTCGTGTGCATACCCAACTGGTTGATTTGGATCATCTGCAATATAAGAAAATGGAATGGAAGAATCACGATGTGCCAAAACGATGGTGCCTGATTGCTTGATTTTATCCAGTGTACTTTGAGTGGTGGTGGCTGGTTCTTTTGTATCAACTGCTGCATCTGTCGCAGGGGCTTTATCACCGCCACAAGCTGCCAACAATGCTGCCGATAGTGCCAAAACGGCAAATTTTGGTAAATGCTTCATAAAAATCCTCTTTTTATGCAAATAGTTAAATAAAGTAGGTAAAACAGCCAATCTATCATGACCATATCACAAGACAGCATACAGCCAAAAATAAATTGCATGACTTCATCATAAAAGAAATTCACCCCAAGTGCAATATTTTTTTAACATTAATGATACTTTTGTGCAAAGATTGGTTAAATCAGCCGAATAAACATCAATTCTTGTCAATTCTTGTCGTTATCGATTCATCAAATGCCAAACCCAGTTGGCAGACTTTGCCAAGAAAATTTTTCTTAACGAAAAATAGAATATTAGGCATCTTAATGGTTGTGTAAATTTTTCTTTATTGTCATAATAGCCCACCAAATCCTCTTTGCTAAAGTAAAGGAAAATCATGCTAGCCAAACGCCTAATTCCCTGTCTTGATGTTGAAAATGGTCGAGTCGTCAAAGGGGTGAATTTTGTAGACATTAAAGATGCTGGTGATCCTGTGCAAGTCGCCACTCGCTATAATGACGATGGTGCAGACGAGATTACTTTTTTGGACATCACCGCAACATCAGACGGACGCAACACCACTTATGATATGGTTGAACAAATCGCCAAAAATATCTTTATTCCACTCACAGTGGGCGGAGGCGTGCGTAAAATTGATGACATTCGCAATCTTTTAAATGCAGGGGCGGACAAGGTTGGCATAAACTCTGCTGCCATCACTAACCCTGATTTGGTCAGTACAGCTGCCGCACGCTTTGGCTCTCAGTGCATTGTTGTATCCATTGATGCAAAACGCGTGGTCAAGGCTGATGGCAGTATTGGCTTTGAGATTTTTACACATGGTGGTCGCCATGCGACAGGCATTGATGCGATTGACTGGGCAGTACAAATGACTCATCGTGGGGCAGGAGAGTTACTCGTTACCAGTATGGATGGCGATGGCACAAGGGCTGGCTACGATTTGCTACTGACACGCACCATCAGCGATCTGGTAGATATCCCTGTCATTGCATCAGGCGGTGTGGGCAATCTGCAACATTTGGCAGACGGTGTACTACAAGGTGGTGCAGATGCGGTGTTGGCAGCAAGCATTTTTCACTTTGGCGACCACACAATCCAAGAAGCCAAAGAGTTTATGGCAAATCAAGGTATTTTGATGCGACTGATTAAGCAAGCCCAATAAGCAAACTTGCTTTAATTAAGGCAGTTTTGCTAGATAGTCCACCAAATTATTTTTTTAGGTTGTTTTTAGGTGTTTTGAATTTTTAAATAAATGCTTGCAAAACCATCTAAAAATCGCCCTATTTTGATCAAAATATGCTATCATAGTCGGCAATTTTTTTTAATCAATTTAAACGAGCAAAATATGAATTACACCACTCAAAAGTTCGCCGTCAGTCATATTGACGGTGCTTTGGACCAAAGCCAAGACCTACGCATTGGTATTGCCGTTGGTCGTTTTAACGGATTTTTGGTAGAAAGTCTGGTTGAGGGGGCGCTTGATGCTCTGCTGCGTCATGGTGTCAAAGGTGAGAATATCACAGTCGTGCGTGTGCCAGGAGCGTTTGAATTGCCATTGACCGCAAAACGCTTGGCGACATCTGGTAAATACGATGCCATTGTGGTGCTGGGGGCAATTATCCGTGGGGCAACACCTCATTTTGACATCGTAGCAAGCGAATCTGCCAAAGGCCTAAGCCATGTCGCCCTGCATCATGACATTCCTGTAATTAATGGCATCTTGACCACCGAGAATATCGAGCAAACCATTGAGCGTGCTGGCACCAAAGCAGGCAACAAAGGCTATGAAGCCGCCATGACCGCCATTGAAATGGCAAGCGTGCTAAAAGCCCTATAATCAACGCACCTCAGGACAAATTTAAGCGGTTTGCCCTTTTTTATTATTTAATAGCACAATCAGTCGTTTTGACACTCAGTTTCATCGTTCCAAGGTGTTTTTATCAATAACTATCCAAAAATTTCCAAAAAAGCTTGATGATAAAGATGAAAAAATAAGATTTTTGGTTTTTTGTTATGATCAATCAGCACCAAAACAGACACCCAAAAGAGCCATATCCATGACAGACCAAAATACCGAATCCATCATCAAAAATGATGATTACAGCTATAAGACCAGCTACACTGCCGTGCGTAAGGCACGACGCTTTGCCCTACAAGGTCTTTATGAATGGCTGATGACCGATCATCGTTTTGCCAATGAACACCGTGATTTTTTAGGCGGTAACGAACCACACGCCATTGTCGCTCGCACCCGTGCAGATAACGCCATGCACACCGTACATTTGGGCTATTATCACGAGCTTATGCGTGAGATTCCAGAAAAAGCAGGCGAGCTGACGATTGAAATTTCGCGTTATCTTGACCGTAGTTTTGACCGCCTAGATCCCATTGAACGCGCAGTATTGCTCATCGGTGCTTATGAGCTTAAGTATAGCCTGCACATTCCTTATAAGGTCGTATTGGACGAAGCCATGCAACTGAACACTTACTTTGGGGCGACAGACGCACACAAGCTGATCAATGCCGTACTAGACCGCTATGCCAAACTGGTCCGCCAAACTGAGAAAAATGAAAAAATCACAGAGCCCAGTAAGACTGGCGATGTACCAAATTTGGGTTGAGTGTTTACAAAATGCGTCATTGAAAAATGGCGTATTTTTGATACATCAACACAAGCATCAAATCAGCCGTTGCATTCATCATTCAATTCAATTAACTTAGCTTAAACCTAACAAAAAACTTTATGAAATTGCCTTAAAATGTATTTTCCTTTAAATATATTTTAAGGCAATACAAAAGTCATCAATGGCTGACCATTTAATTCACCCATAGAAATAAGAACAATATTTTGGGCGTTCAATTTAAATCTGCAATTTGCAAGCCAAGTCTGCGAGTACCACCTAAAATGTCCGAATTTTCTTTGATTGACCGCCATTTTCAAAATGCCACCGCCTGCCACAAAAACACCGTGCTTGGCATTGGCGATGACTGTGCGATAAGCGTGCTACCGCCAAACTGTCAATTAGTTAGCTGTGTTGATGTGTCGGTGGCAGGACGGCATTTTGTCCACCAAACACCGCCCCACGCTATCGGCTACAAATCGGTGGCGGTCAATCTGTCCGACCTTGCCAGTATGGGGGCGACCCCTTATGCCATTTTGCTGGGGCTATCCCTACCCACGCATTTTGCCAATGACGCATTTTTGACGCCCTTTGCCCAAGGCATTGGCGACATTTGCAATGATTTTAAGGTCTCGCTCATTGGTGGCGACACCACAAAATCGGATATTTTAACCATTTCTATCACCGCTTTGGGCTTTATTGGACAAGGGCAAGCCATTCAACGAAGTGGGGCGAAAGTTGGCGATATTATTTGTGTCAGTGGCAATATTGGCACGGCAAGTTACGCCTTGCACCACATTCTTGACGATTTAAATGGCGACGGCAATGCCTGCCCAAATGCGTTGGCAAATCTGCCCACACCGCTCAAAACCGCCTTGCAATACCCAGTCCCAAAAGTGGTTTTGGGGCAACAGCTTATCGGTTATGCCAGCAGTATGATTGACATATCGGACGGTTTGGGGCAGGATTTGGGGCATATTTTAAAGGCAAGCGGTGTGGGGGCAAGATTGGATTTGGACAAAATTCCGTGTAGTGCGTTTTTGGACGCTCTGCCCTTTGCACAAAAATACCGCCATATTGTCAATGGGGGCGATGATTATGAATTGTGTTTTACCATAAATCCAGATAAATTTGCCAAATTTAATGCACAAAATCCCAATACCATTTATCCGATTGGACAAATTACACAAAATACAGGCATAAAGTTTTATTTTGATAACAAACCAGTGGATTTTGTGGTTAAAGGGTGGGAGCATTTTTGATGATTGATGTTATGGGCAACCCTATCAATATAGAAAAAACAGAACGGCTTATTCGTGAAATCAACCTCATTCACGCCAAATATTCTACTGATTATTTTGAAACAGGCAAAGTACAAAAAATCAATCTAAGCCATACCCTAAATAAAGTACCAATCGAGCATATTTTTTCTTATCGGCTGAATTTGCACGAAGCAATCAACGATTACTTGTTGTTTGCTGACACCAAGGACATTGCTTTTTATTATCGGGTCAAAACCTCTGAAAGTATCCAAGATAAAATCAATCGCTATTTACAACGAGAAAACCAATATCCTGTCAATAATATTTTAAATGATATTTTTGGTGCAAGGATTGTTCTGCCATCTGCTGATATTGCGGTAATTTTGGCTAATTTAGACCATTGGAGAAAAAAATATGGTTTAAAAAATTGGTATTTGCGAGATGTGGACGGCTATATCGGCATTCATATTTACTTTAAGAATGCCAGTAACTTTTATTATCCGTGGGAATTGCAAATTTGGGATGAAAAAGATGCACGAAGCAATATCAAAAATCATATTGCTTATAAAAGAGGATTTGTTAAATGACCAACCGCAAACCCAATATCTACAAATCAAACCCTTGCCCCCCTTGTCCGCCTACCGCCACCGCCTTTGACAAATTCATTTATTGGCTGGGCATTGGCTTGGGTTCTGGCTTACCCAAAAAAGCTGCTGGTACTTGGGGGACGGTGGGTGGACTTGTGATAGCATTGCCGATGTTATTATTAGGCTTTTTGGGGTTTTTTGCCATTACTGTTTTGGGTTGTTTGATTGGCAGTTTTATTTGCGGTAAGACATCAGATTTAATGCAAGTTCACGATGACCCGCATATTGTCTTTGATGAATGGGTAGGAATTTGGATTGCGTTGTTGCCAAGCGTATGGCTATTGGCAAATACACAAGATGAGAATAAAACAGGATTGGCATATCTGCACCCCAGTTTGCTTTTGTTATTTATCATACCCTTTGTCTTGTTTCGTTTTTTTGATATCATCAAGCCGTTTCCGATTAAATGGGTGGATAACAATGTCTCGGGCGGATTTGGTATTTTGATTGATGATGTGCTGGCGGGGCTTATGGCAGGGGTGATTTGTTATATGCTTTTTATGCCAGGGGGGGGTTTAGATAATTGAGGACAAGTTGAGTTTAGATTATTATTTGTTATAATATATTATTTTTTGGCGGTATCACATGACTTTTAAAAAGAAATTATTCATTGCTATTATTATCATCGGTCTTTTTGTGGTGGTTTGGTTTTGGCAACGGCAACAACCGCCACAATTAGAATACTTAACCGAAACCGTAACGCTCACCGACATTGAAGAGACCGTGATTGCAGGTGGTCAGGTGTATGCTGAAGAGTTGGTTGATGTGGGGGCACAAGCGACTGGGCGAGTGGATAAACTTCATGTTAAACTTGGGCAACGGCTCAAAAAAGGCGATTTGATTGCTGATATTGATGCGACACAACAACAAAATACCCTAAAAGATGAACAAGCCAGTTATCAGGCGTTAATCGCCCAACATGACATAAAAAAATTACAACTTGCCCAATCACAAAACGATTTTAATAAACAAAAACAAGGCTTTGATGCAGGGATTGTGTCAGAAGTAGACTTGAACAAAGCCAAAAACGCCTTGTCAGTTGCTCAAAAAGAGTTATCTGCCAGCACATCACAACTTGAGCAGGCAAAACTCAAAATCGCCACTGCCAAAACCAACCTTGCTTATACTCGCATTACCGCTCCCATTGATGGCGTGGTGGTGTCGGTCGTTACCAAAGAAGGGCAGACCATCAATGCCATGCAGTCATCACCTACCATTATTAAACTGGCTCAAATTGATACGGTACAAATTAAAGCCAAATTCTCTGAAGCCGACATTCCCAAATTAAAAGTCGGTATGACGGCGAATTTTACTATCTTAGGCTTGCCAAATCAAAAGTTTAACGCCACACTAGAAGCGATTGAACTTTCCCCCATTGGCGATAGTTCGCAATCTGGTGCGGTGTACTATTATGGCTTATTAAGCGTGCCCAACCCCAATCACGAACTGTTTATTGGTATGACTGCCAATGTAACGGTGATGATTGCCAAAAAAGCCCAAACCCTTGCCATTCCACTCACCGCTTTGGGCAAACAAGTTGGCACGGACGAATTTGATGTGCAAGTCATAGACAATCAAGACAGCGATACGCCCACGATTAGCACTCGTAAGGTCAAAGTTGGTATCAACGATAAAATCAATACCGAGATAGTATCAGGCTTAAAGCAGGGCGAAAAAGTCATCGTCTCACAGTCAGACGGCAAAATAGCAACGCTAGATGTGGGGCTATAACATGAATACCCCCATTTTATCATTGGCAAACATTACCAAAAAATTTGGCTCTGGTGAAAACGAATTGCAGGTGCTACATGGCATTGATGTAGAGATTTTTGCAGGGGAAATGGTCGCTATTGTGGGTCAATCAGGCTCTGGCAAATCCACGCTAATGAATATTCTAGCGTGTTTGGACACCCCAACATCAGGCGATTATGCCATTGACGGCGTACCCACGACTGATATGGACAGTGATGCGTTGGCAAGTTTACGGCGGGATAAATTTGGCTTTATTTTTCAGCGTTATCAATTACTTGGCAGTCTAAATGCCCTAGAAAATGTCGCCATGCCTGCCATTTATGCAGGAACAAAAAACCACGAACGAGAACAAAAAGCCAAGCTATTATTGACAAAATTAGGCTTGAAGCAACGGCTTTATCATTATCCCAATCAGCTATCAGGTGGACAACAGCAACGAGTGTCTATCGCTCGTGCCTTGATGAATGGCGGTCAGATTATTTTTGCAGACGAACCGACAGGGGCGTTAGACAGCAAAAGTAGCCGTGATGTGATGGATATTTTAACCCAGCTTAATCAAGAAGGTCATACGGTGATTTTGGTAACACATGACCCAAAAATCGCCCAAAGTGCCGAGCGAGTGATTGAAATTTCAGACGGTCAAATTTTAACCGATACAAAAAAAACTCAAAGTAAGCCACTGAGTGTTTCAGTAAATTTTTCCCAAAAAGCCAAAAAAAACTTTAATATTCAAGCCATCAGTCGTATTAAAGAGGCATTTCGCATGGCGGTTTTAACCATGATTGCCAATAAGATGCGAACACTTTTAACCATGCTTGGCATTATCATTGGCATTGCTTCTGTTGTGTTGATTGTCGCTTTGGGTAACGGCTCAAAACAGCAAATTTTAACGCAAATTAACAGTATCGGCTCATCAACGATTAGTGTTTCTACAGGGGTTGAAAATGGTGATGATAGCGTTAAGCCCAATGATTTGACCCTTGATGATATGTATGCACTTGAAAAATTGCCCTTTGTAGAGAGTGTGTCGCCTGATTTGTCAATGACCATGCAAGCCCAATTTGGTAATCACACCAAAAGCGTACAGGCGGACGGCGTGGGGGTTAATCACCACCGATTACAAAATGTGGAATTTGTCGCAGGGGGTATGTTTCGTCAGTCGGACTTGGATAATTTTAGCCAAAAAATTATCATCAGTGAAAAAGTCAAACAAACTTTTTTTAAACAAAATGATGCCCTAGGGCAAGTGATACTGTTAAATGGTGTACCGACGACGGTTGTTGGCGTGTTTAAATACAAGGGCATTGAGGGTAATTATGACCGTGGTTTAAAATTTTGGTTGCCTTATCGCACATATCAAGCTCGCTTTGCAGGCGAGTCGCCACAACTTAATAGCATTACGGTACTCTTAAAAAAAGACCAATCTTCTGCCTTGGCAAGCGAAAATATCAGCCAAGTACTCACCAAACGGCATGGCAAAAAAGATTTTAGCCTATTTAACAGCGATAGCCTTGCCAAAACGGTAGAAAAAACCGCCCAATCTTTGACCTTGCTTATCGGAGCGATTGCGGTAATTTCGCTACTGGTTGGCGGTATTGGTGTGATGAACATCATGCTGGTGTCAGTTACCGAACGCACAGGCGAGATTGGTGTGCGTATGGCGGTGGGCGCGACCTATAAAGACATCGTTTGGCAATTTTTGATTGAGGCAATGGTCGTTTGTGCATTGGGCGGTGTTTTGGGCGTATTATTGGCTGCTGGGCTGGGTATGCTTGTGCAACTATTTAATATTAAAGTGATTTTTTCCATTGCGTCTATTGTGCTTGCGGTGGGTTGTGCCAGTCTGATTGGGCTTGTGTTTGGCTTTATGCCTGCACATCGTGCAGCAAAAATGAACCCAATTGATGCGTTAAACAAAGGATAATGACAATGACAATCAAATCTTTGAGCTTAGTATTGGCAATTTTGACCTTATCGGCTTGCCAAACCGTGCCAAAACAGATACATTTATCAGAAAATCTAAACAATTATCCTAAAAAATGTACAAACATTGATGATGAATCTTGTAATAATAACTGGTGGCAAGCGTTTGACGACCCAGTGTTAAACCACTATATGCACCATGTCATCACGCATAATCGCGAATTATCTGTCGCCACGCTTACCCTACAAAAGGCGATTTTTAACCACCAAAAAATCCAAGACAACAAAAAAATTATGATAAGTAGCACCGCCCTTGCCAATCAGCGTGCACAAAAATCGCTTGCTACAGGTGAAACAAGCACAACGGGTGGTTTTGAGGTGAATGTCAATGCCAGTTGGGAAATTGATTTATGGGGAAAACTGGCGTTACAACAAAACATCAGTGAATGGGAAACACACGCAAGTCATGCCGACCGCCAAGCCGTGTTTATGAGCCTTACTGCCACAGCAGTCCGAGAATATTTTAACTTTTTGGGCATTGTGCAAAAACGCATAGACAATCAGCAAGCCTTAAATCACCAACAAAAACAACGCCAATTTTTACAAAATCAGCTAAAATTAGGACTGATTGCCCCTGCTGACACCGTACCGATTGAACAGACAATCAATAACCTACGACAAACCGCCAATAATCTAGTGCAACAACAACACGAAAGCCTAACCACGCTGTCATTGTTAAGTCAAATTAATAAAAATGATTTGGAAAATCAGTTAAATACGCATCAATTTGCATTCAAATTACCAGAAAATATTCAAAAACTGCCCATGAATGTGATAAATAACCGTCCAGACATTCAAGCACAACTATCACGACTGACGGTCAGTTTGGCACAAAAAAATCTCATCAAAAAAAACCAATATCCAACGCTGGTATTCACAGCAGGGGCAAGCTCACAACACAGTCATTTATTAGATTTACTAAAAGTGCCTGTACTTAACTGGGGGGTTTCGCTAAATATTCCGAATTTTAATGCAAAAGATTATCAGCATCATTTAAATCTTGCAAAAATTGATGAGCATATTGCAACATTGCACTATCAAGACAGCGTGTATAAGGCGTTGGCAGATGTGCAAAACAAATTGAAAAATTTAGCAAATCTTAAACAAAATCATCAACTTATCTTAACAGCCGAACAGCTTGCCCAACAGCAACGCTCGCACCAACAAAAACGCTACGAATTAGGGTTTATCTCTGCCAGAGAACTAGAAGACAGTAAAGAACAAGCCCGCCAAACCCAAACAGCGGTTATTGATAGTTTGGTTAATCAAGCCCAAGCCCTAGTGAATATCTACCAAGCGGTGGGCGGTGTGGTTGATTTGTAAATGCTAACGCTTGTGTTATAATGATTTGATTACTCTATTTTTAATAGTGCAGGGAATTATTATGACACTTACCACCATCATCATGTCCGCAGGCAAAGGCACTCGTATGAAGTCTGCCAAACCCAAAGTCTTACAGCCCTTAGCAGGCAAGCCACTACTGGCTTATGTGCTGGCAACTGCCAAACAATTAGGCAGTCAAAAAACCATTGTCATTTACGGCTTTGCAGGCGAGCAGGTCAAAGACGCTTTTGCCTGTGAGCAGATTGACTGGGTGGAACAAAAAGAGCAACTTGGCACAGGACACGCTGTGATGATGACCTTGCCTGTATTGCCTAGAGACGGTAAAAGTCTGATTCTATCAGGTGATGTACCGCTGATTGAGGTAGATACCTTACAAAGACTTACCCAAACGGACAGCCCATTTGCGATGCTGACGATGGACACAAAAACCCCCTTTGGGCTTGGGCGGATTATCCGTAGAGACGGACAAGTTGTTGCCATTGTAGAAGAAAAAGACGCCAACCAAAGCCAAAAACAAATCACCGAAATCAACAGCGGTGTGTATTGTATTGACAATAAAATTTTGCATACCTATTTAAATAAACTTACCAATGACAATGCACAAGGCGAATATTATCTGACCGATATTGTTAAAATGGCGGTAGATGACGGCATTCACATTGCCACCGTATCGCCAACTTATGCCTTTGAAATTGAAGGGGTAAACGACCGCATTCAACTTGCCAACCTAGAACGCACGTATCAAAGATTTCAAGCCCAAAATCTTATGAAATCTGGCGTGCATATCATTGACCCTGAGCGTTTTGATTTGCGTGGTCATTTGACTGTGGGGCAAGATGTTGAGATTGATATCAATGTGATTTTTGAAGGCGATTGCGTTTTGGGCGACAATGTCAAAATTGGTGCTGGCTGTGTCATCAAAAATACGACCATCGCCAGTAATACCGTAGTACAGCCGTACAGTATTTTTGACAATGCGGCGGTGGGCGAAAATAACCAAATTGGACCTTTTGCAAGGTTGCGACCTGATGCCATTACCGCCCAAGATGTCCATATCGGCAACTTTGTGGAGCTTAAAAACACCCAAATGGCAAATGGAGCAAAAGCCAATCATCTGGCGTATCTGGGCGACAGCACGGTGGGCGAGCAGACGAATATCGGTGCTGGCACGATTACCGCCAATTATGATGGCGTGAATAAATTTAAAACCACGATTGGGGCGGGCGTGCGTGTTGGCTCAAATGCGGTGTTGGTCGCACCTGTAACATTGGGCGATAAAGTAACCATTGGGGCAGGCTCTGTCATTACCAAAGATTGCGATGATAACAAACTGGTGATTGCTCGTGGCAAGCAAGTAACCATTGAAGGGTGGGTAAGACCTGAAAAGCCGAAAAAATAGTTAAAAGCACATAATACTAAAAATGATTTTAAACTAAAAGTATAAATTTTGATTACAAAGTTTTTAGGTTTTATACACCCTTACAATCATCTTTTCAAGTTGTAAGGACATCATAAAAAAATAGCAATAAAACTCATTACAAAAATAAAAATATGATCCCCGCCCCAAACACATCAAAGACAGCGTGCGCTATCGCAAAAGGCGTGATGGATTTTATTTTTTGGCGTAATGCAATAAAGACAACACCCATCATGGCAATCGCTACTGCCGACCACAAACCCTGATAAATATGAAAAATAAAACGAACAAACACGCTGCTTATCAACGCATAAAGGCGATGCTTGGGCAAGACAGCAAATGTCAGACCCATGAAAAACAATTCTTCATAAAATCCATTGATCACTGCGAACAATAACAATGCAATGCTAATATGTGCAAATAAATCAGTTTGTGCTTGGGTTGCGTCAGGAATAAAAGGACTACCCCCTGTTGATATGCCATAACTGACATACAACACCAAATCTGTAGTCAACCCTCCCACGATGAGCAAACCAATGACCATCGGCAATGTCATTTTATTAACTGAAAAATCCAGCAATTTAACATCAAATTTTCGCCACCACAAATAAATACCAGCTACCACTAAAAATGTCAGCTCAATCAGAATGCTAGACCAGTTGGCATCATCAGAAAAAGACGATGCCAAAATGGGGTCTGGTGTAGGCTCATGAATATAGCCCACAACAGAAACATAAGCAAAATACCCAAAAAATATGAATGACAAAACGACAAAGTCAAGATAAGTTAAAGGACGCTTTGCAGACTTCATAAACTTCACAAAAAAGTAGCCAAAAGCATTATTCTACAACAAAGTCTTTAAGGGTGTCAATTTGACCATTCACAGCGTGTCTAAGTTTGGTTTAAAACCCACATTAACAGCCATATTAACGCCGATCAAACAAAACCATATAAAAATATTCAAATATTTGGTATCATAAGCAAAATCAATTTAAACCATTTTAGTTAATTTAAAAAGAGGACAATATGACCGACCTAAACATACAAGTCATCAATCACCCCCTTGTCCGCCATAAACTTTCACTCATGCGTATGGCTGATTGCAGTACTTATAAATTTCGCACTTTAACCAAGGAGCTGGGCAGATTGATGGCGTATGAAGCCAGCCGTGATTTTGAAATTGAGACCTTTAAAATGCAAGGCTGGTGTGGCGAGATTGATGGTGAACAAATCAAAGGAAAAACCGTAACGCTTGTGCCAATTTTGCGTGCAGGCATTGGTATGCTTGATGGCGTCTTAGACCTATTACCAACCGCCAAAATCTCTGTTGTGGGTCTGCAACGAGACGAAGAGACATTAGAACCTGTGCCATTTTTTGAAAAATTTGTCAAAGACATTGACCGTCGCCCTGCTCTCATCTTAGATCCGATGCTTGCCACAGGGGGCAGTATGGTTGCCACTATTGATATGCTCAAAAAACACGGCTGTACCAACATTAAAGCTCTTGTGCTGGTTGCTGCACCAGAGGGCGTACGCTTGGTTAATAAGGCGCATCCTGATGTCAAAATCTACACCGCAGCACTTGATGACCACCTAAACGAAAACGGCTACATCATTCCGGGCTTAGGAGATGCTGGCGATAAAATTTTTGGCACAAAAGAACTTTAAGCGATTCAAACTTTAATCATAAAAAACACCTTCCATAACCACCCCAAAAACCATATGTTATTGGGGGTATGGAGGGTATCTTTTTATTGGGTCAGCTTACAATTTAAGCCAGATTACAATCTAGGCTAATTTTTTAATCACAAAACCAAAATCCTTCATCTTGGTTTCTTGTTCAAGTGGGGCAAGGCTGGCTTTGGTATGTGGTTTATCTTTAAGATATTTTTGAGCCACTCTTTTTAAATCATCAAGCGTTACCGCCAAAATCTTGGCACGCAAGGCTTGCTGGTATGCCTTATCACGCCCATGAAGCTCAGCAAAACAAGATTTGACCGCCTCGCCTGCAGGTGAGCCTGGCTTATCCATGCCAGCAATGATGCCCAAAATCGCCTCTTGCAATTGCGATTTGTCATGTTCATGTTCAATCAGCCAGTCAATGCTTGATAAAAAATGCTCAAAAGTCGCCTCACAGTTGGGATCTCGATAACTATAAAATTTAAATGACGCTGCATTGCCATCAAAGCTTGCACCACCGCCATATGCACCACCTTTTTCCCGAATGGCAGAATGCAGATAGCCATTACGCAAAAACGGTGCAAGCACCATAAGAGCAGGTGTATCAGGGTCATCTGATGTGGTCGCAGGATAGGCAGAAGCATTGTGATAAACATTGGTTGGAATAAGCCAAGCGATGTCCTTGTCATCTTTACCACCCTCATCATCTGGCAAGTCTGACAACTCATCAAAAGGAAGTGATTTGGTGTTTGCGGTGATGGGTCTTGCACCCACATTCAAGGTGTTGCTAATCTGAGCACTCAAAGTCTGTGCTACTTCTTTTTCACAAACCAAAATGACATCTTTTGGCAAATTGATCATCTGTGCATGAAGTGCCGATAGGCGTTCGGATAAGATTGTCCATTTTTCATCATTGTCATCTGCCAAAAATGCCTTTAATGCCACAAGTGCAGGCAATCCAGAAAATGCATATTCAATCTGTGCAAGCCTACTCATACTTCGGCTGGCGGTCTGCATGGCATAAGCATGACCCGACCCTGCTAAACGAGATTGCCAGCTGGTTTGCTTTTGTTGTAATAGCTCACGAATGCGGTCAGTTTCGCCAAATATCGTCTCATCAAGCACTTGATTAACCAGTTGCATCGCTTCTGTTTTGCGGTTTAACGCACGAGTCGCTAGCACAAAATAGCTGGTCATTTTATCTTTATCTATCATGTCAGTACGCTGACTGATACGAGCGGTCACACCTGATGAACACGCTGCCTGCACCGCTTGAAACTCTCGTGCGTCATACTTGCTTGTACCCACTTCTGACAGCAGTGTCAGATAAATAGGCAATAAAGGATTGCTTAAAATTTCATCTGCCTGATCACCCAACGGCATCACCACTTGATAGTAATACAAGCCGTTGGTTCCTGCGTGATATTGATACAAAGTACGCTTTTGACCACTCAAAGTGATGGGTTTTTTATCAGCGTGTATGAAATGAATGTCAGCTGGAATGTCTTGTAGCCCCACTTTTGGTAGCAGATCAACATCATCAGCCATCATTTGGCGAGCCTGCAAATCGGCCATTTTTTGACGAATGACCTGTCGCTCTTTGTCGCTTAGCTTTTCATCAAGTTGTTCAAGACTCGCCTGCTCATCAGCCACCAATTGACTTGCTTTGTCTTTATCTGGCAAGGCAGTCAGGCGGACACGATGCGGATTATCAATCAAATGTTTTTTGATCAGTTCTGGTACAAAGCTTGGATCGCTCGCTTGTTCCCTAAGCCAACTTAAATGCTCATCAATCTGCCAAACATCTAAGGGGTCTGCCCCATGAACTGCTGTACTAAATGCCTCTAGCATCAGTGTTAGGCCATATGGCATACCATCACCACCGATGTGCCTTTGATCAAGCTCTATTTGATGCAGTACAGTCTCAATGGTGTCATTATCCACACCCTGACTTACCACATCTTTGAGCAATGCCAAAATCCCCTGCTCAACATCATCAGCATATTCAGCATCAGAGCCACGCACACCAGCATAGAACACCATTTCATAATGACTGTCATCAAGTCCTAATAATGGACTTGGGGCGACAGCATGCTCATAGCTTTCTAAATACGCACGCAGCGGTGAACCAGAATGTTCTACCAATACCCCCTCCATAAGACGAAGTGCCAATCTTTGCTTTGGGTCACTGATGGTTGGTAACAACCACGATAAAATATGATGGGTCATCTGCTCACCATCATCATCGGCAATATAAGTATCTTGCACACGAACTGGACTGGTTAATCGCTGTTCAGTAACCGAAGTAAACTTTTTGCCAACTTTTGGACGCTCAATATCATTAAATCTATCTAGCACATTGTCCTGCAAATACGCTTGAATGTCGCTTGCAGGAATGTCGCCAAAACTCATGACAATCGCATTTGATGGGTGATAATGCGTTTTGTGAAAGGCAACCAAATCATCATGAGTCAAATCAACGATATGTTTAGGGTCGCCCCCAGAATTATAATGGTAAGTTGTCGTTGTAAATAAATGTGGCATCAGCGAATGATAAATCTGATCAATCTCGCCACTCATCGCCCCTTTCATTTCATTAAAAACAATGCCATGATATTTGGGTTTATCATGCTCATCAAGCTCAATACGAATGCCCTCTTGAGCAAAATCCAACTCATGAATATTGGGAAAAAAACACGCATCAGCATAAACGGACAATAAGTTAAAAAAGTCATTTTTATTTTGAGTAGCAAACGGATATACCGTCCAATCTGCTGCCGTCATGGCATTCATAAAGGTTTGTAAAGAACGCTTAATCATGCTAAAAAACGGGTCTCTGACAGGATACTTTTCAGAGCCACACAGCACAACATGTTCTAAAATATGAGCCTCGCCACGAGAAGTCATTGGCTGTGTGGCAAAGCCTATCATCAGTGCATTTTCATCATGATCGCACGCCAAATGATAGTGGATTAGTCCAGTTTCAAGATGCCGATAGTGCATCACATCAATGTTCAAAGCATCAATTGTGGTTGTACTAATCAGCTCAAAAGCAGGATTTGTTGCACAATTAGTCATATCTCCCCCTATTATTTTTTTTAGATATAAATTTAGACACAATAAGGGTGGTAGTTTAGCATAATTTGCCATAAAAGATGATGGCCAGTGGATACATTTTTGGCAAAATATGCCTTAAAAAACAAAAAACCGTAAATTATTATTACGGTTTTTTGTTACCAAGAGCTTTAAAGACTTTGACAAAATGACAAAATTGCACAAAATTTTTAAATCATATCAATCATCAATCATCAATCATCAATCATCAATCTCACTTTTTAATATTTTGCCAGTTTTTGCATCAACAGATACATGATACTCAACGCCTTTTGCATTGACGACATCAACATCAAAATGTGCGCCAAGATGATGGTCATGATCAAACTCCACTTTTTTGACCGAAGTACCTTTGATGTGGGCTTTGGCAAGCTTACTCGCTTTGGCAAGCGAAATGTATTGTGCTTTATTTTGTTCATAAATACGCATATCATCGTCTGCCATCGCAGGAGCGGCAAATGCTGTAGCAGTTAATGCAAAAATAGATAAAGCCAAAATGTGTTTCATGGATAATCTCCGTTGGTTACTTATTCAAATTACTTATTCAAAACAAAAACATAATAACAGCAAAAACTCAGCTTGATATTGAATATTTGCAACTTTTTGTAAAATTTTCAATCATTTTGTCAAGTTTAAAAGCACATTGGCTGATGTAGCAATTTGGCCACTGGTATTATTTATCATCAATTTAGCCAAGTTTGGCAAAAATAATTTGTTTAAGCTCAGCATCACTTTTATGCTGAACATCTGTGCGTCTGGTCGCATAAAAGATAACGCCAAGCACGATCCACACCGCCAAAGCATAACGAGACGGTGTGCTTAATGCACTGATGGAATTTGGCAACAACAAAAGCAGTAAAAACCCCACTGAAATGATCATGCCTAAGACACCCACGAATGCTTGCAAGGCACTCTTTGGTTGTACACGCATACCAAATACCACACCCTCACGCCCCAGTTTGTACGCACAAGCACAAGTATAAAAAAAGGTTATTGCGATACCGACGCTAGCCATATCAACAATCCACAATAACGCTCCTCTCCCAAACCAAGGGCTAATCATACACACCGCCATGATTGCGTAAAAAGCCACTGTTGGCGTTCCATGTACAAAATGCACTTTACCAAACACAGGTGGTAGCATTTGGCTGCGACTTAGCGTCAAGACCACACGACTGGCTGCCACATAAAAACCATTCAATCCTGTTAGCACACCCATACTGACCGCCACAACCATCAGCACCAATCCAAATTTGCCCATCACCGATGCCATCACTGCACCTGTCGCCCATGAACTGCTTGCAAAATTTGACAAATCATCACCAAAAGCAAGAGCTGCTGCCACAATGATTGCAACATACAAACAACTTGCACTCAAAACACTGGCAAGGAGCAACTTCATAATCTTGGTACCACAAAAGCGAAACTCGCCAGCCAACTGCGGAATACCATCAAAACCCACATAAGCCCAAGGCACAAAAGCAACAATCGTTGCTACTGCCGACCAAAAACTCACGCCATTTGGCGGTAACAACAATGGCCCTACGCCATGATTGGTATAATGAATGCCTGCACCAAACAACACTGCCGCCACCGCAATAAACATCAACATGACTGCCAAGAATTGAACACGCCCAGAGATGGCAGTATTATTAGCATTTAAATACGCAAAAGCCACTAAAAATAGCGACGACACCGCCACCTCTGGTGCATAAATTTTCCAACCAGCGATCTCATACAACTCCCCTTGCATCATCATCTCAGGGACAATCAACCTCAGTACAAGCGTTACCGCTGACGCATTGAGCGAAATGATGCTGATATAACCCAGCATGAGTGCCCAACCTGCAATAAATCCATGTATGCGTCCAAAGCTCGCCAACGCAAAAGCAATGCCACCACCTGTTACAGGCAAAGATTTGGTGGCATAACCATAGTTAATCGCAATAACGCCAATCAAAATCGTACCAATCAAAAAACCTGTAATCACAGCCATCAGACCGGCTGATGACAACCATTCGTAGGGCAACACAAACGCACCCCAGCCCACCGCAGAGCCAACCGCCATCGCATAAACCCAGCCCATCTTAAAACCTTGGTTGATTGGTACAATTTGGTTGGAATGATTCATTAAAATCCCTCATCACTGATGATTAAAATTTGATTAAAAAAGATTGATGGTTTGTTGTGAGGCGTATTATTTATCATAAGATGATTTTAATGAGCACGCTGACCGCACAGTCTACTCATCAATCAAGCCACATAATATGGCACATCGCCATTGATGGTGGCACGATGCATGATACGATGAGCATCACCATAGTCAAATAATGCCTTATGCTGCGTAACACGATTATCCCAAATTGCCACATCACCTTCTTGCCATTGCCAACGCAAATGAAATGCCTCTTTAACAGCGTGCTGAGTCAAAAAATCAAGCAGCTCACGGCTTTCACTTTCTGGCAATTCATTGATTTTGGTGGTAAATCCTTCACTCACAAATAATGCCAGCTTACCTGTGTCAGGGTGTGTGCGTACTACAGGGTGGGAGACGGGTGGATTTTTGCGGTAAATTTCTTCAAGCCTTGCTTTTTCTGCCTTGCTTGCACCACCAAATCGCTCCTTTGGAAAAGACAGGCGAATGTCGTGCGTGGCGGTCAGACCCTTGATCTTATCTTGAATTTTTATATCCAATGCATCAAATGCCGCCGTACCACTTGCCCACAGCGTATCACCGCCCGACTTAGGGACTTTCACTGCTCGCAAGACACAGCCCAATGGTGGCGTTTTGCTGAAAGTTACATCGGTATGCCAAAGTTCATTATCCCTTAGGTCTGTCTCATGACTATCTAAAACGAT
Organism: Moraxella tarda; assembly: GCF_035181405.1. Classification (NCBI taxonomy): domain Bacteria; kingdom Pseudomonadati; phylum Pseudomonadota; class Gammaproteobacteria; order Moraxellales; family Moraxellaceae; genus Moraxella; species Moraxella tarda. Next base: position 169,750 of record NZ_JAYGGV010000003.1, read on the forward strand.
CACCTCAGGGAAATTTGGCACTGTTGGAAAAACTGGGTGAATGTGCAAACTGCCAAGCGACCTAGCAAGATTGACCTGTGCTGGTGTTTGTAAGTTCTGATTACGAAAAAATATCACTTGATGCCTTAATAACGCTTCTTTTATTTGAGCAAGCACCCCACCCTTAATGCTGGCACCATCAAGGTGGTTTAGGTCTACGCCACTGATGATTGCACCAATGGTGTCTTTGATGGGCGTGATGGTAAAAGATTGTGATGTCATGATAAATCCTTTGGGCAGACCGCCCTAAAAAGCCAATGATATGGCAGCATGGTAATGACAATCATCAAAAGTTTAAAACAATAAAAATGAATTAACTAAGTATTGATTGGCATAAAACACGATTGGCATCAATCTTGTTTTATTTTGTGGATGAATTACCCAATACTCATCACCAAAAGCACGCTTTTTAAAGGAAATAAGCTGACGATGGTCATAAATTTTGTTATACTAAAAATGTCGCAATCATCAATTTTTGTATCTATGAGTCTTATGCTTACAAAGGGAGAAATATGATGTATCAGCATGTTTTATTGGTTACAGATTTGCAAGATGACACCGATTTGGTTGCCGCCAAGGCAAAATGGATTTTGAACGCCTCACCAAATGCACAGCTTTCGGTTTTGCACATTGTTGAAGAAACCATGCTTGGTTTTGGCTATGAACTGATTCCTGCATCCGCCTTGCATGAAGAGATTGACAACGAACGCTGTCAAGAAGCTCGCATACGCCTAGCACAGGTGCTTGCTAGAAATGATTTGCACGCACATAATATCAACATTAAAACCGCCATTTCGGGGAGAAAAGGCATTGTTGATTATTGCCATAATCATGCCATTGACCTAATCATTATTGGTCGCCACAAGCGTACAGGGCTTTCTGCATGGTTATCTGGTGCAACAGCAGACAGCATTTTGCCTGATGTAGATAGTGATTTACTCGTAGTACAACTTACGGCCGAATGATTTTGTCTTTAAAAAACTTGGACGCATCTCTTTTGAGCAATCGTGTTAACTTTCGTTTAATTTAAACCAACTTAGGATTACCATGTACGACATCATCGCCATTGGCAACGCCCTTGTGGATACCGAATTTAAAATCACCGACCAAACTTTGGCCGCCACAGGGCTGACCCGTGGCAACATGACGCTTGCCGAACTCAACACCCAAAATAGCTTATTTGCCACATTAGATCAAGCAGGACATCAACCTGCTAAGCAAGCAGGCGGCGGCTCGGCAGCCAACAGTATGGTAGCATTTGCATCATTGGGCGGTCGTGCATTTTATAACTGCCGAGTAGGTGGCGATGACATGGGCGATTTTTATCTGGCCGACCTTGAAAAGTCAGGCGTAGCAACCGATGCTGATATTGCCATTGATGCCGATGGCACAACAGGCTCGTGCGTGGTATTGGTTACACCAGATGGTGAACGCACCATGCAGACACATTTGGGCACAAGCGGTCAGATTGATGAAAGCAACATCAGTTTTTATGCCCTAAAAGATGCAAAATGGCTTTACCTAGAAGGCTATCTTGCAATGTCTGAATCCATCACAGATGGCATGGCAAAACTACGCACCCAAGCCAAACAAGCAGGCGTAAAAATTGCCGTCAGCTTTGCCGATCCTGCGGTAGTAAAATTTGCCAAAGACAAATTAAAGGCCATATTATCAGAGGGTATTGATGCAGTTTTTTGCAACCTTGAAGAAGCCATGCTTTATACAGGTGCAGACAGCCACGAATCAGCAGTGCGGGCACTAAGGCAGTTTTCTGATTTGGTCGTAGTAACCAACAGCGACAAACCAACCCTAATCGCTCAGCATGATGACATCATCAGCATACCCTCAGCCACCATCAAGGAAGTATTGGACACCAACGGTGCAGGTGATAACTATGCAGGTGCATTTTTATACGCTCTAAGCCACAACCACTCAATAGAACAATGTGGAAAACTTGCAGCTCATGTCGCAAGTCGTGTTGTCACACAATTTGGCCCACGGTTATCAAAACAAGACTACCAAGCCATTAAGCATGACATCTTGGACTAAATCAAAACAAAAAAAATCGCTCAAAAAACTTGGGCGATTTTTTGTTTTTTTAATGATGAGTGTGTCATTTATAATAAGCATTCTGACTTTGACTATGGTCAGTCTCATCAACAACCTGCATCAGCTCTGGAATTTGCTGTTTTAGTTGCACCTCCACGCCTTGACGCAAGGTAACATCAACTGCCGAACAGCCTTGGCAACCACCACCAAATTTCAACACTGCCGTCAAACCTGCTTCATCTTCTATCAGGTCTATCAGCTCTACCATACCGCCGTGGCTGGCAAGATTTGGGTTAATCTCTGATTGCAAGACATAGTTAATACGCTCTTCAATGCTTGCATCAGCACCAACTTGTGGGACTTTGGAGTTTGGTGCACGAAAAGTTAATTGCCCACCAAAACGATCTTTATTATAATCAATCACCGCATCATGCAGATATGGAATGCTTGGTGCATCAATATAAGCATTAAATGCCTCAAACACAATTTGTAAATCCTCTTCATCAACCTCATCAGGCTGACAGTAGCTCATACAGCATTCAGCGCGTGGTGTGCCAGCGTATTCTACAAAAATACGCACACCAACGCCTTCAATGTCTTGTTTGGCAAGCAAATCTGCCAGATAGGCTTGGGCTGATGGCGTGATGATGATATTGCTGGTCAATGGGGCGTTATTGTCTTTGTCGTGCATGACTTGTCTCTTTATAAAAAAATAATCTTGACCAAATCGGTCGGTTTATTCTCTTTTATATGGTAACATAAGATGGTTTTATCAAGGCAATTTGATGAACTTTTTCTTGTTGTTGTGTTTTTTTGATCATTGGTTATGATTTTTTGATTATTGTAGGTTTGTATGAATGATAAATTTGATTATTTGATTTTTATTGGGCGTTTTCAACCTTTTCATCATGGGCATGAATTTGTTGTCAAAGAAGCACTCAAAAAAGCCCATCGTGTCATCATGCTCATCGGCTCAGCCAACAGCCCACGCACCATCAAAAACCCTTTCACTTTTGATGAGCGAGCCGAGATGATTTTAAAAGCCTTTGATGATGAGTGTAGGCATCGCATTTGGTGCGCTCCTATTGATGACAAACTGTATAACGACCATCAATGGTTACAAAATGTGCAAACCGCCGTCTGCCATTTGGTAGAAAAAAATGCACGCATCGGCGTCATCGGACACACCAAAGACGACAGCTCTTATTATTTGTCATTATTTCCAAATTGGGAGGCGATTGAACTGCCCAATTTTGAAAATCTATCCGCCACACCGCTAAGAAAGCGTTATTTAAAAAATGGCGAAATTGATGAACAAATGCCAAAATCCTCACAAGAATTTTTGGCAAAATTTAAAAATACCAGCGATTATACTCATCTAACTGATGAATATGCCCACATTCAAACTTTTCAGGACGCTTGGAAAAACACGCCCTACCCACCCATATTTAATACCGCTGACGCACTCGTCATACAATCAGGTCATGTTTTACTGATTGAGCGTAAGGGAGATTATGGGTATGGACTGTGGGCATTACCAGGAGGGTTTTTAAACTCTCACGAAAGTTTGCTTGATTGTGCGGTGCGTGAACTACACGAGGAAACTGGACTGACCGTAGACAAACACAGCTTAAAATACAGCCAAATCTTTGACGCACCAGAACGCTCTTTGCGCGGCCGTACAATCACAAGCGTGTTTTATTTTGAGCTGACAGGTGCCAGCTTACCAAAAGTTGTGGGCAAAGATGATGCCAGCCAAGCCTTTTGGTTGCCCCTTGCCAACCTTGATGGCAAAATGATGTTTGAGGACCATTACAGCATCATCACCAAGATGCTCGGATTATAACATTCATTACATAACAGCACCCCAAAAGTAGTGCGTCCAACCTTTGGGGTGCTGTTGATTATTGCTAGTTTGAGGGCATCAATCAAATCGCCTTTGTACGCTCAATCAGCCACGCTTTTGCATCGCCATGCACACGATCAATGATCTCATCACAAACCTTTTTATGATAGTGATTAAGCCACTCTTTTTCTTGGGCGGTCAATAGCTCTGGTAAAATCAGACGAGTATCAAACGGACATAAAGTCAGGTCCTCAAACTTGGCAAATTCACCAAACTCAGTACGATGTGCTGGTACGGTTGCCACCAAATTTTCAAGACGAATACCCCACTTCCCTTCACGATATAGCCCCGGTTCGTTGCTGGTAATCATACCAATTTGCATGGTGCGTTCTGGTGTCGCAGGTGCATGATAAGAGATGACCTGAGGGCCCTCATGAACATTTAAAAAATATCCCACACCATGGCCTGTACCGTGGCCATAATCAAGACCTTGTTGCCACAATTGATTGCGTGCCAGCACATCAAGATGAGCAGATGAAATGCCCACAGGATAAACAGCCATCGCAAGGGCGATGTGCGCCTTTAATACATAGGTTACATCTTGTTTTTGTTCATCACTGATCTTACCCACGCTTGTCATGCGAGTGATGTCGGTCGTGCCATTATAATACTGTGCACCTGAGTCAATCAGCAACAAGCCATCACCTTTTAGCGCCATGCAAGTTTCTGGCTCGGCTTTATAATGGACAATCGCCCCATTACTACAAAAACCCACAATTGAATCAAAACTGGCTGATACATGATTTGGCTGACGACTACGCGCATCATTTAGCATGGCATCAATATCCACTTCATTTAAAGACTCACCTGACGCCACACGCTTTTCAAAGTCACTAAAAAATTCACAAAGTGCTGCACCATCTTGACGCATGGCTTCACGCACATGATCAAGCTCCTTGTCAGTTTTTATCGCTTTTAAAACAGTACTAGGATTCATCGCACGCAATATCTTGACATCATTCGGCACTTCTTTGATGGTTTTGACTGCAACTTTGGCAGGGTCAATCAGTAGCGTCCCTGAAACATTCGCCAGACCATCTATGACATCAGCATACTCTGCCACAACGATATTGGCAGATTGCAAAGAAGCCTTTGCATCAGCATTTAGCTTGGCAGTACCCACAAACAAAGTTGCTTTGTCTGCACTGATGAGCAAATGCCCCAAAAACACAGGATTAAAAGGTACATCAGAGCCACGCAGATTGGTTAGCCATGCAATGTCATCAAGGCTAGACACTAAATGAAAATCCGCACCAAGCTCACGCATTTTGCTACGCACCTTGGTCAGTTTATCCACCGACAAACCATCAACAAACTCCTCAGCATGAGGATAAATTGGTGCAGTAGGCAAGCTAGGGCGGTCTTGCCATATCTCAGCAAGCAAATCAATGTCGGTAACAAGCTTGATATTTTTGTCTTTAAAAGCCTCTGTCAGGCTGTCGGATTCCGCTACTGACAACACCGCACCATCAATAGCAACTTTTGCATCATTCGGCAAATGTTCTGCCAAAAATTTAGCAAAAGTCGGACGACCTTGTTGCATTTTTTGTAGCTCAATACCCACACCTTCAAGCTGAATCGGTGCTTGCACCCAGTAACGGCTGTCCGTCCACAATCCTGCAAAATCCTGACTGATGACCAGCGTACCGACCGAACCTGTAAAACCAGAAACCCAGCTTCTTCCCTCCCAATGCACTGGCAAGTACTCCGACATATGTGGGTCAGCAGATGGAATGATAACAGCATCAACATCATGTGATTGCATGAGTGTGCGAATTTTGGCAACGCGTTCACGGCGGATTTGAACTGAATTTGACATACGATTCCTTTTTGACTTTGGTATTTAATTGGTGGATAAGGCGTTTGCATCACAAAACGCCATTTTATCACAATCATCACCTTTTCCCAACATCAGTTACACCCAGCAATCTAAAATTACTCATACTTACTATAATCATGGCAAAATATAATACTTTTATTTTTCCAATTTAGCTCTTTATCGCTCTTTTGTAAAGACAACAGCACATCGCAATAACGATAAAAATGACCAAATAAAAAAAGGGGCAAATCCTGCTAACCACAGCAATTTGACCCCATCAAAGTAAACCTAATTTTTAGGTTAATTTAGGTTTGTAATGCTGGTTGTTTTTTTCAACATCACTTTTCAACACCACTTAGCATCTTGGTGATTGGCTTTGATAACACCAACAAAAGTACACCAGATACCACCAAGAATATTGCCAATGTCAAAAACAGCTTTGGCAAATCAACGATGGTCTCAGCCGACACATAACCAGCAGAAATAGAACCAATCAGGCCGCCCAATGAGACCGAGGTATACCACAGACCCATCATTACCCCTTGCATTCCTTTGGGAGCAAGTTGAGTCATACTACTCATGCCCACAGGTGAAATGAACAACTCAGCCAATGTCAAAAAGAACATTGATGATATCAGCCACGCCATTGAGACACCTGCACTACCACTCACAATAAGCTGACTTGCACCAATCATAATCGCAAAAGCCACTGCGGCAATCAGCATACCGAGCGCAAACTTCGTCATGCTATTTGGATTTTTGTGATGCTTGCCAAGCTTAATCCAAACCATGCTCACCACAGGAGCAAACAGAATGATAAAAATCGGATTTAACGACTGAAACCATACCGTTGGAATGCTAAAATCACCCAAATGACGATCAGTATAACGCTCAGCAAACAGATTAAATGACGCAGGTTGTTGTTCAAAACTTGACCAAAATAAAGACGCACCGATGATTAAAAAAAAGCACACCAACAGGCGTATCTTATCCGCCTTATCAAAACGCAAGCTCAAAAAAGCCCACCCAAAAAATAAGAACAACGCACCGATAATCAGATAGGTCAGCATATCACGAAGCATGACCACATTAATGCTGATGACATCTGTTATGATAAAAACCACCAAAGTGCACAATATCAAAAACAGTGTAAAAACCGCTTTGCCCACATGATTAACCTTGCGTACAGGTTTCTCCCAGCTTACCGTCATGCCTTTGCTATTGGCGTATTGAGCAAGCTGTTTTTTGGCAACAAAGCGATATATCAACAACGCAACAAGCATGCCCACACCACCGATGGTAAACCCTGTATGCCATTGCCCTTTTTCAGCAAAAAAGCCTGTCACCAAAGGGGCAATCATCGCACCAATGTTAATTGCCATATAAAATACAGTAAAACCAGAATCACGACGCTCATCATCTTGTGCATACAATGAGCCAACCATGACCGCAATACAAGTTTTAAATAAGCCTGTACCAAGCACCAGCAAAACCAAACCAATAAAAAACATCGTCATGCCAAGCATGGGAAAGGCAGACATACCAATGGCCAAATGCCCCAGTGCCATGATGATGCAACCCCACCACAATGAACGCTCCTGACCCAGCCAATTATCAGCCAACCAACCGCCAGCCAATGGCACAAGATAAAGCATACCACTAAACAGACCATAAATCGCCGCTGCCGTCTCATCATTAAAGCCAAAACCACCAGAGGCGATGGCAGTTGTCATGAAGAGCAATAATAGCGGACGAATGCCATAATAAGAAAAACGCTCCCACATTTCTACAAAGAATAATCCTTGTAGTGGTTTTGGGTGGCCCAAAAAATCTTTATCCAGTTGTTGAAAATCAGAATTTGACATCTTAACTCTTTTTTGTTTGTTTTAAGTATGATTTTTTGGTTAAAAACCAATTAATCGCATTATTTATTTTGGTAGCAATTCATACAATAAAAACAACCTTGCCGTACAACAAGGTTGTTTTAGGTATTGATGAATGATAAAACATCATTAAAAACTTATTTTTTTCGTCAATTTTAGCTTCGGTTTGTGCTTGTGCTTTTTGCTCAGCTGTTTCTGATACAGGTGCTGGATTTGTTGTTTCAGTAGGGGCAGTTTCAGCAGCTGGTTTATCTTCGGTAGCTGTTGCTTGTGTTGGTGCTTGGGTGTTTTCACCTGTTTGCTCAAGTTTTTCTTGAGCCTCCGCTACCGCAACACCGCTCGCCTGCGTATCCGCCGCTGGCATTGCTTCGGTTGTAGGGGCAGACTCCGCTACTGATGCTGTTGGCTGATGCTCTCCTGCTGGACGCAGCCATGCAAAAATAGCAATACCTGCAATCATCACAAGTAAAAGAACGATGCCAACTAGTGCCGATAGCGTTTCTTTGGTTGGGTTGTTATTTGATGCATCATGTGCCATAAATCACCTGTCGTAACGATGGTTGGTTGTTAAGTTAAAATAAATTTACTCTATTATATACCAAATTTTACTTTTTTGTACAATTCCTTTGACATATCAAGGAATTATTGTGCAAAAAAGCAATCAGCTTCATCAATGATTACTGATTATCTTTTGATGAAATTTTTGGTAGACATCAATCACGCACGCCTTTAGCTGTGTAGTATTTTTGGTTAAGACTGGTAGCAGATTGGCTATTTTTGGCCATAAAACTTAGGATAATAAGCAGTGCACTTAGCCCCAAAATAGGATAGCTACCAAACCGCACAAAAGGTGTTACACCAACCACCATTGGTACCTCGCCACGCAAAATGGTGCGTTTAAACTGTGGTGCCTGACTTTCGATTTGTCCTTTGTGATTGATGATGGCTGTAATGCCTGTGTTGGTCGCTCGAATGAAATAGCGTCCCGTTTCAAGACTACGCATTTGCACCATTTGTAGGTGCTGCCAAGGCCCTGCTGTCGTACCAAACCATGCATCGTTAGAAATTGTCAGCAGTACCTCGGCATTTTTGGCATTGAGGCGTGTCGTGTCTGGATAGGCCACTTCATAGCAGATGGCTGCACCCATGTTTTTATCCTTGACAGTCAGTGGCGATTGGGTGTCATCACCTGCACTGATGTTCACCGTCCCTTGCATATTGGCAAGGTCTGGCAAAATATTTAACAGCCCCGCAAAAGGCACATATTCCCCAAAGGGCACAAGGCGTTGTTTTTTATAAAGACCAACACCAGTATTGTCAATGGCAACAACACTATTATAGATCGATGGATAAGCATCTTTGGTCTCATCATATCCATCAAAATCACGATACATCAGCCCTGTTACCCAAGCTGAATCATGTTGTATGGCAGTGCTGGCGATATGATTGATAAAAGGTCTGGCCTCATTTTGAGACATTGGAATCGCTGCCTCTGGCCATATGACGACATCACGACCCCACTCGCTTTTGGATAAATTTTCATAAATTTCCAATGTATGTGTGCGATATTGGGTCAGCCATTTTAAGTCTTGAGGAATGTTGCCTTGCACAAGAGAAACGGACAATTTATCATTATTAATTTTGACCCAGTCAGCTTGACCGACTAAAAAACTTGCCAATAACGCCAAAACTGACAGAACAAAAAAAGCCAATTTTTGGCGGAACAACTCCACTACCGATGCTGCAAAAAATACCGCCACAAAACTGATACCAAACACCCCAAAAATAGGTGCAAGCCCATTTATCCAAGACTGCTCAGTAAATACATAACCAACAAAAAGCCAAGGAAAGCCAGAAAATACCCAAGTTTTAAGCCACTCTTGAATCACCCAAAGCGATGCAAAAGCAAGAGGTTGTCGGCCGACAAAGCGTACAAAAACCCATGCAAACACCGCATGAAATAGCCCCATCACCATCGCCATCATGCCAATCATGATGACCGCCAACCAAGACGAAATGGCACCATATTCATGAATCGAATGATACAGCCAAAAGGCACCAACCGCCCAAGTACCAAAACCATAAGCCTGCCCAATCCAAAAAGCCCTGCACGCACCATCTTCATTGATGAGCAGTGCATATAAAGCCATGACAGAAAATATCGCCACAGGCCATAAATGATAGGGGGCAAGTGCCAAACTAAACACCCCACCAGCAAGCAATGCCAATAGCATTGCCACACCCACAGGCAAGCCAATGGCACGCTTTTGTCTGATGGTTGATTTGGCTTTGTTGGTTGGAATGACTGGGTGGTAAATGGACTTTGTTGTCATAAAAATTTTCTTATGGTGATTTAAAAGAGGCTTTAACAGTGCTTAAAATGATACGCAAAGAAACACAAAGCAAGGTTTGTGTTTTTAAAGTTGAACAACTGGCTTTTGACAACCTTAAAAAAACACCAAATCCATGCCTTGCAAACTTTTTTGGTTTTTTTTGGTGATTAATTTACATTCTTCCCAAAATATTGCCACCAATAATGGTGATGAACTCTTGTGCAAGTAATAATCCAAAAATCGCCGCAATCGGAGATAAGTCAAGCATACCAAGATTAGGTATGATACGGCGAAACGGTGCAATGATCGGCTCGGATAACTGCATGATGAGATATGCCACAGGGTGTGAGACATTCATCAACATCACAACCCAGCTTGCAATCACCGACCCAATGATGATGTAGCGTAGCATCGCTAAAAATTTAATGATGGCCTGAAGCGTCCCCACAAAAAACAGCGTTATTGCATCTATTGATTCTTTTAAAATAAAAACATTTGCTGTCATATTGACCCAATACAACAATAACATCAACACAATCGCCGCTGTGCTGATATGACGCTCCGAGCCAACATTAGGAAAGATACCAGAGAACACATCAACCACGCCTGTCATACGCTTGGTAGCTTGCATATAAGGGCTTTTTGCATCCACTTGGGCAAATTCAAACATAAACCGTAAAAATAACACCACCAATGCAAAATTAATCACAGCATTAGCAAGAATAAAAAGAGGTGTATTCATAAATACCAAACCATTACTCAAATCCAAATTTTAATCAAACCGCCAACAAGTCAGCCTTGGCTTAATATGCCACCAAGCTCACGACTGCGATAAGCACAAGCGTCCATGCCATCTTGAATGGCTCCTGCCAAGCCTTTTTCATCAAAAGCCGCCAATGCTGCAGCGGTCGTACCGCCTTTTGAGGTTACCTGCGCACGCAAAGTTGCTGGCTCAGCGTTTTTTGCCAGCTCGCCTGCACCGATAAGGCTTTGAATGGCCAGAGCCTTAGCACTGTCTTTATCCAGCCCCATTTGTATCGCTTTTTCAATCATATTTTCTAAAATATAGAAAAAATATGCAGGTGCAGAGCCTGCAACTGCTGTTACTGCGTGCATGAGATTTTCATCATCAAGCCATACAACAAGGCCAGAGGCACTCACGATGGCATTCACGATGGCCTTATCATCATCATTCAGATGATGGGCAAACAGCCCTGTCGCCCCAAGTCCTATGGCTGATGGTAAATTTGGCATACTACGGACAATTTTTGTGTAGCCATTGAGCATATTTTGTAAAGCCTCAACCGATAGCCCTGCTGCCACAGACAGCACAAGCTGAGTGGATAGATGCGGTGCAATTATTTGACACACCTCTTTCATCACTTGTGGCTTGACCGACAGCACCACCACATCAGCATCAGCAACAACAGTCCATGCCTCATCTGGGCCAATCGCTTGCACACCCTTGGCTATGAAAGATTGACGCTTAGGCTCATTACGGTCGGATACGCAAATTTCAAAATCAAGCCCTGTGGCATGTTTAACTTTCAACAGCCCATCAATGATGGCATTAGCCATATTACCACCGCCAATAAAGACGATTTTTTTGTGATTCATGACATTATTCAAATTATTCATAGCATTCCTTAATGACCACCACTCATCAATATATCATATCGGTTAATACATCAGCGATTCACGCACCATTGTACACCATCTACACCCATCAAGCAAAGTAAGCACCCTTTATCATGACATCTTTATTGTCAAGTCGCCATGCACACCCGACTGTAAGCAACAAAACTGGCCTATCCTCACAACAAACAAGCCATAAATTATCCCTTAGCCATACAGGGATACCAAGTGTCTGCATAAGCTTTTTACCGTGTAGATGTTTATGAAAAAATGGCACAACCATTTGTCGTGTTACGCTTTTTATGGTGATAAATCGCCCTATCAAGTCATCAGGGATCTGCCAATGTATCATACAATTTTTGCAATTTTTTAGGGTAAAAATACCACCACAGCCCCCAAAATCAATGGCATCATCTCCTTGATTCTCCGCCAGTAGACAGTCCCAAGCATCATCACGATAACGGTAGATATACTTGCCATATCGACCAATGACATAACCGCTTTCCCCTTGCCAAAACAGCTGTGTCTGATGGTCATTGCTTGTGCGATGAACAAGATGCAACACATCTTGAACCAGCCTATGACTTGGCGGTAACGGCTCATCTTGTGTCAGCCACGCATGAATCAGGGCAGATTGCAACAAGTGTGGGACAGTTGTCAATTTATCAATATCCAACACCTCACAAAATGGAGGCTGTGAAAATGTAGCACTCACCACCCAAGCCATTTTTTCACCAACAACCCAATCCACAATCTGGGCAGACTGTGCTAAAAGCTCGCCAGTTCTTGCAATATTTTGTATCGCTTTTGGGTTAATTTGCTTTAAAGTCGGCATGACATGATTGCGAAGTCTGCCACGCACATACTTATCATCAAGATTGGTCAGATCGTCCACATAAGGCAAATGATGCTGTCTGGCAAATTGGCTAATCTCATCACGAGTGATGGTCAGCATGGGGCGAAAAAGCCGTATTGTCTTGTCTTTGCAACATTTTTGTTGCCAAACTTTGATTGCTGATAAACCCTGCACACCCGCCCCATTAATAAGACGCATCAGCATGGTTTCGGCTTGGTCGTTCGCATGGTGAGCAACCAACAGTACATCGCCATCATTCATCACATTCATGAAGGCATCATAACGAGCAATTCTAGCAGCGGTCTCGCTATTTTTTTGTAAACTGACAGGCAATATCTGGCAGATAAAACCTTGTTCGCCTGCCCAATTTTGCACCAACTTAGCCCAATCATCATTGACGCTTTGCCAACCATGATGCACATGAAGCAAGGTTGGTAACATTGGTAATTTGCCTTGTTCATAGAGCAATTTGCACGCCCACGCCAAGGCAAGCGAATCTCGCCCACCACTACACGCCAAAAACAGCTGACCGTCTGCCAAGTTTTTTTGATGAATTTTTAGAATTTGCGATAATTGATCAAGCATGAATCAAACTGACAATAAAATTAATAGCAAAGTAGAAAATAGATGGTAAGACTGGCAATAAAAAAGCTAGAATATCATCATTCTAACTTTTTTAAGCATTTTTTGTGAAGTTTTTTTTAAATCAAACCAACAACAATCACAGCGAAACCGTTGAGTTGAACGACATCAAACGCTGATAACGCTGTTCTAACAGCTCGTCAGTTGGTAGTTGTTTAAGTTCATCAAGCTGACGAGCCAGTGTGGCTTTTAGCGTGTCCATGACCAATTTAGGTTCTTGGTGTGCACCCAAACCCTCTTGAATGACCTCATCAATCAACCCAAGCTGATACAAATTATTGGCGTTTAGTTTTAATGCCTCAGACGCATCAGGTGCTTTTTCAGCGGTTTTCCACAAAATAGATGCACAGCCCTCAGGGGAAATGACCGAATAAATACTGTTTTCAAGCATATTGACTCTGTCTGCCACACCAATAGCAAGTGCACCACCTGAACCGCCCTCGCCAATAACGGTGGCAATGATAGGTGTTTTAAGGCTACTAAATACCGCAATTGACTTAGCAATCGCTTCTGCCTGACCTCGCTCTTCAGCACCCACGCCAGGATACGCACCTTGTGTATCAATAAAAGTAAACACAGGCAGGCCAAAACGCTCAGCAAGCTGTACTAGGCGGATAATTTTGCGATAGCCTTCTGGGTGTGCCATACCAAAATTATGGGCGATACGCTCACGAGTTGAACGGCCACGATGCTGACCAACCACCAACACAGGCTCACCATCAAAACGAGCCAAACCACCGATAATCGCTCTGTCGTCTGCAAAGGCTCGATCACCATGTAGCTCATCGAACTCAGTAAACATCTCCGACACATAATCTAAAAATAATGGTCGCTTGGCATGGCGAGCAAGCTGAACACTTTCCCAAACTGTACTCATCTTTTTATCCTAAATGAACAAATGTAAACTTAGTTAGTGTAGCATATTTTTTGATATTTGCTAATTATTTTGTCATTTTTTTAAATGGCCAATGTCAAATTCACTGCTTTTTAGATGCCACCTAGGCCACTTCAAGCACCACACCCCATTTGGCAAACTGTACCACATCAGCATTTAGCTGCGTACCGATCAGCTCTGCGTGCAAGCCCTCACCCACCGAAACTTGCCAATGGTCTTTTTTTACAATTTTAAGCGAAATTGGCGCTGCTTTGGTGGTACGGCTTTGATTAGCTTGCACCGCCAAACGCAAAATTAAGCAAAGATAGAGCAATTTGCGACCACCTAAATTCTCCACAGTCTCAAGTGCATCTGCCTTTAATTTGCGTCTATGGTGCAAGGCAATTTGTGCCATCATCGCCTGCCCCGCCTGAGAAAATCCTGCAATGTCAGAAAATTCTAGCAAATAAGCACTGTGCTTTTGATAATTACTGTGTCCAATCGCAAGCCCAATTTCATGCAGATTTGCCGCCCGTCTCAATAAATCACGGTCTTCATCATCAAAATCCAACTTGTCTTTACTGCTTTCAAACAGCCTTGCACAAGTTGTCATTACCCGATTTGCCTGCTTGATATTGACCGAATATCGCTCTGCCATCGCTGCAATGCTACGGTCTCGCACATCTTCATCACCAGACCGACCCAACATATCATACATCACCCCCTCACGCAATGCTCCATCAGAATAGCCAAGTTGCTTGATGCCAAGCGTCTGCATGATGGCATATAACTCTGCCACACCCGCAGGAAAAACCGCTTGTCGGTGTGCCTTTACACCTTCAAAGTTAATCTTATTGACTTTACCAATCTTGATGAGCTGGTGTTTTAATTTCATCATGCCTTCAATGGTGATAAACTCATCTGCCAAACCCAGCTCTTGTAGCACAAGCAGTGTTGCCTTGGCCGTACCACTTGATGCAATGACATTATCCCAGCCAACTCTTTTATAGCGTTTTGCAATAGATAATAGCTCGGTTTCAGTGGTTTTCATGGCATTATCAAAAGCAGTTTCGGTAATCTTGCCATCGGCAAAAAATTTTTTGGTGAATGACACACAGCCCATCTGCAAACTTTCCATTTCAAGTGGCTCAAAACCCTGACCAATGATGAACTCGGTTGAACCACCACCGATATCAATCACCAAACGCTTATCAGTACTGGCGTTTGAGTGCGACACACCCAGATAAATCAAACGCGCTTCCTCACGCCCTGCAATGACCTCAATGGGGCGTGGCAACAACCGATTAGCACGCCTGATGAATTCTTGTGCATTCACCGCCTTACGCAAGGCATTGGTCGCCACAATGCGTAGTAGACTTGGATTGACCTCGGTTACATGCTGAGCAAAACGATGCAGACAATCAAGTCCTCGTTGCATTGCTTCACCAGACAGAACATTGTTTTCATCAAGCCCTGCGGCCAACTGAACCTTCTCAGAAATCGATGCCACCTTACGCACTTCACCATGATCAAGGCGTGCGATGGCAAGATGAAAGCTATTTGAACCCAAATCAATCGAGCCGATCAGCTCTTCTCGACCAACCAAAGCCTCCGCCTCGGTGATGGATTTGGCGATTTGCTCATGACGCATGGTGGTATCAATTTGCACAGTTTTCATAAGTTTTCCTAAATTTTTATTTCAATACAAGTACATTTGGCAAGCAGTCAATAAAACAACAACATTGTGCTTTTTTGTGTTTTGTACAACATACAATCAAACCATCAGTATTGACAATTTGACATTTTTTTGATGATCAAATTTTATCAAACCTTTTACCTTTTTCTCATCTCATTTAAGCAACAAAAAACCCACATTTTTCTGGAAATAAGTTTGCCATATCAGATGGCACATCGGCGATGAATTTAGTTGGCAGATTAGCATCGCCATGAGTAAACACCAATTGCCAAGCGTGCAAACACAGACGAGGTACAGCAGGAGCATCTTGGGTCAAGTATTTATCATCGCCCAATAGTGCATGACCGATACTTGCCATATGCACACGAATCTGATGAGTCCGCCCTGTCAGTGGCGACGCTTGCACCAAACTAACCGCCTGCCCATCAATCTCAAAGCGTGCCAAAATTTGAATGCGAGTCTGGCTGGGTTTGCCATCTTTATCCACTTTGACACGACGCTCTGAGCTTGGCAAAGTGTATTTTAACAACGGCTTATCAATGATTTGCGTATCTGCTTTAACATGGCCTGCCGCCAAACACAGATAACTTTTTTGAATACTTTTTTCACGAAAATTTTCTTGCAAGCTTTTTAAGGTGCTGCGTTTTTTAGCAATGAGCAACAGCCCTGAGGTGTCTTTATCAATGCGGTGAATGAGTTCAAGATATTTTTTGCCAGTTGCCACACGCATCGCTTCAATGACCCCAAAACTTTCGCCAGATCCACCATGCACCGCCATGCCACTTGGCTTATTAAGCACAATCAAACCCTCATCTTCAAAAATGATACGATTTAACAATGAGTTGGCAAAACCCTCGCTGATCACAGGCTCCTCACGCACCGACAGACGCACAGGCGCAACACGCACCACATCTCCTACTGCCAAACGATCGTGAGGCTTGCAGCGTTTTTTATTGATACGAATTTCATCATCTCGAATGAGTTTATAAAGGTGCGAACGAGGCAATCCTTTAAGCCTTGCCAGCAAAAAATTATCAATACGCTGACCATCTTGGTTAGGTGTTACCGTGATAAAATTAACCCGACTAAAATCACTGATGGCATCATCAGCACTTTGAATTTTTTGGACCAATTTTGATGTTGATTTGCGTACACTTTGCATTTTATTGGTCGTATTTTTGGTGAATTGGCGTTTTTTTTGCATAATTTTAGTAAAAATTGTTAAAAATAGAAAATTTTTGGTAGGAAAATGACTGAAATTTTGGTATAGTTTAGCATGTTGCACGCAAAAAGGCGAAATTCTCAATCAAAAACGCCTTTTTACCAAATCTTTAAATCAATTTTATGAAATATCGGTCACAGATGGCTTGATTTTATAACTGCACAGAGCAGCGTATCGGTCTGACACACCGCATTGATTTATATGGCAACCCAACAAATTTTTTGGCAGTAAATGCCACAACATCCGTTTGAGATACACAAAAAGATTATCAATATGAATGTAAGAATTTTGCCAAGTTTTAAGCTGATTTGCAAAGTTCTACACAATGAAATTTTTATTAATTTTTGTGGTTAATTTTGGCTCATTGGCACAAGACAAACTCTGCCTTTGAAAGAAGACAAGCCCAAAATACCACTTGCAACCTTGGTGCAGGCAACGGTTGTGGCTGTGTTGTGCAATCAACACAGCTAAGCATATTAAGAATTTTTTATACCACCTGTTGCTATGTGAGGGTGGTTAAATTTGACAAATAAAATGAGTCAATGGTTGACCAGCTTATCTTGTGAGTCACTCATAAGATAGATACACCATCTTTATAATAATCTTTTAATCACCTAAGAAATGTCAAATCCAAAAAACATCTCTTAGGCCATCATCAAACGGTGTTGCCAAACTTTACTTGGACAATCCAAGTCAATTTTAGTTAAGGAACACCATGAAACGCATTCTTATCAACGCCACACACAACGAAGAAGTTCGTGTTGCACTGTGCAAAGACAATCACCTATACGACTTTGACCTAGAAAATCGCACTCGTGAACAAAAAAAAGCCAACATTTACAAAGGCCATATCACTCGTGTTGAGCCATCGCTAGAAGCGGCTTTTGTTGAATATGGCTCAGTACGACAAGGTTTTTTGCCCTTGCGTGAAATCGCTCCAGAATACTTGCATGGTAATGCACGAGAAGATAACATTAGACAGCTTTTAAAAGAAGGCGATGAAGTTATTGTACAAGTTGAAAAAGAAGAAAGAGGCAACAAGGGTGCGGCATTATCAACTTATATCTCACTGGCTGGTCGCTATCTTGTCTTAATGCCAAATAACGCCAAAGCTGGCGGTATTAGCCGTCAAATATCTGGCAAAGTCCGTGAAGAGATGAAGCAAATCATCGCAAGCCTATCCATTCCAAAAGGCATGAGCGTCATTGTACGCACAGCAGGTCTTGGTAAAGGCTTTGAGGATTTGCAAAACGATTTGAACCATCTGTTAGACATTTGGACATCTATCCTAGATCAAAACAAAAAGCGTCCCAGCCCATGTTTGGTACATCAAGAAGCTGGCGTGGTAACTCGTGCGGTGCGTGACTATCTGCGTGATGACATTAGCGAAGTGTGGATTGACAGCGAAAACGCCTATAACGAAGCGGCGAATTTTATCGCTGCGGTCATGCCAACTCAGCTTGATAAATTACGCAAATACACCGAATATGAGCCAATGTTTGCACGCTTTGGCATTGAACGCCAGATTGAAACAGCCTATCAAAGAGAGGTACGCTTACCGTCTGGTGGCTCTATTGTGATTGACCAAACTGAGGCAATGGTCGCCATTGACATCAACTCATCAAGATCTACCAAGGGCTCTGATGTCTCTGAAACTGCCTACCACACCAATCTAGAAGCGGCTGACGAAATTGCACGACAGCTACGCCTAAGAGACATGGGGGGGTTGATTGTCATTGATTTTATTGATATGGCAGATGCTCGCCATCAAAAAGATGTGGAGAAACGCCTCATTGAAGCAACTCGCCACGACCGTGCTCGTGTGCAGTTTGCCGAAATTTCTAAATTTGGTTTGATGGAGATGAGTCGTCAGCGTCTGCGTCCTTCATTAGAAGAATCCACAGGCTATATCTGCCCTCGTTGTCATGGCAATGGCATGATTCGTGATTTACGCTCGCTTTCTTTATCCATCATGCGTCAAATTGAACAAATTGCCCTAAAAGAACGCATGGGCGAGATCCAAGCTGAGGTACCAACTGAAATCGCTGCATTCTTACTGAATGAAAAACGCGAAAGTCTTGTGTATTTAGAGCAAGACAGTGGCACACGCATCACCGTCTTGCCACACGCCCACTTAGAGAGCCCAAATTTCAGCCTGCACTTCAACCCAGATGGCTTTGCACCATCAAGCTATGAACGCATCGCTCACGCCGAAGAAGAAGAAATGGGCGACCGTGGTTATGATACCAACTGGCACACCGAAAATGAACAGGTTGAAAATAAAGGCAAAGACACGCCAAATCGCTGGCAAAAAGCCAATACCGCCAACGAAAAGCGTGAAAAAGCCATTGAAAAACAAGCGGTCGCAGAAGTCAAAGCTGAGCCACAAGTTGCTGCTTGGTTATCCAATTTATTTGCACCAAAGCCACAGGCACAGCTTGCAGGCAGTCTGAACAACTCAAATGCAGCCGCCGCCATTGAATCCATCATCAATGCAGGCGGTGTCAGCCTTGGTGCAAGTGGCACAGCAAACCTTGTCCTACACACAAACAACACAAAAGACAGCAGTAACAATGAAGGCAGCGATCGTAGCGGCAATGACAATCGCCCAGCAAGAACAGCAAACACTAAGGCCGAGCGAAACGCTCGTGAAGACAACCAAGAACGACGCAATAAGAAAAAAGTAAAAAAAGAAGTTGTTATTGAAGAAGCAAAAGAAAAGGCAGACAAAAAACCAAAAAAAGAAGAATCAAGCCATCCTAAACGCGAATCAGGCTCTCGCCGTGATTCTCGTGGTGAGATTTTGCGTGGTGAGACACTGAGCATTGACAACATCAGACCCAACCATAAAGCTGATGAAAGAGCCAAGCAAGCCCATAAAGAATCATCGGTTACAAACACGCCAAACGAAGTTGTGGTGAATGTTACACCGATGATTAAGGAAGAAAAGACAGGCGAAACCATACACATTTCGCTAGATGGTAGCAAGCCTGATGTCGTCAAGGCAGACAAACCCAACAAAACAATCAACGCACAATCAGATCTGACTACACCTGATGCAAAAATCCAAACTACTGATGAAGTGATTAATGCTGCTGACACGCTTAGCATCACGCCAGCACATAATCAAGACAATACCACTCCTACTGTTGCGGAGGTCAGCGCATCCGTTATAGCCACTGACAATGCCCAGCAGGCAGAGATGGGCAAGATGGAGGAGCAATTTGCAGACCAAGCTAGCAACCAGACCATCGCACCCAATTCACGCCTGATTGAACTGGCTCGTCAAATGAATAAAGCAGTCAATGACCCTAGAGTCGTCATTGCCAATGAAAGTAAACCAAATGCTGTCTTTGGTACAGCTGGCGAATTCATTGAGCGTGTACTTGGCACGGATAAAGGTGATGATTTTGTGCAAAATTTCATCAATGCTTGCACCAAAAATCAGGTCTCTGTTGCTGAATTTAATTTTTCTAATTATGGGTATGCACCATTGGCCACTACATACCTAGCAGCATTTGACAAAAAAACCAGCGTCGCATCACGCATCAGTGCTCCGCAAGGCAAAACCAAAGCCCCAGCATTACGCATTACTCGCCGAGCCACCAACGACCCACGAGGTCAGCACCCAGACTTTGTTGAGGCAGGCAATGAGTCAGATGCAACAGTGAACACAACCAAACAAAACACAAATCAGGACGAAACATTGCCCAAAAAGACGGTGGGTTTATCGGTTGGTTTGGCAGTTGATGAATCAAAAGTTGATACCAGCAAATCTGCTTCTTCAACCAAGCAGATGGACGCCACATCTGATGAACAAGCACAGGTAGCAGACAACAGCAACGACGCCAAACAGAGCAAAGCTGATGAGGCAAACACGGCAAAATCCAAAGAAAAGCCAGAAGAAACCCTCATTGAGCAAATCAAAGATGGTTTGGAGTCTGCCATTGATGCTCTTGGCGACACCATTGGCGACTTATTCAATGAGACTAATGAGACCGACAAAGCAACCAAAGCAAATGAAACTGATGAAGTCTCTACCACCGACCAAAAGGCGTCAAGCAAGGCACCTGCTGATGTAGCCGACTCATCAGTAACGCCAGATGCCAGTAGCTCTGAAGACAACAAAAAGTCTAAAAAGCGTACCAACAGTTATAAGGACATGATTGAAAATGTCGCAGGTCAGCTACTGCCCCAAGTAGGCATTTTAAACCTAGCACAACCAAAACCTGCCAAGACACGCATCAAAAAGACTGCAAGCAAAAGCGGTAATAAGCCAAAGTCTGAAGTGCGTAAGGCGGGTGAAAAAATTTCAAAAAGCAAATTAAAAAAAGACCCCAATGAAAGCGACACCAACAAATAGTCTGGCTTAACAAATACAAAGCATTTGTTATTTTAATGCCTATTTTTCAAATGACTTTATAAAAAAATGTCTGATTTAATACAAAAAACCCAAGCCATATTGGTCTTGGGTTTTTTGTATTTTTTGGTAGATAATCACGCTTCGGTGACTGGAATTTTACCAATTTTAGCTTGCCAAATTTTTGGTGCAGTGGCATGTACCGACACACCATTACTGTCAACCGCCACGGTAACTGGCATATCCTTCACCTCAAATTCATAAATCGCCTCCATGCCAAGCTCAGCAAATGCGACCACTTTGGCCTCTTTGATTGCCTTAGAGACCAAATAAGCTGAACCACCCACTGCCATCAGATAGACCGCCTTATTATCAGCAATGGCTTCGCACGCCACTTTACCACGCTCAGACTTACCAATCATGCCAAGCAGACCTGTTTGTTCTAGCATTTGCCGAGTAAATTTGTCCATACGAGTGGCGGTAGTTGGGCCTGCTGGACCGACCACTTCATCACGCACAGGATCCACAGGGCCGACATAGTAGATCAGCTTATTGGTAAAGTCAACAGGCAACTTTTCACCATTATTTAACATATCTATCATTTTTTTGTGAGCGGCATCTCGTCCTGTATAGATTTTACCGTTTAAAAGCAATACATCGCCTGTTCTCCAAGTTGCCACCTCATCTTTGGTTAGGTTATTGACATCAACCCTCTTGCCATTTTCAGGATTATAAGTAATGTCAGGATATACCGATAAATCAGGTGGTGTTAAAACAGCTGCTCCACTGCCATCTAGTTCAAAATGAATGTGGCGAGTGGCTGCACAGTTGGGAATCATTGCCACAGGCTTAGAGGCCGCATGAGTTGGGTAGTCCAAGATTTTAACATCTAGCACAGTTGTTAATCCACCCAAACCCTGTGCACCAATACCCAATGCGTTCACTTTTTCAAAAATCTCTAAACGCAATTTTTCAGTGGTTGATAAATCCGCACCCTCTTCTGCTTTTTGTTTTAGCTTATGAATATCAATATGACTCATCAGGCTTTCTTTGGCCAAAAGTGTGGCTTTTTCTGGCGTACCTCCGATGCCAATACCAAGAATGCCTGGTGGACACCAGCCTGCACCCATTGTTGGCACAGTTTTAACCACCCAATCCACAATGTCATCAGATGGATTGAGCATGGAAAGTTTAGATTTATTCTCACTACCGCCCCCTTTGGCGGCACAGGTTACATCTACGGTATCGCCTGCAACCACCTCCATGTGAATCACCGCTGGGGTATTGTCCTTAGTATTTACTCGTCTGCCAGCAGGGTCAGCAAGAACACTGGCACGCAAGGTGTTATCAGGGTGATTATAAGCACGGCGAACACCTTCATTGACCATCTCAGTAACACTCATGGTAGCATCCCATTTAACATTCATGCCAATTTTTAGGAACACGGTGGCAATGCCTGTATCTTGGCAAATAGGGCGATGTCCTTCGGCACACATACGACTATTAACCAAAATCTGGGTCATGGCATCTTTGGCAGCGGGATTTTCCTCACGCTCTAAGGCATCAACAAGTGCAGTGATGTAATCGGTAGGGTGATAATAGCTGATATATTGGAAGGCATCGGCAATAGAGGCAATAAAGTCTTCTTGTTTGATGACGGTCATGATTATTCCTTTTGGCTGGTTGTAAACAATCCAACCTATTCAAAACAATACCTTCAAACTTACTTGCCGCACTACCTGTACAATTTCGTTCGTTTGTCTTGTTTTAAATTGGCTAAATTGGCAACTGGCTGATAAATTAATACAAAAAAGCTCTGTCATTGTAGCATAAAATGACAGAGCTTTAAAACATTTAACCACGCTCAAATCAGCTCAAAACCTATAAAATCTGCCTAAGTGCATCAAGCAAACGCTGATTTTGTGCATTTGTGCCTACCGTAATTCGTAAATAATCCTGAATGCGTCGTGCGTCCCAATGCCTCACGATGATGCCCCGCTCACGCAATTTTTCAAAAACATCTTTAGCAGAAAGCATGGCATGATTTGGCTTGACAAATAAGAAATTTGCCGATGATGGCAACACATCAAAACCAAGATTTTGCAAAGACTTGGCTAATTTTTCACGCAGTTTAATCACCGCTTGGCGTTTTTCTTCAAAATACTCATCATCTAAAATACTGGCCATCGCCCCTGCCTGTGCCACTTTATCCAAAGGATAGCTATTAAAGCTATTTTTATAGGTTGATAATGCGGCAATCAAATTGGCATTGGCAAATGCCGCACCCACACGCAAACCTGCCAATGAACGAGATTTTGAAAAAGTCTGTGTTACCACAATGTTGTCAAACTCACCAATCAAGCTGACCGCCGAGGCACTGCCAACATCGTCAGCATAGTCAATATACGCCTCATCAATAACAATAACAGCATTAGGATGTTCATCAGCAAGCTTACGAATACCATCAATTGGCAATAACACACCCGTTGGGGCATTTGGATTTGGCAAAATCACACCGCCACACGGAATGCGATAATCATCAGGATCAATGCTAAAATCATCTTTTAGGGCGATGGTCTGCACATTCACATCAAAGGTCTGTGCGTAAACAGGATAAAATCCATAACTGACATCAGGCATCAGTAGCGGACGCTCTTTGACAAAAAAACAAGCAAAAATAAACGCCAATACTTCATCAGAGCCATTCCCCACAAAGACCTGTTCACGACTTAGCCCGTGATAATCTGCCAAAACCTGACAAAGCTCGTCTGACTCAGACTGAGGATACAGTCTGAGTGCATGGCCATCGTCAGCAAGCACCGATTGCATGGCCAAGATTGCCTTTGGGCTTGGCGGAAATGGGTTTTCGTTGGTGTTTAATTTACACAAGTTATCCATTTTTGGCTGTTCGCCTGCCACATAAGGGGTTAGCCTGCGGACCTTACCACTCCAAAGCCTTGTGTCAATACTCATATTTTATCCTAATTTGACTGTCTTATTTAATAAGTATTTGATTGATGTTATTGTAAATCCACCACATCATGACGATAGCGTGCCGACAAGGCATGTGCATTTAGGTCTTCTTGCACCGCCAATATGTCTGCAGTTTTTGCTAGTGGCTTTGAGCCATCTGCCGTACAATAAATGATCGATGTTTTTTTGGTGAAATCATACACGCCAAGTGGTGAGCTAAATCGTGCTGTGCCTGATGTTGGTAAAACATGATTTGACCCTGCACAGTAGTCGCCAATGGCTTCTGGTGTATGGCGACCTAAAAAAATCGCCCCCGCATGACGAATAAGCCTCTCAACTTCCTGTGGCTTATCCAATGACAACTCCAAATGCTCTGGGGCAACTTGGTTAATCACCGCGACCCCTTCATCTCGGTCTTTGACCAAGATTAACGCCCCACGAGCAGACAAAGCTTGCCGTGCAATGTCGGCTTTTGGCAATCTTTTCAACGCTTTATCCAACGCATTTTTGACATCATTGAGCTGTTTGGCACAAGTGGTAACAAAAATCGCCTGTGCCACCGTATCATGCTCGGCTTGACTCAATAAATCCATCGCCAGCCAATCAGCATCATCGTTTTTTTCACCCTCAGCATAGACCAACACCTCTGATGGGCCTGCAATCATATCAATACCTACCTGACCAAAAACAGCTCGCTTAGCAGCGGCAACAAATTTATTGCCTGGGCCTGTAATTTTATCTACTTTGTCAATACGCTTTGTGCCGTACGCCAATGCTGCCACCGCCTGAGCACCGCCAATTGTAATGACATTATCCACGCCCGCCAAGTATGCCGCCGCCAAGACAAGCGGATTTAGCCTGCCATTTGGTGCAGGAACAACCATCGTAATCACGCCCACGCCTGCAACTTTGGCTGGAATGGCATTCATCAATACACTAGAAGGATAACTCGCCAAACCACCTGGTACATAAATGCCTACACGATCAAGAGGTGTCACTTTTTGCCCCAATGTATTCCCCAAAGCATCAGTGAATAAAAACCCTGCTTCTTTTTGATGTTCATGAAAATCAAAAATACGCTGGGCGGAAAATTCTAGGGCAGTTTTAATCTCATCTGTCAAACCATCAAAAGCCGATTTTAGCTCATCAAAGCTGATAAATAATTCATCAATACTGTCAGCTGGATGTGCATCAAAGCGTTTGGTCAATTCAAATACCGCCTCATCACCTTGGGTACGCACCTGAGCGATGATGTCATCAACTGTCTTAATCAATGCTTGATCAGTGATGGTTTCAAAAGCAAGCAACTTAGATAATTTTTCTTTAAAATCAATATCTTGACTATTTAATATGGCTAAATTTGGCATGATTTACCCCAAGATTAAGTATGGTTATTTTGGACAGCGTTTTGCAAAATATCCAAAATTGGTTGTAGCTGGCCAAACTTTCGCTTGTAGCTGACAGGGTTGGCAATCAGTCGTGATGAAACATGGCAAATCTCATCAAGTGGTTCAAGACCATTGGCACGCAAAGTATTGCCAGTATCCACCACATCAACAATCAAATCGCCCAAGCCCACCAGTGGTGCAAGCTCCATTGAGCCATACAGCTTGATGATATCCACCTGCTCACCTTTGCTGGCAAAGTATTCTCTGGCAACATTGGTGTATTTGGTGGCAATTCGCAAACGGCGAGACGGTAAGACAGCCCCTTTAATGCCTGCGGTCATCAAGCGACATTTGGCAATATTTAGATCAATAAGCTCATAGACATTGGCATCATATTCCATCAGCACATCTTTGCCAGATACGCCAATATCTGCCGCTCCATGCTCAACATAGGTTGGCACATCAGAAGCACGCAACAATAAAAATCGCACATTAGGATCATTACTTTCAAAGATCAGTTTGCGTGATTTATCCATATCATCTATCGGATGAATGCCAGCCTCCCGAAATAAAGGTAGGGTTTCGTCCAAAATCCGCCCTTTGGACAGGGCAATGGTTAAACCGTTAAAATCTGTCATCATCTCATCTTTTTCAAATTTTAAACTTATTAAATTTTATCTTATCAAAATAAGACGCACCGCCAACAGGCAGTGCGTTCAAATCAACCCTTGATGCGTTCAATATTCACACCAAGTGCTTTTAATTTATTTTCCACATCATCATAGCCCCTATCAATGTGATAGATGCGATCAATGATACTCTCACCCTCGGCACACGCTGCCGCCATGACAAGCGACATAGATGCACGCAGGTCTGTCGCCATCACAGGTGCAGGGGTAAATGTCTCTACACCTGTGATAATGGCGGTATGCCCATCAATACGAATATTTGCCCCCATGCGATTAAGCTCTGGCACATGCATGAAACGATTTTCAAAAATACTTTCAATCACTGTACTTGTGCCTTTTGCCAAACAACACACCGCCATCAATTGAGCTTGCATGTCGGTTGGAAATCCAGGGTGAACTTGTGTGCGAATATCCACCGCCTTTGGGCGACCTTTCATCACTGCACGAATCCAGTCATCGCCTGTGGTGATGCTCGCACCCATCGCCTCAAATTTTTTCAAGACAGGGTGTAAAAATTCTGCTGATGTATTTTTAGTTAATACATCACCCTCACTCATCAAAGCACCTGCCAAATATGAGCCAGTCTCAATACGATCAGCAATCACGCCATACTCACAACCATGCAGACTCGCCACACCTTCGATAATCATCGTAGGCGTACCGATGCCACTGATTTTTGCACCCATGGCGACCAGCATATTTGCCAAATCAACCACTTCAGGCTCACAAGCACAGTTTTCTAGGCGGGTCGTACCTTTGGCAAGTGATGCTGCCATGATGACATTTTCTGTACCGCCGACCGTTACCATATCAAAAGCAAAGTTACAGCCAATCAAGCGTCCACCAGCAGGTGCCCTGGCTTTGACATAACCATTTTCCACAACAATGCTTGCACCCAATGCCTCAAAAGCCTTTAAATGCTGGTCCACAGGGCGAGAGCCAATAGAGCACCCGCCAGGCAACGACACCTCTGCCTCACCAAAGCGAGCAAGTAGCGGTCCTAACACCAAAATAGAAGCACGCATGGTGCGTACCAACTCATAAGGGGCATAATAGCTGGTAACAGAGCGTGCATCTGCAATGACGGTATTGCCTTGTTTTTTGATACTAACGCCAGTGCCTGCAATGAGCTTGATAAGCGTTTCGGTGTCTTTTAGGGTTGGCACATTATGCAGGACGGTTTCATCATTTGGCAAAAGCATCGCAGCAAGCAATGGCAATGCTGCATTTTTTGAGCCAGAGATAGTAACCTCGCCAGCAATGCGACTTTTGCCAATGATTTTAAATTTATCCATGATAAATCCTATTTTATTTATCTGTCAGCTATTGATCTATCAGCCTTGTTTGGTTTGATATTCAGCAGGTGTCAAGGCATGAATGGTCAAAGCGTGCATTTCTCCACTTTGAATGCGTGGATTGACGATGGCATAAACGCTCTGCTGGCGTTGCACAAGGCGTTTGCCATGAAAGCATTCATCAACAATTAACACCTCAAATTTATTACCTTGATTTACCGCTTGAATTTCAGCATCTGGGAAATGTGGGCGTAGCAATTTAATCAAATCATCAGCATTCATGGTTTTTTCCAAGTATTTAAAAATTAAAAAAGCAGTTTATTATAGCAAAAGTTGTACTTTTTATACCCAGATTTATGGCATTTTTGTTAAAATTTTTCATGCCCAAGCAACTTTGAGCAATAGATCAAGCAATATTGGTCAAAAAGCTGGGGTACTTGACGCATTTTTAAAAATAATTTGCGATTAGGTTTTAACAACTGCCATCAACGGATACAAGTTAAGGCGTGCTTGTGCCTTGATATAGTTGCACATAATCACTGGTCGCCTTGCCTTTGGGTGCATAGACAGGAGCACTGTTGGTTGGGGCATTAGTACTTGCATTTGGAATATAGATTTCTTGCAAGGCATACGAAGTCGTCTGCTTATTACCACCATGGGTTGCACCGTTTGGTGCATTTTTTACAGCATTTACAGTAACAGCACTGGCTGATGTATTGGCATTGGTCATACCGACATCAGCTGTACTAGAGCTTATCATGCCAGTGTTTGGCACATTGTCATTACCGACCAAAGTTGTCAAAGTAACCGCCGATGCCATGCCTGCGGTTTGTTGCACTGCTTGTAATATGTAATCTTGCTGCATGGCTGTCATATAGCCCATAATGTACGCTGTGCGATCACGAACAATAATTTTATATTGCGATGCCTTGATGCCATGATTGGTAATAAGGCGTGCGTTAATCTTAGATTTTAGATAGCTTTCATGCACCGTATGACTTTGGCTTTTTGGCGTATCAGTAACAGTTAAGTAGTTGTACACCACTGCCACATCTCTCATTGATTTTAGCATGGCTTCAATATCGGCCTTGACGGCTTGACTTGGCACTTCGCCTGTTACCAAAACTTCACGGCGAAAGCTATCTAATGCAATACGCACCGTACTTTCACTCACCCCATTGATGTGTAATAGATTCTTGCGAGCAGTAAATTCAATACTTTCATCAATAATACGCTCAGGCAAGCTACGACCCAACTCATAGGAACCAAAATTTTGATTGGCATCACCACTTATGGTCAGCGTACTACACCCTGTCAGTGCCATCATCGCACCAAACACAGTAATAGATATTAACTTTTTCATAACTTCCACCTTTTTTAAGCTTCTTTTTTTTAGGTTTTTAGTTCAAACTTTTTGGTTGTCAGTTTTTTGGTCCAAAATGGCTGGCACGCCACTTTATCATTCCACCAAAAACGCCGCTTTTAGCCAGTAACTCATGCTGTTTTGTCCATTTTTTCCATACTCATCAAAGGCAATGACATCAAAACGACAGTCATGCTTAATAAACTCTACATGGTTTTGTAAAAAATGATTCGCAGCTGCGATGATTTTGCTTTGCTTAGCAGGGGTGATACTCTCAATTGCACTGGCAAATTGATGATACTGACCATGCCTCCTAACACGCACCTCAATAAATACAAGCGTTTTTACCAACCTTCCAAGTCGGTTGGTCTTGCATTCCTCAGCAATGATATCAATCTCGCCCAATCTTGGCACATTGTAATTACGCATAATGATGGCCAGTCCGCCATCTTGCACCATTTGGCAAGCACGGTTCTCATAGGCATTGCCAACACGCTTTGCACTCTGGTGCATTTAGCGTTCACGCACAACAACGCTTTTGGCAAGTTTATCATGCCAGCTTTGTTTTTTCTTATCAAACGCCGCCCAAATATAGCCCAAGCCAAACACCAAAGACGATAAAATATAGCCAAAATATCGAACAAGTGATTGCCCAACAGTCAGATAATTACCCGTTTTATCATCTAACACTTTTAGACCAAAAAGCATTTTGCCAGGCGTTGCCCCTTTTTTTAACCAAAACCAAATGGTCATCACAATTGGTAAAACCCAAGTAACCAGCACATTAACAACACCAAAAGAATGCTCATCACTAGAAAAATAGGCATCACCATAAGTCAGATACAAAATTGGTAAAACAACAAGCAAAAACAGCACGCCGTCCACAAGATGTGCGGCAAAACGCACCCAAAAACCTGCGTATTCATACACAATATTATTGCGTGCAGGGTGGTCAACATGATAAAAATCGTTATTCATGACTCATACCTTACAAAAAAAATTTGGCCCTTAGCATAGCAAAGTTTTTAAATTTACGCCATTTTTTTGCATCAATAAACAAGATTTTTTTGTGATTTTTCTTTAAAATAGACAAAAAATTAACACGAGATTATCATGAAACTAAGAATTTTGAGCATCGGACATAAGATGCCTGCATGGGTGCAGTCTGGCATAGATGAGTATTTTAAACGCATTCAACCAATGATAAGTACCGAGATCATAGAACTTACACCTGCCAAACGCACCAAAAACCCATCGCCTGCCGACATTGAAAAATACAAACAGCAAGAAGGACAGGCCATCTTGAATGCTCGCCACCCAAAAGAACAACTCTGGGTGCTAGAAATCAAAGGAAAAATGCTGTGTACCGAGCACTTGGCAGACAAATTGAGCATGGCAATGACCGATGGTGCAGATATCGCTCTTGTCATTGGTGGTGCTGATGGGGTATCAACAGAAGTGTTGGCAGCTGCAAATTTTAAATGGTCGTTGTCCAATTTGACTTTGCCACATCCTCTTGTGCGTGTGATTTTGGTTGAACAGCTTTACCGAGCAATGAGTATCATCAACAACCACCCTTATCATCGTGGCGGTTGATTTGAACCAAAATAAAGGCTGTGTTGTGCTAACAGCACCCAAACACACCAAAAACAAATCTCAATCAACTTTGGATAAATCCAGCTTGGCATCTAAACGATACACCAAAAATGTACCAGCGACTGTCAAAATAGTCGCCGTAATGCCAAGTTTTGACACAGGATTGACATCAAATATGCTTAGTATTAATCCACCAAAAATCCCCACCGAAAACTGCAATGCACCTTGCATTGCTGCCGCCATGCCTGCGCGCTTTTTTTGAAAAGCCAGTGCAATCGCTCCTGCATTCGGCTGTGTAAAGCCAAGCCCTGCAATACAGACAAAAATCGCCACAAAAACCAACACAAAATTTGCCCCGCCACCAAATATCAGCCCAAGCATTAACAGGCATATTGCTGAAATGACTTGCATCAGTGCCCCAAAACGAAGCAACTGCACCAAACGAAATTTTTTGGTCAAAAACTGATTAACCTGAGTCAGTGCAATGAAACCAAAGGCATTTGTCCCAAAAGCAATTGCAAATTCTCTCTCAGACAGCCCATAATTTTCCATAAAGAGTATACTAGCAATTGATAAATAAATAAAAAACGAACCTTGTAGCAGACCTGCTGCCACCGCAGGAATGGTAAAAGTGCTGTCTTTTAACAAATCCACATAGCCAATAAAAGTCTCGCTCACAGGACGAGTATTGCGATTTTCTGGCAGTAAAGTTTCTTTTAAAAACAACTTGGTTAAAATAACAATCAGCACGCCATAAGCTGCCAAAAACCAAAATAGCACATGCCAATCAAAAACCTGCAAAATCATCGCTCCAAGCGTTGGTGCCAAAATAGGTGCAACCCCCATAACCAGCACCATCAAGCTAAACGCACGAGCCGACTGAATGGGGTTGAGTGTATCACGAATGGTCGCACGCGTTACCACACCTGTTACGCACGCCCCTAGTGCCTGTATGGTACGAGCCACAAACAACACCCATTCATCATTAGTCATGGCACAAATCACAGATGCGGTAATAAAAATCGTCATACCAATGTACATTGGCTTGACACGCCCAACTCTGTCGGAAAATGGACCATAAAACAGCTGACCAAATACCAGTCCGATAAAATAAGCAGGCACAGAGCGAGCCACATTGGTGGTGCTCACACCAAATTCCTCTGCCATACTTGGCAAAGCAGGCAAATACATATCAATCGCCAGCGGACCTATGGCAATCATCACACCCATGATAAGCACCCACAGTGTTGGGAAGGGCTTTTCTTGCACAATTTGGTTTGGACTATTATTCATCATTTGCCTATGTCTATGGTTTATTCATTGTTAATTTTAGCTTTAACAGCTGGTATTTTTTGATTTGCGTTATTCTAGCATAACTGCCACACATCATGTGTTTTGATATGATATAAAATTAAACCCATGCAAAACATGGGTTTAATTCATTGATTAGCGATGGATTTAACGCAGCTTTAAGGTCATCAAACCCAAAACAACAAGTATGATACAAACGATATAAAATCTTGCCACAACTTTGGTTTCTTTTAGCCCCTTCTCTTCAAAATGATGATGCAAAGGTGCCATTAAGAAAATGCGTTTTTTGCGAAGCTTATAAGAGCCAACTTGTAAAATTACCGACACCGCTTCAGCAACAAAAATCCCCCCCATAATCACAAAAGCAAGCTCCTGACGAGTCATCACTGCCATCGTCCCCAACATACCGCCCAAGGACAACGCCCCCACATCACCCATGAATACATCTGCTGGGGCAGCGTTATACCACAAAAACCCAAGCCCTGCACCAATGATGGACGCACAAACGATGATGACCTCAGCATTATAAGCAATATATGGCACATGCATATAGGCTGCATAATTTGGCGAGCCAGAGATGTATGCAAACACCCCCAAGCCCGCTGCCACAAGAACCACAGGTAAAATCACCAGTCCATCAAGCCCATCGGTTAAGTTAACAGCATTTGACGAGCCATTGATTGTAAAATAAGTCAAAATGATAAAGCCCAGCCCAAATGGAATCACCGACAAGGGAATGACCCAGCTTTTAAATATTGGCACCAGCAAATCTTGCATGGCAGCAGCGGTCACCGCATTTTGTTGCATGGCAATATAATACAATGAAATACCTACAAATAACGACCCTACCGATAGCCAAAAATATTTCTTTCGGGCAATCAAACCTTGTGGGTTTTTATGCTTAATTTTGAGCCAGTCATCTGCCCAGCCAACCGCTCCAAAAATCACCATCACCACCATCAAAATCCATACATAAGGATTGGATAGGTCCGCCCATGACAAAGTGGCAATGCCAATCGCTGCCAGAATAAGCACACCGCCCATTGTTGGCGTACCTTGCTTAACCAGATGCGTTTTTGGGCCATCATCACGCACTGCTTGACCATATTTTAAAGTACGAAGATAATTGATGACAGGCTTGCCTGCCCCAATCACAATCAAAAGTGCGGTAATGACCGCAAGCAGTGCTCGCAATGTCAAAGAAGAAATAGCGATGTCGCTATGTTGAAACAACCAATAAAGCATTATCAAACCCTTGTGGCATTCTCACTCATGCCGTTTTACTAAATTTTATTTCAAAATCAACTATTGATGGCCCATCAAATGCTCAATGAGCGTCTCCATTTTCATGCCACGAGAACCTTTAAATAATACGGCAGTCTTCGCCTCTTGTAGGCGTGATTTTAGGGCATTAAGCAGGTCCGACTTATCATTAAAATGCGTAGCAATCGCACGAATCTCGTTGGCACCACGCACCATTTGAGCCATGTGCGTACCCAGACCAAAAATCTCATCAACTGCAAGCACAGCCAAATCTTGACCCAGACGATGATGCTCATCATCTGCCACATCGCCCAATTCAAAAATATCGCCAAGCACCAAAATCTTGACCAAGTCCTCTTGCTCTAAGACTTTGGCAGCAGCTATCATGGAGGTTGGATTGGCATTATAGGTGTCGTCAATGAGCGTATGCTCGCCAAAAGCAATGCGTGTCAAACGACCTTTTGGTGGGGTTGCCTTTTCAAGACCCCTTACAATCAGATCAAGCGGTACGCCAAGTGCATAAGCACAAGTTGCAGCCGCCAAAGCATTGGCGACATTATGCTCACCGATGAATGGCAAAGATACAAGCAAGCTTTCAATTTCATCAATTTCAAGATTGGTATTTAGTGTAAATGTACTGCCAGCTGGCGTTATATCAATATCATCAGCAAACAAATCGCCCATCATTAGGACCGAGGTTACGCCCTGCTCAAAAAGTGTTTGTACATCTTCATCTGATAAATCGGCTTGCTCAATCGGTATTTTTGCCTCACCAAAGGTTAGAATCTGATCAGTAAACCCGCTGGCACTTTCACCCAAAAACTCAAAAAATTCATCGCCAAATGGCACAACTGCCACACCATCTGCCGTCAGCCCCGAATAGATTTCAGACTTAGCTTTGGCGATGTTTGTGCGTCCACCAAACTCGCCCAGATGTGCTGTACCAATATTTAGTACACATGCCACATCAGGACGCACAAGACCGCTGGTATAAGCAATTTCTCCCACATGATTTGCACCAAGCTCCATCACAGCAAAGCGATGCTCATCGGTGAGTTCTAAGAGCATCATTGGCACGCCCAAGTCATTATTTAGATTGCCACGAGTAATCAGTGTAGGGGCAATCAGACCCAAGATGCTACCAATCATCTCTTTGGTGGTGGTTTTGCCAGATGAACCTGTCAATGCCACCACCGTCAAATCATGGTGTTCATTGCGACGATACTGCCCCAAAAGCCCCAAGGCCTTTTTGGTATCACCCACAATAAGCTGTGGCAACTTGTTGTCCACTACTGTATCAACAATCACCGCCACCGCCCCTTTTTCTTGGGCGACATCAATAAAAGCATGTCCATCAAAATTATCACCTTTGATGGCAAGAAAAATATCGCCTTGCTTGATGATGCGTGTGTCGGTTGTAATTTTTACACTTTTTTTGTTAAATTCACCCTGCCAAGTGCCATTTGTGGCAGCTTGCAGATTGTCTTTGTGCCAAATATAAAGGCCATTTGTTGTCATGTCTTGCTCTTTTTTTTAGTTTTATATTGCCTTAAAAATACATACAAAGGCAGATTGTTTTATCATCTTATCAGTGATTATTTATTAAACTTAAGAATGGCCTTGCCGAGTACCGCCACATCATCAAAGTCATGACGCACACCGTCAATCTCTTGATAGGTCTCATGCCCTTTACCCAAAAGCACCACAATATCGTCCCCACTTGCCATCTTAACCGCTTGTTCGATGGCGGTTTTACGATCAGGCTCAATAATGGCCTTGTAATGCTCTTGACAAGTCAAGTCTGTTTGCATATCTTTTAAAATCTGATTTGGGTCTTCAGAGCGTGGATTGTCCGCAGTCAAAATGGCGACATCGGCGTGTGTTACGCCCATTTTTGCCATAATAGGACGCTTGGTTTTATCCCTGTCACCACCACAACCAAACACCGCAATCAATCTACCCATACAATGATTTCTAAGGTTTTTAAGCACTTGCTCGAGTGCGTCTGGTGTATGTGCATAATCCACGATGAACAAACCTGATTGCGATGGCACTCGCTGCATACGACCACGCGCACCTTGCAATCTGGCGACCAAATTTGGTAGGTTTTTACGCTGATTTGGATATAGTGCTAAAAAAGCCGCCACAGATGCCATGAGATTTTGTACATTAAACAAACCAAGCAATGGGCTGTTTAGCATGATTGATTCACCTTGTGAATCAAGGGTAATATTCACACCATTTAAGCTTGGAGTCATGGCACTGGCAAAATAATCCGCCTTATTGTCGGTTTGGCTGTATGTCAATAATTGATAATGACAAGAAAAATCATCGGTAAATAGCGAGTATTTAGCATCAGCATTGATGATACCGCACATCAGCGTACTAAAATATTCATCATCAAACAAGCGTGCCTTTGCTTTGGCATAATCAGCCATATCAGCATGATAATCTAAGTGGTCATGCGACAAATTGGTATAAACCGCCACCTGTACAGGCACGCCTTGTAAACGATGCTGGTGCAACCCATGACTGCTCGCCTCAATCGCCACCAATTCCACCCCATCGATTGCCATCTGATACAAAAACTCATG
This sequence comes from Moraxella tarda, assembly GCF_035181405.1. Lineage (NCBI taxonomy): Bacteria > Pseudomonadati > Pseudomonadota > Gammaproteobacteria > Moraxellales > Moraxellaceae > Moraxella > Moraxella tarda. The sequence continues at coordinate 205,536 of NZ_JAYGGV010000003.1, forward strand.
CACGGCCAGCACATCGCCTGTTGTATTAGACGACTGCACCAGATTATTTAGCTTGCCATTGCCTGCTGTACCCATAACAGCAGATGGCACTCCTGATAATTCAGCAAGCTGTGCGACAAGCTGGCTGACAGTTGTTTTGCCATTTGTACCAGTTACCGCAACAACAGCAGGCAGTTTGGCGGGTTTTTGTAGCTGAAATCTGGCGGCAATTAAATCGCCCAAATAATGACGAATGGTTGGCAAATGAATGATTGGTTTTTTAAAATTCGTCCAGTCTAGATGTTTAGGGTCAATTTGAGATAATACAAAAGCCACTTTGGTTTCAATGGATTTTAGGTAGCCATTAACACGCTCAAAATCATCTTGTTGCCCAACACTTGACAACAGCACAAACACATCGCCATGCTCAATCTTGCGACTATCAAGACAAAATCGCACAAAAGGCAAATTTGCCACACTTTGGACAGCATCATCAAGCATGGTTAAATTTAATTGAGCAAACAGCTCAGACAGCGTAATGGGCCTCATGGCAAATCCTTTCTAATAAACTAAGCTAATACAACTAAGACAGCGGTAAATCTTTGGCATTGACCTGCAATGGCTTGTCAAATGGTACATTGTACAAACGCAATGCCTCTTTCATGACATTGTGAAAAACTGGTGCAGCAACCACCCCTCCATAGTGCTGACGGCGTGGATCCTCTACCAAAATAGCCACCACAAAGCGTGGATTTGACGCAGGGGCAATGCCTGCAAAGGTTGTGCGATACTGATCGGTATAATAACCCCCTTCAGGCTTAGCTCGGCGACTTGTACCTGTCTTGCCCGCCACACGATAACCATTAATCGCCGCCGCACGAGCCGTACCACCCTGCTCAGTAACCAACTCCATCATCTTAACAATCGCTTCAGCATGGCGAGCTTCAATCACTTTGGTGGGTTCAGCACTTTCTTCACTTTTGACCAGACGCAAAGGATGCATTTGACCATAACTAGCAAGACCGGCATAGGCTTGGGCGACCTGAGCCAGCGTAACACTTTGCCCATAACCGTAGCTTAAAGTTGCACGGCGTGTTGTGTCTTTTTCGCCATTTGGATTTTTGACACTGCCAGATGCTTCTGCTGGAAAATTAAGTGCTGTTTTTTTTCCAAAACCAAAACGACGCTGAATATCGGCAATATCATTAGCCCCAAGGCTCAGTGCAATCTTAGCAGATGCAACATTGCTTGATTTTTGAATGAGTTTGGCCAGTGTGATGGAGCCATAATTACTGCTATCACGAATGGTATAGCCACCAACATACATACTGCCTGGGGCGGTATCAATGAGTGAATTGACCGAATACTTACCAGATTCTAGTGCTGCTGCCACCGTAAACGGCTTCATGATAGAGCCTGGTTCAAATGTGTCTAATACAGGGCGATTGCGTTCGTTTGCCCCCGTCCGTTCAGCAAGATTATTTGAGTTAAAAGATGGCCAAGACCCAAGTGCTAACACATCACCAGTCAAAACATCCACCACAATACCTGAACTAGAACGAGCTGATTGTATCCGTCCCACCTGTTCAAGTTCTTTGTATAAAACATACTGCAAACGAGAATCAATGGTCAGCTGAATGTCTTGACCTGCAACTTGTGGCTTAATTTCTTTGAGCTCTTTAATCACGGATCGGTGTGCATCTTTTAGAATTAACACCTGCCCTTTTTCACCTGCCAATTGTTTTTCATATTTGGCCTCGATGCCTGCACGCCCTACATAACCGCCATTTTTTTCATCATTTGACTGTGCCATATAGCCCAAAATCTGTGCATTCGGCTCGGCTTGTAAATAGTATCTTTGAAAAAATTTCTCCTCACTCACACCAGCAAATTTAAGTTGCATTAACGGTTCAACCAACTCAGGTGGTGCTTTTGATAATAAAATTATCCGCCTTGAACCTGCACCTTTTGGCAAGACCGCATTAACCGCCGATTCGTCTGTGACATCAACCGCAGTATCAATCGCTACGGCTTTTTGTAGCTTATCCAAGGGAAAGTTTGCCATGCCAGACAGCTTCACCAAGTCCATTTCTTTGAGCTGCTTTAAGGCCTCGTCCCTTTTTTTTTGGTCTGGTGAGGTTTTGATGATTTTATCAAGATCATAATACTTTAACGCATAGTCATAGGGGCTAAACACCACCGTTGATAACGGAGCATTTGCCGCCAATGGTGCACCTGCGGTATCGGTAATCATGCCACGATAGACAGGCATAGCACGCTTGGCAGTGATGAGCTGATCGCCTTTTTCAATCAAAAATGGTGAATTGATGACCTGCAAATAAAAGGCTCGAGCAAACAGTAATAAAAAACTCATCGCCATCACCACCCAAACCGCACGATATCGCCCAACATCATGCATGCCACCGAGCATCGTAACTTGGCGACGACGCTTTGCTAAGCCCATTTTGTCCAAAAGCCATGAACCAAAATTTCTTTTTTGCTCTTCTTGATGATGCTTGGCAGGATTGGCTTTATTTTGGGTGGGTTTTTTGCGAAGTGGCGGAGTAACTTTGGACGACGCACCTTGCTTTTGGTTTGTTTTTTTCATCATTCGCCTGCCTGCTTAGCTTGTGTTGACTGTATACTGGCACTTGAGCTGATAATACGGCGACTGTCTCCTACAGGAAAAAACATACCCAATTCGCTGACTGCACGGCGGGCAATCTGCGGTGTGGCACTAAAAGTTTGTTGCTCAATAAGTAGGCGTTGTTTTTCAACTTGCATGGCTGTCAATTCTTCTTTAAGTTGTTGCAGTTGCCGATAGACTTCATGATGTGCTTGTGTTTGCTTGGCAATACCAACCCCTGTCCACATAATCGCCACAAAAAGCACCATCAAAATCAAACGGTACAACCCCACCATGCTGACCGAATCATCAGCGTGGGCGTCAGACGAAATTAAATGAGCGTGCTTGTCAATCATGGTGTCTATGTCTTTATGTCTTAGGTTATGAGTAAAAAACTGCTAAAAATACAAAATTCATCAAAAATGACGACATGCCACATCTGTGCGTACTGCCCCTCGCAACCACGCACTTCTAGCACGAGGGTTAGCGTCAACTTCCGCATCAGATGGTGCAACTCGCCATGGCTTACAAAAATATTTGGCACGCTGGGGTGGTATGGGGAGCTTATCATCATCTTCCCAACGGCCACGGCTGTGATTATTTAAAAACCGCTTAATGCGTCTGTCCTCTAATGAATGAAAGCTGATCACTGCCAAACGCCCACCCACCTTTAACGCTGTCAAACTTTGATTCAAAAAATCATCCACATCGCCAAGCTCATTATTAATAAAAATCCGCATAGCCTGAAAGCTTTGTGTGGCTGGGTGCTTGCCTTTTTGCCAAGCTGGGTGTGCCTGCTTGATGACCTCCGCCAAAGCAAGAGTGGAATCATAATTTTCCATCGCTTTAATCGCACGAGCAATTTTACGGCTATGACGCTCTTCACCATACTCATAAAGCACATCTGCCAAAGTATCTACATCTACATAAGACAGCCATGCTGAGACAGGCTCTCCACGGGTGGTATCCATACGCATATCCACCCTGCCATCTCGCATGAAGCTAAAACCACGACTGCCATCATCAAGCTGCGGACTTGATACCCCCAAATCCGCCATCAAACCATCAACCTCTGCGATGTTCAATTGATGCAGTTGCTCGTTTAAGCTGGCAAAACTATCATGAATGACAGTAACACGCCTGTCTGTTCTTGCCAATTCATTCGCTACTTGTATGGCTTGTATGTCCTTGTCAAAGACAATCAGCCGTGCATCCTTGCTAAGATACTCAAGCAACAGACGACTATGACCACCACGCCCAAAAGTTGCATCTACATACACACCATCAAACACCCCTTTTTGCGTCTTTGACAATACTTTAACACCAAGTATCATCGCTACCGTTTCATTTAATAAAACCGTCTGGTGCGTAAATTCAAAACTGCTCATGCTTGGTACTCGTGATGACTTGATGAAGTGATAAAACGGCGAACTGGTGGGGTTTTAATTTTTATACGATTGGTAAATTTTAAAGCAAAAAATTTTTAGTGTGTATTATCGCAAGCTCTGCCATATAGTCAAGCCATTTGTAACATTTCTAATGAGTTTTTTACAAAAAAACAGAAAAGTGCTTGCCAAAACTTCAAAAGATGTGCCAAATCTGGCTTAATCATCTATTTTATCAAGGATATTTTGTGCAATCCAATTTGTTTTTGTTGTAAATTGTTGCCAAATTCTATGTGTATTTTTTGCTATAAAAATAAAGCTAATTTTGCTATCATATACGGCAAATCTGCACTCTTGTATTTGATTAAATGACTCATACAATGATTTGAATTTACATTTTACTTATCATCGGATTATCAGAGAAAATTATGACCACCAAGCCAGTTCGTACTCGTATTGCTCCAAGCCCCACAGGCTTCCCTCATGTGGGCACAGCTTACATCGCTTTATTCAATATGGTTTTTGCCAAGTCTCAAGGTGGCGAATTTATTCTACGCATTGAAGATACCGACCAAGTTCGTAGTACCGCCCAATCTGAAAAAATGATTTTAGACGCTCTTAAATGGGCAGGGCTGTCGTGGTCAGAAGGTCCTGATGTGGGCGGTCCATTTGCCCCTTACCGCCAAAGTGAACGAAAAGAAATTTACCAAAAATACGCCCAAGAGCTCTTAGATAAAGGACACGCTTTTCGCTGTTTTTGCACCACCGAAGAATTAGATGCCATGCGTAAAGAGCAAGAGGCACAAGGCTTATCTGTTCGCTATGACGGTCGCTATGCTAATCTTTCGCAAGCAGAAAGCGATGAGTTGGCAAAAAGCGGTAAGCCCTTTGTCATTCGTATGCGTGTGCCAACCGAGGGTGATTGCGTGATTCACGACCTTTTGCGTGGCGATATCACAATCCCTTGGGAAACTGTGGATATGCAGGTATTATTAAAGGCAGACGGTCTACCAACTTATCATCTTGCCAATGTTGTAGATGACCACTTGATGCAAATTAGCCATGTGATTCGTGGTGAAGAATGGATTAATTCTGCTCCCAAGCACAAGCTTTTGTATGAATATTTTGGCTGGGAAATGCCTGTATTATGCCACATGCCACTACTTCGCAACCCCGATAAATCCAAGCTCTCAAAACGCAAAAACCCAACAAGCATCACTTATTATAAAGACGCAGGCATATTACCAGAAGTGCTAATTAATTACTTAGGTCGCATGGGGTACAGTCTGCCATCAGAAGCAGAAATCTTCACTTTAAATGAAATGATTGAAACATTTGATATCCAAAGAGTGTCTCTTGGCGGACCTGTATTTGATATTGAAAAGTTGTATTGGTTAAATGGCGAATATTTGCGAGCGATGAGTGCTAATGAATTAAAAAACCGCCTCTTATCTTGGGCATTTGATGATGACAAATTAACCAATATCGCCAAGGCCATTCAGCCACGCATTAATACCTTAACAGATGCCGTAAACTGGGCAGGGTTTTACTTTCAAAACCTCCCAAATGTAACAGCCGATGACTTTGCTCATAAAACTTTGAATAACGAACAAATCTTGGAAATCCTATATCTGGCTACTTGGCAACTAGAACGCCTACCCGTATGGAGTGAAGAGAATATTTATCAGACCTTAAAAGGCCTAGCCTCTCATTTTGAGATTAAACTCAAAGATTTCATGCAGCCATTTTTTGTTGCCATTGCAGGCTCAACCAGCTCCACACCTGTGATGAATTCAATGTATATCATTGGTGCAGACATGACTTTAGCAAGACTACGCCATGCTTGTGAGGTCTTAGGCGGACTTGGAAAAAAGAAACTCAAAAAATTAGAAGAGGCAAACAAATCTTTGCCTGATTTTTTAAATTCATAAAAACCTAACAAACAAAGCCAATAATTGACAAAAAAATTATTGGCTTTTTATTTGATGGTCAATTTAAAAAAATAATAAAATCAATAATCTATAAAATTTTTATAAGTTTTTAAAATATTTTATTGACATTTTGTCAGTCTCCTTATATAATACGCCCACCTTAGCAAAGGGGCTATAGCTCAGTTGGTAGAGCACTTGCATGGCATGCAAGGGGTCAGCGGTTCGACTCCGCTTAGCTCCACCAAATTTGATAAGGACGAATGTAAGCACCTAGGCAATCATCTTACATTCTTATAACAAAGTTGCAAAACTTTATTTTGTGCTCCATTCGTCTAGAGGCCTAGGACACCGCCCTTTCACGGCGGTAACAGGGGTTCGAATCCCCTATGGAGTGCCAATATTCCAAAAAGCCAATCATTGAGATTGGCTTTTTATTTTTTAAATACATCAATTACGATAATACACCAATCATTAACCCATGCTCATAAAACATACTTAATGATCTAAACTTAGTCAGACCATACCAAATCACAGTTAAATTTTGGATAAAAATTTTAAATAAAAAAACCGCTCCAAGCTTAGAGCGGTTTTTTTTAAATAGTAATAATTTATTGTTCAATGCCTTTCATGGTCAATTTAATGCGTCCACGATTATCAATGTCTTGCACCTGAACTTTAACGGTTTGGCCTTCTTTGAGGTAATCAGTGACATTTTCTACACGCTCATCAGCAATTTGGCTGATATGCACCAGACCATCTGTACCTGGCAGAATATTAACAAACGCCCCAAATTCTACGATACGAGCAACACTACCTTCATAAATCGTCCCCACTTCCACCTCAGCGGTAATGGCTTCAATCTTGGCAATAGCAGCACGAGTAGAGGTTTTTGACTCACCAAAGATGCGAATCACACCATTATCATCAATGTCTACAGTCGCCCCAGTCTCTTCGGTTAGTGCACGAATGGTTGCTCCACCCTTACCAATGACATCACGGATTTTCTCTGGATTAATTTCAATGGTTGCATAGTTTGGTGCATGGGCATTAATCTCAGTACGAGAAGTTGAGATCACTTCATTCATCGCATTTAAAATGTGAATACGACCTGCGTGAGCTTGCTTTAATGCCTGCTCCATGATATCGGCAGTGATACCTTCAATCTTAATATCCATTTGCAAAGCGGTGATGCCGTTTACCGAGCCTGCCACTTTAAAATCCATATCACCCAAATGATCTTCATCGCCCAAAATATCGGACAATACTGCAAAACGATCACCTTCTTTAACCAACCCCATTGCAATGCCAGCTACAGGTGCTTTTAGTGGTACACCTGCATCCATCAGCGATAATGACGCACCACAAACAGATGCCATTGAGCTTGATCCATTAGATTCGGTAATGTCAGACACCACACGAATGGTGTATGGGAAACGGTCAGCCGCTGGCAACATGGCTTGTACGCCACGACGAGCCAGTCGGCCATGGCCGATTTCACGGCGTTTTGGACCACCTTCACGACCAGTCTCACCCACTGAGTAGTGTGGGAAATTATAATGCAGCATAAAATGGTCTTGCTTAGTACCAGCCAAAGTATCCACCAAGTTCACATCACGGCTGGTGCCTAGCGTAGTGGTTACAAGAGCTTGGGTTTCACCACGAGTAAACAACGCCGAACCATGTGTATAAGGCAGTACCCCTACTTGAATGTCAAGTGCACGCACGGTTTCCAAATCACGGCCATCAATACGAGGCTTGCCAGACAAAATATTATCACGCACGGTGCGATATTTTAGGGTTTCAAACAATTCTTTGATTTGACCAACTTTATCAGCATAATCTTCTGCCGTTTCATCACCTGCCAAAGTCAATGCCTCAGCTGCCAATTCATCAAGGCGTGCATAACGATCTTGCTTTACTGTAATGGTATAAGCCTCACTGACTTTCTGAGTAAATTTTTCTTTTAAAGCATTGTTCAGCTCTTCATTAATCGCAGGAGCGATAAATTCGGCTTTGGCGTTGCCAACCGCTTGTGCAAAAGCATTAATATTATCAATCACCACCTGTTGTTGGCCGTGGCCATACAATACAGCACCGAGCATTTGATCTTCTGACAGCTCTTTAGCTTCTGATTCCACCATCAGCACCGCAGCTTTTGTACCAGCCACCACCAAATCAAGCTGACTTTCTTGCATCTGTGCATGATTTGGATTGAGTACATATTCACCATTAATAAAACCAACACGAGCCGCACCAATTGGGCCATTAAATGGTGCCGCAGAGATGACAAGTGCCGCCGATGTACCAATCATCGCAGCAATGTCAGCATCTTGAGTCTTACCAGATGAAATTACAGTTGCGGTAACTTGAATTTCATTATAGTAGCCTTCTGGAAATAGCGGACGAATAGGGCGATCGATCAAACGAGATGTTAGGGTTTCAAACTCTGATGCACGACCTTCACGCTTACCATAACCACCAGGAATCTTACCTGATGCGTACATTTTTTCTTGATAATTTACAGTCAATGGGAAAAAGTCTTGACCTGCCACAGCTTCTGGACGCACAACCACAGCAACCAACACGGATACATCGCCCATGTGGACAACCACCGAATTGGCCTGACGAGCGACACGGCCTGTTTCTAAGACAACTTGTTGATTGCCATACTGAAATTCTTGGCGAATGATATTAAACATATTTTGTTCCTTGTGATTTTAATTACAAGCCATAAAAGGCTAATGAGTAGAATTGTTCTTAGGGTATGCATAAGACACAACCCAACAAAACTTGATGCTAAAACCCACTCATTAGCATTCTAAGGCAATGCAATCAAACATGATAAAAAAAATTAAAAAGCAAAAAACGGCGTTCACACAAAACACCGTTTTTTCATTTAGGGCTTCATAAACATAAACCCAAACACCAAATTAACGGCGTAGTCCTAGTTCACCAATCAATGCGGTATAACGATCTAGGTTTTTACCTTTTAGGTAGTCTAGTAGTTTACGGCGTTGGTTAACCATACGAATCAAACCACGACGACTATGATGGTCAGCCTTGTGAGCTTTAAAGTGGTCTTGTAGGTCGTTGATACGAGCGGTAAGAAGTGCTACTTGTACTTCTGGGCTGCCAGTGTCGTTCTCAGCGCGTTTAAATTTGGCGATGATGTCTTCACGGTCTTTATTGGTTAGCATGACTAAATTCCTATATGAGCAATGCAAAATAATTCGGGCAAGCTGTGCATTGCCAAAGCCTGCCTAAGCCTATTGGCACGGACTTATGATTATAACACAAAAACCGCAAAAAGTCATTGAAAGATGACAAAAAAATCAACATCCGACCATCAGAATGCACAAATTCGCTAATCCAATAACCAACCAAGGGCTAAAGATTGAAATTGGCGCCCGTAATCTACTTAACAAATGAATAAATCTAACAAAACAGGATAAATAGACAAACACCAAAGTCGGTTATCTTTGCACCACTTTGATGGGCTGTAATCGTCCGCTGGCCTCAATGACACCCAACCCAACGAAGTCCCCATCGCAATACAGACGCACTTGACAAGTGTCGTCACCAAATTCAGACGCCGTCATACGGTCTTTGACATTTAGCCTTTGCCCCATTTTGATACGCAGGGTTTCTTGATGATTTAAAACCACAATTGACAAATGTGTCAATAGTGCGTCGATTGGCAGCAGCTTAGCAAATCGCTCATTAAATGACAAATGACCAAGCTCATCAAGCGTAACAGCATCTGCCACCTCAAATCCGCCAGTACTGATGCGATGCAAGGCGGTCAAATGCCCAACCGTTCCAAGCCCTTCAGCCACACTCTCACCCAGCACTCGTACATAAGTACCTTTTGAACAAATGACACTTAAATGAATTTCATCATCACTCAATTTGGTCAAATTGAGATTATGTATGACAATGGGGCGTGCCTCTCGCTCTATTTGTATGCCATCTCTGGCATATTCATAGAGTTTTTTACCGTCTTTTTTTAGGGCAGAATACATCGGCGGAGTCTGATACCGCTCACCTGTCAGTTGCTTGGCAAGCTCATCTAACCCATGCTGGTCAAATGGCATTACGGGCAAGATGTTAAGACTCTGCCCTTCTTGATCACCTGTATCGGTTTGCTCGCCCAGCTTAATGACAGCAGAATAACCCTTATCAGCATTCAATCCAAAACTACTAAATTTGGTTGCCTCACCCAGACAAATCGGCAAAAGCCCTGTCGCCATCGGATCAAGCGTGCCTGTATGCCCTGCTTTTTTACTGTCAAAATCAGCCGACATGAACAAGCGTTTGGCTTGATTTAGGGCGGTATGTGAGCTTATGCCTTGCGGTTTGTTTAGTAATAGTACGCCTGATACAGTCTGCTTTGCCATTACTCACCAACTGCCTCGTCGTTGGCCGTTTCGCCTGTTTTTTTCATCGCCTCAGACACCAAACTCATCATGTGATTGCCATGTGCGGTCACCTCATCATAATGAAAACGCAAGCGTGGCGTGGTGCGGGTCTTCATGGTATGAGACAACTCAGTACGCAAAAATCCTGAGGCATTTTTTAGCACTTGCAAACTTTCTTGGTGAGCATTAGCATTCATGCCACCATCTTCAGATGGTTCCAAAACAGTTACATAAATATCGGCATAGCCCAAATCTGGACTGACCTTGACAGATGAAATGGTAACAAAACCTGTCAAACGAGGGTCGTTAATTTCATCACGAATCAGCACACTCAGTGTACGCTGAATCTGGTCTGCCAGGCGTTGCAATCTTTGATTCATAAATATTCTCTCTTGTTAGCTTGTTGACAGCTTAATAAACCGCTTTACTTTAAAAGTTATCGTTGATTAGTATAGCCTATTTTTACAAATTAAACCAATCACTTGATTTGAATTTTATTTCTTAGTTCCCAAACAATCGCAAATAATAAAAAACACCTCAATAAATTAAGGTGTTTTTTATTACGACAAACGACTATAGCTGACGCTTAACCTCGTGAATCTCGAAGACTTCAATTTTATCGCCTGCTGCCACTTCATAACCTTTGACCGCAAGACCACACTCTATGCCAGCTTTAACTTCATTGACATCGTCTTTATAACGGCGAAGTGATTGTAATTGACCTGTAAAAATAACTTTGTCATCACGCAGAACGCGGATCGGCTTATTGCGATAAATGACGCCTTCTTGAACCATACAGCCTGCCGCTGCACCAAATTTGCTTGAACGGAATACTTCACGCACCTCAGCAATGCCCAAAATCTGCTCACGATGCTCAGGAGCCAGCATACCACTCATCGCTGCCTTAACATCATCAATCAGACCATAGATCACGCTATAATAACGAATATCAATGCCAGCTTCATCAGCCTTACGCTTACCTGCATTATCAGCACGCACATTAAAACCAAGCAGTACTGCCTCGCTGGATTCTGCTAAAATCACATCCGATTCAGTAATTGCACCCACGCCAGAGCTGATAACACGAACCTTCACCTCATCGGTTGACAATTCATCAAGTGCGTTTAGCAAGGCTTCTAATGAACCACGCACATCAGTTTTTAGAATGATGTTTAATGTTGCAATATCATTACCCATACTTTCAAACAGCGTATCTAGACGCATCTTGTTTTGACGCTCTAAGATACGATCTCGTTCACGAGCTGCACGAAAATCTGCCACTTCACGCGCTTTTTTCTCATCAGAAACAACAAGGAATTCAGACCCTGCCATCGGTGCATCTGGCAAACCCAAAATTTCAACAGGAATTGAAGGGCCTGCGGTCTTGATACGCTGAGCATTTTCATCTGTCATCGCACGCACCCTACCATAGAACTCACCTGCCAAAACAAGATCGCCTTGATTTAGTGTGCCTTTTTTAACAAGCAGACTGGCCACTGCACCACGTCCTTTGTCAATACGAGATTCTATCACCACACCTTGTGCCGCACCATCAACAGGTGCTTCAAGCTCCATGATTTCCGCCTGAATGCTGATGGTTTCTAGCAGCTCATCAATACCCATGCCAGTTTTGGCAGAAACTTTTACCATCGGTACATCACCACCCCAAGCCTCTGGCACGACTTCTTTAACCGCAAGCTCATTGATAACACGGTCTGGGTCAGCAGCATCTTTATCCATCTTGTTGATGGCAACAATCAGCGGCGTGCCTGCTGCACGAGCATGATCAATGGCCTCTTCAGTCTGTGGCATCATACCATCATCAGCGGCCACAACCAATACAACAATATCAGTCGCTTGTGCACCACGAGAACGCATTGCAGTAAAGGCAGCATGGCCAGGGGTGTCTAGAAAAGTAATCACACCACGCTCAGTCGTTACATGATACGCACCAATGTGCTGCGTGATACCGCCAGCTTCGCCACTGGCAACTTTGGCTTCACGAATTTTATCAAGTAATGATGTTTTGCCATGGTCAACATGACCCATGATGGTAACCACTGGTGGGCGTGCTTGAACATTCCCTGATTTCTCATCAACTGCCTCTTGCAAATCATCTTCAAGTTTGGTATCAGAGACCAACACCACATGATGGCCAAATTCTTCAACCACCAAAGAAGCTGTGTCTTGGTCAATGGAATCAGACTCACGCACCATCTCACCCATTTTCATGAGTGATTTGATGACCTCACGCACCTTGACCGCCATCTTTTGGGCAAGGTCAGACACGACAATAGACTCGCCCACCTCAACATGATAAACAATTTTCTCAACGGGCATTTCAAACTTGTGTTTGCCTGCTTGTGATGATTTTAGACCACGCTGTTTTGGTCTAATCTCAAGCTCTTCTTTGCCTTTTTTCTTACCGCTCTTACCACGGCTTAAATTGGCACCTGAGCCACGCTTGATTTCTCGGCGTTCTTTTTCAAAAGACTCTTCTAATGCCGCACCCACCAAACCTTTGGCAAGCGGTTCATCTTTACGCACTATGGTGGTGGCAGTGTCGTCTTTTTCGCTATAACGACTCGCCATCTGCTTCATTTGTTCAAGGGTGCGTTTTTGTGCTTCTTCGGCTGCCTTACGACGATTTTCCGCTTCTAGCTGACGCAATTTTTCTTCTTCAGCCTCACGAGCCAACCGAGCTTTTTTAGCCGCAGCAGTTTCAGCTTTATTTAGTTTTGGAGATGATTTTTTTGCTTTATCTGCTTTTGTATCGGCCTTGCCTTGAGTTGATACATCATCTTTTTTGGCTTTTTTAACAACCACCGATACATTGCTTGTTTCAGATTTGGCATCGGCCGTATTATTGGCACGCATGGCAGCCAATGTTGCCGCCTGACGCTCTGCAGCTTCTTTTTTTGTGCGTTCGGTGGCTTGCTTTTCTTCAGCAGCTTTTAGGCGTGCTTCTTCGGCAGCTTTGACCTGTGCAGCGACCTCTTCTGCAATCTTATTGGCATCTGGTTTTTCAAAGACTTTTCTTTTGGTTTTGACGACATTGACCGCTTTGGCTTTGCCTGATGTGCCAGTTACTTTGGCAGTGGAAGTAGTTGTTGATTTAATACTGATTCGTTGATTTTTATCTTGGGTAGAATCTACCATAATTTTCACCTAATTTTGGTCAGAGTAAGTCCACTCTTTGTTCGATTGCTTGCCAAATCCCAAAAATAGGTTTGGCAAGCGTTAATTAAATGCACCCATCACAAGGTACCTATACCATCAGCACGCATGGTTATTCAAACCACGACTGACGAGCACTCATGATAAGCTTGCCTGCAAGTTCACCATCTAAGCCTTCAATGTCTTCAATATCAAAGATGGCTTGTTCTGCCAAATCATCTAATGTGATGACATCTCGCTCAGCAAGTTTGTAGGCAATTTCAGTCGTCATGCCATCTAAGGCCAACAGCTCGGCACTTGGCTCTTTGATATTTTTTTGTTTTTCAAGTTCATCGGCAATAACTATGGCCTTAGCACGCTCTTGGATAGTAGCAATCGCTTCATCGTCCAAACCTTCAATGTCATAGAAAGCTTCCACAGGCACATAGGCAACTTCTTCAATAGTAGTAAAGCCAACCTCCACCAAAGCCTCTGCCAAGTCTCTATCAACTTCTAAGCGTTCATAAAACAAACTGATGATGGTCTCCGATTCTGATGCTTGGCGTTCTAGATATTCAGATTCTAGCATCATATTGAGCTTATAACCTGTCAAATCAGATGCCAGACGCACATTTTGACCCTGTGAGCCAATCGCACGGGCAAGCTGGTCATTGGTGGCAAAAATAATGTCCGCAGTCTTTGAGTCTTCATCTAAAACAAGGCTTGACACATCAGCAGGCTCAAGAGCACTGATGATGTACTGTGCTGGCTCATCATTCCACACCACCACATCAACACGCTCTCCATCCAGCTCTTGTTGCACAGCTTGTATGCGAGTGCCTCGCATACCAATGCAAGCACCCACAGGGTCAATGCGATGGTCATTAGTCTTCACAGAAATCTTAGCACGCAAACCAGGTAGGCGTGCCACATCACGAATTTCAATAATACCTTCACTAATCTCTGGCACTTCTTTGGTCATGAGTGCAACAAGCATATCATTATGCGCACGAGACAATAAAAGCTGTGAGCCACGACCATCACGATTGACTTGATGTAGCAATGCTGTTACTCGTGATTTTGGGCGTAACATTTCTCTTGGCAATGCTTGGTCTTTGGCAAGATATCCTTCGGCATTATCCCCCAAATCAATCACATACCCATCACGGCTTTGCTTTTTGACCTCACCAGTGATAAGCTCACCCACTCGTGCCTCAAAAGCATCTGCCACAAGAGCACGCTCCGCTTCACGAATTTTTTGAATAATGACCTGTTTGGCCTGAGTGGCGGCAATACGACCAAATTCAATAGATTCAATTTGCTCTTCTTTGATATCACCGATTTTCCATTCATTCTCATCAAGGTCGCTGATGGCAAGCTGACACGCTGGCATTTCATGGTCTTCATCTGCCACTACCGTCCAGTAGCGATAAGTATCATAATCGCCTGTTTTACGGTCAATCGCCACACGAATCGCCACCTCTGGCTGTTCGGTGTAGACTTTTTTCTTGGTAGAAACAACCAAGGCCTGCTCAATTGCTTCAAAAATATCTTCAGGATTTAGCCCTTTTTCGTTACTTACCGTCTCAACAACGGTCAAAATCTCACGGCTCATCGTATATCCTTTGGGTTAATTTTGGGTTAAAATCAAATCAAAACATCAATCTTCATAAATCAGATGTGCTTTGTCCACATTATTAAATTCAATGTCAAACTCTAGTTTGTCTTCGGTAATAACTTTCATGCTCACCTCTCCTACTTCAACAAGACGACCAACTACTTTACGACGCTTGATATCACCTTGCCCAATGGCATGAATCAAACGCAAATTGACGATTTCACCCACAAACAATGCGACTTGTTCTGGTGTAAACAGTGGACGGTCAAAGCCAGGACTAGACACCTCTAAAATGTACTCACCTGCAATCGGATCATGCACATCCAGCACACCTGATACCTGATGATTCACCGCAGAACAGTCATCAATGGTGATGTGCTCACCATTTGTGCGTTGTTGGGCAGTCACTTCGATGTAGATTCTTAATAAAGACTTACGCCCTTGTGGCATAAATTCAATACCCCACAAATCTACACCACACGCCTGTACAGCAGGGGCAATAAGTTCGGTTAATTCAGCGATTTTACTCGATGGTTTCATGTGTTTTATAATGTCCTTTTCAATAGAAAATCGGCAAATGACAAATACAAAAAAACCCACAAAGCATCTTGGTGGGCTATAACTATCAATCAGCCTAGTCTTCTTTTTAAGAAAGAAAACACCTTAAATAATTAAAAGAAATATTAAGGATTTGAAAAAGTGGTAGCGGGGGCTGGATTTGAACCAACGACCTTCGGGTTATGAGCCCGACGAGCTACCAGACTGCTCCACCCCGCATCAATTTAGGAAGCCATTATAGCATGATTTTAGTAACTGTCAAGAATTAATTTACTTTTTTTATTTTTAATTTCAATCTTTATTTTAAGTCATCGCCTCATCAATTCCTCATCAATTAAGGAAGTCTTTTTTTTGCTTAGGCTGGGCTTTAAAACCCAATAAAAAGACCAAGCAACCAGTCTTTTTCCGATTGCTTGGTCTAACTTCATATTTGGTGCGATCGGAGGGACTTGAACCCTCACGCCGTGAAGCACCACCCCCTCAAGATGGCGTGTCTACCAATTCCACCACGATCGCAAATTATGCACCTATTATAATGATAAATCCTAAAATATCAAGAAAATTTTATCATACTAAGCCATTCTAAGTTATTGGTTGTTCGATGTCGCTGGTTCTGCAGTCTCAACGGCTGGCACAGCATCAGCTGTACTTGGTGGTACAGATGGCGGCTGTGTTGTATGCATGACTGGTATGTCAAGGCGACGCTGTTCATCTGCTTGTTTTTGAGCATACCATGCCAAGCCCAAGCTTGTTACAAAGAATATTGTCGCCAAAATTGCCGTCGCACGAGTCATAAAATTTGCCGAGCCTGCCGCGCCAAATACTGTGCCTGCCGCACCTGCACCAAATGATGCACCCGCATCTGCACCCTTGCCATGTTGAAGCAGAATAAAGCCAACCATCGCAATGGCAATGATGATATGAAGTGCTAATAATACTGTAAACATAATCTAAAATCACTATTTAAGGCAGATAATCCACCAAGATTGTTAAAATTGGGCAAATGCCTCTACGATTGTCGCAAAGCTCTGAACTTTTAATGATGCACCACCAACCAGCGCCCCATTCACGGCATCACAACCAGCAAACTCAGCGGCATTTTTGTCATTGACACTACCGCCATACAGCACACAGACATCATCAACACCTAAATGCTGAAGATTTGCCTTGATGTGGCGATGTGCAGCCACTACTTCATCAATCGTCGGCGTAAGACCTGTACCAATCGCCCATACAGGCTCATAGGCAATAAGCAACTTGTCTTGTACAAATTTGTCTTGTAAAACAGTCAAGCCATTTAATACAGACAGCTGATTATCTAGCACCCCTAGAGTCTCACCTTGCTCATATTCGCTCTTGGTTTCGCCCACACACAAAACAACCGCAAGGCCTGCACTGATGGCTTGTGTGATTTTTTTGACAAGCAAGCTGTTGTCTTCTTTGTGATAAGCACGGCGTTCAGAATGTCCGATGATGGCAAATTTTGCCCCCAAATCCACTGCCTGCACTGCAGAAACATCACCAGTAAATGCACCTGTCGCCCCAAATGCACCAATATCCTGTACACCCACCCACACCGATGAGTGCTTTAAAATTTCACGCACCGCCGCTAAATGTACAAAGCTGGGTGTACAACCAATATGGCAATTTGCATCATTTGCCATTGCTCCAATAGCATGAGCAAGTGCAGTCGCCTCAGTCAAAGTTGCAGGGTTCAACTTCCAATTACCAATGACATACTTTACCATATTTTACTCTCTGTCTGTCAAAGCTGGTATCACGAATTTGTTAATTTCATTCTTAAATTCGCCAAAACCATTCACCAACTCAAAACTCGTTTAAACGAATTATTATAACGCATTTTTGCTAAAATTTTCAAAATATCATGGTTTTTTTATCAATCATAACACCAAAAATCAAACTAAATACCAATAAATACTCATGGCTTTTTTAAATATTTTTAAAATAAAAGTATTTTTTGAACTTTGAACAAAGGCATTTTAAAAAAATTTTAAAAAATAAGAAAAGCCATGAATTTACATTCATCTACTTATCATATTTATCGCAAATTTCATGATGAATATGACATTGATATCCGTCGTAAAAATGATTATAATTGAATGTCTTTGTATTTTTAGGATAAGAATGATGTCGTCTAAATTTTTTAACAAAACTGGTGTACTGGCGGTCTGCTTGTGCTTACCTACGCTCAGTCATGCCATGTGGGACACAAGCGACCCACACCGCTTTGCAGGCGATGTGCTACAGCTGGCTTTGCCTGCCACAGGGTTGGTTGTAGCTTATCATAAAGATGATATGCAAGGTGCCAAACAGCTTGGCAAAACAATGGCTGCCACTGTCATTACCACCGAAGCACTAAAAACAGGATTTAACAATACCGCACTTGGCAAACGCCCCAATGGTGGCAGTCGCTCTTTTCCGTCTGGACATACCAGCAGTGCTTGTGCTGGGGCGACCTTTATTGGACAGCGTTATGGCTGGAAAGCAGGTCTGCCTGCAATGGGTGTGGCAGGTTATGTGGGCTGGACACGGGTACACGCCAAAGCACATCACCCACGAGATGTGGTAGCGGGGTGTGCGGTGGGTGTGGCAGCGGGGCTGTTATTGACCGACCCAATGAGCGACACCCAAGTGTTGCCGTGGTACGAAAACAAAACTTTGGGCGTGTCGGTAAGCTCGGTTTGGTAGTGCGACAAAACTGACGGCATTCTACTTATAATATGGTAAGATTTTGTGCCATACTCGTGTTTGGTGTCAATTTTAACAGTTTTAAAATATGAAAGGCCAACTTTCTTGCTTTTTGTCAAAGCATGCATTTTTTAATAAACATACCAGTGCCAGTTAAAGTTGGTGCTGGTATATTCATTCAGCAATCCATCTTTTTGATAAAACTTAATCAAAACTTAATAAAACAAGTCTAAAACACAAGTCCAAACTTGGGTGTTTTTAATCATGTATTCTTGATTTGGCGTATTCTATTATAGTATGATGGCTCATCTATCTCATTAAAACCTTGATTATGAATGCGTCGTTCTCTACCAATCTTGGGCGATTTTTAGTTGATAAAAACCTACTTACCCAAGATGAAATGAGTCGGGCCCAAGAGCAGGCCATGCACTCTCAGGTAAGTCTTGCTCGCTTTTTAGTGCAAAATAACCAACTGTCATCACAAGTGATCGCCCAGACTTTGGCGGACATTTTGGGTGAAAAGCTGGTGGATTTAAATAAAATAAACCTTGCGGATTTGCCAACTCATTTAATTGACCCTGCCTTACTTATCCACCATGAAGTGCTGATTTTGGCACAAAAAGATGGGCAGATTTTCATTGCAACAAGCGACCCAACGCGTGCACAAATGCTTGGTGAGATTGCTTTTGCCACAGGGCTACACGCCACGCCCGTTTTGGTTGATGAGCTTAAACTGTCCAATGCCATGCAAAGTCTTAATTTAAGCACAGCACACGGTTTTGACGATGGTTTTGACGACGATTTGGATACAATGGCTGAGGAGGCAGATCTTAAGCTGGATGCACCAACAGTCAAATTTGTACAACAGATTCTGTCAGATGCAATTAAACAAAACGCATCTGATATTCATTTTGAACCATTTGAGCAATATTATCGTGTGCGATTTCGTATTGATGGTGTCATGCGAACCATCGCAACACCACCTAAGGCTTCTGGCAACAAAATCAGCACACGCTTAAAAGTCATGGCACGCCTTGACATTGCCGAACGGCGAAAGCCACAAGATGGGCGAATGAAGTTCGTGCCTTATAAGAATAATCCAAAATCAGTAGATTTTCGTGTCAGCACCACCCCCACGCTCTTTGGCGAGAAAATTGTACTAAGGCTATTAGACTCTACCCAAGCTCTGATTGGCATTGACACACTTGGCATGAATGATGAACAAAAACAGCTATTTTTAACCGCCCTTACCAAACCGCAAGGCATGATACTCATCACAGGTCCGACTGGTTCTGGCAAGACAGTCTCGCTCTATACTGGGCTTAATATTTTAAATCAGCCCAACATCAATATTCAAACGGTAGAAGACCCTGTTGAAATCCAGCTTGATGGCATCAACCAAGTCAATACCCACCCAAAAATTGGGTTAGATTTTGCCGATGTGCTTCGTGCTTTTTTGCGTCAGGACCCTGATGTCATCATGGTTGGTGAGATTCGAGATATTGAGACAGCAGAAATTGCCATTAAAGCCGCCCAGACAGGACACTTGGTGCTGTCCACTTTGCATACCAATTCTGCGATTGATACACTCATTCGCCTAAAAAATATGGGCGTTGCAACTTTTAATATTGCAAGCTCAATCAACCTAATCATCGCCCAAAGGCTGGCTCGCCGCTTATGCGATAACTGCAAAAAACCAATCCAAATCCCCCCTCAAAGCCTTGTTCAGCTTGGTTTTGGTGCCGATCATATCGCTCGGGCCACACTCTTTGAGCCTGTGGGTTGCCACGCCTGCAAAGACGGCTACAAGGGGCGAGTTGGCATTTATGAAGTACTGCCCATCACACCAGAATTTGCCACACTCATCATGGCAGATACAACCACACACGACTTATTAAATTACGCCAGACAACATGGCTTTTGTACACTACGAGAATCCGCCATAGACAAGGCAATCCAAGGCATCACAAGCCTACAAGAGATGGAGCGCCTGACCCATGGTTAAGCCAATTAAGCCCCACTCTACTCGTACAAATGCCAAACTTGCCAAACCCAACAACAAAACCTTTGTCTACAAAGGTCTGACCTTGCGTGGCAAAAAAATTGTGGGTGAGATTGATGCAATCACCGCCCAAATGGCTCGCATTAAACTGCAACAACAAGGCATCACCACAAGCTCAATCCGCCAAAAGCGTGCAGGTTTATCATGGAAAAAGCCGATCAAATCCATTGACATTACACTATTTTTTCGTCAGCTTGCCACCATGCTATCAGCAGGCGTTCCACTCACACAAGCTCTTACCATTACCGAACAAAACAGCAAGAACATCGCTTTTAAAAGCATCATTTCAACCATCAAAACCGACATTGAATCAGGCTCAAATTTTGCCTCTGCTGCTGCCAAGCACACCTCTTTTAATCGTTTATCCATCTCTTTGATAGATGCAGGAGAACGCTCAGGCTCACTTGATGTCATGCTAGATAGAATCGCCACTCACCAAGAAAACCTAGAAATTCTCAAAAACAAACTCAAAAAATCTTTTCAATACCCCATTGCTGTACTGACCGTTGCAACCATTGTAACAGCGATTTTATTGGTTAAAGTCGTGCCAATCTTTGCCAAAACTTTTGCCGACCTAGGTGGTGAGTTGCCCTTAGCTACTCGCTTGATTATGGCATTCTCCGATGGCTTGGTGGCATACATTTGGATGATATTACTGGCAATTTTTATTGTCATTATCAGCATATTATATTTGCACATCAAAACCAATAAAATCAAAAATTTCATTGACAACATCAGTCTAAAACTACCCATCATTAAGACTTTAACCAAAAAAAGTGCAGCTGCTCGTTTTAGTCGGACGCTTGCCACCACTTTTGGTGCAGGCATTCCACTTCTAACGGCATTAGAACTATCTGCACAATCAACCAATCATCTTAATTTTATTCAGGCATTGCAAGGCATTAGCAACAAGGTACAAGGCGGCCAAAGATTAAGCCAAGCCATGTCTCAAAGCACGCTATTTTTACCCATGATAATACAAATGATTGATGTGGGTGAAGAGTCTGGCAAGCTCACACAAATGCTTGAAAAGGTCGCTGATTATTACGACAACGAGGTTAGCGAACAAATAGATGGCATGACAAGCCTTATTGAACCCACCATCATTGTCATATTAGGGGTGCTTGTTGGCGGAATTGTACTGGCAATGTATTTGCCAATTTTTCAAATTGGGGTAGGTACGCCATGACAGATGTGATGACATTTTTACAAAATATGGAACAATTATCCGCACAACATCAAATCATTTTTTTTGCTCTCATCGGTATCATCGGATTGATTGTCGGTAGCTTTATCAATGTGGTTGCTTATCGCACACCTCTTATTATGATGAATGAATGGCAAACACAAATCAGCGAATTCATCTGCCAAGATGCCAACATTAGCCCCGCCATCAAAACTCAAATCAGCAAAAGCTATCAGTGCAACCAAAATAATCAACATCTTAGCCTGTCATTGCCACGCTCGCATTGCCCACATTGCCAACACCAGCTCATCTGGTGGCATAACATTCCTGTGGTGAGCTTTTTAATGTTGTCGGGTCGTTGCAAAAGTTGTTGTACTGCAATATCCCCCACCTATCTTATTGTTGAGATTTTAACCGCCTTGTTATCACTGTTGGTCGCATTAAATTTTGGGTCAAGCATTCAGATGGTTTTTGCCCTTATTTTGACATGGTTTTTATTAGCATTGTCTTTGATTGACCTAAAAGTGCAATTGTTGCCAGACCGCCTGCTTGCACCACTTGGTATGATTGGTCTACTTGCCAATATTCACGGCATATTTACCACGCCAATTCTTGCCATGTGGGGACTGGTTGCAGGCTTTGTATCGTTTTGGCTCATTAATATTCTGTTCAGATTGATTGTCAAAAAAGACGGCATGGGGCTTGGAGACGCTAAGCTCATTGCTGTGCTAGGTGCATGGCTTGGCGTAGAATTTTTACCAATGATTGTGTTTATTGGAGCATTGCTGGGCGTAATATTTGGCGTATTTTTTCAGAAATACAAGCAACCTTTTGCTTTTGGACCATACTTAGCCCTTGGCGGATTGGTGGCTTTATTGTGGGGTGAAGCACTACTGGCATGGTATTTGGGCGGATTGTTATGATTCATCAAATGGAGACGATATGGCAAAATTAACCATCGGGCTGACAGGCGGTATTGGCAGCGGAAAAAGTGCTGTGAGCGACTGGTTCGTCAATCAAGGCATTGATGTCATTGATGCTGATGTCATCGCTCATGCCATCACCGCCAAGAATAGCCCTGTTTTAGATGAGTTGGTACATGCCTTTGGTGAATGGATCGTGATTGACGGCAAATACAATCGTGCTGCCATGCGTGATTATATTTTAAAAGACCGCAACGCCATCAACACATTAAACAATATCATACACCCACATATCCAAACACGCATTAAAGACGAATTGGCTTGTAGCACCAGCCTATATCACATCTTGTCGGTGCCACTGCTCGTTGAAGGCATGAATAAATCACCAAGTCTGGCCAAATTATGCGACCGTATTTTGTTGGTTGATGTGCCAGAATCGGTACAGATACAGCGTGCCTTAGGGCGAGACGCTACCAAACTAGCCACGCACAGCGACCCTACCGCCTACATCAAAACCATCATCGCCAAACAAGCCACCAGAAACGAAAGGCTGGTGGTGAGCGATGATGTGGTGGACAATAGTGGCACGCTTGATGAGCTGTATAAACAGCTACAAAAATTGCATGAATTTTATCTGTCGCTAAGCAACAGATAAAATTTTTGCTCTAAACTTCTTTATTTTCGGGCAAAAAGAGGTATGATTAAGCAAAACAACTTAGATAAGACATGACACTCTTTAGCCACTTAAAAATAAAGATAAAACATTATCGCTGTATGCTCCAATATTTTAAGACGCTAAAACCTGCCTTTTACCCACACGCTCAAATCATCCATCAAGGCATACACCACAGGAATGACTACCAAACTGAGCAAAGTAGAAGTGATCAGTCCGCCCAATACCGCTGAGGCCATCGGACGGGTAAAGGTCATATCAGCATGACTAAAATTGATGATCAATGGCAACATTCCCACCCCCATCGCAATCGTGGTCATGATGATAGGCTGGGCCCGTTTTTTACAAGCGTCCATCAAGGCATCAAATCGACTCATGCCCTGTTTGTCTTGAGCGATGATGGCATAATCGACAAGTAAGATGGAATTTTTGGTGGCAATGCCCATCAAAAGTATGAGCCCAATCATTGCAGACATAGACATACTACTGCCCGTAGCAATCAAGCCCAAAAACGCACCGCCAATAGATAAGGGTAAAGCCATCAAGATGGTAAAGGGTTGTAGGATACGATGGAACAAAAGCACCAACACCGCAAAAATACAAAAAATCCCAACCACCATCGCCACAATAAAACCTGTGAACAACTCGGCCATATTCTGTGCCTGCCCTTCATCAATCACATTAACGCCACTTGGCAGGTTACTGATGGTTTTGGTATTTTTTACCGCTGCTATCAGTTCTCCCACTGCACTATCTTTGGGATAAACAGTAATCTTGATAGAACGCTCTCTTTGAAAACGCGTAATGCTGGACTCGTCCGCTCCAAAATTTAGGGTTGCCACTTCTTTGACCTGCACTGGCACGCCTTTGGTTGATGGCACATACAGGCTCATCAAGTCAGTCAGCTGTCGTTTATCATCATTATCAAGACGAATGACGATGGGCAACTGACGAGTGTCTAGATTAAGCTTGGGAAGTGCTTGGTCATAATCGCCCGCTGTCGCTATTCTTAGGGTCTTGGCAAGTGCCAAGGTGCTCACCCCTTTATCTGCCATCGCCAGATTATTTGGCGTAACAGTAAGCTCAGGCTGAGGCAATGCCTGACCGCTGACCACATTGGCGACTTGCGGCAAAGATCTAAGCTCACCTAAAATTGCCCGCACTGTCTGTTCTAGCAGTACCTTCTCACTGCCAGTTACTGAAAATACATAACCTGTTTCTGATGCACCCTTAGCAACACCCACCTTAAAGCGAGCTGATGGTACTGACTTTAAGGTTTCATTAATCGAGGCCTCTATTTGAGATTTGCTTGGGCGGCTGCCCCGCTCGCTCAACTTAACTTCAAGCGTAGCAATATTGACAGAGCCACTACGATGACCACTAGGCTCGCCTGCTTTTTGTCCTTGGCCCACCATCAATAATACCTCATCCACCCCATCTATCGCCCTAATTTTATTCACAACAAGCTCACTAATGCGAATTGTATCCTCTATGTTGGCATCAGGGGTTAGCTCAACCGATACTTGGGTTTGGTTTGCTTCATCAGGTGGAAGAAAGGTACTGGGTATCTTAGATGAAAGCATCAGCGAACCCACAAAAAACCCCAAGGCCAAAAGCATCGTGATCAATCTGTGCGACAGCGTCCATTTAACCACCGACAGATAACCTTGCATCATCTTGCCCGTCGGTTTGTCAGTGTATTTACTTGGCTTTAAAATATAAGCCGCCATCATCGGTGTGATGAGTCTTGCCACCAAAAGAGAGATAAAAATAGAAATGGCTGCCGTCCAACCAAACTGGCGAAAAAACTGTCCCACCACCCCATTCATAAAGGCGGTTGGCAAAAACACAGCAATCAAGGTAAAGGTGGTTGCTACCACCGCAAGCCCAATCTCATCGGCCGCTTCCATCGCAGCTGCCATCGGTGATTTACCCATATTTAAGTGGCGTACAATGTTTTCAATCTCAACAATGGCATCGTCCACCAGCACCCCAATCACAAGAGTTAAGGCCAAAAGAGAAATAATATTAAGACTAAACCCAAACGCATACATCACAAAAAAGGTGGGAATGATAGACAAGGGCAATGCCATCGCTGCCACAAAGGTGGCTCGCCAATCCCTCAAAAACACAAAGACCACCAAAGTTGCCAATACACACCCTTCTACAAGCATTTTTAGGGTAGAATGATAAGTCTCCTCAATGGGTTTTGCCCAGTCTACGATTTTTTCAATCTGCACACCACTTAATTCTTGATTGATTTTGGCGATTTCATCATCAATCGCCCTAACAACCGCTACCTCGCCCGCCCCCTTTGAACGAGTAATGCTAAATGCCACCACAGATTGGTCATTCATTTTTGCCAGTGAACTGATATCAGCGTGGGTGTCTTTAATGTCTGCAATACCATCAAGGGTAACCACCCCTCCTTGCGGAGTGGTAATTTGCATTTGACGCAAGCTCTGTAGAGCATCACCCATACCCAGCACTCGTATGGTCTGAGTTTGCTGACCAATCTTAGATTCGCCGCCTGTGCTGTCTTGCCATCTGCCATAAATCTGCTCAGAAAGCTGACTGATTGGCATCGTCAGACTGGCAAGTAAATGAGGCTTTGGATTGACTTGTATTTGTCTTTCCACACCGCCAATACGAGTCATACTACCCACCCCCTGAACATTGGATAGGCGTTTGGTCAAGGCATCATCAACAAACCAAGACAGCTCACTGTCATTCATATGCTCAGCACGAACCGAATAAGTAACCACAGGAAAACCTGATGTGGAGACTTTTGAGACGATGGGTGGGTCGGCAGCGACAGGCAGGCTACCTTGCACCTCGCTCATCGCAGAACGCACATCATCTACCGCCTCATCGGTGTCTTTTTCTAGCACAAATTCAGCAAAGACCGTTACCACACCTGTCTGCAAGGTGGTGCGAATATTTTTAACACCCTCGATATTGACCAGCTTATTTTCTACTTTTTTGGCAATATCGTTTTCCAGTTGGTCAGCGGTTGCCCCTGACATTGTGATGGTTGTAACCACCCCAGGAAAATCAATGTCAGGAAACTGCTGAACTTTCATATGGTAAAAGCCAAATACCCCAAGTAAAGTCATCAGGGTAAAAAACAAAATGGCAACCAAAGGATTTTTAATAGAATATGCAGAAAAATTCATCATCACTGCCCTTGTGCCTGATTTTGGATTGGACTTTGCGACAGCGTGACCACATCGCCCTCATTTAAAAACGCACCACTTCTTGCCACGACCAACATCTGTGGCGATAAATCAGTTGCCACCCGATCACCTTCATAAGACAAAATCGTTATCTTGGTGCGTACCACTTGGTACAATCCTTTTTCATTCACCTTGGGAGTCAGCGTCCATACATAGTCATAGCCATCTATCGTCATGATGGCAGATTTTGGTACAGTAGGAGCAATGCTTTGACCAAAAATAAGCCTACCTGTTTGATACATACCTTCGCTTAGCGGCGCATCAGGTGGTAAGGATACATACACTGTCATTTCACGCCCTTGATTGGCAGTGGGTGAAATCCTCGTAACCTTACCCATGACGGCTGTGCCTGCTGTGTCAATCATGGCAGTCTGTCCGATGCTAATTTTGGTAGCGTCCTCTGGTGAGAGTGTCGCCTGCCATTGTAGTGCCCCATCTTTAATGATGGTAAATAGCGGATTGCCACTGACTAATACGCCCACCTGTGCTTGGCGTTCGCTCACAATGCCTGAAACAGGAGCAACAATCTTAGCATTGTTTAGACTGGTGGTGGTGCTATTTACCCTAGCCTTTGCCGCTACGACAGCTGCATTTGCTTGCTTAAGAGCGGTGCGGTAGGCATCAACCTGTTGCTTGCTGATGGCATCGATTTCAAGTAATGGTTCGGTGCGTGCAAGATCAGCACGGGCTTTTTCAGCACTAGCAATGGCTTTATCAAGTTCAGCAACCGCTTGGGTGTGGTTGTCTTTTAAAGATGATGCATCAAGCACAGCCAGCACTTGCCCTGCTCGCACCACATCACCTACCTCGACCAATATCCGTTCAACGGTCGCCCCTGTGATGCGTCCGCTGACTTGTGCGATGTGCTTGGCAGCGATGTTGCCATTTGCTGTGATACTTTGTACCACTTCTGTCATGGCTGGATACACCGCCTCAACCATCATGGCAACAGATGCGGTGCTGTTATCAGATTTGCTCACCTGATTTTCTGCTGTCGTATTATCCACACCATCGCTATCGGCCCGTGAGATACTAAATCCAATGGCAACGCCTGCCAACAACACAGCAAGCAACACCATCGCCAAAACTGCCATCATCACCGCTGACATACGCCCAGATTGTAAAAGTTTGACAGCTTTTTCATCGCTGTGTGTGTCTTGATTGATATGATTGTCTTGATTCATCTTATTACCCTAATATCTTTATATTGGCAGTTGGTAGGTGGTTTGGCAGGCATTAGGTCATCAATCATCAAAGCGATAGACATATACCGCATGATTAAATATCTTACCATTCACGCATACATTATTAGCAAGAATGCCACAAAAGTCAAAGCCCAATCGTTCAGCCACTCGGCGACTGGGCAAATTATGCTCGGCGGCACGAATTTCCAACACCTGCACGCCATAATAATTTTTGGCCATCTCCATCAGTCCACGCACCGCACGGGTCATGATACCACGACCTTGATGCTCTTGGTCAAGCCAATAGCCAATGTCTGCCTTTTTGAGTGATGGATAGATGTTGTTTAAACTTACCGCCCCAATAATCTTGCCCTGATGAACGATAGAAGTATCCACCCCCTTGCCCTCAGCGTATTTATTTAGAGCAAATTTTACAAAAGCTTCATAGCTTTGCTCATCACAGGCATTCACCCAAGGCAAATACTGACCCAAATAGTCCTTTTGGCGACCAACCAGCTGTACCACCTCTTTGGCATCATGTCCATGCACCAACGCCAGACTGATGTCGTCATCAACAGGGTAACAAAACATACCTTTCTCCTTTGATTGTATTTTGGTTTGAGTTTATTCATTAACCAAAAAGCGTGCCTGTTCTTTTTTAATCTTAATATTTCTACGATGCCTAGATTATTGCCAACCTTACTAAGCATTTACATATTCTTTAACATCAGGCAGCCAAGTATTGACAATATGGTGAGAAAGTGTCCGCCTACTGACATCACCAATCAACCGATGAGCAATGCTTTGTGCAGCGATGAACAGACTTTCATCACGCACGATGTCCGCCAAATAATAGCCCATATCGCCTGTTTGTCGCTTACCAAGTAACTCACCTGCTCCACGAAGTTCAAGGTCTTTTTGAGCAATGACAAAACCATCGTTGCTGTCTCGTAGCACATTTAACCGTTCAATGCCTGTGGGTGATAGTGGCATTTGATACAGCAATACACAAAAAGACTTGGCACAACCACGCCCCACTCGCCCACGCAACTGATGCAATTGGGACAATCCCAAGCGTT
Source organism: Moraxella tarda (assembly GCF_035181405.1). Classification (NCBI taxonomy): domain Bacteria; kingdom Pseudomonadati; phylum Pseudomonadota; class Gammaproteobacteria; order Moraxellales; family Moraxellaceae; genus Moraxella; species Moraxella tarda. Next base: position 234,259 of record NZ_JAYGGV010000003.1, read on the forward strand.
CAGCATTTTCAATGACCATCAAAGACGCATTGGGCACATCCACACCCACCTCAATGACGGTGGTCGCAACCAATAGGTCAATTTTTCCCAACTTAAAGTCATTCATGACCGCCTGTTTATCGGCAGATTTCATCTTGCCATGTACCAGCCCAATGTTAATATCCAGTCGTTCACACAAATCCTCATACAGCAGTTCCGCCGATTGCACATCTAGTACGCTAGACTCCTCAACCAGTGGACACACCCAGTACGCCTGCTTTTTATCTTTACAATTCACTCGTATTCGCTCAATCACTTCATCACGACGGTCTCGACTGATGGTTACGGTCGTAATCGGAGTGCGATTGGGTGGTAATTCATCAATCACCGACACATCCATGTCGCCATACATACTCATCGCAAGTGTTCTTGGAATGGGCGTTGCTGTCATGGCAAGCTGATGTGGCGTGGAATTCGCCACACCCTTATTGGCAAGGCGAAGTCTTTGTTCTACACCAAAACGGTGCTGCTCATCAATGATGACCAAGCCCAATTTAGCAAAAGCCACCCCATCTTGAAAAAGTGCGTGCGTCCCTACGACAATCTGTACATCATTATTGATGATTTGATCAAGCATGACATTCCGCTCTTTTGCGGTCTGTTTGCCTGCCAAAAAACCCACACCCACACCCAAAGGCTCAAACCATTTTTGAAAATTAATAAAATGCTGTTCTGCTAAAATCTCCGTCGGTGCCATCACTGCCACCTGCCAACCACTATCAAGTGCATAGCAAGCAGTGATTGCTGCCACCAATGTTTTACCCGCACCGACATCGCCTTGAATCAGTCGCAACATGGGTTTGCTTGTCGCCATGTCCGCTACAGCCTCGCCAATGACACGACTTTGGGCATCTGTCAGCTCAAATGGCAGATTTTCCATGAGCTTGTCCACCAAAAGGCTGACCGACTCACAGCGTGGGGCTTTGTGCTGATAAACATTATTACGACGATAAAGAAATGCCAACTGATGTGCCACCAGCTCCTCGATGATGATTCGCCTACAAGCTGGGTGCGTACGGTCTTTTAATCCTTCAAGCAAAGTCGTCTGAGCAAAAATATCCGCATCTTTATCAGGCAGATGAATCTGCTTTAAAGCAGTCAATAAATCTGCCTGCACATCAAACACACCAACGCTTTGCAATTCATCAATTGACAAACAATGCAAAGTTTCATGTGAAACGGCATTGATTGCCAGTCGCACAAGCTGTCGAATCTTATTTTGATGAAGTCCTTTGACTGCAGGGTAAATGGGTAACAATCCACCATCAAGGGTTTTTGTGCCTGTAATATGATACTCTGGGTGTGCCATTTGCACACCATAACGGCTGATTTTTATCTCGCCAAAAGCTGTGATGTTTGCCCCAAGTGTCATCGTATTTTTAAGTCCAGCATAAATCTTAAAAAATCTTAAGATCAGCACGCCAGTATCATCTTCTATTGCCACGCTCATGCCTGTACGATTGGTCTCAATATGCGTAACCACACCACTGACAAGCACGCTCATGCCATGTTGTACATCGCCAATAGGCACAAGGCGACTGCGGTCCTCATAATCTCGTGGCAAGTGCATAAGCATATCAAAAATACGATAAATCCCAAGCTCTGTCAGTCGCTCCGCCAGTGAATTACCCACCCCAGACAAGGCCGTCATGGGCAGATTAATGATTGGAATGGCTGATGATTTTGACATGGCATACCTTATTTTATGCACCTTTATAATACAGTTGCATATAATACTACTGTTCATTTAATTAAAACAAGTCAGACAACTGTTCATTTTCAATATTTTGGCTTCAACTAAAAATTTAAACCAAAAAACGCAACCGTCTGATGTTGCGTTTTTTGGTTTGATGTTTTTAAGATTTTATGTAACAAATTTTTACTTCACCAAATGACTGATCACCTTAAAATCAGGGTGCTTGCTAGAACGCAACAACTCAAACAAAATTGCCTCAGTGGTTGTTACTACCGCACCTGCTCGACGCATACGACTCAGGGCAATCTTTCGGTCATAAGGGTCTCGTGAACTGGTCGCATCACTAATGATGACAGGTTGCATGCCGTTATCAAGCAAATCAAGTGCAGTTTGTTGCACACAAACATGGGTTTCTATGCCAAATAGCAAGACATGATGGCGATTTTGCATGGCAAGATGTCGCCAAGTTGATTCATCATCTACCGAACTAAATGCCGACTTTTCAAAAACATTCACATCGCCAAATACAGCTGATAGCTCAGCAATCGTATGCCCCAAGCCCTTTGGATACTGCTCATTAACTGTCAGTGGTACATCTAGTGCATTAAGCCCTGCAATCAAAATGCGTGCCTTGTTTGTGATTTTTTCCATTTCATGAATGTGTGGCACAAATTTATCCTGCATATCAATCAGCAATGCTTGTGTGTCTTCTGTATGGATACGATAAGTGCGTGTAATGGTAGTGGCAGGCACGGCCTTCTCCTTGATGGACCAATATTTTTTAACTCTACTAGAATTTACCGACTTGGTCAAGGTATTTTTAATGCTCACATCATCTGCCACCAAATTACCATTTTACCATCTGGTAAACACAACCAACACCAGAACCTGTGGTTTTGTCAAAAAAAATGCTTGCATTCGCCAAAAAGCTGACTATCATAATAGGATTTAATCAACAGCTCATGCCATGAACAACCACAGCCAAGACAAACAAAACCCAATCCAATGGTTTCGCCATTCTGCCCCCTACATCAATACCCATCGTGGCAAGACCTTTGTCATCATGTTTGGTGGCGATGCGGTCGCTCACGCAAACTTTGAGCATCTGATTCATGATTTTGCATTGCTACATAGTTTGGGCATTCATCTGGTGCTGGTGCATGGGGCACGCCCACAGATTGAAAATTCCCTAAATCTTGCTGGTCTATCTAGCAACATAACAGGGCATTTGCGTATCACACCTCCTAATGCCATGCCACACATATTATCAGCCGTAGGGGCAATTCGCCTACATATTGAAGCTCAGCTGTCCATGGGGCTTGCCAATTCACCCATGTTTGGTGCACGCATCGATGCAGTATCAGGCAACTTCATCACCGCTCGCCCTTATGGCGTGCGTGAAGGCATAGATCATCAAATGACAGGTGAGGTACGCAGTGTAGACAGCACCGCCATTCATCACAACTTACAACACAACCACATCGTCATTTTAAGTCCGATTGGCTTTTCGGTAACAGGTGAGATATTCAACTTGTCTGCTGAAGAGGTTGCTATGCACGCTGCCATTGCTTTACGAGCAGATAAGCTCATTTTTCTTGGTGAAGATGCTGTCCGACTAAACGGTAAAATCATTCGAGAGCTGACCACCAAACAAGCACAAATGCTACTAGATAGCAACAATCTACCCGATGAAATGGCACGATTTTTACAATGTGCCATCAATGTGAGCGATGCGGTTGAACGCACTCAGATTTTACCTTTTGATAAAGATGGCGCACTCATTGAAGAGCTGTTTACACACGATGGGCTTGGCACGATGATAACGCACACGCCTTATGACAACATTCGCCCTGCCACACTAAGCGATGTAGTGGGCCTACTGGCGTTATTAAAACCCCTAGAAGAGGCTGGCATTCTTATCAAACGACCACAAGAACGCTTAGAATCAGACATTGAATGCTACACCATCATTGAGCGAGACGGCATGGTGATTGGTTGTGCTGCACTTTATCCATTAAATGAGGTCAGTGCAGAGATTGCCAGCATCGCCATTCACCCCAATTATCGTGGAGGCAGTCGTGGCAATGATTTGTTAAAATTTGTTGAAACTCAGGCCAAATCAGCAGGATTTAGTCAGCTGTTCGCCTTAACCACACACACCAGCCATTGGTTTATTGAACACGGCTTTGTTGAAACTGATGTTAAAAATCTGCCAGCAGAACGACAAGTCCGTTATCATAATGGCAGAAATTCAAAGATTTTTATCAAAAATATTTAAACCAAAAAGTCATACAAACACAAAAAACCCTTGCAAATCAAGAGTTTTTTGTGAAAATAAAAAAGCAATATCTAGCTTGTGATTACTTCTTAGTCTCGGTGGCTGATTGTGCTTTTTTTAGTGCATCTTTAACGGCAGCTTCATTTAAGAGCTCTACTGTGAAGATAAGTACGCTGTTTGGCTCAATCACAGGATTGCCCGCATCACCATAGGCAAGCTCACTTGGTACATACAGTTCATACTTGCCACCTTCTTTCATCAATTGCAAGCCCTCAGTCCAACCTTTAATCACTTCATTTAGCTTAAACTGGGCAGGAATCCCACGCTCATACGATGAATCAAATACCTTGCCATCAATGAGTTTTCCCTCATAATGCACGGTTACAACATCTGTTACTTTTGGTTGTTTGCCAGTACCTTCTTTAATAACTTTATATTGCAAACCAGATGCGGTGGTCTGTACACCTGCTTTTTTGGCATTTTCAGCCAAAAATTGTTCGCCATCTGTTTTGTTTTTGGTGGCTTTTTCTTCAGCTTCTTTAATTTTTCGCTCTTCAAAGGCCTTACCAACCGCCTCAATCTGCTCATCAGTCAAAGCACTTTCTTTACCAGTATAAGCGTCTTTTACAGCCTTAGTGAAGATATCCATATCAAGCTCTTCACTCATCTGCATGGCAGTGTTCTTTAAGTTTTCGCCTTGCTGATAACCGATGATATAGCTGATTTTCTGAGTTTCGGTGCTTTGTTCGGTAACTACGGTAGATTTTTTAGCAACTTTGGTTGTGGTTGCATCAGCATCTTTGTTACAGCCTGCCAATGCTAACATTGCCATGATACTAGCAGCAAGTAAAGTTTGTTTTTTCATAATATTCTCAATATTGTATGATAAAAATTGGTTGAAAATTTTTAAGCCAATGAGCAAATACCCATAACGGTACATCATACCAAAAAATACGCCCCAAAACCACGAATTTTAGCTCACAATGTATAGTAATTGTTAATATTGTTATGAAAGCTTATCCACAGCAAAATTTTGGCTGTTTGAGGTGTTACAATTTGCACGATTGTAACTGATTTGATTGATGAATTCAACCTTATCACAACAAATCATACCAAAAAAAAATCTTAGCTTCGGAGTATATTTATGGAACACCATATGAATATGAACTTCGCCATCTTTAACCAATACCTACAAGGTCCTATCGGTTCTGTCATTGGTGCAACTTTAATCTTTATTTTAGGTTGGATAATCGCCCTAAGCTTGGCATCATTAACCAAAAAAGGCTTGGCCACGCTCAGCCTGAACGAACGCATCAGTCAATCAACAGGCCATCATTACGACCTGAACAACATGATTGGCAAAATCGTCTTTTGGTTTGTGCTCATCATTAGCATTTCTGCGGCACTCAACCAACTCAACCTAAACTCAATCTCCGCTCCATTTGCCAATATGGTTAACCAAGTCTTGTTATTCTTACCCAATCTACTTGCTGTTGTTGCTATTGGCGTGATTGACTGGATTGTTGCAAACATCACTCGCAATGCACCAAATACCGCCCTAGCCAAAACCACGCTTGATGAAAAACTTTGCCAAGACGCTGGCATAAAACCAATGAGCGGTACAATTGCCGACATCATATATTGGTTCATTCTTCTTATGGTATTGACCATTGTGCTGGGTCGATTGGGACTAGATGGTCTATTTGCACCACTGACTCATATGATTGATAAAGCTTTTAATTTTATTCCAAACGCTTTGATGGCAGGTTTGGTATTCTTTGTTGGTTATATCGTTGCCAAAGTGGTTCGTGGTATTGTAACAAATCTGGTTTTAAGTTTTAATATCCAAGCACTGGCCAGCAAAGCTGGTATTAGCAAACAAAACAGCCTGCCATCTATTGCAGGTTCTTTGTCATTCATGCTGGTCATCGTGCCATTCACCATTGCCGCATTAGATGCCCTAAAAGTTTATGCCATATCTCGCCCAGCAACAAATATGTTAAATAAAGTCCTAGAACAGTTGCCAAATATATTGACAGCAGTAGCAATCTTAGTGATTACTTATTATGTGGTGCGTATGCTTGCCAACATCATCAAGGGGTATTTTGGCAAACACCCAAATTGACACACTGCCCACCAAACTTGGTCTTCAAAGCGTTCTTGGTGAGAAAAAATTCTCTGATTTGGTTGGGTGTGCCATTGTGTTCTTTGCCATGCTATTTGCAAGCATTGCGGCCGCAGATTTGTTGGGCTTTAATCACATCAGCAACATCATTGCTTTGTTTGTCGCCTTTGGTGGCCAAATTATCTTAGGTGCAATCATCTTGACCATCGGTTTTTGGTTGACAAACATCATCGCAGGGGCAGTGGCACGCTCTGAACAAGGCAGTCAATTTTAGCCAATATCGTGCGTGTGCTGATCATGGGCTTGGTGCTGGCAATGGGTCTAAAAGCAATGGGCATCGCAGATAGTATCGTAAACCTTGCCTTTGGTCTAACCCTAGGCTCAGTCGCTGTGGCATTCGCCCTATCCTTTGGTTTGGGTGGTCGTGAAGCAGCTGCTCGCCTTTTAAGGCGTATCCAAGACAAGGCAGAAAGCGAAGCTAACCATAAAGTCATTTTGCCAAAAGACACACAAGATAAAGATGTGCCTCTTTAATTCAAAATGACAAAGCAAAAACGACATCGAAGAATGTCGTTTTTTATTGCTTTATGGTTTTTGCCCCACTGAGTTTGATAACAAGATTTTGGGCAAAATTAACATCTTGATCGTCCTTTAAGCCTTTTGGATATAATAAAATGCATCATTTTGACGATAATTTTATAAAATCTTTATTGATTAAAATTAAAATATTGTGTACAAATTATCGTCGCTAGAGTTTTGAGCTGGTTAAAGATATCGTTTATCGCTCCGTTGGTTAATTTAAATAATGTTCGCTGATAAGCTGTAAATATTTGCCGTCAATGACTAGGCATTTTTTGGACATTTCATTTCTTTTGTCTTGATTATCGGCTTTAAAAAAATCCACCGACACAGGGCAAAATACTTTGGTGTTGCCCAAATTCCACGCCATATAGCCGTATAGAGCGTTTTGTCTTTGGTTAAAGATTTGTTGGTTGTCATTTTCACATTTTGTTTTAAATTCTCCATTCAAACCAGTGCAATCTTTTGCATTAAAAATCTCTTTTGCTTGTATAATGTCCGTTTGGTTTAGTCCGTTTACTGTATTAGAATTGGTATTGCCATTATGAATAAGATACCAAGATGCGTTTTTGGTTTTTTCTATAAAACGAACAGCATATAAAGACTGATAAGGTGCATTGCCTTTAATAGAAAATAGTAAAAAATAGGAAGCAGAGAATACACCAAACATAATCAAGAATATATTTTTAATCTTAACATTTGTTTTTGGACTAACAGCAATAACCACAAAAGATATTAAATACATTAAGATATTTATACTAGGAATAAGTAAAAATAAAACCCATTCGTCAAGGCTTTTATTTGAAAAGTCTGATATGGGATAAATACTAAGAATTATAGGGTAATGCTGAAATATGGTTATTGCAAATATTAAAATAATCATGTCCATGCTATGACTATTTTTATGATCAGGATTTTTTATAGTAATGATATTGCATAAAAAAATCAAAATAGCAGAGCCAAGTAAAAACCATAAATAATATAAATTTAAACTAAAAAATGGTATTAAAAAATAAGGCAAAAATCCAACTATTAAAAATACAACTTGTAAAATCAAGAACTTAATGCTTAGCTGATGATTATTGTAAAAAGACTTTATCAAAAAAGAAATCAATAAAGGAAAAATAAAACAAATGCCAATCAAGAAAGCAAGAATACAGTAAACGACAGAAATCGCCACAAGAATTGAAAAATTATTAACAATATCGCTAAACAAAGATAGTTTATCAATAAATTTTAAGTAAGTATAACTGGTAATAACACCAAACAGCATTGCTATGATAAAAATCCATTTATCATAAGATATCAGTATTGCTTTAAAAATATTTTTAATATTCATTTGACTTAACTATTAAAAAACAACGAATAGCCAATTAACCATTCGTTGTTTTTGTGGTTTTTAACCCCCAATCTTCTTATACTTCACTCTTTTGGGGGTGGCGTCTGCACCGAGTCTGTCTTTACGCCATTTTTCATATTCTGAATAGTTGCCGTCAAAAAATTCAGGCTCTTCATTTTCAAACGACAAAATATGCGTACAAATTCTATCCAAAAACCAGCGGTCGTGCGAGACAACCATCACTGTCCCTGGGAACACTTGCACCGCATCTTCCAACGCTCGCAAGGTTTCCACATCAAGGTCATTGGACGGTTCATCTAGCAAGATGACATTGGCACCTTGTTTTAGGGTTTTGGCGAGTTGCAAGCGATTGCGTTCACCACCTGACAAATTGCCGACCAGTTTTTGTTGGTCTTGACCTTTAAAGTTAAAGCGTCCGATATACGCACGGCTTGGCGTGGTGTACTCGCCCACGGTAATCATATCCAAGCCGTCTGACACTTCCTCCCACACGGTTTTTTTGTCGTCCAGATTATCACGCACCTGCCCCACATAGGCGACTTTGACGCTCTCGCCAACTTCTACTGTACCTGTGTCAGGTGTGTCTTTGCCTGTTATCATATTAAACAGCGTGGTTTTGCCCGCCCCATTTGGACCAACAATGCCCACAATCGCCATTGGCGGTACGGTAAAGGATAGGTTCTCATACAATACACGACCGTCAAAGGATTTGGAGATATTTTTAACTTCAATGACTTTGTTGCCAAGTCTTGGTCCTGGTGGGATATAAATCTCTGCCGTTTCGTTACGCTGTTGAAACTCACGAGAGTTCATTTCTTCAAAGCGTTCTAGGCGAGATTTGGATTTGGCTTGTTGACCTTTTTGGTTTTTACGCACCCATTCAAGCTCTTGCTTTAAGGCTTTGGCAAAGGCTTCTTCTTGCTTTTGCTCTTGTTCTAGGCGTTTATTTTTTTGTTCTAGCCATTCGGTATAGTTGCCCTCATACGGATAGCCATAGCCACGGTCCAGCTCCAAAATCCACTCTGCCACATTGTCCAAAAAGTAGCGGTCGTGGGTAATCGCCACAATCGTGCCTGAATAATCTTTTAAAAATCTTTCAAGCCACGCCACACTTTCGGCGTCCAAATGGTTGGTCGGCTCGTCAAGTAGGAGCATATCAGGCTTAGACAAAAGCAGTCGGCACAATGCCACACGGCGTTTTTCACCGCCAGACAGCTTGGAAACATCAGCGTCCCACGGTGGCAGGCGTAGGGCGTCCGCCGCTTTTTCTAATTGGGTGTTTAGATTATGGGCGTCCCACGCCTGAATAATGTCCTCCATTTTGCCTTGCTCTGTCGCCAATTTGTCAAAATCGGCATCAGGCTCGGCATATTCGGCATAGATTTGGTTTAGGCGGTCAAGCGCGTCCAGAGCTTCACGCACGCCGTCCTCCACATTGCCACGCACATCTTTATTGGGGTCAAGCTGGGGTTCTTGGGGCAAATAGCCAATTTTGATGCCAGCTTGGGGGCGTGCCTCGCCATTGTATTCGGTGTCCACGCCTGCCATAATGCGTAGCAAGGTGGATTTGCCTGCACCGTTTAGCCCCAAAACGCCAATTTTGGCACCAGGGAAAAATGACAATGAAATGTCCTTTAAAATCTCACGCTTGGGCGGTATGATTTTGGAGACTTTGTTCATCGTGTAGATGTATTGAGCCATAGCTATCCTTTTGATTTAAAAAGAAAAATTAAAAAATAAAAACAAGGGTTTAACTTAATATTATCGCATTATTTGGTCTTTAGGGCAAGGTTTTTAAATTTTATTAAAACTTTGGGTCTAAACCAAGTTAAGCTCAAAACCCAAACCATTTTCTCACAATTTTCAGTTTTTGTGATGGCATATTACCTAATCAGTTTAAAGTGCTTAGGAGATATAGTGTGGGGTCTAAGGATTGTTTATGTCAGCTTACTTTCAATATTTTAAAATTTCTCACAACAAGCCTTGACATTGCGGGAGGGAGTGATACTATAAAGAACCATAGTCTCTAATTTTTAGTTCAAACTGTTAAGGATTTTATCATGAAAAAAGTGATATTTATTAGTTCGCTCACCATAGCTACTATGTTTGCCACCCAAGTCGCTTCTGCTAGAGCTACTTACCATTGTAAGATTGATGCTAAATATAGTAGTGTTACAATAGAAAATTTAGCAACAGCAAAGATTACAGCAGATTCTAGTTCAGGAGCAAAGAGTATTTTTTGGGAAATGCTTCAAGATCAAATGTCAAAGCAGGTAAAAGATTATAATCTTAAAAAAGATGATGTAGTTTGTCGCTAGTATTTAGATTTTGACAGAACCTTTACATAAAAAAAATCCTACTGATAAGTAGGATTTTTTTATGTAAATTCTTTTTGAATTTCAAGGCATAACAAGCAAAAAATATGGCTGTACTAGATAAGTCATAGACATCACACTATTTTCTCAAAATTCTTTAAGTTTTTCTAGTGCATGGTAAACACCTACGACTACGATAACTTGCCATTTTTCATTTTATAAAATTTGTATTAGCATAATCCAAATTTCCCCATTTTGCAAGCCATTTTAAGGACTTTACAATGCACATCACCCATAACCCCACCACCCAAAGATTTGAAACCGTGATTGACAGACATACCGCCTTTTTAAGTTATGAAAATATTGATGATAATACCTTAGATTATAACCACGCCATTGTTCCGCCTGAGCTTGGGTGGGCGGGGCGTGGGACGGATCTGGTCAAATTTGCCCTTGATTATGCGCGTGATAATGGTAAGACGGTTGTACCAAGTTGCAGTTTTGTGGCACGGTATTTAGCAAAAAATCCGCAATAAAAAAACCCCAAAGCCAGCACAATGCCAACTTTTGGGGCGTGGGAAAAATAACAATGAAAATGTCCTTTAAAACCTCGCGCTTGAGCGGTATGATTTTGGAGACTTTGTTCATCATGTAGATGTATTGAGCCATAAGTTACCTTTATTTTTTAAAATTTAACCAAATGTTATCGCACGCTTTGGGCTTTGTAGCAAATCATTTTGTGTGATTACAAAAAAATCTTGTGTCTACTAATTGACTTTTTGTTAAGTTGTTGTATAGTTGAATAATTGATATGTTATTATTTTAACTTATCAATATGTATACAAATCCAAAATCAAGGAAACTCTTATGAAAATCAAATTTGCTGCCATTATTGCGACCGCTGCGATACTGTCTGCTTGTGCGACGCCACACATTGTTGAAGCCAACAAGCTCAATGACCATCAGCTGACCTGCGAACAAATCAAATCAGAAATTGCCGAAGCCAAAAAATTTGAGCAAGACGCTCGTGCAGAACGCAAGGTTACTGGCAAAAATGTCGCTGCGGCACTGTTCTTCATTCCTGCATTATTTGCTACTTATGCCAACACTGAAGAGGCGATTGAGGCTGCCAAAGAACGCCAAAACAAACTTACTGATATTTATCAAAAGAAACAATGCCGTTAATTATATCAAACAAAAATAGCCATTATGTCGTAATGGCTATTTTTTCATAAGTTTAGGTGGTTTAGATTTTTAGCCAACATCGCCCAAGTATCTACTTTGGGTGAAAACACCATTGCCAAAATCACTGCTGACAGTCCGCCCACTGGAATAATTATCGCCAATAGTTCTACTACCTCGCCAATTCAGGGCATAAAAAATAAACTTGCCACACTACCTACCAAAAATACTTGTGGGTAATTAAAATTTTGCCCAGTGACCACTTGTTTATGCACCAAAAAATAGCCTTCAAAAAAGACGGCAACCAGCCCAAAATAATAGGGGCATCTTAGCCCCCATGATAAAAATGCCAAAATACTCAGACAAACACTTCCCCTACCCAAAACTTTGTCCAAAACAAATGATGATCATCCATCATTATTGGTAGGCTCTAATTGAGAAATCGTAATCCCAGTAAACCCAAAAATCAATGTTAAGACAAAGCACAAATAACAGAAAAACGCATATGGCACATAATGAATGACAGGCATACCAAATACGCCCGTCAAAAATCCCCCATATACCCCCCAAGGCACAAGCGGATTAATCACTGTACCTGCATCTTCAATGGTACGAGACAGATTGCGTGGGTGCAGACCCAATCGCTTATATTCAGGTAAAAAAGCATTCCCTGATAACAATAAACTCAAATACTGCTCACCGACCAACACATTAATCCCAAACGAAGTAAATGCCGCCGCAGCCACGCCACGACTTGCTTTGGTTAAAAGATGACGCATACCGTCAAGCAAAGCAGGTAAAATGCCCAAACCTTGTAACAGCCCACCCAATGAAAGTGCTAAAATCACCAAAACTTGGGTAAAAAACATACTTTGCAAACCACCACGAGCCACCAGTTTACCAACCGAACCCAAATCCACTCCATCAGGTAACGAATAACCTGCAAAAAACCAACCGCCAACCTGTGCCAAATCAGGACTAGAATGCGTATAAGTCAACCCTAATGCCACAACAATGGTCGCTGTAATGGTATAAATCGCATTGACTTTCATTAAGGCTAAAACAACCAGCACCGCAAAAGGCAACAGCGTGTAGCCATGTACCAGCCCACTTTTTATCAAATTACCCTGCAATTCTGCCACTGCTGAAAAATCACCACTGGCAGACGGCATAAATACAAAAATAATAGCCGTAATCACCCACGCAGGCAGGGTGGTATACATCATATTTTTGATATGGTCAAACAAATCCACCCCCACAATAGATGCCGAAATGGTTGTCGTATCTGACAAAGGCGACATTTTATCGCCAAAAAGTGCCCCAGACACCACCGCCCCTGCCACGATTGCAGGATTTGCCCCAAAAGCCGTTGCCATACCCAAAAAAGCCACGCCCACCGTTGCACACGTGGTAAAGCCACTACCCAATGCCAACCCAATCACGCTGGATAAAATAAATGCCGACAAATAAAACCACTCTGCCGACAATACATCAAACCCATAATAAATCAAAGTCGGAATCGCCCCACTCATCATCAGAGCCGATACCAATAAACCAATAAACGAAAATAAATAAATCGCCCCCATACCTGTGGTAACGCCATTTATCATTTTGTTTTGCATAGCGTCAAAGGTTACACCCTTTGCCATGCCATACATCATCAAGCCAAAAATCACAATCAGCAACGACAATAAAGGCACAAACCCCCATTTAATCATCGTTATACCAAGTACAAAAACAATCATCACCGCAATCGGAATGGCTTGTTTTGGGGTTAAAGTAAGAAGTGAAGAGCCTGTCTTTGACATAGTTTTAACCTAAAAAGTAATAAATTGATGCTATTTTGCTAATGTAAGTGATTAATTGATATCATAAAATTTCAAAAAGTTCACCAACCCCCTGATTTTGCTTTTAAATATGCTTTGTTTATCACGGCCCTTTTATCACCATGACAAACAATCCTAAGGTCTTTAATCATTTAATAAACCGCCATTCTAACAAAAAACAACCGCACAATTCAAAGAAAAACGCACGGTTATTGACAAGATGAAAAAATCATCTATGAATTAAAAAATACACTCTCTCATTGGATTGTCAAATAGATAAATCACAAGTGCTTGATTAACACAATCAACCAACAAAAAACACTTATAACCCCAAAAAATACAGCATCAATGTCGCGTCAATGGACTGTTGCAAGTCATTCATCTTTATCATAAAATAGCCACCCACATGCACAACTGATTTTTTTGTTTTTATTTATTGGATAACACCATGAATGTAACACTACGCCAGCTCAATGCCTTTATTGCGGTGGCTCGCCACAAAAGCTTTACCAAGGCAGCAGACGAGCTGTATTTAACCCAGTCGTCTTTGAGCGGATTAATCAAGGAAATGGAAAATCAGCTTGGCATTGTATTGTTTGACCGCACTACAAGGCAAATTCATTTATCAGATGCAGGTGAACGGCTGATGCCGTATGCCCTAAAGGTACTTGATGACATGCGTTTATTTAATGGGGAGATTTATGACATCAAAGACTACCACCAAGGCAAGGTACGCATCGCTGCCAGCCAGCAACTTGCCGCCACCATCATGCCCAAACTCATTCAAGAATTCAAGCAAACACACCCCGACATTCAGGTCAGTCTGATTGACTGTGGTATCGGCGAGGTGATGGAAAAAGTGCAGATTTTAGATGCTGATATTGGCATTGGTCCTGAATATCCATTTAGCAACAATATCGTGGCAAGCGAGCTGTTCTCATCACCTTTTTATCTTGTTGTAAAGCTTGGTCATGCACTTGCAGGCCTAAAAGAAGTGGCATGGCAAGACATTCCCAAAGGAGAGATCATCACACTACAATCCGCCTTTGCCGAGCAAATCCGCAACACCCTACCGACAGAGTTATCCAAGCGATTGTTTCGTGCAGATTATGAAGTAAATTTTTTATCCACAGCACTGGGTGTAACCCAAATGGGACTTGGCATTACTTTGGCATTAACTTATGCCAAAACTTGGGTAAAACAGCACAATCTTGTGATGATACCCATCACCACCCCAATGATTGAACGCAAATTTCTACTTTATGCTCACAAGCACCGCTCACCTACGCCTGCGGTGTTAGTGTTTCAACAATTCTTACAAGACCATGCAAAGAATTGGGGCGTACATAAAACATGATTGACCCACCGCTTTTTTGACAAAAAATAAATTTGGTCAAAATCATCATTTGGTCAAAATATATAGTATGCCCCACCAGCCAACCACATCACATCAAAACCCAAAACAAACAAAACGCCAAGCCTGCCCACCATCAATACCACAATAGGCAAGCAATGATGGTTTTGTGGTATCAGCATGATTAAAATCATGCAGTATCAAGGCTTTTTTTATTTCAAAATTTTTTACCATCAGTGTTTTTTTGTTTTAAAAACAAGATTTTGATTAAAAGCATTTACAACACCAAAAAAATTCTTTATGCTAAGTCAATCCACCTTACTTTTAAGGAATTATCCATGCCCATCATCACCCATAACACCGACCTCCATCGTTTTGAAACCACCATTGATGGCCTCACCGCTTATCTTAGCTATACTGATGATGGCAAGATATTGACTTATCATCACACCATTGTACCCAGTCAGTTGGGTGGTCAAGGGCTTGGCAAGGCATTGACCAAATATGCCTTAGACCATGCACATCATCATGGCAAAAAAGTTGTGCCAGCTTGTGGCTTTATTGCAGCTTATATTGACAAAAATCCAGAATACCAAGCCCTGCTGGCGTGATTTGACCCAATAATACAAGGAAGTCAATAATACAAGGAAGTATAATGAATCACGCATTAAATCACCTGTTTACACCGCCCTTTGATGTCTTAACTGACAACGAACGAAAAATGCTGGCCAATGCCAGTCAAATCATCTACCTGCCACAAAACACCGCCATTTGTCATGATTGGCGTGATGACTTATTCATTGTAATCAAAGGAAAATTAACCCAGCATCAAGATGGTGAGCTGGTCGCAGGATTGGCTGTGGGAGATTGGTTTGCTTTGACGGACAAGGACGGTCATGCCTTTGATGTCATCACCCAAGAACAAAGCCTACTCTACCATCTAAATGGCAAAATGATAAACGCCATCAGCCAAACAAATGAGCATTTACAAACACTATTATTTGCCGATCTTACCGCACGCAAATCCAAACAAGACGCACGCACCGCCCATAGTCAAAATCAACAAATGCTCTATCGCCCTGTATCTAGCATTGGTGAGCATATCCGTACGCCTCATTTTATCGCTGATACCGCCACACTATATGAAGCAACCTGTTGCATGGTAGCGGTTGATGCCAAGCACATTTTGGTCAATTCTCCAAATGGCGTAGGCATACTTACCCAAACCGATGTCTGCCGTGCCATCACAGATAAAGCAGATTTTATGACAACAGCAGTGCGTCATTACAGCAGGTTTGATTTGTACACCATTCACGAAAACCATGATTTAAGCGAAGCACTCATCATGATGATCGGTAAAAAAGTGCATCGCCTACCGATTGTTAATGACCAAGGAAATATTACAGGTGTGATTGGTCAAACCGAGCTTTTAAACTATCTGACCAATCAGTCCCAGCTCATCACACAACGCATCGATCAAGCCCAAAGCCTTGCTGATGTCGCAATAGGCGTTGAGATGATTGGCAAGTTTATCCGTCATCAGACACAAAGTGGCATGAAAATTCATGTCATTGGTCGTATCGTCCAAAGTCTTAACATCCATGTTTTTACCAAAGTATGGCAACTTATCGTCCCGCACAGCGTCATCGCCAACACCTGCATGATCGTCATGGGGTCAGAAGGTCGTGGTGAGCAGGTCATGCGTACCGACCAAGATAACGCACTCATCATTCGTGATGGGTTCATTGATGACAATTTACCACAATATGCCCAAAACTTTAACGATGCATTATTTGAGCTGGGCTATCCGTATTGTGATGGCAATATCATGATGACCAATCCTACTTGGCGAAAATCAATCAGCGACTTTAAAACCCAAGTTTCCTCATGGGTCGGAGCAACAGGTGGCGAGCCGATGGTGCACCTTGCCACACTCATAGACGCACACCCTGTATGTGGTGATGTGGCATTATTTCATGAACTAAAATCACACTGGCAGTATGTCGCCAAGCACACTCACGCTAATTTCATCAACCGCTTTGCTGCACCAACCTTACAAATGGCAAGCCGTGCAAATTTTTGGCAAAAATTCACAGGCGGTGCGGACAATGATATTGATCTAAAAAAGGCAGGCATATTTCCTATTGTACATGGCGTGCGTGCCTTGACACTTGAATATGGCATTGATGAGACCGGTACTCGCCAGCGTCTGCATCAACTGGCGACACTAAAAGTTATCGATGAAAAGACTGCTCAAAACATCACAGAAGCACTTGAATTTTTTCTAAGTAAACGCCTAGCAGTCGCTTTAATCACCGACAACAAGTCCGCCCGCAAGGTTAACCCAGATACACTCTCCTCACTGGAACGGGACCTACTCAAAGAAAGTCTTGCGGTGGTTAAATATTTCAAGGGCTTCATCACACGCCATTATCGTCTTGATGTGTTTGTAGGATAAATGAGTGCACCATGTTTGATTTTTTAAAAAAGATATTTAGTAATCATCAAAGACTTAAATCAAAAAGTAAATTAACCGATCTGGCATACGACTATTTATTTAATGAGCCACCTGCTGATGAGTGGGTAAGCCTAGATTTGGAACTGACTGGCCTAAATGCCAAAACTCACCATATCCTAAGTGTGGGGGCGGTCAAAATCAAACAAACAAATAAAAGCTTTGTCATTGATACCTCAGATATGCTCAGCATCATCTGCCACCCTCCTATCATGCCAGATACCAACAGCATCGTCATACATGGCCTGCGTCCTATTGATGTAGAAAGCGGCATGAACTATGACGAGATGCTAGATAAGCTATTACCATTCATCGGCAGTCGTCCCATTGTGGGCTTTTGCACAAGTATGGACATGGCTTTTATCAATACCCTCGCCAATTCAAAATTGGGCACCAAATTGCCCAATGCCTTGATTGATGTTGCCAATCTTGATCAAAAGCTCCGCCAAAAAATCAACAAAAACAGCGACATACCTATTGATAAACGCCATTTAAACGAGCTTTTAATTGCACACAAAATCCCCATATTGCCTGCACACGACTCAATGAATGATGCACTCATGACCGCCATGTTATTTTGTCATTTAAAAAGTCAATTGGGCTGATTTTACCAGCAGGCTACGCACCCAAATCAACCTAAAAATTCAAAAAAGATTACAGCACAAAGATGCTGGTTTTTGGTTGCAAATGTGCTAAACTAGCGAATATTTTTAGTCAATTTTAAGGATAATTATGAGCAGTCTGACCTCCGATCAAGTCGCCCTACAATTAGACAATTTGCCTGCATGGCAGCTAGATGGTAACAGCCTTGTGCGTTCCTATGAATTCAACGATTTTGCTTCTGTGGTAGCATTCATCGTCAAAGCATCATTTCACGCTCAGGCTCTTGAACATTATCCAGAATGGGAAAACTGCTACACCACACTTAAAGTACGCATCGGCAACATTGCAGGTGGCACACTACAAAGTCGAGATATTCAGCTTGCCAAGCGATTAGAAGCATCTTTTACCAACTAAACTCATAAAGCCAAGATAGCCACAACAAAGCTTTTTTGGCTTTTTATATCATCACAAACTTTAAATGGTCATTGAAAGACAATCACAAGGACAACCGTGCAAACATTTAGTCAAATTCTTTGGCAAGAAAATTTATCACTTTACAAGGCAACGCTTAACCTGCCTTTTAATCAGGAGCTGGCAGCAGGAACATTATCCAAGGAAGCTTTTAGCCATTATGTCATTCAAGATGCCCATTATCTGCTTGCCTATGGACGAGCACTTTCAGTTTGTGCTGCCAAGGCCTACCAAGCAGATGAGGTGATTTTGTTTAGTGATGCGGCAAAAGAGGCGATTGTAGTAGAGCGTTCGCTACATGATGGTTTTATGCAAGACTTTGGCATCAGCCGTGAAGACTTTTTGAACACTCCCTTAACATTAGCTTGCCATCATTACACTTCTTACTTGATTGCTTGTGCCTATGCCGACAGCTATCCTGTTGTGCTGGCAAGTTTATTACCATGCTTTTGGATTTATGCTAAGGTCGGCCAAGATATTTATGAAAAATCTGTGCCAAATAATCCTTATCAAGCATGGATTGATACCTATGCTGGTGCAGAGTTTCACACAGCAGTGCAAAAAGTCATTGATGTGATAGATAAGGTTGCAAAGCGTACCGATCAAGACACCTTGAACAAAATGCGTCAAGCATATACCGATGCCGCCAAATTAGAATGGCTGTTTTGGGAAAGTGCCTATCATCAGACAAAATGGCGTGGGCTTGATGAGTTAAGCTGATTAATCTTGACAGTGAATACAATTTATTTGATTTAGCAAAAAAAATAAAAATTTGCTAAAATGGCGGTTAATTTTTATATCAATTGACCGCCATTTATCATGATGAACCATCAACAGCCCACTTTTGATAGTCGCTCCATCGCCGAGTTTACCGAATCAGCCTACCTAAATTACGCCATGTATGTCATCATGGACCGTGCCTTACCGCACATTGCAGACGGACTCAAACCTGTCCAGCGTCGTATCGTTTATGCCATGAGCGAGCTTGGACTAAAACACACTGCCAAACCCAAAAAGTCTGCCCGCACCGTAGGTGATGTCTTGGGCAAATACCACCCACATGGCGACTCAGCCTGTTATGAAGCAATGGTACTGATGGCACAACCATTTAGTTATCGCTATCCACTCATTGCAGGGCAGGGCAACTGGGGCTCTGCTGATGACCCAAAATCATTTGCCGCCATGCGGTACACCGAAGCCAAAATGTCCAACTACGCCAATACACTATTGTCCGAACTAGAACAAGGCACAGTAGATTGGGTGGATAATTTTGACGGTTCATTAAAAGAGCCTGCCACTTTGCCCGCTCGCCTACCAAACATCTTATTAAATGGCACAACAGGCATTGCCGTTGGTATGGCCACCGACATTCCACCACACAATTTAACCGAAGTAGTCAAAACCTGCATTAAGCTACTTAAAAACCCAAATTTATCTGTGCGTGAGCTGTGCAACACTCTCATCGCCCCTGATTTACCAACTCACGCTGAAATCATCACCCCCCAAGATGAGCTGATCGCCATGTATGAGCAAGGGCGTGGCAGCTATAAAATGCGAGCAACTTATCGCATTGACCCAAAAGAAAAAAATATCGTCATCATTGATGCACTGCCCTACCAAGTCTCTGGCAATAAGGTCATCGAGCAAATTGCCAAGCTAATGACAGACAAAAAATTACCTTGGCTAAATGACATCAATGACGAGTCTGATCATGAAAATGCCTGCCGAATCCTTCTTGAATTCAAAAAAGGTAGGACCGACATTGACAAAATCATGAGCCATTTATTTGCTCTCACCGACCTTGAAACCAGTTTTCGGGTCAATATGAATATGATTGGTGTCAATGGCAAACCACAAGTTAAAAATTTAAAAACCATATTATCTGAATGGCTAGACTGTCGCCGTCAAGTGGTTATTCGCAGACTTGAGCATCACCTAAGCAAGATTGATCAGCGTCTGCATATCTTGGCAGGTCTGCTCGTGGCTTATTTGCACATTGATGAGGTGATTGCCATCATTCGCCATGAAGATGACCCAAAACTTGAACTGATGAGTCGCTTTGGGCTGACTGACACTCAAGCGGACGCCATTCTTGACATCAAACTTCGTCAACTTGCCAAACTAGAAGAAATAGAACTCAATGCCCAAAAGGACGCACTTGAACTTGAAAGAGCCACCATCATAGAACAGCTTGCCAGTCCAGAGCGTTTAACCACCCTACTCATTGATGAGCTGACCGCCGATATGAAAGCCCATGGCGATGAGCGAATGTCGCCTGTGGTAGTACGCCATGAGGCTGCCGCTATTAAGGCTACCGATTTGATCCCAAGTGAAGCGGTAACGGTCGTATTATCAAAGGCTGGTTGGATTCGTATGGCAAAAGGTCATGACATTGATGTGTCTGCCATGAATTTTCGCTCAGGCGATGAATATCAAGCATCTGCACAAGGCAAGTCTAATGAAAAACTGATTTTGCTTGACAATACAGGGCGTAGCTACGCCCTAGATGCCATCAACCTACCCTCTGCTCGTGGTCAAGGCGAACCCATCACCAGTATGCTAAACCCACCCACAGGGGCAAAAATTGAACAAATCTTATTTGGTGATAAATCAGACAGCGTACTGCTGGCAAGTACATCAGGCTACGGCTTTGTTGGTAAATTAAGTAACTTTGAAACCAACCAAAAAGCAGGCAAAGCCATCATCAACCTAAATGACTCTCAATTGGTGCCTATAAGCAACATCAAAGCTGACGATACCCTAGTCGCCGCTCTTACCAATTCAGGCTATTTACTGGTTTTTGAGCTGTCCGACCTACCAAGTTTGGTCAAAGGCAAAGGCAATAAAATCATCAACCTAAAAGATAAAGATAACGAAATGCTCATCAGCCTAGTTAGCCTAAACAGTACAGACAATCTTGTCATCACCGCAGGCAAACGCACGCTCACCATTAAGCCTGCTGATTTAACGGACTATATGGGCAAACGAGCTGGGCGTGGTGCAAGACTGCCAAAAGGCTACTGGAATGTGGCAGGCATGGAACGCATGGCAACACAGCACTAAGAAAAGCAAAGAGTGAATAAGGACGATGATTTTCGTCCTTATTTTTTGGCCATCATGTTCTAAAAAAACCCAAGACATCGCTTGGGTTTTTTATTATTCTTAGCCTTCTAATGGCACACCAATACGCAAAGCGACCTCTTCATAGCCCTCTACGACATCGCCTAAGCCTTGACGGAAACGATCTTTATCCAGTTTTTTCTTGGTTTCTTTATCCCACAGACGACAACCATCTGGAGAGAACTCATCACCAAGCACAATGCGACCATGGAACAGACCAAATTCCAATTTAAAATCAACAAGCATCAATCCTGCATCGTCAAAGATTTTACTCAATACTTCATTGACCTTATAGGTCAAAGCTTTCATCTGCTCAAGCTCATCAGCAGTAGCATAGCCTAATGCAACAGCGGTTGATT
Organism: Moraxella tarda; assembly: GCF_035181405.1. Lineage (NCBI taxonomy): Bacteria > Pseudomonadati > Pseudomonadota > Gammaproteobacteria > Moraxellales > Moraxellaceae > Moraxella > Moraxella tarda. The sequence goes on from NZ_JAYGGV010000003.1 coordinate 256,081, forward strand.
CTGACAGCATCGGATCGCCCAACGCATCGTCCTTGTAGAATAATTCAAAAGTTGGTGGCAAAAGTGGCAAGCCTTCTGCAAGACCCAATCGCTTCATCAGACCACCAGCGACATAGTTACGCACCACGCACTCTACTGGAATCATTTTTAAGCGTTTTACCAACACTTCATCTTCTGACAACTGACGCTCAAAATGCGTCTCAATGCCTGCCTCGCTCAGCTTTTGCATGATGAACGCATTAAAACGGTTATTTACCTTGCCCTTACGGTCAAGTTGAGCGATTTTCTCACCGTTGAATGCTGATGCGTCATTGCGAAAATGCAGTACGAGATAATCTTCATGCTCAGTCTCATAAACAGATTTGGCTTTACCAGTATACAATAGGGCTTGCTTTTGCATTTCAACTCTCTTGTTTTAATTAAAAAGGTATAAAAAAATTAAAATATGGTCGTTTAGTTTACCGTTGGCGGTTTTGGTAGGGCAAATTGTTTGCCAAATTTATTTGTCAAACTGGTGTCCACCTGCCCCACATTTGGTGTAGGGTATAATGGGGTAAACTCAGCAGTAGGCTGATCAGCTGGTAGCTTGATGGGGTCAAGTTTTTTACTAGATTGATAATCCAAACTGCCATCATCTCGCTTGCCCAACCAGTCTTTGGTCGCACTACAACCAGTCAATGCCACAGTAGCGGCAAATACCAATGCACTAATTTTTAATGTTGTATTCATAGTTATCCTTTGTTTAACCTTGCCAACCCAAGTTTGGACAAAAATTAGACCAAATTCGCCTTAGCGAGTGCTGCATCAATGACAAGCTGGTTTTCTGCCGATAGCCAAACCAGTGGCAAACGAATGCCTTTATCAATCTTGCCCATCTTGTGCAAGGCGTACTTGATTGGCTGTGGACTAGATTCACAAAATAGGTCTTTATGTAGGTGTTTAACGGGGTCATGAATGGCGTTTGCCTGATCAAAATCACCAGCCAATGCCAGTTCAAACACTTGGCTCATCACCTTTGGAGCGACATTAGATGTCACAGAAATATTGCCTTGTGCACCATGCTTGATCAGCTCTAGTGCTGTTGGGTCATCACCTGATAACACAATCATATGCTCGCCCACCGCTTTGATGAGTGCCACACCACGCTCAATATTGCCTGTTGCATCTTTGATGGCAACGATATTTGGCAAAGTCATCAAACGCTCAACAGTCTGCTGGCTGATGTCCACCACGGTGCGACCTGGCACATTATACAGCATCTGAGGCATATCAACCGCCTCAGAGATGGCTTTATAGTGCTGATAAATGCCCTCTTGGGTTGGCTTGTTATAATAAGGTGCGACCAATAATGCACAGTCAGCACCAGCATCTTTGGCGGCAGTGGTCAGCTCTATGGCTTCAAGTGTGTTGTTCGCCCCTGTCCCTGCAATGACTGGCACACGCCCCGCAACATATTTTACAAAAAATTGCATGACCTCAATGTGTTCTTCCATCGATAATGTCGCCGATTCGCCTGTTGTTCCCACCGCCACAAGTGCATGCGTACCCTCGGCAATTTGCCAGTCAATAAGCCTAGCAAGTGCATCGTAATCCACTGACCCATCTGTCTTCATCGGCGTAACCAAGGCGGTGATAGAGCCTTGTAATTTTGACTTAATATTTTGATATGTATCTGTCATGAGATTGCCAATTTTTTCAAAAATTTAAAAGAAAGTAAAACCATCAAAAATAAGTCTAGTTTATCATAATTAATTTGGCTTTTGACGGATTTTTCGGAATTTATTTTACAAATTTATGTTACTCAATACGCATACCGATGATGGCAGGCGTGCCTTGGCGAATCAGCTGTACTGGCACAACACCTTTTTTGGGCAAACTTTGTACCGCCAGTGCCATCTCTTCGACATGGGAAGTTGGGCGACCATTTAAGCCCAAAATCACATCACCTACTTGTATGCCTGTGCGTGCCGCCAATCCCATGGGGCTAACCGCAGTAATGATGACGCCCCCTTGCACACCAAAATTGGCGAGTGCCTCCTGCTCGGCTGGCGAAAGCTCTTTTAGACGCAAGCCCAATTTTAGGCCGTTATTATTTGGACGCTCTCCACCTGCAAAGACATCGGTTGGTGCTTCATCAAACCGACCTTGTGCCACATAGGTTTGTTTGCCTCTTTGATAAGTTAAATGAAAAACATCATTCGGCTTAGTACGGTTTAGTAGGTTTAGAAGTTCTGCAGCCTGACTGATGGGCACGCCATTAAAACTTAGCACCAAATCCCCCACCGCCAACCCTGCCATATCTGCTGGCGAACCTGCCCCCACTCTGGTTAAAAGTGCACCTTGGGGACGAGCCAGCCCATACACTTCGGCAAGGTTTCTATCAACATCTTGCACGACAATGCCCAATGCTGAACGACGCACCCGACCCGTCGTTTTGATTTGCTCATAAATATGCAAGACGGTATCAATTGGTATGGAAAATGACAATCCCATATAACCGCCTGTGTCGCTAAAAATATGTGAGTTGACACCCACAACTTCGCCCTGCTGATTGAACAAAGGGCCGCCAGAATTGCCAGGGTTTAGTGCAACATCTGTCTGAATGAATGGCACGGCAGCATCAGGGGTGATATTGCGAGATTTGGCAGAGACAATCCCTGCTGACGCTGAATAATCAAAGCCAAATGGCGAGCCAATCGCCAATACAGGCTCACCCACTCTCAACACTCGGTCGGACATGGTCAGTGCAGGAAACCGATCACCCTCCACCTTTAAGACCGCAATGTCTGACGCTTCGTCCGAACCAACCAACACTGCGTCCATCTCCGTGCGATCATTGAGCGTTACCGTAATCGTCTGCACCCCTTCAACAACATGACGATTGGTTATGACATAGCCATCTTTACTGATGAAAAATCCTGTTCCAAAGCCTTGTTCAATCGTCGGTACATTCACCTGCTCGCCCAAATACTGCCCCAGCATCTGTGCCTGCGTACGCATCATCTCACCGTCAGTGATGGGCTTGGTGGTAGAAATGCGTACCACACCAGAAGACACCCGCTCAACCAAATCGGCAAAATCCACTTGTGTTACTGCCTGTGCTGACGATAACAAAGGATTGTTTGGCAAAATGGTCGCTAATGACAAAGTACACGCCAATAAGGCTGGTTTAATGATTGTACGCATTTTTATTATCCTTTAATGATGATTTTTGGCATAATACATGAATCATGATATTTTAATAAAAATAACCAGAAGTTTCTTTGATGATAAAATCCACACAATAGCTTAACATTTGCCACACACCATATTTGCCAAGCCTGACTCACGCTTAAAAACACGCCCAAAAGACACAAAGCTGATCAAATTTTCTAAAAACTGCACAGGTCTTAACCTACAAACCCACTGCCTCACGAATGCGACTTGCCACCTCATCAGTGCTACCACTTGCATCAATGCGACAAATGCGTTCACTGTTTTTATTAAATCCGTATTCTAGGCCTTGATATACTTTATCAAAAAAACTGGTGTCCAATGACTCAAAACGGTCTGCCTGACTACGATTTTTCGCCCTTGCCATGCCTATGGCAACATCTAGGTCTAGCCACAGCGTAATATCTGGCAAGCGTGGTACGAAGTTTTTTATCAACAAATCAATCTTATCAAGTGCTGATTGCTCTCCATGAAAACGCCCAAAACCCTGATAGGCCACCGTGCTATCAATAAATCTATCACAAACAACCCACTTGCCAGCATCTAAAGCAGGCAAAATCGTCTTGTATGAGTGGTCAGCACGAGCAGCAAACATAAGAAGCAGCTCGGTATCATCGTGTAGGATACTGTTTTTATTCAATAAAATACCACGAATCAGCTCTGCCATATCCGCCCCACCTGGCTCACGAGTGCGTACATATGCCACACCAAGCTCGTCCAAATGCCGACAAAGCCCATCAATGGCTGTGGTTTTGCCCACACCTTCTGTTCCTTCAAAACTGATAAATTTTGGTGCGATATTCATGACTGTCCTTTTTAAAACCATAATTATTTATTGCCACTAAAATCTATTCACTCATTGATTTATGACTATTTGTTGCTATTGTTTGTTTGCCATGACCACACGGTACTGAGCAACGGCACGGTTATGCCCATCTAAGGTTTGGCTAAATTTATGTCCACCCTTACCTGTCGCCACAAAATACAACGCCTTAGTGTCAGCAGGGTGCATGGCAGCATCGATAGATGCTTTTGATGGCAAGGAAATTGGCGTAGGTGGCAACCCATTGATTTGATAGGTATTATAAGCGGTTTTCTCGTTAATATTGGAGCGGTAAATTTTGCCATCATAGCGGTCAAACAGTCCATAAATGATGGTTGGGTCGGTTTGTAGCCGCATATTTTTGCCCAAGCGATTGACAAAAACTGCCGATACCTGCCATCTTTCATCAGCAATGCCTGTTTCTTTTTCAATGATGCTTGCCATGATGAGTGCCTCATATTTATCCTTATAAGGCAAGCTTTTGTTGCGATTACTCCAAGCAGCATCTAAAATTTGTTGCTGGGCATCATAAAGTTTTTGTAAGATTTTTTTATCACTTGTGCCTTGCTCAAAAAAATAAGTATTAGGTGCAAACTGACCTTCCAAATTGCCATTCACCGCAGAAACGCCTAATGCTGCCGCTACCTTCTTGTTGTCTTTCATGGCATCTACCCACGAATAATTGTCCGTTCGTGGTGTCAGCACCTCAAGCACCACGCCATCAGTATTTTTAATGGTATGATACAAGTCCTTGATATTTTTACCTTCAATGATTTGCACCCTAATCATTTGCATATCAGAACCCTTTGACAGGATGTCCACGACCTGTTTTAGGCTGGCATTAGCAGGGATTTGATACATGCCTTCTTTTAAGGACGCATGGGCATACACTTTTAAATACAATTTGGTTACAAAGCTTGATGAAAACAGCGAGGTTTGCCATGGGCGATTAACCAGTAGCCCATGATAAGTATCACCCTTTTTGACGGTTAATGTTTGTGCTTTTTGGTCGGTTTTAGCAAACAAACTCATATAAACAATGCTCACCAACAGCGTCAAAAGTGCAAGCATCATCAACTTTATCAGCCATAGCGACTTAGGTTTTTTTGATACACGCTGTTTTTTATTTGATTTTTTTGGTTTTTTAACTTTAAGTTTTTGAGCAGCTTTTGTCATAGATGTTTAAATGTCAGTTCAAATTGCCGTTATTGTACCATGTTTGTGATGGTTTCAATGTCGCTAAATGTTTCTAAAATTATCTAGATGCGATTTCACAACATCACAAAAATCATGCGGCAATCTTTGTACCACCTCACCAATCATCAACGCATGGATGGGCATTACGCCACGCACTGCATTACAAAAAGCAAGCCCATCAATTTTGAACAAATCATCATTGGTCAATCTGCGTTCATCAAGACCAAATTTTGTCATGATTACCTGACGCATCACACCATTGACCCCACATCTGCTCACAGGCGGGGTATGCCAAGCATCATCAAGCCGATAAAACACATTACTCATAGCACCGCTCACCCACTCATCAGACATACTTGCCACCAAACCCTCGACAACATTATGATGATTTTTTTGTAGGCTTTGTAGTTCTTGATGAATAAAAACTTGCTCATGACTGCTGATCAGTTTTAGCCCAGCAAAGCGTGGTGTGCGTAGAGATAGTTTTTCGCTCAAACACACTGCCATGCCAGACGATTGGCAAGGAATGTCGTCATAAAAACACACCCCCTGATAGATGTCTGATGACACAGCCTTAATCAATACGCACGACTCATCGCTCTCATAACCATAGCCACGCACACTTTGAACACCACGAGTGATGATGATTTTTATCATGCCTTGGTGTATTTGTTTTGCCAAATCAGCAAGTGCCACCATCAAAGCATCAGTATCCACCAAAAACTCAAAGCATTTTGATGACTGTATCAACCTATCTTGATGACCTTTGGCAAATAAAATCTGACCACGACATACACCCATCGTGCTAAAAAAACCATCGCCATACGCCAAACCACGATTATCCATGATTTGATGATGATTCATCAACTTGCCATCGTGAAAAATAAAATATGCCATCAATGTCGCCCGCTACCTAATGATTCTTAGGGTGGTTGTCAATCATTTTTGAAAAACAATCCGACATTGATAATTCATACAATCTGCCATGATAACGCCAGCCATCTTATCACCAAAAGGTTTGTTTGGGTGATGCAAAATTGTCTGCACCAACTGTTCGCCATCAACGCCAGCATAAGCACCCATCATGGCATACACTTTTTGGGCATAATTGAGACTGGCTTGTTTTTGACGCTCATCATCTTTTGGGGCAGCATAGTACCATGCCACCTCTAATACATCATCAGACTCAATGACATAAAAAGGCGGTTCAGCCCTGCCAGAAAATCGGTACTTTTTGGCATGATTGCCATAAAAATCAAGTGTATTTTCTTGTGTTGCGGTTGTACCAAGTTTGGTTTTTAGCTGTTCAAAATCGACTGATTGCTTGGGGCTTTTTGTCCAATGACTTGTGTCATAGTTGACAGGGGCGTAGATTTTGCTTTCGCCATCGTCTTGTACAACTTTTTCGGCAGAAGAGATGGGGCGAAACATCAAAAACGCCACAACAGCAAACACGATGAACAAGGCGACAATAAACAAAGCAAATCTGGATTTTTTGGTAGTGTTGGTCATGATGGTTGATTAAAAATAAGATTGACCTTATTGTACCTAAAATTTAAAAAACTTGCTATTTTTTGATAAATACTGAAAAATAAACACATCTTTTCTTACAATTTTTCTTACAAAACCTAGCTTTACATAAGATTCAAAAACACGACATTTAAAAAATTGGAAAAATCATGCAGCATTTTATCGTCATTGGCAATCCCATCAATCATTCAAAAAGCCCACAAATCCATCATGCCTTTGCTGATAGTATCGGAGCAAATATTCGCTATTGTAGACAATTTTGCCCTGATGATGTCGCAAGTTTTCGTGCGGTGGTTGAGGCGTTTTTTCATGGGGGTGGCACAGGGGCAAACATCACTTTGCCTTTTAAAGAAATTGCTTTTCAATTGTGCCAAAGTTTGAGCGAGTACGCCTACACCGCTAAAGCTGTGAACACGCTCATTATGCAAGATGGCAAACTGCACGGCGATAACACAGATGGGCAAGGATTGGTGGCGGACTTAAATACGCAAGGCATTGATCTAAAAGACAAAAATATTGCCATCATTGGGGCAGGTGGGGCAACTCGTGGCATCATCTTACCCCTTATTGAACAGGGTGCAAAATTAACCATCTTTAACCGTACGCTCACCAAGGCAGAAACTTTGCAAAATGACTTTAAAAGTTTGGGCAAAATCACAGTGCATACCTTAGACACTTTGGCAACTGGTAATCCTAGCTTTGATGTCATCATCAATGCCACAAGTGCCACCACCACAGGACAAACGCTCAGTCTATCGCCAAATCTTTGCACTCAATTTGCCTACGACATGATGTACGGCAAGCCATCAGCATTTTTAAATCACTTTGCCAAGCAAGGCGTACGCACATCAGACGGCTATGGCATGCTCATCAATCAGGCCAAAATCGCCTTTGAACTGTGGACAGGGGCAAAAATCAACCTAGATGCCGTAGATTTACCCATTAACTCATAATTAATATTTATAATTAAATTATTTTATTATGAAAATAATTTATATAATATAAAAAGTTGCATAATTTTGGTGTGTTTTCATGTATATTGAAAGCAGATGTGCATGATGCACATCTTGACATTTGACAATTTCACAACTTATTACCAACTAGGATAGGATATGCTGAATTACAAAGCCCCTTTAAGAGACATCAAATTTTTGATGAATGAAGTGTTTGATTTTCAGGCACATTACAAGACCTTGGATAATGGCGATGGTGCAGATGCCGAATCGGTTGAGATGATTTTGGCAGGATTTGCCGATTTTGCCCAAAATATGCTCGCCCCCATCTATCAAGACGCAGATGCCGAAGGGTGCCACTTTAAAGACAACGAGGTAACCACACCCAAAGGCTTTAAAGAAGCATACCAAGCATTTGTTGAGGGTGGCTGGCAAGGCATTTCTTACCCAGAAAAATTTGGTGGCATGAATCTACCAATGTCTTTAAATCTCATCAAATCTGAGATGATGGGTACAGCCAACTGGCCATGGGCAATGTATCCTGGTTTGTCCATTGGTGCGGTAAATACCATTTTACAATATGGAGATGACGCACAAAAAGATACCTACCTGCCCAAGCTCGTCTCTGGCGAATGGTCTGGGACGATGTGCTTGACCGAAGCACAAGCAGGCACCGACTTAAATCAAATGAAAACTCGTGCCACGCCAAATGATGATGGTACTTATAGCATTACAGGCACAAAAATCTTCATCAGTGCAGGTGAGCACGATTTGACCGAAAACATCATTCACATCGTATTAGCTCGCCTACCTGATGCACCAGAAGGGACAAAAGGCATCTCATTGTTCATCGTGCCAAAATTTTTGGTAGATGGTCATGGGGAAATGGGTAAACGCAATGCCGTAACTTGTGGTTCAATTGAGCACAAAATGGGCATTTCATCATCAGCAACTTGCGTACTAAACTTTGATGGAGCAACAGGCTATCTGATTGGCGAGCCAAACAAAGGTCTAAAAGCCATGTTTACCTACATGAATACTGCGCGTATTGGCACAGGCATTCAGGGCTTGGCTCATATGGAGTTGTCATTCCAAAACTCTCTACCCTATGCCAAAGAGCGCCGCTCCATGCGTGCCTTATCAGGCACCAAAGAGCCCAGCCAAGCAGGTGATGCCATCATTCATCATGCTGATGTACGCCGTATGCTACTGACCCAAAAAGCATTTAGCGAGGGTGCTCGTTCTATGATTTATCATTCAGCACGCTATGCCGACCATCTATCCAATGCGGTGGTTCGTGGCGATGAAGATGAGATTAGAAAATGGGACAATAAGCTTGGTTTTTATACACCGATTTTAAAGGGATTTTTGACAGAGCTTGGTATTGAATGTGCCAAACATGGACAACAAATCTATGGCGGACACGGCTACATCAAAGAAACAGGCATGGAGCTTATTGCTCGTGATGCTCGCATTTCAACACTGTATGAAGGAACAACAGGCGTACAGGCACTTGACCTATTAGGTCGCAAAGTGTTACTGCATGGTGGTGGCAAACTGGTACGAGACTACACCGCAGGCATTATGAAGTGGTGTGGTGAATACGCCCTAGACAAAGACATGCGTCAGTATGTTTGGGCATTGACCAAATTGTGTGCCGAATGGAATATGCTGACCACACGCCTACTATTGGCTGCCAGAAAGGACCGTGATATCGTCTCGGCAGCATCTGATGATTATCTGATGTATGCAGGCTATGTCATGATGGCATACCACTGGGCAAGAATGGCGGCGGTTGCTTTTGATAAAATGAAAAATGGCGGCGAACAGCCTCGTGAATTTTATCTTGCCAAGACACAAACCGCCAAATTCTACTTTGAAAAAATTCTACCACGCAGTGATGCTCACGCCAGTGCCATGACCACACCAAGCGATGTCATGACACAGATGGACATTGAGCATTTTGCGTTTTTGGATTGATTGACTTCACAGCACCAAAAAAGGACGGAAAATTTACCGTCCTTTTTTTATTGCCAAAGATTGCAAAAGTGGGCAAAATCCCCTATCATTCCTACACGCACTTTCTTGGAGAATCTCATGAAAACACCTGCCCTATCCGCCCTACTACTGGCACTGAGCCTAAGCGTGGCAACACCTGCGATGGCGAATGACTTTGACACCGCCGTGTCTTACTATGATTCACAAAATTACAGCCAAGCCTTTACCATCTTTAAACGCCTAGCCGAACAAGGGGATGCAGAGGCTCAATATAATTTGGGCTATATGTATCGCAATGGATACGGCGTGAAGCAGGATTATACACAGGCGGTGGCTTGGTATAAGAAAGCAGCTGAGCAGAGGGTTGCATTAGCCCAATCTAATTTGGGCAATATGTATAGCGATGGACACGGCGTACGCCAAAGCCATGCCGAAGCCTTAGCATGGTGGCAAAAAGCCTATGCCCAAGGTGACGCAACAGCCGCCTACAACATCGGGGTAAAATATCATAATGGCGAGGGCGTACACCAAAGCCTAAGCACCGCCAAAGAATGGTATGGCAGAGCCTGTGATTTGGGATACCAAGAAGGCTGTGATCAGTACAGACGCTTAAACCAACGAGACTACTGACCATCCGCCACACTCAAAAAAAAGCGTGTCATGCACGCTTTTTTTGTTTTGAGCTACTGACCGATTAAGGGCGAATCTCCCCATGCCCGAACACCACCCATTTTTGGGAGGTCAGTCCATGCAGTCCCACATGACCTCTGGCGTGGATTTTGTCCGTTGAGATACTAATCTCTGCTCCCAGTCCATATTCAAAGCCATCAGCAAAACGACTCTCATTGATTACCAAACGATCCAGCCAAGCCTCATCTAGCCCACCATCTCTGCCTGCTGCCACATCTTTGGCGTTCTCAGCCAAGATGTCGGCTTTTTGGGCAAGCATTGCCGTCTTAATTGCCGCCAGTGCGGTATTTTTGGTCTGGGTGTCTGCCGCCGCCAACGCTCGGCTGGCTGCTCTGGCTTGCTTGCCAAGCTGATTCATATACACATCAATATTCATGCCATCTCTCCATTTGCTCATCTTAATTTATCTGGCGAAATTGCCCTATCATAGCAATCAGTCGGCGATTTTTCCATGAAAATTCACAAAAAATTTCACCAAAATGCCAAACTTTTTTATAGATTATTAAAAATTCTTGAAAACCAACAAAAAACATTTGCCTTTTTGTGCGGTTTTGGCGAAAATAACCCATTATTCTTTTGATATTTTAAGCAACATTCCTATGACCGACACTCGTTCCATCGCCTTAGATTTACAAGACATTCATAAAAGTTACGGCTCATTACAAGTGCTAAAAGGCGTATCTTTGACCGCCCATGATGGCGATGTCATCAGCATTCTTGGTTCATCAGGTTCAGGCAAATCCACCCTGCTTCGCTGTATCAATCTACTAGAAAACCCCACGCAAGGCAAAATCATCGTTGGTGGTAAAGAGCTGATTTTAACCAACAAAAAAGGGGAATTGGCTGCCAAAAATCCAAAACAGCTTGAAGATTTACGCTCAAAAATCGGTTTTGTTTTTCAAAACTTCAACCTGTGGCCACACAAAACCATCTTAGACAACATCATTGAAGGCCCAACCCAAGTACTCAAACAACCCAAATCGCAAGCAATCGCTGAAGCTGAACAACTGCTGGACAAAGTCGGCCTGCTGGACAAGAAAAATGCTTATCCAGACAACCTTTCTGGCGGTCAGCGTCAGCGTGTGGCGATTGCTCGTGCCTTGGCAATGAAGCCACAAGTCTTGCTGTTTGATGAACCAACCTCAGCACTTGACCCAGAGCTTGTCAATGAAGTACTTGCTGTCATGCGAGAGCTTGCTGGCGAAGGTCGCACCATGCTCATCGTTACTCACGAGATGCGTTTTGCTCGTGAGGTTTCTGATAAAATCGTCTTTTTGCATCAAGGACGCATTGAGGAAATGGGCACGCCTGCTGAAGTTTTTGACAATCCAAAATCCGAACGAGTGCGTGAATTTATGGCCTCGCACCGCTCCTAAATTCATTCAGTTTTTAGCTTTTATTTGGTTTTTTCGTTTTATTTTTATCAAGGATTTTTTATGAAAATTTCCCAATTAGGCAGTATCGCAGCCATCGCTCTTGCCCTAGTCGCCTGTGGTAACAAACCAGAGACTCAAACCACCACTGAGGCAAGCAAAGCTGACACAAACTCAGCTGGCGAACAGCGTCATCTGAAAATCGCCACCGAGGCAGCTTATCCTCCATTTAATGACACCGCCCCAGATGGTAAAATTATCGGTTTTGATATTGATGTGATGAATGCCATCTGTGCTGAAATCAACGCCAAATGCGAAATTGTCGCCCAAGATTGGGACGGTCTGATTCCAGGTCTTAATGCCAAAAAATATGACGCCATCATCGCAGGTATGTCCATCACGCCAGAGCGTCTAGAACAAGTAGATTTTAGCGAACCTTATTTTTCAAATACCATCATCTGGCTATCAAAAACAGACGGCAGTTTTGACCCAAATAACATAAAAAACACCATCTTGGGCGGTCAACGCTCAACCACAGGTGCTGCTTATATTGCCCAAAAATATGACGGCAAAGACGGCAATACCGTTCAGTTATACGACACCTATCTTAATGCTTATCTTGACCTACAAGCAGGTCGTAACGCTGCTGTCATGGCAGAAAAAGTCTCTGCTGCTGAATGGCTAAAACAAGGGCGAGAAGGCTTTGGTCTGGTGGGCGAAGAGATTGACAATAACGACAATATCGGGATTGCTGTGCGTAAAGGCGACGAGCTGAAAAACGAGTTCAACACTGCTCTTGCCAAGCTCAAAGAGTCTGGCAAACTGGCAGAAATTGAAGCGGCAAATTTTAAATAATTGACTCACATCATCAAATGATTAACCAATAGGAATACAGCAATGAAATTAAAACTAATTAGTGCCTTGACCTTAACCGCTTTTATCAGTGCCTGTGGTGGAGATAAAGCCCCTGCTGAACAATCAGCCAAAACAGCCTCTGACACTGCCACAAAACAAATCCGCATTGCCACCGAGTCTAGCTTTAAACCATTTAGCTACTTAGATGCCAGCGGTAATTTGGTTGGTTTTGAAATTGACCTTGCCAACGCACTTTGCCAAGAGATGCAAGCCACCTGCGATATCCAAAGCCAAGATTGGGAAGGGCTAATCCCAGGGCTTCAAGCCAAAAAATATGATGCGGTGATGGCTGGTATGTCTGCCACCGAAGAACGCGCCAAAGTCGTAGATTTTAGCGACTCTTATTTTAACAACACTTTGGTATTGCTTGGCAAAAAAGGTGTTGAGCTGTCTGCTACTGCTCTTGACGGTAAGAACATCGCCGTACAGCAAGCCACAGTATCAGCAGACTATCTAGCCAACCAACAACCCAATGCCATCGTTAAGGCTTATGACAAACAAGACAACGCCTATCTTGACCTATCAGCTGGGCGTGTTGATGGCATGATGTCTGACATTGTCCCTGCACTAGACTGGCTAAAAACCGATACAGGTGCAGACTTTGAGGTTAAAGGCGAGCCAGTTGACATCAACGATACCGTTGCCATTGCCTTGCGTAAAAATGACCCGCTAAAAGATGAGTTTAATAACGCACTTGCCAAATTAAAAGAGTCTGGCAAATACGATGAACTGGTCAGCAAGTATTTTTAATGCCTGTCATGTGAATATTTTTTTGATGTTCATGTCATAAAATCATCTATCATTTAGGGCGTATCTTTGGATACGCCCTAAATTACCCTACCGTACTGCTTGGCAAATAGGCAAACCATTCATGATGAGAGCTTAGCCATCATCTTGATCATTGCCTTGCCCATCAACAACGCAAATCTAAAAAAATAAATGTTTTAAGGCGTGTAAAATTTTGTTAAAATAATCGGTTTGGGTCGGTTAATTTGATGACTGATGCCCAAATTGCTTATTTTTATCTTGTCGTATATCTTGTTGATATAGGTATATATTGTGATATCCGTCTTTTTATAGGGCATTTTTGTGTTTGACCTACAAGGCTACGGCCCAATTTTACTACAAGGCACATGGCTCACCATTGAGCTTGGTTTCATCAGTCTCATCATCGGCTTGGTGCTGGGTCTGCTTGGTGCTGCCGCTAAGCTGTCTGGCATTTGGCTACTGCAACGCATCGCTGATGCTTATACAACAGTGGTGCGTGGTGTGCCTGAACTTCTCATGGTGTTTTTTGTTTATTTTGGTAGTGATGCACTGATACAAATCATCGCCACCCAAATCGGTCATACAGATCGCATTGATATGAGTAGATTTTGGGCAGGTGTGGCGGCATTGTCCATCATGTTTGGTGCATACGCAACCGAAGTGTTTCGCATGGCGATACAAGAAATACCAAAAGGTCAGTGGGAGGCTGCACACAGTCTTGGTATGCGTCCAATCCAAACGGTCAGACGCATTATCCTACCACAAATGTGGATTGTCGCTTTGCCTGGTCTGGGCAATCTGACTCTTGTACTACTAAAAGACACCGCCCTTGTATCACTGATTGGCTTGCAAGATTTGATGTACTATGCAGGCCGAGCCTCCCAAAGCACCCAACAGCCATTTACTTTTTATATCGTGGCAGCGTTCATCTATTTGGCACTGACGACCATCGTTACTTTATTGATGACGCATTTTGAGTGGCGAGCCAATCCTGCGGCACGCTATGCCAAGGCACTTGCCAAGGGCAAAGGGGGACAAGCATGAGTCTAAATTGGACAGCCGTTGTAGAACATCTACCCACCATGCTAAAAGCATCTGTCATCACCATTGAACTGGTGGCGATATCCTGCGTATTTGGCTTGATTTTTGGGGTGGTGTTGGGGCTGCTGCGTTCATCTAAGCATATTTGGATTAAAGCACTGCCCTTTGTGTATATTTTCTTTTTTCGTGGGACACCACTACTCATTCAGATTTTTTTGATTTATCAAGGGCTTGGGCAGTTTGAATTTGTCAAAGACAGCTTTTTGTGGGAGCCAATCTTTCAAAAGGCCTACTGGTGTGCCATCATCGCCTTTACGCTCAACACCGCCGCCTACATCGCCGAAATCGTGCGTGGGGCGATTGTTGCCATTCCCAAAGGCGAGCTAGAAGCAGCCGACGCCATCGGTATGTCAAAATGGCAAAAAATACACCGCATCATGTTGCCACGAGCCTTTGGCATCATGCTCCCTGCATATAGCAATGAGGTCATCTTTATCCTAAAAGGCAGTGCCTTGGCAGCATCAATCACACTGGCAGAGCTGACCTACGCCGCCAAAAATCTTTCTGCCAAAAACTATATGCACATTGAGATGTACACCGCCGCTGGTGTGATTTATCTGATTTTGGCATGGGTCATCATGATTGGTTTTAGACTCTTTGAAAACCGCATCAACAAGCACAAACGCCATGCACCGCCAACAGCATCATAAATAAACAACACGCCCCATTGCCAAAGACAATAAATTTTATATGATGAGGTGGCTATTTTTTTAGGAGAGCCAATCATGAAACTCAAATATGCCCTATCCACTGCCCTGCTGGCAATAAGCCTAAGCATAACCGCCCCTGCGATGGCCGATGACTGGGATACAGCCATGTCCCATTATGACAATCAAAACTACAACCAAGCTTTTTCCATCTTTAAAAGACTGGCAGAGCAAGGGAATGCGTCAGCTCAATATAATTTGGGCGTGATGTACGATGAAGGACTGGGTGTTAAGCAAGACGACGCTCAGGCGGTGTGGTGGTATCAAAAGTCAGCAGAGCAAGGATATGCAGATGCTCAATTTAATTTGGGCAATATGTATTACAATGGGCAAGGCATACGCCAAAGCCATGCCAATGCGATGACATGGTGGAAAAAAGCCTATACCCAAGGCCATGCAAAGGCCACCTATAACATTGGGATTTTGTATGATAACGGAGATAGCGTACACCAAAATAAATCAACTGCCAAAAAATGGTATGGCGAAGCCTGTGATCTGGGCCATCAAGGTGGCTGTAATGAATACAGAAAGCTTAATCAGGCAGGCTACTGATCTACCGCTACATCAAATAGCAACAGCAAGTAGGGGCGAAAAACATTTCGCCCCTACGATTTGCCCGAATGATTTATCCACATGATTTGATGATAAAAATAAAAACAATCATTGACATGAATGCGTATGGCAAATCTACGCACAGCCACAGCACATCACACAAACAAGGCATTCACCGCCTTTTCATCAAATTCATAAGACTGCCCACAAAACCCACAATCGAGTGCAAGCACGCCACCGTGTGCGTCTAAGGCGTGCAGTGCCTCTTGATGCCCCAGCTGAAAGATTGCTCCTTCGCTTTTTTGTGCCGAGCAAGTACAGCCAAATTCTAGCGGACTGGCCTCTGGTATTGCCACCTGCTCTTCGTGATACAGACGATACAAGATCTCATCAGCATCAAGCTCGGTCAGCTCATCTGCCCGAATCGTGCTGGTCAAGGCACTCATACGCTCCCATAGGTCTGGGTCGTTTTCACGGTCTGCGTCTGTCTGTGGCAAAAGCTGTACCAAAATACCACCAGCCGCCTCATCACTGGTGGCAAGTTTTAGTAGCGTTGGAATCTGTGCCGACTGCTTTTGATAATGTGCCAAACACTCGGCCAAGTCATCGCTCACACGCTCTACGATGCCTTGATATGCCTCGCCTCGCTCTGGGTGAATGCTGATAAACAACACGCCCTGACCAAGCTGTGCAAATGCCTGACGGCTTGTGGTTGCATTCTGCCATTCATCGGCATTTTTAAACCCTGCCAACGCTCGCACCTGTCCTGTGTGGTCGCATTCTGCCATCGCCCATGACAAAGGGGCATTTTCATCTGATGATTGTAATTGTACAGACAGCCTGCCATTGATTTTGAGTGTACCTATCAGCAAACTGGCCGAAACCAACATTTCACCAAGCAAGGCCTTGATGGCAGTGGGGTAGTTTTTCTTGGTGATGACAGTCTGATAAGCATCAGATAAGCGTACCACATCACCACGCACAGGCGAATGCTCAATAAAAAAACGCTGGCGGTATTGCAAAGGGGGTTGAATATCGGTCATGACAGCTCTTCTTAACAAGAATATAAAACAAAAATATAAAATAAAACGCCATCACTACATGGGGACAAGCTGATAAATTGCAAATCATCAACAAACCCATAAAATTCCAACCAAGCCTAGTGCACATTTGTGCTATACTTATGCACCCTATTCTGCCCAAGTCAATACAATTAATTAATCAATCAAACACAATCAAACAAACAAAGGATAAACAACGATGACAACCAACGGTCATGATGCTTGGCAAAAATTCACCTGCCTAGCGTGCGGTTATGTTTATGATGAAAAATTAGGCGACCCAAAAAATGGTCTGGCTACTGGTACACGCTTTGTAGACATATCAAATGACTGGCAATGCCCACTCTGTGGCACAACAAAGAGCGGATTTAAAGCCGATGATGCCCACCTAAATGACCATTCATTGACTGCATTTGCTTATCACAATAATCAACGAGGCATTGTCATCATTGGTGGTGGTTTGGCTGGTTGGAGCGTGGTTGATGCGGTGCGTGCGTTGGACAAGCAAATCCCCATAACGCTCATTTGTGGCGACCGTGGCGACCGCTATCACAAACCTATGCTGTCTGTCGCCCTCTCACAGGGCAAAACTGCCAGCGATTTGGTACGCACCACCGCTGCGCAGTCAGCAACAGACAATCAAGTCAGACTGCTTGCCAACACCTTTGTAACACACATTGATACCAATACACAGACTCTGCAAACCACTTGTGGCAATATCGGCTACGATGATTTGGTGCTGGCCATCGGTGCAATCCCTGCCTATCCACCCACCATCGCCCAAGACATGGCATGGCACATCAACAACCTTGAAAAATTCCTTGCCCTACAAACACATCTAAGCACAGGCAAACAACCAAAAAATCTGGCCATCATCGGTGCAGGCATGGTTGGCATAGAATTGGCAGAAGACCTGATTCATGCAGGGCATCAGGTAAGTCTTATTGATGTCGGTGCTTACCCATTATCCACACTGTTGCCAGCAATCGCAGGCGAACGCATTTTATCCGCCATCAAAAATAAGGGCATTGGTTGGCTGGGCAAAAGCATGGTCAATGGCATGGTACCAAGCCATACAGGTCATGACATCACCCTGATTGACTTAACCAACAACAACGAACAAACACTGCACTTTGACGAGGTCATTGTGGCAACTGGGCTGATGGTAGATGCAGAACTGCCCACCCATGCAGGTGTGGACTTTAACAAACGCACAGGCATCGCTGTGCATCGTAGCACCTTACAAACGAGCGTGCCACACATTTATGCACTGGGTGATTGTATCAGCATTGATGGTATGCCATGTCGCTATGTTGCCCCACACCGCACACAAGCAGCTGCCATCGCCCACGAAATCTTGGGGCTGACCCATTGTGGCTATGAACACAAAACGCCCATGATTCGCCTAAAAAATAAAAGCATCACTGTTACCGCCAATGGCAACCCAACAGCTGATGGTGATTGGCGAGTGATTAAAAATGAAACAGACGAATTATCGCTTGAATTGCACGATGGTGGCAACATCATCGCCAAAGTCTTACTAAAATCACCCCAATAATCATTCAAACCTGCTGGCAGTCGGCAAGATTTAAGCATGACCATTAACAAAAACACCGCCCAAATTAGGTGGTGTTTTTTGGTTTATTTTTGTAATCTGATGATCATAAAATTTCATCTTATCCTAAAATTCCACTATAATAAACCACCACAAAATGTTCGCACAACGATTTGGGCGACTTATTTTTTGTTAATTGGTCTATTAATTTTTTTGATACTAAGGAACTTTTATGTGCGGTATCGTCGGTGGCATTCGTCGTGATGCTAATATTGTTGATTTTTTGACAGATGGCCTAAAACGCCTTGAATATCGTGGCTATGATTCCTCAGGCATCGCCATTTATAGCAAAGAAGAAAACAAAATCAAGCGTGTACGCCGTGTCGGTCGTGTGGCACTGATGGAAGAGGCAGCTCGTGCCAAAGGCTTGTTTGGCAATATTGGCATCGGACACACTCGCTGGGCAACACACGGTGGCGTTACAGAACCAAATGCTCACCCACACATCTCAGGTGGCACCATTGCTGTGGTGCATAACGGCATCATTGAGAATTTTGAGTCTGAGCGGACACGCCTAGAAGCTTTGGGTTTTGACTTTGAATCGCAGACTGACACCGAGGTCATCGCCCACAGCATTCATCATGAATACACCCAAAACGGTGGCCATCTTTATCGTGCAGTACAGACTGCTTGTTCTCGCTTTCATGGTGCATACGCCATCGCTGTCATCACGCCAGATGACCCCACACAGATGGTGGTGGCTCGCATGGGTTGTCCGCTCTTAATTGGTTTTGGTGAGGGCGAAGTGTTCATCGCCTCTGATGTCTCAGCGGTGGTTTCGTTTACTCGTCAGGTTACCTACCTAGAAGATGGAGATATTGCCATCTTGACCGCAGATGGTATTGAAACTTTGATTGACAAAGATGGCAACACGCCAGAACGCCAAATCAAAACCTCTCAGCTATCGCTTGCCAGCCTTGAATTAGGCTCACACAACCATTTCATGCAAAAAGAAATCAATGAACAACCAAAAGCCGTTGCAGATACAGCAGAGATATTCTTGGACGGTGGCTTTGTCGCTGAGAACTTTGGAGAAAATGCAGGTGAAATTTTTAATCAAATTAACAGCATCAAAATCTTAGCCTGTGGTACCTCTTATTATGCCGCCCTAACAGGAAAATATTGGCTAGAATCCATCGCCAAGATTCGCTGTGATGTTGAAATCGCCAGCGAATACCGCTATCGTGATGTCATCACCGATCAAAACGAGCTCATCATCACCATCAGCCAGTCTGGTGAGACGCTTGATACAATGGAGGCACTAAAATACGCAAAAAATCAAGGGCATATGCACAGCCTATCTATTTGCAATGTCATGGAATCTGCTCTGCCACGCAACAGCACACTTGCCATCTATACGCGTGCAGGTGCAGAAATTGGTGTCGCAAGCACCAAGGCATTCACAACCCAACTGGTCATTTTGTTTGGTTTGGCAGTAACCTTGGGTAAAATTCGTGGTCATATTGATGAGGGACAAACAAGCCAATATGGCGAAGAATTACGCCTTTTGCCCGGCAGTATTCAGCACGCCCTAAATTTAGAGCCGCAACTGGCCATTTGGGCACAAAAATTTGCCACCAAACCATCGGCTTTATTCCTAGGTCGTGGCATTCATTACCCAATTGCCCTAGAAGGTGCTTTAAAACTAAAAGAGCTGACCTATATACACGCCGAAGCCTATCCAGCAGGTGAATTAAAACATGGACCTTTGGCACTCATTGATGAGAATATGCCTGTGGTGGTCATCGCACCAAATGATAAGCTACTAGACAAGGTCAAAGCCAATATGCAAGAAGTTGGTGCTAGAGGTGGTGAGTTGTTTGTCCTGACCGACCTTGATAGCGACTTTGCCAAAACCGAAGGCATTCATGTGATTCGTACGCCACGCCATGTTGGTGTATTATCACCCATCGTACACACCATCGCCGTACAGCTACTTTCCTACCATGTTGCCTTGGTGCGTGGCACCGATGTAGACAAGCCAAGAAATTTGGCAAAATCGGTTACGGTGGAGTAATCGCCATTCATCAACCGATCAACAAATATAAAAAGGGCAAACGGTTTTTGCCCTTTTTATATTTAAATTTGTATTTAAATATAGATTTAAAGCCGTGGCAATGACAATCTGCAACCAACCGCCCTACTCATCAATGACACATTTTTCAGAGCCTTACCACACACTTTAAGCACTTTGTTGGCACAACTTTGTATCCAAAATAACACAATAATCTGTGTGTATCATTGCAAAATCACGCACTCGCCCTTATAATTTTCACAAAGCCATAAAAATTTGTTTAGATTTTAGGAAAAAATATGAGTATTGATTTTAATAGCCCAAGTTTTGACAATCGCCTACACTTGGTAGATTTTACAAAAACCACACCAGCCATATTAAGCCAAGAGACAAACCAAGCCCTTGACGATGCTCATGCTTTTTTGGACAATATTGAAAATGGCAATACAGCCGACACACCCATCGCCACCATTGATCAATTTGATGAGCTGGTTCGTGCCATTCATCGGCCGTTTGGTGTACTATCACACCTAAACAGCGTGATGAGCGATGAAGACATTCGCCACACACACCATGAACTTTTACCAAAGCTTAGTGAATTTGGCGTGCGAGTTGGACAATCAAAACCCTTGTATGACCTATACAAAGCGGTAGAAAGCACCTTGCAAGACAGCACTGACATTGCTCGCATTCGTGCGGTATATCTTGCCTTGCAAAGTTTTGATTTATCAGGGGTCGGCCTACCTGATGACAAAAAAAATGAGTTTGCCAAAATTCAAAGCGAGCTGTCGGTTCTATCTGCTCAATTTTCAGACAATGTGCTTGATGCAACAGCGGCATTTGCCCTACCCTTGACCAATGAACAGTTAGATGGCATCACACCAAATGGCTTGGCACTGCTAAAATCTGCAGGCGAGCATTACAAAGCCAAATATCCCAACAAATCCCTGCCCACCGACTATGTGGCAACGCTAGATGTACCAATGTATTTGGCGGTCATGCAATATGCAACCGACCGCAAACTGCGTGAAACTCTCTACCATGCTTACCATACTCGTGCGTCCGACCAAGCAACCTTTACAGGCGAAAAAGACGGGCAAGAGAGTAAGTTTGACAACAGTGATATCATGGCTCGCATTCTAAAACTGCGTACAGACAAAGCAAGACTGCTTGGTTACAAGGACTACACTGGGGTATCACTTGCCACAAAAATGGCAGAAAATCACGAACAGATTGAAGAGTTTTTATTAAACCTAGCACAAAAAGCCCTGCCTTTTGCCAAACAAGATTTGAGAGAAATTCAAGAATTTGCCAAAACACTAGGGCTGGACGATGTACAACCATGGGACATTGCTTTTATCAGTGAAAAATTGCAAAACGCCAAATATAGCCTAGACAGCGAGGCAATTCGTCCATACTTTCCTGTACCTGTGGTTTTAGATGGTATGTTTGACATCATTAAGACATTATTTGGTGTACGATTTGTCGCCAAAGACGCACCCGTCTGGCATAAAGATGTACAGTTTTATGAAGTGCATGACAAAGATGGCTTGATAGGTGGGGCATACATTGATCTATATGCTCGCTCGGGCAAATCTAGCGGTGCATGGCTGTCTGATTTTCAATCCAAAAATATCAGCCTAAGTGGCTCACAGACCCTGCCTGTATGCTTTGTTGTGGGTAATTTTTCGCCAGCGGTGGGCGACAAACCAAGTCTACTTACTCATGATGAGGTTTTGACTTTATTCCATGAATTTGGGCACGCTTTACATCATCTATTGACCAAAGTTAGCATCGCTGATGTCTCTGGCATTAGTGGTGTGGAGTGGGACGCTGTTGAGTTGCCCAGTCAATTTATGGAAAACTTTGCTTGGGACAAATCAGGCATTGCTAAAATCAGTCGTCATGTTCAGACAGACGAGCCACTGCCCGATGACAAACTGACCGCCATGCTCAATGCCAAAAACTTCCAATCTGGATTGCAGACACTACGCCAGATTGAATTTGCTTTATTTGATTTACGCATTCATGCAGGCAATTTTGATGAATATGAACAAATCTTGACCGCCATCAATCAAGTCCGCAAACAAGTCGCTGTCATCATGCCACCAGCAAACAACCGCTTTGCCAACAGCTTTGCACACATTTTTGCTGGCGGTTATGCTGCTGGTTATTATTCTTATAAATGGGCTGAGCTTTTATCGGCAGATGCCTTTGGTGTCTTTGAAGATAATGCAGGCGAGGTTGGTGTCATCAACCCCAGCATTGGTCAGGCATTTTACGAAAATATCCTAGCGATGGGAGGTTCACGCACCGCCAAAGAAAATTTCATCGCCTTTGCTGGGCGTGAAGCCAAAATTGACGCCCTACTTCGCCACAGTGGCTTTGGAGATGATTGATGCGTTATCAATCCACTCGCCCAAAACGCCAATTTCTGGCAGGGGTTGCCTGCCCAAACTGTCGCACGGTGGATACGGTGGTACAAATTCAGGTGTTTGAGCCTGTTTTTGATGAATGGATTGAATGCACCACCTGCAACCACAACGAACGCCGTCCCACCCCCAATGAAGCGACCGCCATGCGTCAGGCAGACGGCTACGATGATACTGGCGTGGGTGTGGTAAAGTTTAAATAAGCGAGTAAAATCATGAACCTACACGACATACGAGAAGATTATAGCAAACAAGAATTGTCAAAATCACATTGCCACACCAACCCTGTTGAGCAGTTTAAAATTTGGCTAAATGAGGCTATGACCGCCAAAGTCAATGAGCCAACTGCAATGAATATTGCGACAGTAGATGCCGATAATCGCCCTAGCAGTCGCATGGTACTACTTAAAGAAGTTAATGATGATGGCTTTGTGTTTTTTAGCAATTATGACAGTAGAAAGGGGCGGGCACTAGCAACCAACCCACATATTAGCATTGTCTTTTTTTGGCCAGAATTAGAGCGACAAGTGCGTATTGAAGGCGTGGTAGAAAAATTGGACGAAGCATCGTCTGATGAGTATTTTGCCAGCCGTCCCTACACCAGCCGTATCGGTGCATGGGCAAGCGAACAAAGCCAAGTCATCACCGACAAATCCGTCATCGTCAAGCGAGCCGCACTCTTTGGTGTCAAGCACCCCATCAGCGTGCCACGCCCACCACACTGGGGTGGCTATCTGGTGCGAGCCGATGCGGTGGAGTTTTGGCAAGGTCGCCCATCTCGCCTGCACGACCGCATTCGCTATCGCCTAGATGGTGATCAATGGCTCATTGAACGCCTTGCCCCTTGATAATATTTGATGGGCAAAACAATGGGGCAAAAGATTTTTTTACCCCACCAAGCCAACACATCTGCAAGAACAAAACCACTATCTTAGGACAGGCTTTTGTCCGATTGCTACAATCCTTTATCGTTTTGATTTACCAAATTTACGCTTAGTGCTCATCTCTTTGATGACAGTTTCAATATCGCTGTCGCTCAAACTTGCCGTGTGATGCAACAATTTCATCATATCAGGCGTCAGCACAAACTTGGCGTTTTGGGCAATGTTGTCAATGCGTTCATCAAACATCAGCACGCCCGACTCACTTTCAACCTGAATATAGCCCAAGCGTTTTAGGGTGTCAATAAAACTGGTAAACAATGCTTTATCAAACATATCAGGCAAATCATCTGCATACAGCACCGAGATCCGCTGACCAAGTGCATAACACAAATTCACCACCTGCTCAGCAGTTAGGCGACGGCTACCTTGCTCCGACAATAATGCAAGTGCCATAAAGTAGCGTTCAAGACTCTGCTGGGCAGCACTTGCCAATACGATCAGCTGTTGATAGCTGTCAGAGTTCATTTCAGGTGCACCAAGTGTATCATTGCCCAAATCAACAACCACACCCTCATCAATGAGCACGCTTAATATTCTATCGGTCAGCCCATCAACATTTCTAAGAGCGGTATTTAAGAACAGTTCGGCTTGCAAAAACGGATACATAAGCTTAGTGATGGCATCGAGATTGGTGCGGTTAATACGACCATTACGCTGAACCAGCGATGCCAAGAAACTGATCATAATGAACACATGCAAGATGTTATTTCTAAAATAACTAAGCATCGGCGCTTGCTTGTCTGCCACACGAATCATATCACCCAACACATGCGGCGTACGCTCAATAAGTTTTAGTTGCTCGCCATACGCCAAGATATCTTTTGGTGCCAGCGTGGTAATGTGCGTCTCTGTATCGTATGGCAAAGCATGAGCCAGACGCTGGTATAAAGCAATTTGCTCCAAGCACTGCTTTTCACCAAGTGCTGCCTTTGGCGTAGATAAAAGCACCAACGCCAATAAAGATACGGGATTAACAACAGCAGACTTATTGATATTTTGCAAAATCTTCACGCCTAGGTTTTGAACCATTGCGTATGTATTATTGACATTGGTGGCACTATTGCTCCCAGATTTGACAGAAAATTTTTCCATAAAATTGTCCAAATACAAAGGCTCACCAAAAGACAAATGTACCGTGCCAAATATTCGTTCTATTTTACGGGCGGTTTTTAAAATACCAAACCAGTTTTCAAGCTCTTTAGGCTTACCCTTTAATTCACCCACATAAGTTGCCCCCTCCATGATACGCTCATAACTGATGTAAGTTGGAATAAATACCACAGGTTTGGCAGGCTCACGCAAGTGGCTATTAACCGTCATCGCCAGCATGCCCAGCTTTGGTGGCAGCAGGCGACCTGAACGAGAACGACCACCTTCAATAAAATATTCTATTGGTGCAGCACGCTGCATCAGATTGTGTACATATTCTTTAAATACTGTAGCGTACAGTGCATTGCCCTTAAAGCTACGGCGCATAAAAAATGCACCACCGTTACGCAGCAACTCTCCAAGCACTGGAATATTCAAATTATCACCAGCTGCAATGTGCGGAATACGCAGGCCACGCTTATAAATGACACAAGACAACAATAAATAATCCATATGACTGCGATGACATGGTACATACACAACCTGATGGTCAAGAGCCAATCTACGCACACGCTCAAAATTGCGTACTTCCACGCCATCATATAGGCGTGTCCACAACCGAGTCAAAAAATGATCAAAAACCCTGAGTACCGAATATGAATAATCACTGACAATCTCAGCCACATAGCCCGCTGCCTCTTTCTTGACAGTAGCGATGGTTTTGCCCTTTTCTCGAGCTTCTTTTTCTATGGCAGCTTGCACCACAGACGATGAAAGGATTTTGCCAGTTTCGTTGCGTTTGTCAGATAAATCTGGTCCCACAATGCTTGTACGCTGATTATCCAAAAAGCCTTTTAAACGCAGATGAATCGCACGAGACAGATTCTCATCAACACCCAACTGGGCATCTTTGATGAGCGACTGCAAGGACTTGATGTCAGAAAATCTTAAAAAAGTATTACGACCCATCACACCAATGTTGAATAACTGCTTAGGAATGCTTGGCGAACGCCATTCATCTGCCATGAGCAAACGAAACAGCGACTCTTCTTTATCAGGTGCACGACCCCACAAAATCGTTACAGGGACAAGATTGACATCAAGATTGGGATTATCAAGACACGCCTGCACAAGGCGTTCAAGGCGTGGTGAAACACCAACATCACGCTCTTTATTGCGTCCTTGCAAAAATATCATCGCTGACGACTCATCAACCCCTTGCTCATCAATCTTGGCCAATGCTGATGGCAGGTTGAGCTCGTCTGTCGTCATGCCCACAAGCAAGCTGTTTGAACGAGAATAATCACGAATCACATAAAAAGTCAAATGATCATTATCGATGACAGGTACCTCGCCGATGATGGTCGGTTTGACCGCAAGCGACAGACTTTTGGCCGATACACGGCGATAAGTGCTGGGCTCTGCAATCTGCCGAGTATTGGGAGTTTTTGTTGTATTCGATACAACTTTGTTGTCGTCATCACTTGATAGTATGGCGTCTGATTTATTTGGCTTTTTGCCAAACCCAAGCAAGTTGGTCAGTTTTGATGTGGAAATTTTTAACATGGCATGGCGATACAATAATCCAAATTGACTCATTTTATCATATTTTTGCCTTTTGACTAAAAAAAACTATGGCTGGTTATGATTTTGTGGATTTTATATCAATCGCATTCAACCCAAGCTTTAAGCTGATTAGTCTGCACCATCAGTACACACAATTAGATTGGTAAATATTGACAATCTAATGATGCGATTGGATAATAGACAAAATTTAGTTGATTTATATTTATTATGACCCATATTTTTGCCAAAAGTGATGACCCAAAAGACTTGGTTGCCGACTTACTACAAACTCTAAATTTACAAGAAATCGCCGACAATGAATTTGTTGCACCCAGCTTTGATTATGTTGGGCCACGAGTTTTTGGTGGACAAGTGTTGGCACAAGCATTAATGGCAGGTGCCCTGACTTTAACAACCGATAAGCCCTGCCACTCATTACATGGTTATTTTTTGCGTGGTGGCGACATTCGCTATCCTGTACATTATCAAGTACGCTGTCTGCGTGATGGGCGTAGCTTATCAGCACGAGAAGTTACCGCCATACAGCACATACCCAATGACGCAGGTGAAATTGACAAACAGGTGATTTTTTCAATGATTGCATCATTTTCACCCATGGAAGGTGGCTTGGATTATCAAGAGACAATGCCCACTTATCCCACGCCAGAGATGCTACTCAACGAACAAGAGCTTAAATCTGCCTATGTAGATGGCATACCAGAGCCACTAAAGGCACGCTACCTTAGAAAACGCCACATTGAAATCAAGCCCACACACCCAAGAGACCCCATCTCCCCCAGACCCATGCCACCCAGACAAGGAAACTGGCTACGCATCGAAGCATTAGGCAGTCAGCCTGTCGCCATTCATCAGGCATTGCTCGCCTTTGCGTCCGACTTTTATTTGGTGGGCACAGGATTAATGAGTCATGGGCTAAGCTATCTAAGTCGTGGCTTGCAAGTGGCCAGCATTGACCATTCCATGCACTTTCATCGCCCCTTTGACATCAATGAATGGCTACTATATGACATGTGGAGCGACACAACAAGCCACGCCAAAGGCCTTAATCATGGGCAATTTTGGCAAAATGGCAAACTCATCGCCACCACCCAACAAGAAGGTCTGATGCGACTGACCAAAAAAGCCTAGTCCAACTTAATACCTTGATTTGAGGCATTAAAAATATCATGTTTAAGCACATTTTTCTGATTGCACTTACCGCTTTGCTTGTTGCTTGTGGCAACACCGACACCAACCAAGCAGATGCCCTTACCAGCAAGCAAATCACCAAGCTACTACCAAGACATGTGTCAAACAAAGCATCTTGGGCATCTGACATGGTTCAGGTTTTTGATGAGCTTAAATTGCCCAAAACCACTCAAAATATCTGCACTGCCATCGCCGTGATTGACCAAGAGTCTAATTTTCAAGCCGACCCCATCGTACCAAACCTAAGCAGAGCATCATTAAAGGCAATTGATGAAAAACTAGAAGAAAAATTTGGCAAAACACTTGCCAAAACTTTTCGCAATATGCTAGAAACCAAGCCCAGCATTGATGATAACTTTATCAAACAAATCAAACAAATCAAAACTGAGCGAGAGCTTGATGAATTGTACCAAAAAATCTTTGATTACTTCACAACAACTTACAAGATTTCAGGGCTTGCCCACATTACCAAATTATCTGGTGAAGGCATTGATGAGCGTATCAACCCCATCACCACGCTAGGATCGATGCAAGTCCATATTGACTACGCACGCACGCACCGCCGAAGCAACATGAGCGACCGCAGTCTCCGTGCTGACCTATACAGTCAGTACGGTGGGTTGTACTACGGCATTCATCGGCTGATGCTTTACCAAGCAGACTACGACAAGCCCCTATATCGTTTTGCCGACTACAATTCAGGCATCTATTCTAGTAGGAATGCCGCCTTTCAACAACGAGTGAGTAGCCTAACAGGCGATAAACTGGACCTTGATGGTGACCTACTACTTTATGACAATGGCAGCCCCATCAGCAAAAAAAGCCAAAGCGAGACCGCGCTCATCAAGCTATTTGCTAGCGAGCTTACACCCATCAGCGAACGACAAATTCGTGCTGACTTGAAAAAGGAAAAATTAAAAGACTTTGAATCAACACAGACTTATCGCACGGTCAGCGAGCTATTTGAGAAAAAATACGGCAAAAATCCATCTTATGCCATCATACCGCAAGTCATCATATCGGGCCCCAAGCTCAGTCGTGATTATAACACCAACTGGTTTGCCAACCGAGTTGATAAACGCTATCAAAGCTGTATGGCGAACGCTAAAAGACACAAAATCAAGCTCGGTTGATTTTGCCTAAAACCACAAAAAATATGAGCCAAGTGCTAACCTCTTCACTATTTAAGCATTTTTTTAAAGTATATTTAATTACCAAAGAAAAAAGACGCAAAATATGCGTCTTTTTTAGTTTTAATTATGCACCGCCCCAAAAGACAATGTCAAATCCATTCTCTATCGGTAGCATCATCAAGCAGGCGAGTAACCAGCACTTGGTCAATTTTATAATGGTCAATATCTACCACTTCAAATTTTAGATTTTCGTGTATCACAAAATCAGCAGGGCGTGGAATCTTACGCAAGCGATACATAATAAAACCTGCCAGTGTCTCGTAATGATCCCAATCTTCAAATTCATCAATATCAAGGGCGTACTTAACATCATCAATCGGCGTGCCACCATCAATCAACCATGAATTTTCATCTCGTTTGATGATCTGTTGCTCTTCTTCAATCGGCACCACCCAGTCGCCCATCACAGTCATCATGATATCCGACAGTGTAATCACACCCACCACCAACGCATACTCATTAATGACAACAGCAAATTTTTCTTTACTGGCTCTAAATTTATCCAAAAGTTCAGACAAAGTGAGCGTATCAGGAATGATCAGCACATTTCTGATGGTTGATTCATTAAGTTGAAGCAGTGATTGATTATTCAAAATCCGCACCAAGATGTCCTTAGTATCAACATAGCCGATCACCTGATCAATATTAGCATTGCACACCAAAAATTTGGAATATGGATAATCAGCAATCTTTTGACGAATAGAATCTTCGGATTCTCCTAGTGTAAAATACACCACATCTTCACGCGTGGTCATAGATGATGGCACAGTGCGTTCTTCTAGTTCAAACACATTTTCAATAAAATGTTGTTCTTGTTGTAAGACCACACCCGCCTGTGCACCTGCATCCACAATGGCAGAAACATCATCAAAAGTGATGTTGTCTTCACGAGTGGTATTGACATTAAATAGCTTGAAAGTCAAATTAGCAATGACATTAATGATCCACGCCAAAGGGCTGACCAGCTTAATGACCAGCAACATCGGATTGATGACCATCAAAGCAATCTTTTCTGGATTGATCATTGCAATACGCTTGGGAATCAAGTCAGCATACAAAATAAAGACAAGCGTCACCAAAATAAAAGACGAGAAAAAGGCGATGCTGTCCGCCCAAGGGCCTTGATAAAACTGTACAATGAACGATGCAAAATAAGGACGCAATGCGGCCTCACCAACCGAACCGCCCAAAATGGCAACAGCATTTAAGCCAATTTGGCTTGTGGCGAAAAACTCTGCCGAATTTTCTTGCAAATGTAAAATCTTATCTGCACGCTCGTCACCATGCTCAGAAAGCAATCTTAGCTTTAACTTTCGTGCACCAGCCAAAGCAATTTCAGAAATCGAGAAAAAACTCGATATCAAAATCAGAATAAAAATCAAAAAAATGTGTTGTAATAATTCCACGATAAGTCCAGTATTTTGGTAAAAAAAACCTTTAATAAACAGCTCAATTTACCAAATTTTATCAAGTTATGCCTGTACAATTCAAGTACAGTTCAATGATTTTGTTATAAATTTTTTAAAGTCAAAAAAAGCGACCTAATGCCGCTTTTTTTGATTATCTGGGTTGGCAATGAACCACCTGCCCTTTAATACCGCTTGCCAAATCAGTCATCAAATACACATAGGCACTCATGATATCCGCAGGTGTTTTTAGTGTATAAGGGTCTTCGCCAGGAAAAGCGTGTGCACGCATATTAGTACGGGTCGCACCAGGGTTGATGCAATTAAAACGCAAAGTGGTGTGATTTTTGGTTTCTTGGGTAAAAATCTCACTCATGCCCTCAATCGCTTGCTTAGAAAGTGCATAAGCCCCCCAAAATGCACGCACTTTTGCCACGCCAGAGCTGGTAAAAATCACCGAACCACTTTGGGCGGATTGTAATAACGGAAATAATGCTTGGGTCAGCATGAATACCGCTGTCGCATTGACATGAATCACCTGCTCAAAAGTAATGGGATCGTACATTTCAAGCGGTGTCAATGCACCCAAAATACCTGCATTATGAAGCACACCATCTAGATGGCCAAATTCACCTTGAATCAAATTGGCAAGCTCGTTCATCTGTGCAAAACTTGCATTTGCCAAATCCATCGGTAAAATAGCAGGTGTTGGCAGGCCCAGCTCTTCTATCTCATCATATACCGCTTCTAATTTAGACTGTGTTTTGCCCAAAAGTAGCACAGTAGCCCCAAATTTAGCATAGGTCAATGCGGCCACTTTGCCTATGCCATCACCTGCACCTGTTACTAGGATGATTTTGTCTTTAAGGCAGTTGGCTGTAGGCGTATAGTTAATGATGTCGTGGTGTGTGGTCATGGTTTAATCTTAGTAGTTCAAAATATTAACAGCTCAAAAGATATTCATCGTGCCATGTATGAAAAATTAAATGACAGCAAAGCTTACAACAAACCTTTGATAAACTGCACCAAATCATAAGGGGTTGCCATCACTTTATCTGCCTGCCAAGTCGCAAGTTTTTCTTTGTCATCAGCAGATAGATAACCAAATCCAGCAATCACGGTCATCATGCCTGCTGCATTGCCCGCTTGAATATCACGGATATGGTCGCCCACATAGATACAATTATTTGGCTGAGTAGCTTTACTCAATTTTTCATTCAGGCGTTTTACCGCCAAAAACATCGGCTCTGGGTCAGGCTTGGTATTCCTCACATCGTCAGGACAAACAAGCACAGCACAACGCTCAGCCAAGTTTAACTTATCAAGCAAATTTTCAGCCAAGTATTTGGGTTTATTGGTAACAATACCCCACGCTATGCCATGGTGCTCAAGCGTTCTTAATAACTCATCAAGATCATCAAAAAGCCGACTGTCTACACAGATATTCTGCTCATATAAATCAAGAAATTCTTGGCGATAAGCAAGTAATTTTTCATCACCCAAGCTGTCTACCAATACATCTCCAAGCACCAAACGCACCAGCGCCCTTGAGCCTGCCGAGACCTGCTCACGAATAGCGGTATCGCTTGGCACAAGATGGCCGTATTTATCGCACATGAGCTTAATGACACGGATAAAGTCAGAGGCTGTATCAATTAATGTACCATCTAGGTCAAATAAAACTGCATCAAGCTGGTTGAGCTTTATCATGATTTTTGGTTTTCCTATCATTCAAATTTTAAGATTTTTTGACAAATGACATCATATAATTGACATCAACATTACGATTTGACAACCAAAAATGCTTGATGATCGGGTTGTAATGCAAGCCAGTCATGTCTTGACGGTCAAACCCTGCACGAATTGCCATTTGGTCAAGTTCGGCTGGGGTGATGAATTTGTGATAATCGTGCGTTCCTTTGTCCACCAATCGCAAGACATATTCTGCACCGATGATGGCAAACAAATACGACTTTAAGTTGCGGTTTATTGTTGAGGTAACAAACACACCATTTGGCTTTAACAAATCAAAACACGCCTGCACGATGGCAGATGGATCAGGGACATGTTCAAGCATTTCCATGCAAGTTACCACATCATACAAGCCAGCCTGCTCAATGGCCAAATCTTCTATTGCGATACAGCGAAAAGCAAGGCTGTCTGTCATGCCTGTACGCTCAGCGTGGATTTGACCTGCATTTAAGTTTGCCTCTCCTAAATCCACACCCAAAACATTCGCCCCACGCACTGCCATTGAATGCGACAAAATACCACCGCCACAACCAACATCAAGCACTTTTTTGCCAAGTAAAGCAGAGCCGTATTGCTCATTGACCTTATCTTCAATCCAGTTTAGACGCAAAGGATTAATATCATGCAGGGATTGAAATGCCCCATTTCTATCCCACCATTCATCAGCCAAAGTAGTAAACTTACCAATCTCATCATAGTCGGCGTTGGTTGCTGTCGTTTGCATAATTTTTCCAATGTTATTAGCGATAATTTTGAAGAGGTCTTTTGTGCATCTTGTTTCATATCTTATCATTTTACACAAGAATTTACCACTTGCACTTGCATTTGTAATTTGTAATTTGTAATTTGTAATTTGTAATTTGTGATTGGGTGTGCTGACAGAACTCTCGTACCACACCCTTCAAAGCGTTTTATTTTAAAACAAGAAAGTCGTAATGATGCAAAATTAACCAATTTGCAAAGTAAGGTTAATAAATCTGTTACCACTTTTTGCTAAAAATGCGTTAAACTATACCATATTTTTATGTTTAAATTGTCACAAATTTAAAAAAAGCACGCCAAACTGCTTGCTTTTTATCAATAAAAGCAAATTTTTGTTAAAAAATTTATAAGGATTTTCGTCATGAAACTTGCCCTAAAACTTGCCTCCCTAACCGCAGCCATTATTTTTGCAAACCATGCTTTTGCTGTCGACTTCGTAGAAGGCAAAGATTATCAAAAAATTGCCAATCCTGAGAACATTGCAGCTGATGTGATTGTTGTGCGTGAGTTTTTTTGGTATGGCTGTCCACATTGCTATAAGTTAGAGCCTCATATGCAAGCATGGGCAAAAAATCGTGATAAAGATGTGGCATTTTTTCGCACACCCGCTGCCATGAACCCTGCATGGGAGGTGGCAGCACGAGGCTTTTATGCAGCACAGCAAATGCAGCTTGACAACAAGACTCACCAAGCACTATTTGACGCTATCCACAAAGACGGTCAAAGAAACATCATTGCCAACCAAGAAAATTTGGCCAACTGGTATGCAGCACAAGGTGCGGACAAAGCAAAATTCAACAGCTTTTACAATTCTTTTCCAGTCAGCACCAAGATTGAGCGTTCCAAACAAGGTGCTTCACGCTATCAGCTAACAGGTGTGCCTGCAGTTGTCGTTCATGGTAAATATGTGGTGTCTGGCGAGGACAAGAAAGTCACAGAAGTTGTTGATTTTCTCATCAACAAGGTACGCACTGAAAGCAAATGATGAAAACGCCGACAATAAAGCCACAATCATTTATGGCTTTATTGTCGGCAATCACTTACAAAGATTGGCGATATTCGCCAATAGCCATATTCATCAAATTTTGCGATACTATACACACAGCAAAGGAATGGACAAATGGATATGTCAATTAAGGATAAATGCTGTGATACATGGAGTAACTGCAAGGGGCAATATCGCCAAGGAAGTGATAATACAGCCAAATGATTCATCATTTGGCTGTATTATTTTGCTATTTTGATGGTCTTTTAAAATCTTAACTCTTAAAAACTGGCACTTTATCAGCCTCACAACAAAAAGTTAGCTTGATAAAATCGCCACTTCTTTAACATAACTTTCAAAATCTGCCACGCTTTCATTAAAAAGTTCATCATCTTGTAAATGCTTGGCATACTCAATCCATAGCAAAAGCTGATAAATGCTATTAAATTCACTGGCGTTAAATTGTTTGACAAATTGCTTGATGGTACCTTCATCATGCAGTTTTAGGCGGCTGAACCAAGTCTCAATTTTTGCCATCTGCTCTTTGGTAAATTTGATTTCAAATAAGGCTTGGGTCAGTGTATGGCGGTCTTCTTCAATGATGAGTTTGCCTACTCGTTTGATTTGTCTATTCTTGGCAGCGGCACTGGTGATGTTTGACAAATGCTTCAATTCATCCAAAAAAAACTCACTCACAGGTAGATTGTCAAGCTGTTTTTTGGATAGATTTGCCAGTGGCGTAGCAAGAGACTGCAAACGCTCATGTGCTTTTTTAATTTCAGTGCGAGACACTCGCATGTCTTGTTTTGACCAGTCAATATTCATAATTTTCTCTAAATGCTTGGCTTATATGATGAATCTATCTTTCTTTAATCTTTAAAACCAGTTGGTATTGATTGCTCAGTCATTCACCAATGGCGTTTTTCACGGTGTTTGATGCGTACTTTTAAATAAGAAGGCAAGTGTTTACTTAATGCTAAGCCCACCTTCTCAGCAACATAAACCGAGCGGTGTTTACCACCTGTACAGCCGATGGCAACTGTCATGGTATGGCGGTTATTATCAGCAAAACTTGGTAGCCATTTTGACAAATACGCGATGAGATCAGCCACCATGTCTTGCACTGCTAAATGAGTAGCAAAAAATGCCTTGACTGCATCATCTCGCCCGGTCAGCAAACGCAGGTCTTCATGCCAGTGTGGATTGGGCAAAATTCGCATATCAAACACCAAATCAGCATCAAGCGGTACGCCATATTTAAAGCCAAATGACAGCAAATTGATGATCACTTGATTTTCAATACCCAAATAATCACGCACTTTTTGTTTTAGTTCATGCACATTTAATAAGCTGGTGTCAATCTTGATGTCAGCAAGGCGGGCAATCGGTTCAAGTAAGACAACCTCACTGGCAATCGCATTTGGCAAATTGCCCTTGGTCGCCATCAAAGGGTGCACTCGCCTAGTAGAGCCAAAGCGTGCCACCAACACTTGCTCTTTGGCGGTGGCATACACCACGGTTACGGCACGCTCACCATATTCATGCACCAAGCTACGATGCAAAATCGGAAAATTCACCAAATCTGTCTGCGGCAGACGACTGTCAATGCCCAGTGCAATCTTATGAATGCTATCACTAACCATCAAACGCTTAATGGCATCAAACGCAAACGACAAGGGCAAATTATCAATGACATAGTAACCAAAATCTTCTAGTATATTTAATACCGAGGTTTTACCAGAGCCTGAGCGTCCTGATACGATAATGATGGAAATTTGCTCGCTCATTGTTGCACCCAAGTTGATTGATCAATTGACTGGTAATTCAATTTCCAAATTATCCAAAAGCCTTGCTTTGCCCACATATACAGCAGCCAATACCACCAAATGTTTGTCTGTCGGCCTCACGGCTTGCAGTTTATCATTATACAACTCCAAATAATCCACAAGCAGACCCTCATCGGTTAACTGCTGATGATATTTTTGGATAATCTTTGAATATTGTTCAAATGATGCACTTAGCACATCGGCTTCAATTCGTTGTAAGGTTTTTTGAATGATTGGGGCGGTACTGCGTTCTTTTTTGGTCAAATAGCCATTGCGTGATGAGAGTGCCAAACCATCATCAGCACGAACAATCTTAGCCCCAATGATTTCAATATTAAAATTCAGCTCGCGATTTAATTGACGGATAATGGCCAGCTGTTGGTAGTCTTTTTTACCAAAAACTGCCACAGCAGGGCGAACAATATTAAAAAGCTTACTCACCACAAGCCCCACCCCATCAAAATGTGTGGGGCGAGATTTTCCGCATAAAATCTTGGTAATATCGCCACTTAATACAGCAATATTTGGCGGATAAACAGGATACATTTCATCAACGCTTGGAGCAAATACCACATCTGCACCAACAGTTCTTAATTTCTCACAATCCTCATCAAGCGTGCGTGGATAGCTGTCAAAATCCTCACCTACGCCAAATTGGGTGGGGTTAACAAAAACACTCACCACCACCATATGAGCGTTTTGCTGGGCGATTTTGACCAATTGTAAATGCCCATCATGCAAGTTGCCCATCGTGGGAACCAAGGCAATTTTTTTGTCACTGTGTAATTTTAATTCAGATTGTAAATCAACAATTGTATGAAAAATTTTCATTTTTTGCCCCAAACTTATGACTAAAAACTATGTTCAGCACTTGGGAAGGTCCCATCTTTGACTGATTGATGAAAATTCACAAACGCCCCCAAGACATCATGCGTTTGATTGCCATCGTCAGTCAAAAAATCTTTAACAAATTTAGCAGGTTTTCGGGTGTATACACCCAGCATATCATGCATCACCAGCACCTGACCGTCCGTATCCCCTCCTGCTCCAATGCCAATGACAGGAATGGCAAATTTTTGGGTAACTTGTTTTGCTAACTCACTGGGCACGCATTCTAATAAAATAATACTTGCCCCTGCATTGACCAAAATTTCACAATCTTTTAACAACTTTTTGGCCTTTGCATCTGTTTTGCCTTGCACTTTATAACCGCCAAAGACATTCACCGATTGTGGTGTTAGACCCAAATGTACACAAGTTGGCACACCATTATTGGTTAAAACTTGTACGATATCAGCAAGCTCGCCACCACCTTCGATTTTAACCACATTTGCCCCTGCCTGCATGACCGCCCGAGAACTGGCAACTGCATCATCAAGCGTGGCATAACTCATGAACGGCAAATCAGTCATGATCAGGGCATGATGGTTGCTTCGTGCCACATTTTGAGTGTGATAAACCATGTCGGCAACTGTAACAGGCAGGGTAGAATTTTGTCCTTGCACCACCATGCCCAGACTGTCGCCTACCAAAATCGTGTCAATCTCGGCCAATTGCATCAAATGGGCAAAGCTTGCATCATAGCAAGTTAAACAAGAAAATTTTTGCCCATTTTTTTTGTATTTTTGAAGGGTGGATAGGGTAACTGGGTTTTTTTGGGTTAAATATGTCATGTTTACTCTTGATTTACATTAGCTAAGATATTGATTTTGTTTAATTTTATTAAATAATTTGGTAAGTATCTCATCTTGTTTGGACGCCTCGTTTGATCGCTTGACCAAAATATTTTCGCTCTACGATTTACAAACCAAGCTTTACCAAACCTGTCATGTCCTGTACCAATGGCAAATCAGCAATTTTATGCTCGTTGATAACCAACTCTGAATTTAATTCCAATAATGGCACAAGCACAAAATTTCTTAGTAAAATTTCTTTATGCGGTACAGTCAGTCGCTCATGATCAATCACTTCATCACCATAGAGTAAAATATCCACATCAAGACAGCGTTCACCCCAATGCCTAAGACGCACTCGCCCTGCCATATTTTCCAGATTTTGGCAACAGTCTAGCAGTTCAAGCGGAGTCAAATGAGTATCTGCCTGCAAGACGGCATTAAAAAAATCAGGCTGATCGGTTACTCCATAGGCCTTTGATGAATAAAATGATGACACAATGACACGCTCAAAACTCTCACTGCTTTCAAAGAATTTTATCGCATTTTGCAAATGCTGAATGGGTGTGCCAAACTCATTAGCGATATTACCACCCAAACCAATATATACAGTTGTCATACTCATCTTAATCGCCTATCTCGTCTTTTGTCTAGTCTTTTGCTCGTGATTTGGCATTGGACTTTTTTCGCCGTCTTGGCCTACTGGTATTATCCGAAGACGGCTTGGTCTCTGCCACAATCTTGGTTTGACGCTTGGGTTTGGTTGCAGATTTCTTTGCTGGCAATTTAGATTGCACCGTCTTTGGCAATGCCATTTCTTCGGTCATTCCCTGCATTCGCTCCTTGATGGATAAGGTTGATGATGGCTGGCGTTTGCGATAACGCATGGCAGGAATATAAGGCTCATCATTACCAAGTAATTTTAAAAAATCTTCATGGGTATACTCTATGTATGCAAATTCAGGCGTAGCAACCCTTGGGCGTGGCTCTGGTCTGTCATCTTTTTTGACAGGCAAAAAATCATCAGCATTATCCACCACAAACAATGGCTTTGGTTTGGTCTTATCATCGCTGATTTCGCCACTAGACAGCTGTTGAAGCTGCAGCAATTCATCACTCACCTTATTACGATTGCGACGACGGCGAGATGACGATCTTTTGACATTGCCACCATCAGCAAAAATCTCCACCATCTGTGTACGAGTGCCCACATCTGAATCTTGGTAAGTCTGCCACCATACACCCATACCATTAGTTGGCTCAGACAGCTCATGCTTATCGTATGACTCACGCATGACAAGAAAATCAAAAGCTGCACGAAATTTGGCGTGGCGTTCAAGACTGGCAATATCGTGCACTCGTGGACTGACCAGTTTTGGTTGCATGAGCCAAATACCTGTAATAAACTCTTCAGCAAATTTAGGAATGGCGGTCTTTTGACGCTGGGTGTCTACCACCTTGGCCGCAGCTTTAATCTGTGCTTCGTGAAATGACAATCCTTTTTTCTTAAATTTGGCCAGCTGATGCAGATAATTTTCCCACAACAGTGCCGCATAAAAGAACGCAGGATTTACACCCTTGCCCTGCTTGACACGCTTATCCGTATTGCTGGCAACAGCCTTCATAAGCATGGTTGGTTCCTTGGGTGCATATGCCATCAAATGATTAATCGCCCCATGCTCAAATAAAATTGGCAAAAGGGGTGTAAGATAACCACCTGTGAACATTTTTTGCGTCTCATCATACAGGCGGTGTGCCGAGACTTGCTCAAGCAATGTCCAATTAGCCTCATGAAACTGCTTGGCAAGATTATCATCAAATTCAAAGCCCAGTTTTGCCTTAAACCGCAAAGCTCGTAGCAGACGGACAGGGTCTTCTTCAATGCGTACCTTGGCATCGCCAAGCAATCTTAGGGTGTAATTTTTGATGTCGTCAATCGCCCCACAAAAGTCCAAGACCTCACCTTTGATGGGCTGATAATACAAAGCATTAATTGAAAAATCTCGGCGTGCAAAGTCCTGATTGATGTCGCCCCAAACATTATCACGCGTAATCATACCATCTTCCGTGGTGTGCGTATCGTCCTTGGGTGGTGCACGAAAAGTTGCCACCTCAATCAGTTCACGCCCAGAATAGACATGAGCCAGCTGAAAACGCCGACCAATGATACGACAACGACCTCCAAAAATCGCTTTTATCTCATGCGGACGAGCATTTGTTACCGCATCAAAATCCTTAGGTGCAAGCCCAAGTAGGCTATCACGCACACCACCACCCACAATATACGCCTCAAACCCTGCCTTGTTAAGCGTGCTGATCACCTCAACAATGCTATGTGGCAAGGCAGACTTATGCAACCCCAAGGATTTGTCATGATGAACGATGATTTTTTGTGTTTTTTTGGATTTGCTTCTGCTGGATTTCCCAGAATTCGCAGGCTTATTCGCCATGCTGAAATTCTCCTTGACAGCCATAATTTATTTTCTTTGCTGAATTTCTTTGGTTAAACCGTCTATTTTAACCGTTCTTAATAAAAAAAGCGAATTTAACACACATATTGGTGTTTTTTATCAATCAATCACACTTAGGCGATGCCGATTCTTATCAAGCACTGCCTTGCCCACGCCTTTCACATTTTGAAGTTCATCAACACTGACAAACCCTCCTGCTTGCATACGATATTTGACAATGCGTTCAGCGGTGGCCATACCCACACCTTGTAGGTTGGCAAAATCGCCAGCAGTGGCGGTGTTAATGTTTATTCTACCGGCCTGCTTTTTGGCAAGTTTTTGTGCTTTTATCATCGCATCATAGGCACTAATTGCATCACGATAACAAGGTTTTGACGGGCTTTGATCTGGAAAAACCTGCTCCGCCAAGCCATTTTTTGTCGCCATTGCCAGCAATACCACACCAAAAATCAGCCCAATTTTAATGATTTTTCGCACTGTTTTGCCATCTCCCAATAACCATCCTTCTCCAGCTCATCACTTTCTTCAAAAGTCTTGCCAGCGTCTTGTAGCGACTGCTCCACAAAAGCAAATCGTTGTCTAAACTTGTTATTCGCCCCTTGCAGTGCCATTTCACCATCTATGCCCAAATGCCTTGCCAAATTACTCAGCACAAATAAGACATCACCAAGTTCATCTGTGATTTTTGATTTTTGCTCATGAGTTATTTTATCTGTTTTGTAACCAAAATCAGCGTTTGGTAATTCAGCCTTCAACTCATCAATTTCTTCACCAAGTTTATCTAGCACACCGCCCAAATTCGCCCAATCAAACCCCACGCTTGCTGCTTGCTTTTGCAAATTTTGTGCGGTCATCAAAGCCGTTCCAGCCTTAACATTGGACAACAAGCGTTGTGGTTTGGCTTGATTTTCCAATACTTTAATTTCTTCCCAGCGACGCTTGACCTCTTCATCAGTTTTTAGATTTTCTTTATCAAACACATGAGGGTGTCGGCGAATGAGTTTTTCCATAAGATAATAAATAACATCACCAATATCAAACTGAGCATTCTCACCATAAATCTCAGCATGAAAAATGACTTGGAGCAACACATCGCCAAGCTCGCCTTTAATCTCCTGCAAATCATTGGCATAAGTTGCCTCAACAAGCTCATAGCTTTCTTCTAGCAGATAAGGCAAAAGGCTAAGGTTGGTCTGCTTTGCGTCCCACGGGCAATCGCTACGCAGTCGGTGCATTAAGGCAAGTAAATCATTAAAATCACGGCTGGGAGTCATCGCACATTTCCAATAAATCATTGTTAATAAGTAAAGCCCATTATACAAGATAATGGGCTTTGTCGCACCTGACTTAGCGTACTTTTTTCACATCAAAAAGCATGGCTTCTTAGTTTTGGGGCATGGGCAGACAGAAGCAATAACCCAACTGACACTAGGCCAAATCTGCAAATAATGCCGTGGACAGATAACGCTCACCTGATGACGGAATCATCACGACAATATTTTTGCCCACATTCTCTGGACGATTTGCCACTTGCAATGCCGACCACACTGCCGCCCCTGCACTAATACCTACCAAAATTCCCTCTTGTGATGCCATTGCTCTTGCGGTATCAAAGGCATTTTGGGTGGTTACGGTAATGACCTCATCATAAATGGCGGTGTTTAAAATACTTGGGACAAAGCCAGGGGCAAGACCTTGTAGTTTGTGCGAGCCTTTTTCACCGCCACTAAATACAGGCGAGTCAGCTGGTTCTACTGCCACAATTTTAATATTGGGATTTTTTTGTTTTAATACTTCACCCACACCTGTAATCGTACCGCCTGTGCCAATGCCTGCCACCACGATGTCCACCTTACCGTCTGTATCATGCCAGATTTCTAGGGCGGTGGTTTTACGATGAATTTTAGGATTGGCAAGATTATCAAACTGGCGTGGCATAAAATAACCATTTTCTTTGGCAAGCTCATTCGCACGAGCAATCGCCCCAGCCATGCCGTCAGCAGCTGGCGTTAATACCAACTCTGTCCCATAGGCACGCAACAAAGCACGGCGTTCTAAGCTCATGCTCTCAGGCATGGTGATGATCAAACGATAACCACGAGCGGCAGCAACCATTGCCAAGCCGATGCCCGTATTACCCGATGTGGCCTCAATCAGCGTGTCTCCTTTTTTAAGCTCGCCCGTTTTTTCTGCTTCATCAATCATGGATAATGCAATGCGATCTTTGACTGAGCTTGCTGGATTAAAATATTCAAGCTTAGCAAAAATATTGGCATGGCTATTATTTAAAGCGTTTAATTTGACAAGAGGCGTATTGCCAATGAGGTCGGTAATGCTGTTTGCGATATTCATGAATTTTCCTTATTTTAAAGATACGAGATTTTAAAAATACTAGGCTAGCATATCAAATTTTTAGTCAGTTTAACAGCAAAGCCTCAGAAGTTTTTAAGCAAAAAAGGATAAGCATTATTCCAATTTAGACTTTACAAAATAGCATATTTTGACTGGCTAACTTATGATAAAATTGGTTTTATTTCATCAATATTTTATCAATTTGGACACACCCATGAGTCTACACCCCCCTATTGCCATCACTTGTTTTAAAGCCTATGATGTGCGTGGCGAGCTTGATGTGAATCTAGATAATACCATTGCCTATCGTATTGGGCGTGCTTTTGCTGAATATCTCAACCCAAGCTTTGAAAACAGCAAGGTCATCGTCATTGGCTCAGACATTCGCCCAAGTAGTGATGACCTAAAAAAATCTACCATAGATGGCATTTTAGATGCAGGTGTAGATGTCATTGATTTGGGCATGAGTGGCACAGAAGAAGTATATTTTGCCACCAGTTTTTATCACGCTATCGGTGGTATTGAAATCACCGCCAGCCACAACCCCATTAACTACAACGGCCTAAAAATGGTGCGTGAAAACTCCAAACCCATCAGTGCCGATACAGGACTTACCGACATTCGCAAAATTGCCGAGCAAGGTAGTTTTATTACACCAGCTGTTCGTGGCAAATATCAATTAAAGAATGATAAGACCGCCTACATTGATAAACTCATGGGATTTATTGACACTGGCAAATTCACCCCCAAAACAATTGTGATTAACAGTGGTAATGGCTCGGCAGGCCCTGTGGTTGATGAATTAGAAAAACGCTTGGGCAGCCAAATCAAACTGATTAAAATTCACCACCAACCTAACGGCTCATTCCCCAACGGCATACCCAATCCCATGATTATCGCCAACCAAGAAGTGACATCAAAGGCGGTCATCACATATGCAGCAGACTTTGGTGTGGCGTTTGATGGTGATTTTGACCGCTGTTTCTTTTTTGACGAATCAGGTCGATTTATTGATGGTTCTTATGTGGTTAGTATGCTTGCTGAGGCCTTTTTAAACAAGCATAAGGGCGAGAGTATCGTCTATGATCCACGGGTGGTTTATAATACCCAAAGTGTCATTGCTCAGCATGGCGGCATTGCCCAAATCAGCAAATCTGGGCATTCTTTCATCAAACAAGTGATGCGTAAAACACAAGCGGTATATGGCGGTGAGATGTCAGCACATCATTATTTCCGTGATTTTGCCTATTGTGATAGTGGTATGATTCCTTGGCTATTGGTGATTGAACTGTTATCCAACACAGGTAAAAGTCTATCCGAACTGGTTAATGGCTATATTGATGATTTTCCAAGCTCTGGCGAATTAAATTTTCGCCTAAATACACTGACCGCTGATGATATTTGCAAGCAATTAGAAAGCCAATACAGTAAAGACACCCCCAGCAAAAACACCTTAGACGGACTCAGCCTAGACTTTGG
Source organism: Moraxella tarda (assembly GCF_035181405.1). NCBI lineage: Bacteria > Pseudomonadati > Pseudomonadota > Gammaproteobacteria > Moraxellales > Moraxellaceae > Moraxella > Moraxella tarda. Next base: position 299,730 of record NZ_JAYGGV010000003.1, read on the forward strand.
TACATGGCGGTTTAATTTGCGTTCGTCTAATACCGAACCGCTGATTCGTCTAAATATTGAAACCAAAGGCGATAAAGCATTATTACAAGCCAAAACCGAAGAGATTTTACAACTCTTAGCAAAAAGCGGTACAATATCAGCCGACGCCTCATTAAGTTTATGAACAATAAAAAAAGACCCAATAACACAGGGTCTTTTTTGTGCTTATATCATCACTTAGGACTTGGGCAATTGATCGCCCATCAAACCCTTGACTGTATGCAGGATATCAGCAGGAATGATGACAGTTTTGGCGTTATCTGATTGTGCCATGTCATTCATCGCCTTGATGTACTGTTCGCCAAGCAGATAAACAAGTGGCAGCTCCTTACCGTCCATCGCCTGTGAAATCAAACGAATTGACTGCTCCGAGCCTTTTGCCAAGACGACTTGTGCTTCGGCATCACGACGAGATGCTTCAAGTCGCCCATCAGCTTCCAAGATTGCTGCTTGCTTCTGGCCATCAGCACGGGTTACCATTGCACGGCGTTGGCGTTCGGCAGCTGCCTGCTCCTCCATTGCCATTTGCATAGTGCTTGATGGTTTGATGTCTTGTATTTCCACGGTTTTTAGCGTAATCCCCCAATCAGCAATATCATCAGAAATGGCGTGTTTTAATTGTGCTTTAATCTGATCACGACTGGACAACGCTGCGTCCAAATCCATCTCACCAATGATAGAACGCAAAGATGTCTGCACCAAATTGCGAATGCCTTGTTCATAATCTTCAATGCCATACACCGCATGAGCAGGCTGCACGATATTAATATAAGCAACAGCATTAGCAATGATGACGACATTATCCCGAGTAATGACCTCTTGGCTTGGTATATCTAATACAATATCTTTTGTGGTAACCTTGTACGCCACCATATCCACATAAGGAATGATAAAATTAAGCCCAGGTTCAAGCGTCTGATGGTATTTGCCCAATCGCTGCACAACCCACTTCTCGCCCTGCGATACCATGCGTACACCCTTTAAAATGGTCAATACCACAAAAACAATCAACACCAGTATCGCCACACTGCCATTGGCCAAAAAATCAAATAGCATGTTTACCTCTAATTTATTTTTGCCTTACTAAAACCATCATGCCTTATTGTAATATTGCAAAAAACCCAGTAAGACAATTACACAAAAATTCAGATACAATTTTTTCGTCAATTTTTTTTAATCAGCTGATACGCTCTCGCCCCTGCTCAATCGCCAACTTCACCGACTGTGGGGCGGTTCCGCCAATATGATTACGAGCATTGAGTGAGCCTTCTAGCGTTAGGCAGTCAAACACATCGCTGTCAATCAAATCGCTAAATTGTCTTAATTCATCTAAGTTAAGCTGTGCCAAATCCACACCCTTTGCCACACCAAGTGCCACCGCACGCCCCACCACTTCGTGAGCGTCCCGAAAGGGCAAGCCTTTTTTGACCAAATAATCCGCCAAATCGGTGGCGGTGGCATAGCCTTTTAAAGTCGCTTGACGCATATTGTCCGCTTTTGGCACAAGATTGGGAAGCATATCGCCAAAGGCAATGAGCGAGCCTGTGAGTGTATCCACCACATCAAACAGTGGCTCTTTGTCTTCTTGATTGTCTTTGTTGTACGCCAAAGGCTGACTTTTCATCAAAGTCAAAAGCGTGGTCAAACTGCCAAACACCCGAGCCGTTTTGCCACGCACAAGCTCTGGCACATCGGGGTTTTTCTTTTGGGGCATAATGCTTGACCCTGTGCAAAAGCGGTCAGGCACTTGCACAAAATCAAATTGTGCCGACATCCACAAAATAATCTCTTCACTCATTCTTGACAAGTGCATCATCAAAATACTGGCATTGCTGGCAAATTCAATAGCAAAATCACGGTCGGACACGCCGTCCAGCGAGTTTTGGCAAATGCCGTCAAAGCCGAGTAATTTGGCGGTCATTGCACGGTCAATGGGATAAGTCGTGCCTGCCAGTGCCGCCGAACCAAGTGGCATTTGGTTGATGCGGTGTCTTGTGTCCATAAACCGCTCACTATCACGATAAAGCATCTCAAACCACGCCATCAAATGATGGGCAAAGGAGATGGGCTGAGCGGTCTGCAAATGGGTAAAGCCTGGCATAATCGTGTCGGTGTGCTTGTCCGCCAAATCAAGCAGTCCTGTTTGCAAACGCTTTAACAACGCTAAAATTTTGTCGGTCTCATCACGCAAATACAGACGAATGTCAGTGGCGACTTGGTCGTTGCGACTGCGTCCTGTATGCAGTTTTTTGCCGACATCGCCAATCAAGGCGGTCAGACGGCTTTCAATATTCATATGCACATCTTCAAGTGCTACTTGCCAAACAAATTTACCGCTGTCAATCTCATCTTTGACTTGATTAAGTCCGTCTATAATGGCTTGACTTTCATCGTTTGTGATAATGCCACACGCCCCAAGCATGGTGGCGTGGGCGATAGAGCCTTGTATGTCGTGGTAGGCAAGGCGTTTGTCAAAATTGACCGAGGCGGTAAATGCTTGCACAAAGGCATTGGTGGCCTCGGTGAAGCGTCCGCCCCACATGGTAGAAGCGTTGTCAGTCATGATGCCTCCTGATTCATTATTCATTTACCTTAAATTTAGCAAATTATAGCACAGCGACGACATAAATTCGGTATCAATGCAGGAAAATTTATATAAAAAATGCTATGATATGATCAGAACAACTTTTTTTCACTTTGCCATCTTAATGATTATTTTACTGGTCAGCACATATGCCACGCTCATACAGCACGCTCACCAAACAACAAGCAATGATGCTCACACACTCATCACAGTAGGCACGGTGCCTGATGCCATCAAAGCCTGCAAGCTACATCAGCCTGCCATCATCATGCTTGATATCTCATCAGCCAACCTCTCATGCTTTGCCGATGAATTTAGCAAATGCTATCAACAGACCACTCGTCCCACACTCATCATTCTTAGTCAAACAAAACCGCCTTCTGAGGAGATTTTAGCATTGGGGATTGGCGGATTTGCTCGTTATGATGACAATCACCTACCACCACTATTGTCGCTAATCACTCACGCACAAAAACCAACTTTAGCACAACAATCACCCAATCAACCCACCATCATCACCCATACACATCGTGGTCATGAGCGAATATTTATTGATGATGTTTTATATTGTCAATCTGAGCAAAAATACACCAAAATTCATCATAAGCACGGCATCACTTATACTGACAGTCCCTTAAAATCACTTGCATTGACTTACCCTAGCGATTTTATTCGCATTCATCGACACACGCTCGCAAGTGTTCGCCACATTCGCCAAATCAGTAATGATGGTACAAAATTAACTCTTTATGGCATGGCAGAACCACTAATCATTTCAAGACGATGCCTGCCAGCATTACGATTAAGGCTGGCAAATTTGGGTAAAATTTGATAAATTTGATGAATCTAGACCAAGCAAAAAGCCATTTGCTCAAATGCGATTATTGTGGTTAAATACCAACATCACAATCAATAACGAAATCTTTATGAATATTCCAAACACACTGACCATCGCCACTCGTCAAAGCCCTCTAGCTCTATGGCAAGCCCATTTTGTTCAAAAAATTCTAGAAAAACTTTATCCTACCATGAAAGTTGAACTGCTAGAAATGGTAACCAAGGGCGATAAGATTCTAGACACACCGCTTGCCAAAATCGGTGGCAAGGGCTTGTTTGTCAAAGAATTAGAAACCGCATTGTATGAAAAGCGAGCCGACATTGCTGTGCATTCATTAAAAGATGTGCCAATGGTATTACCAGAGGGTCTGACCCTAGGAGCATACCTTGAACGCCATGCACCAACCGATGCTTTTGTATCTAACAAATACAAGCACCTAAATGACCTACCAAATGGTGCCGTGCTGGGCACATCAAGCCTACGCCGTGAATGCCAAATCGCCCACGCCTACCCAAATCTTACCATTAAGTCTTTGCGTGGCAATGTTGGCACACGACTGTCCAAACTTGATGATGGTGAATACGACGCAATCATCTTAGCAACCAGCGGACTTGAACGCTTGGGGCTAAACGAGCGTATTTGCCATGAATTAGACAAAAAACTGAGCTTGCCTGCGGTTGGCCAAGGGGCGTTGGCGATTGAATGCCGAGCAGAGGACAGCACAATTTTAAATTTACTCGCCCCGCTAAACCACACCGCCACACGCCTGTGCGTTCTTGCTGAACGAGCCATGAACCGCACACTAGAAGGTGGTTGCCAAGTACCGATTGCAGGCTTTGCCACCATTGATGGCGATACACTCACTTTGCGTGGGCGAGTTGGTAGCATTGATGGCAAAACCCTGTTAAAAAGCAAAGATAACATCACACTAACCCACACAGCAGCTGACGAAATTGCAGCCAAAACCTTAGGCGAGAGCCTTGCCAAAGACCTGTTATCAAAGGGTGCAGACACCATTTTAAAAGAAGTTTACAACAGCTGATTGCACCGATTTACCGTTCATGACCGCACTATTTATTAACACACGCCCCACACACCGTAGCACTGCCTTAAACGAGCTTGGCAATGTGGCTGGCGTGTGCGTGGTCAATCTACCCTTGCTTGCCATTTGTAATTTACCCATCAATGAATGCGAACAGAAAATGATGAACGATTTGCTTGATGGTGCTTATCAAACGCTCATCATCACCAGCGTAGAGTCCGCAAAACGAGCGATTGATTATCTAAAAAAAATAGGATACCAACACGCAAATGATTTACCCCAATCATTTTCCACCCCAATCATTGCAGTAGGTTCTGCCACCGCAAAAGCATTGCAAGCATTTGGTCTATCAGTCATACTGCCCATCACTGCTAATAATGAGAGCATGCTTGAATTGGCTGTGATTAATAAACTTCAAAAAGGGGACAAAGTGCTGATTTGGCGTGGTATGGGTGGTCGCAGACTGCTACAAGACACCTTGTCAGCAAAAGGCGTCAACATTGATGCCATCAGGTGGTACAAGCGAGTGACTCCACCAGATTTAAAAGATACTTATCATGCCATCGCCCCACAGCTTGTTCAAGCTCACAATAACAACACACCCATTTTCATACTGATTGCCAGTCAAATGGCTTTTGAAAATTGGCAAAATCTTGCTTGTCCTTTTGCCAAAAGTATTCGTTATCTGACCCTAGGCGAGCGATTGTTTGAGCTGGTAAAAAACACCCAGCCCAACGCCCAAATTTTACTCATTGATGAACTTGGCAAACAGCACATTGAATCAATGATTACCCAAATTACCAGCACTTGCTAGGCGCCACCTACCCACCAGAATTATCTCCTTTACTCATTTTTTTTCAGCATTTTGTGTCATATCTCCCCTTGAAAAACCATGAAAAGTCTTTATCAAGATAAGGATTTTTTGTTTTTATTGATAAGGTGGAAAAACCATGACTGACGCAACCCAAAACGAGACCATCGCACCACAAGAAACCGCAGAAACGGCGACACAAGAGACCTGCGAGATGACCACAAAAATTGCTCAACTAGAAGCTGAGATTAAAGAGGCAAAAGAGGTGGCGGCACGAGCCAACGCTGAAAGCTACAATGCTCAACGCCGCATGGAACAAGAAACTGAAAAAGCCAAAAAATTTGCCTTGCAAAAATTTGCCAAAGAATTGCTTGATGTGGTGGACAACCTAGAAAGAGGATTGGCCGCCAGCGAGCAAACAGGTGCAGACGAAAGTGTGCTTGAAGGCTTGCGTCTAACACATAAATCGCTACTGTCAGTATTAGAACGCAATGGCGTGGTCGCAGTAGGCGAAGTGGGTGAAGCATTCAACCCTGACCTACATGAGGCGGTCGGTATTTTTCCTAATGCAGACAAAGATGTCATCGGACAAGTTTTGCAAAAAGGTTATATGCTAAACGAGCGTTCCATTCGCCCTGCGATGGTGCTTGTCGGAGCGTGATTGTGGGTGCTTAGATACATCTGATTAAGATATCCTATCTGGACGGACTTGCAATCAAAACTTAAAGCTTTGTGGATTTTATTTTAAATTTCAATGACTTAAAACAAAGTTTTTTATAAAAAAATTTAAAATTTGTCAAATTTTCCCTTGAAAATCAAAATTTGACACAAATATAGCAGACAAGTTTGGCAAAACACAGATTTTTTAAAAGATTTAAAATTATCTAATTTGCTAAAAAATTAACCAAACAAATCGGAGAATAATTATGGGTAAAGTAATTGGTATTGACTTAGGTACAACCAACTCATGCGTTGCCGTTCTAGAAAATGGCAATGTTAAAGTCATCGAAAATGCAGAAGGTGCACGCACCACACCATCTATTGTCGCCTTTAAAGACGGTGAGACTTTGGTTGGTCAATCAGCCAAACGCCAAGCGGTAACCAACCCACAAAACACGCTATTTGCTGTCAAACGCCTGATTGGTCGTCGCTATGATGAGCAAGCAGTACAAAAAGACATTGGTCTTGTGCCTTATAAAATCGTCAAAGCAGACAATGGCGATGCTTGGGTAGAAGCGGGCGACAAAAAACAAGCACCGCCACAAATCTCGGCAGAAGTTTTGAAAAAAATGAAGAAGACCGCCGAAGATTACTTAGGAGAGCCTGTTACCGAAGCTGTTGTTACAGTACCAGCCTACTTTAACGACAGCCAACGCCAAGCCACAAAAGACGCAGGTCGTATTGCAGGGCTTGATGTCAAGCGTATCATCAACGAACCAACCGCTGCTGCCCTTGCTTTTGGTCTTGACAAAAAAGAAGGTGACCGCACAATTGCTGTCTACGACCTAGGTGGCGGTACTTTTGATGTGTCTATCATCGAGATTGCTGATGTAGATGGCGAGCAACAGTTTGAAGTACTTTCAACCAACGGTGACACTTTCTTAGGCGGTGAGGATTTTGATATTGCTTTGATTGACTATCTGGTCGAAGAATTTAAAAAAGAGCAAAATGTCAATCTAAAAGGCGATCCGCTAGCCATGCAACGCCTAAAAGAAGCTGCTGAAAAGGCCAAGATTGAACTGTCAAGCTCAACTTCTACTGAAGTAAACTTACCGTACATCACTGCCGATGCGACAGGTCCTAAGCACTTGGTGATCAACATCAGCCGTGCCAAACTAGAGGCCCTGACCGAAGAGCTAGTGGCTCGTACCATCGCTCCATGCAAAATCGCTCTAGAAGATGCAGGCTTGTCAGCATCTGACATTGACGATGTGATTTTGGTGGGTGGTCAAAGCCGTATGCCATTGGTTCAGCAAAAAGTACAAGACTTCTTTGGCAAAGAGCCTCGTAAAGATGTCAACCCTGACGAAGCTGTCGCCATCGGTGCTGCCATTCAAGGTGCCGTGTTGGCTGGTGATAAAAAAGATGTCTTGCTACTAGATGTAACTCCGCTAACCTTGGGTATTGAAACCATGGGTGGCGTGATGACTGCCATTATTGAGAAAAACACCATGATTCCTACCAAAAAATCACAAGTGTTTTCAACAGCGGCCGACAATCAGCCTGCGGTATCCATTCAAGTTTATCAAGGTGAGCGTAAGATTGCCAACCAAAACAAACTGCTTGGCAACTTTGATCTGACTGACATTCCGCCAGCACCAAGAGGCGTACCACAAATTGAGGTTACCTTTGACATTAACGCTGACGGCATTATGAATATCTCGGCTCGTGATAAAGGTACAGGCAAATCACAATCCATTCAAATCAAAGCAGACAGCGGTCTGTCTGAAGAAGAGATTGAGCAAATGGTGCGTGATGCTGAGGCGAATGCTGAGGCGGATAAGAAATTTGCCGAGCTGGCAAACGCCCGTAACGAGGCTGACGGTCGCATTGGTGCGGTGCAAAAAGCACTAAAAGACAACGCCGATAAAGCCACTAGCGAAGAAAAACAAGCGGTTGAAACAGCCATCAGTGAGCTAGAACTTGCCACCAAAGAAGACGATGTGGAGGCAATCAAATCCAAGATAGAAGCTCTTGACAATGCTTTCTTGCCAATTGGTACAAAGATTTATAGTCAAGAAAGCGGTGCAGGTGCTGAACAGGCCCAACAAGCTCAACAACCTGCTGATGACGGTGTGGTGGATGCTGAATTCACCGAAGTCAAAGATGACAAGTAATCTTTAAGGCGGATTAATAAAAAAATAAGCTCCCATAAAGGGGGCTTATTTTTATCAATCTTACAAATTTTTAAAAACCGTGCAAATCATAATTTTTTTGATTTTATGAATAAATTTTATGAATCAGTCGCACTCCGCTTAGCGTGCGACTGATTCAAATGATGATTTTTATTTTAAAATTTCATCTCCAAAGACACGGTGTAATTACGACCTGGTGCAGCATATCGGACATGATTTGTCCCAGTATCCTGATTGACCGCATTAATAGACGACTGACGCAAACTCTCCCAAGTGCTGTACTTGTAGTTCATCAAATTATGTATACCCGCTCGGACAGTAATATTTTTGTGAGGCATGAAATAGCCTATCAAATCATGCGTATACCAACTACGAGAGCCTTTATTGGGAATGGCCAACGCAATATTGCTACCATAGTAAGCAGAACCAGTCAGTTCATCGGCATTTTTGGCCATAGAGTAGGTAAGGCTATGATTAAAACCCCATTGGCCATCAGGAGCGTCATAACCAACCCCTACCACCATTCGAGCAGGTTGAATGGCATCTAAAATTGGATCGGTGGTCAATGTAAAGCCTTTGTAAATATGACGGTCTTTAACTTTAATATGATTATACGCAATATTAGAATATAGCCCATCAGGCAGTCTATCAGATACGCCATACCAATCAATCTTACCCAGCACATTAACACCCTCCAAAAGAAGATTTTGGATATTATAATAATCACTGATCAGCACCCCATCTTTTTTATCCCCTTTGGCAATTAGGTCCTTGTATTTATTGGTAAAATAGCTGGCTTCAAGTGTACCAAGCCGTCCTGACACGCCCACACCAAACTCATGGTTGGTAGATTTTTCAGGACGAGGAGCTACACGGCTTTTATAATCCTTATCGGTAAGTGCGTTATCTTTTCCAGATGCACCCGTACGAATGCCATACATTTCATAAAAAGCAGGCACTCTAAATCCGTTTGAATAGCGATAAGACAATGCTAAATAGTCCGTTGGGCGTACTGTCAATCCTGCATTGTACGACCAGTTTTTATAGTTACCCACCGCTGTCCATTCATCATCTGAGCGAAATTGGTATGTATCATGTCGAAGACCTAAGCCCAAATCCACCTTGTCGCCAATTTGTATATGATCTTTAAGTGCCCAAAAAGCATTTTTTCCTGTAATGACACGAGCCTGACAGCTGTTATTATCAGCACTGTTTGCATTACAAGCGGTACCCGACTGCATGGCAACTGGCAAACGCTCATACACCCAAGGAGTAATGCCAGTCGCTGCGTGTTTAGCTCCTTTATATAGGGTTTTATATCCGCCCGAAACATAGTTAAACGACAATGCCCCACGATCCAGCACAGATTTAAGATCGCTCACACCAATCAAAGCACCCACATGATGCTTACTTTTGGCAATCTCAAATCTTTTTTCAAGCTTGGTTTGTGCCAGCGTGATACGTTCTTGATATTTATTATGTTCCTTGCCTGACCATGACCAAGGCTTATCTAGGCTTGCTTGGCAACGACCCAGATTAGGATAGTCATTACAACGCATCAAATGCACTGTACTGTCCAAATTTACCACTTGATTATCCAGACTCACCGTTGCTTTATCAAGAAGTCCTTGTTGGTTTGGATTGGTAAACTGATACGACAAACCAAAACGATTTTTTTGATGCACTTCGTCAAAAAATCGTGTGTTACTATATCTGGCACCGTATTTACCAGTATTACCAGCATCAAATACCAAACCGCTTAACGGATTGTTAATATCATCAGGAATGCCCAAATTACCACCCAGAGTTAAAGACTTAACACCATGACTATCCTTGGTGTAATAAGCGGGTAGGGTCATGTCTTGGATATTATAGTACTGTTTGGTATGCTCAATGACCGTCCACAAACGATGGGCATCATCAATACTATAGCCCGCCTTATAAAAAATAGATTTGCTTTTATAATCCATCGGATTGGCATGAACACGGTCACGCCCTGTATATTCTTTGGTGCTGGCAGTTTTTGTAGGATAAAGCGTACGATCAGCCTGAGCCTGCTCTTCGTCGGTTAATATGGGTGTGGTACGCACCGACAATGTGCTACGATTGACCTCAGCAGAAGGCAAAGGTAGGCAATCTAGCGTTGGACAATCATTCTTAACCAAATAATAAGCATTGCTGTAAGTGTTAGGCTGACTACTGATTAAATCATAACGATTAAAATAACCCACCAACGGCTGATAGCTATGCTGTTTGGCATCAATGTCGCTATGGCTAAGAGTTTGCTTACCCTCTCTGTGCGTATAAATCAAGATACTATCAAATTTATCGGCCTGAAACGCCCCTGCTATTGATTGCGTCCACTGATCATTTTTGCTACTATAAGCACTCTTACTGTCCAACCCCCAATTTTTTCCCTGCTTGATGACATCAAAAGCATCTTTGGTAACAAAACCCACTGCACCACCCAAAGCTCCGCTACCATATTCAGCAGAACTGGCCCCTTTACTTAGCTCAATATTTTTAATGTTTTCATATTCAACTTCGTTAATAGCACCGCCACCTGCTTGGGTTTTTAATGCCACATAGGATTGAGCCTGATTTAATCCATCTACCATAATTGCAACACGGTTTTTATCTACACCCCGTATCGCATAGCCTGAGGTTGCACCACGACCTTGCTCCACCACAGAAATACCAGGGTCATAGCGAGTCAGATCACGAATACCAAGTACCAAATCTTTATCTATGTCGGTAGTGCGTTTTACCACCTTGCCCAAACCTGTAATCTCATTAGTCTTGCGTGTTGCTTTTTTTTGCGAGACAATGTCAATATTTTCAAGAACAACAACAGGCTCAATATTGGCATTGTTAGCACTACTGATATTATTGGTATTTTGCTCTTGGGCCCAAGCTGAGTTGCCAAATAATGCCAAACTGACTGCCGAAAATAATAAATTGTATTTATACTGGTGCATATTTTTTCCTATTGCTAGATTAAATTTAGACTAGATACCTAATTGATATCTAGTCCAATGGTTTTTTACAAATTCAGTGATTGGTATTGATATTTAAGGTTTTTTCGTTTGTTTTTTACCCCCAAAAACCACCGCAATACCATCCTCACCCTCTTTTTTATGATGGATAACCCCACCGAGTTCTGAGGCATTAGGCCCATAAAAACCACCAGTAAAACCTGCATTGATATTGACAATCGCAGCAGCACCTGTGCTTTTAGGATCAAGATTGAAGCCACCCTTAGCTGTCTTGGCTGTACCACTAAAACCATTGCCTGCGATCACGCCATTTAACATCAAAGCAGGGCGATCATCCAGACCGTCATTATCAATCAGCTTGCCATCAAACTTCTTGCTACCAAAATCCACCTCAAAAAGACTGCGTGTACCAGACTGTTTATCAGCACTGGCAGATACCGTCCATCTGCGACCATCATCTTTGCTGTCAAAATAGCCCTCCCATGTACCACGATAGTAAGCCTTGCCATCTTTGGGCATTTTGTCAGCTTCGGTACGCTCACCCACCAAAAACAATCTGCCATCTTTTAAGATGATGACACCACCCTCTTGATTGACCGTGCCATAAACACCAAATTTAATATAATCCAAATTGTTACAGCAGACGCTAACAGAAAGTTTTTTACCATTATGATCTACCTGTCTGGTATGGATAAAGTCCATACCAGCAAAGCTAGCAATACCCTCAGGTAATAACGCCAAGCGTTTACCATCAATAATGAGATGGGTGATTTGCCCAAAAGTATCCATGCTAAATTTGTTCAAAGTGGCTGTATCAATGCCAATAGCATCAAATTTATGCTCCAAATTATCATCGCTTAGCTTATCACGCTTGGCAGCAAACACCCCAAATAGTGATTTATTTGTTGCCAAAAACTTACCAGCCAGCTCTTCAGCTTTTTCGCCAAAAAACCCACCTTCAAGCTGTCCATCTTGACCAAAAATGGTATGGCTCTTATCAGTAGCGGTCGCTGTGCCACTAAATCGGTTGCCTTTTAGTGTGGCATTGACTTGGTAACGCTCGGTGTTGGTTTGCTCTGATGCCTTAGATTCGGCAACATAACCATGACTGTATAATTTTCCTGCCAGTGTTTTTGCCCCAAAATCCACCTCAAACTCACTACCATGACCAACTTTAGCACCTTCAATACGGTTGTTGACATACGCATCAAGCGATGTTGCACCCGACAAGTTGCCAGGGCTATTTTGATTATCACTTGTAAAGCCATCAGGCAAAGAGCGAGTCTTGTCAGCATCAGAAGTAAAATCCCAAGTCCCTACATATTTGACTTTTTGGGTAGGCATGATGAATGATGGTGTTGCCCCTTGATAAAATACATAGCCACGAGGCCCCACATATAGCTGGCGTTTTTTCTCGCTGTCAGTTACCCAACTGCCCCCTGCCTCAGTATCAATAATATATCCTGAACGCACATACTGCATATCACGATTACGAGACAGTACGCCTTTATCATGTGAATAAACAATTTCTTCACTGGCCTTGTCTTGTTGGCTCAATAGCTTTTTGTAATGTTCTGGAATGTCTTGCAAACGATGATTGATGATAGAGGCGTCATTGATACTGACCTTATCTGTTTTATTGCCCCGTCTTGGAATTTCGGCAATATACCCCAAAGCAGGCTCCTGACCTTGAACTGCACCATCTAGCGTGCGTCTATCACCTTGCTCATCTTGATAGGTAGGCTCTTTGGGTGTGCTTGGTGCATTTGTGTTTTGTTGTGCACCCTGTGTATTAGGATTTTTAACATGATTGACATCAAAACTGCCGCCATTACTGGCACAAGCGGTCAATAGTAAGGCACCAATCATCACGCTCAGGGGCGTTTTTACATACAATTTCATACAATCCTCCTAAATGGTTTTGTATTTTTATAAAAATAAAGCAATAAAACATTGTTAAGCAATGATATGTTTAAAGAAAAAACCGCTCACAGTAAAGCCATCACAGCTTTTTTTTGATGGACAAATCAGATGAAAACAAAAAAAAACTTAACCACATCTTTGCCTGACAACACTTAACTTGATAACATGACTTAAATAAAAGTCATTTGATAATTATTCATAATTGTAAATAATATTTATTATTATGTCAATACTACAGAAATATTATTTCAATTTGTATCCTCATAAATACACAAATCAATAAAGCGATGGCAAGCCATTAGCAAAAAAAAAATCAGTCCTTACAAAAAAAGAGACTGATTTTTTTATAAAAGTTCTTTATAATAAATTAAAAATATTCATTGATAAGGGACGGGCTGATGTCAGACATACTTTCTCAATTTCTTCCCATTTTCTTGGTTACACTTGGTGTATTTATCCTGTTTTTCTTGTTCATGGGGGTTGGTTATCTGATACAAAAAAAACCTCTCAAAGGCTCATGTGGCGGGGTAGCAACCTTAATGGGCGATGAATATTGCCAATTTTGTGGCAATGACCCTAATAAATGCGAAAGCCTAACCGATGAAAACAAAGAATCAATGCGTACCAAGCAAACCAAGCTAGAGCAAATCACCAGGCAAGCATGAACAAAAAGGGCGTATCAACCACCCTTTATTGATCGCTTGGTTTGTTACTGCGGTTTTATTTATTCCATACGGAGCAGATGTCTGATCAATGTCTGATTGCCAATCTTAACAGTCGGACACACCCACTCGTTGCCTTGCCACTTCATACAATGCCATACCTGTGGCAACGCTGACATTTAGGCTTTGTGGGCGGTCTGGATTGTCAGCCATGGGAATATACACCAAAGTATCACAATACTCTTGGGTAAGCCTTCTCATGCCATCGCCTTCTGAACCCATGATGACAGCGACTTTTCCGCTAAAATCACAAGCATACAAGGGTTTGGCAGTCTCATCAAGTGCTGTACCAAAGACGAACACGCCTGCTTTTTTAAGAATATCAAGACTACGAGCCAGATTGGTTACGGCAATCACAGGGATCACTTCTGCCGCCCCCACCGATACCTTTGCGACCGCTGGTGTCATGGAGACACTTTGATGCTTAGGGACAATGACAGCATCCACGCCCATTGCACTTGCTGAACGCAGACACGCCCCCAGATTATGTGTATCTGTGATTTGGTCCAGTACCAAAAACAGCACATCAGACTTTTGAGCAAGCTCAGCCATATATGTCTCATCATACATTGGTGGCAGTCGTGCCGATAATACAACACCTTGATGCTGATGACTGTCACATAATTCGGACAGCCTGTCCTTATGTGTCATTTGCACACTCACGCCAACCTCTTTTGCCAAAGCAATGATGTCATCGTGTGTCTGGCTGACCAACCCGTCCTCACGAATCTGCACAAACAATGTCAGTGCATCATGTGGACGATACTTTAATAAAGCAATAACAGCATGAACGCCGTAAAAATGCGGGGTGCGATTTGATTTATTTTTAGTATTTTTAGTCGCCAGTTTGACATTTGAATTGGTAGGCTTATTTTTTTTGTCAAACAATTTATCTGATGAACGATGGTTTTTATGTGGTTTTGACATGAAGTTGGCTTGGTTAAGAATGATGTTGCTATTGTGGCAAATTTGTATCAAATTGTCAAAATTTCATCTGTACAAGCAAGGGTTTATACGCACACTGTTCATCAAACCACCCATCATCAATGAAAATTACATTTCATAAATTGCCAAATTCACATAAATTGATTATCATAAACCACCACTTTTTACAAAATAAAGAACATCACTATGCTAGTCTCTTTAAGCCTAAACAATCTTGCCCTAATTGATGCAAAAGAAGTCAGCTTTGATGGGCGATTTAATGTCATCACAGGCGAGACAGGGGCAGGCAAGTCATTGATTTTAGACGCATTATCCTTGTGTACAGGTGAGCGTGCTGATAGTGGTATCGTCCGCCACGGCCATGATGAAGCAAGTGTATTTGGTGAATTTGATGTATCAAATAATGACGAGGTGGCCGCTTGGTTTGCCAAGCATGAACGAGAATTGGAAGAAGATACTCTGCTCATTCGCCGAAAAATCAGTACGCAAGGTCGCTCAAAATCATGGATTAATGGCGTGCCAGCAAGCATCAGCGAACTCAAATCACTTGGGCAAATCCTAGTCAATATCCACTCACAACACGCAGGATTAGAATTACTAAAACCACAATTTATCATCGATTGGCTGGATAAAGTTGGCAAACTCACCTCTCTAAAAGTTGCCACCAAGAATGCTTATCACGCTTGGCAAACCATCAAAAAACAAGCCGACAACACCAAAAGTCAATCAGCACAGCGGGCTGACCGCATGGCATTACTGTCAGCAAAACTCAATGACATCGAGCCACTATTATCGGTAAATCTTCATGAGATCGAGCATGAGTATGACGAGCTATCCAACCTAGAAGCTTTAATGACAGAAGCAATGACAGCGGTGAATATTCTAGATAATCATGACGAACCGAGCGTAGTAAGCCTGCTTGGGCGTGCGATGCGACTGTGTGATCATAGTGCCGATAAAAGCAAATTATTTGGTGAATGTGGTCAGTTACTTGCACTGGCCCAAGAACACATCATGGACGCTGCTGCTAAGCTGTCCGACTATGCCGAGCAATCTTTGCCCGATGAAGAACGCTTGCACGAATTGGACAATCTACTCAGTTTAGCTCATCGCCTATCAAGCAAATACCACACGCCTGCTGACGAACTCATTCATGATGCCAATGATTGGCAGGCCGAACTGGATAAACTTGGTGCCATGCCCGATAATGATACGCTAGATGTGCAAGTCAAAGAGGCTTATAAGGCTTATCTGATGGCGGCCAATGCTCTTGATGAGGCACGCATCGCCATCGCACCAGATGTTTGTAGGCAACTACAAGCACAACTATCGCCATTGGCACTGCCAAACGCACACTGTGAGTTTGCCTTTTATCCCAAAGATGAAAACAGCTACAATACACATGGCAAATACGATATTGCTTTACTGTTTAGTGCCAATGTCGGTATGCCACCACAGCCGCTACACAAAGTCGCCTCAGGTGGTGAATTGTCTCGCATCGCACTTGTGATGCAGGTCATGGTAACAGGCGATGGCAAAGACAATCGTCCAACACTGGTTTTTGATGAGGTTGATGTTGGTATCAGCGGTGGCACAGCACAAGTGGTGGGCGAACTTTTACGCAGCCTTGGCGAATATCAACAACTACTCGCCATCACGCATCAAGCCCAAGTTGCCGCCGCTGCACATCGTCATATTTTGGTATATAAAAACCATGGCGAACAGACAACAAGCGACATCAGCATCATCACAGGCGAATATCAGATTGATGAACTGGCACGAATGTCAGGTGGTGTCAATATCACAGATGCCACACGCGCCCATGTCAAAAGCCTGCTTGCTGACATCACGCAAGATTAAACACATCAGACGCATTAAAAGAATTGACAAACCAACCAAAATAACCAAAAAAACCAAACAATGGCCAATACCAAAAATTTTAAAAATCTTGCTCATCACTTCATCGCGGCCAGACCCAGCCTAGATGATGATCACTTTGCAAACACGCTCATCTATATTTGTCGGCATACCATCGATGGTGCATGGGGCTTTATCATCAATCAACCCCTACCATTTTCAGTCGGCGGACTGCTCAACGAACTTGAATTGCCTAGCTCACAAATCACCATGAACACACCTGCGTTGGATGGTGGTCCGATGCGTCCAGAGGCAGGATTCATACTACACACAGGATTGCCAAATTATCATTCATCATTTGCCATCGGTGAAAGTGTCTGCTTAACAACCAGCAAAGACATTTTAGAACATCTATCAACAGACAGTGTGGCACACTATCTGATGTGCATGGGTTTTTGTAGTTGGAGCGAAGGGCAGTTAGAGGCTGAGGTGGCACAAGGCGATTGGCTTGTTTGCCCATCTGATTTAGAAATTTTATTCCGCACGCCATTTGATGAACGGTTAAATCAGGCTTATGGTAAAATTGGCATCAATCCAGATACTTTTGTCAGCACCGCAGGGTTTGCCTAATGATTGACAGTACACAACCAAAACTCATTCTCGCCCTAGATTTTGGCATCAAAAAAATGGGAATGGCACTGGGCAATTCTCTTACAATGGACGCCCGCCCCTTTGACATCTTGGCAATGAACAACGGTCAGCCAGATTGGGACAACCTACTTGGCATCATTGAGGCTTGGAAAATTAATGAAATTTTAGTGGGCTTACCCATAAACATGGATGGCACAGACTCTATGCTCTCAAAGCGTGCCGCCAAGTTTGCCCGACGCCTATCACACCGCCTAGGCGAACGACACTCTTTGGCTCGTGTGTTCATGTATGATGAACGCCTGTCATCAAGACAGGCCCAAGATTTGGCATGGGAGCGTGGCTGGATATCAAGTGAATACGAACCAATCGACGACATCGCAGCGTGCATCTTGATTGATGGGTATTTTAACGCACCGACGCTTGCCCAATATGTCAGCAGTTATCATGACAAAGAGCATAAGGGCAAAGATTGATTGCCACACGACATTCATTTGTCATTTTAAAATCATTAAATCTTAATAAGCCACCTAACACCACAACATCACACCAAAAACTCATGAATGATCATACCAGCACTCTTATTGCCCGCACCACCGAAACCCTACACCTTGCCAACATCAGCGTATATCTTGGCATGGTTGCCATCATTTGTTTTAGCGTGTTTGGCACGCTAGCAAGCATGGCAAATTTTAAAGACAATGCAATGATTTATTACGCCTTTCATTATCTACCCTATGCATTGATTGGAGTTAGCATACCAATCAGCCTATTTCATCTGTTTTTTTTATGGCGATATCAAATCATGCAGGGTGCAATTTTGGTATTGATATTTTTAACCGCCATGAGTCTAACACTGTTTGCACTGGGTAATTATGCCTTTTACGGCAAGACCACAACCTTTTTTATGGCGATTTTTTTGGCGATGGTGGCGTGGTTTGCCATGCCATATGTATTTAGAGTCAATTTAAGAAAGTTTTTAAATTTTTTGGAAGATAAATCAAGTCAATCAAACAACCCAGAGAATACCTAATGAGCCACATCCTAGATACCAAAGGGTTAATTTGCCCAGAGCCTGTCATGCTACTGCATAAAGCTATCAGACAAGCCAAAAGCGGTGAGCAGATTGAGATTTTTGCTACCGATCCTGCAACAACAAGAGACATTCCAAATTTTTGTCGCCATTTAGGACATATCTTACAAAGCGAAGAGGTGCTGGCTGATGGTAGCTATCGCTATGTCGTGATTAAAAAGTTGGCATAATCATGAGTAAGATTCGTGCTCGCACGCCTAGAATACCCAGCATCAACCATGACGATGCAGACCCCATCTATCTGACAGAATTTCGTACCGCCATGCTGGCTCGTGGCCTGTCTGTACGCACACGCAACGCATACATGACAGATTTGCGTCTTTGCCTAGCAACAACCAATAAGCCTTTAACCAAGTGGGATAAACAAGATGTGTATTATTGCCTACAATCTGCCCAAGCCACAGGTAAAAACCCACGCACCATTGCCAGAATGCTTGCCAGCCTACGCCAATTTTTCTTATGGCAAATCGGCAATGAAGTACGCAAAGACAATCCTTGCGAAGACATCAAAAACCCAAAAATCCAAAAACCCTTACCAAAAGTACTGTCTGAAGACGCCGTTACCCAATTGCTAGAAACACCAGATGGCAGTCTTTTAGGTCTGCGTGATAAGGCCATGCTTGAGATCATGTATGCCTGTGGTTTGCGAGTGAGCGAGCTTGTCAATCTATCACTAGAACAAGTTAATATGAATGCTGGCTGGCTACAAATTACAGGCAAAGGCAATAAAACTCGCCTAATCCCCATGGGAGAATATGCCAAAAATGCCATAGAAAACTATCTAACCTACAGCAGAGGCGAGCTATTGGCAGGAAAAACTGACTGTCAGGCAGTTTTTTTGACCGAACAAGGTGGCTACATGACACGGCATAACTTTTGGCACATGATAAAAAAATATGCCAAACTTGCTGACATCAAAACTGACATATCTCCACATACTCTGCGACACGCATTTGCCACACATTTGGTCAATCATGGGGCAGATTTGCGTAGCGTACAGCTACTTCTAGGACACAGCGATCTATCCACCACGCAGATTTACACCCATGTTGCCACCGCCAGACTTCAAGTGTTGCATGGCGAACACCACCCTAGGGGCTGATCAGACAAATCCACAAATAAGTAAGCAAAGCCAAGCAAGGTAGCCAAGTCTAACACTCCATCATTAGCATCATCTTAGCATCAAAAGCCTGCCAAGCGACAAAAACCAGCGATTATTTTAGAAAAATTGTCAGATTGATGGACTTATTGTATCATAGAACTTTTTAGAAGATTTAAAAGAGCAAGAATATGACCACCACCCTAGCAGACCTACAACACAAAGCCAAATTTTGGCGAGCTGACATCAATTTTTGCCAAGAGGTGCTTGGCAAACCCTTTGATTTTCGTACCACTTGGGGGATTTTTAGCCCAGAAAAGCTTGACGATGGTAGTCTGATGCTACTTGACTACATTGACTTTCGGCACAATGATAATTCTATTGACTTAGGCTGTGGCTATGGCGTACTGGGCATGACGGCGGCTCGTGAATGTCAAGATGGGCAACACCTATTGATTGACAAAGACTTTGTGGCAGTAGAATACGCCAAGCTAAACTGCCAAAAAAATGGTCTTGCCAACACCGAAGTCATGCTATCAAATGGCTTTGCACATGTGCCAAAAGAGCGACAATTTAGCCTTGTGATGAGCAATCTACCCGCCAAGGCAAGCAAAGAACAGCACTATTTGTACCTACTAGATGCCTATGAACGCATGGAAATGGGTGGTCGCTTTTATGTGGTTACCATCAATGGACTTAGAGACTTCATGAAGCGTTCATTCACCGAAGTTTTTGGTAACTCAGACAAGCTAAAACAAGGCAAAACTTATACGGTAACAATGGCAATAAAAGAATAATGGCACCAAGCATGAATCCATTTCGTCTGCCATGGTTTATCAAAAAATACCACAAAAACAAGCCTATTGTTCGTGCTTTGACCACTGGTGAGATTGGCTTAGCTAATAGTATATTTGGCAATTTGATTGATTATGAAACAGTAAAAATCACCAACTGCCCTTATGTCCCATGGCAGCCTGAGAATATCTTCATCGCACCCAATGGTTTTATTTTTGTTGGCGATAGGCATTACCGAGACGACTATTCAGCACACGGCAGGGCATATCAGCAGATCTTTATTCATGAGATGACCCATGTCATGCAATATCAGCACGGCATCAATGTGCTATGGCATGGTGCGATTTTGCAAGCCCTTTATTATTTAACTTTTAAAAAATACAACCCATATCACTATGTCTTTGATGAGCATAAAGATTTTTGGGATTATAATATTGAACAACAAGGCAAAATTGCCGAGCATATCTATTTGGGCTGGTGTAAAAATGTGATTTGTCAGAATAATAAACAATGACTGGTCATATCGATATTAATATCAACATCATTCATCTTAACTACCATTGGTTTAAAATCCTATAATGACTACCTTGACCACCCCGCTTGCCGAACGAGTTCGCCCACAATCACTTGCTGATGTCGTTGGGCAAACACATCTATTGGGTGAGAGTGCCCCACTTGGTCGTATGATAACAAACGGCCATCTACCAAGCCTAATCCTGCATGGTGAAGCTGGTATCGGCAAAACAACGCTAGCACGCCTGCTGGCTCATGCGGTCGGCCGTGAGTTTCATCTACTGTCCGCTCTTGACCTAACCGTCAAAGAATTACGAGAATTGATAGATGGTGGCAATGGCAGTAAAAATGGACTGGATTTTGGCCCACCTGTAATATTCATTGATGAAATCCATCGTTTTAATAAGGCTCAGCAAGATGCGTTGTTAGGGGCGGTAGAGTCTGGCAAAATCACACTGATTGGTGCAACCACCGAAAATCCATCATTTAGTATTAATAACGCCCTATTATCCCGCTGTCAAGTCTACCGACTCAATCCTTTGACCACAGATGAACTGGTGCAAATCCTGAAAAATGCCTTAGCAAAAGATAAGTTCTTACAAGGCATACAAGTGCAAGGTGAACTTGGCAAAATCGCTTACTTGGCAAGTGGCGATGCTCGCAAAGCCCTAAATTTATTAGAAATTGCCTGCCAAAATACCGATGGTAACACACTCACCATTGACGATGAGCTCATTGAAAATATTGCCCAGACCGTCCTAGCACACTATGACAAAGCAGGTGATATGCACTATGATATCATCAGTGCATTCATCAAATCAGTGCGTGGTTCGGACGCTGATGCAGCCATTTACTGGCTGGCCCGAATGCTGACCGCTGGCGAAGACCCTGCATTCATCGCTCGTCGTCTTGTGATTTTGGCCAGTGAAGACATTGGGCTTGCCAACCCCAATGCCATACTGATTGCCGACACCGCCCTACGCTCAGTGCAATCAATTGGTATGCCAGAGGCACGCATCATTCTTGCCCAAGCCACTGTATATTTGACAACTTCCGCCAAATCCAACAGCACCTACCACGCCATCAATGACGCACTTGCCTTTGTTAAAAATGACAACTCCCCCGTACCGCTTCATTTACGAAATGGCGTTACCAAGCTCATGCAAGCACAAGGTTATGGTGCAAATTATATTTATCCGCATGATTACCCCCATCATTATCACCCACAGCAATATCTGCCTGATCATTTGATTGGTAAACGCTTTTATGAATTTGCAGATAATCAAAAAGAACAGGCAAGTTTTGCATTCATTCACTGGTTAAAATCACAAAATTAGCCCACACTCATAGGCGGTTATAGGCAGTTAGCATCGCCATTTTAACAAAGGATTGTTTCACATGGAACATCAATCGGCCAAACCCATCTCCATCACCTTGCTTGCCATCGCTTTAATCTTGCTTGCCATCAATTTAAGAGCACCTATTGTCATGCTTGGTTCGCTCGCACCTATTTTAAAGCAGACGCTAGGCTTGACGGATAATATGATTGGCTGGCTTGGTGCTCTGCCCATGCCCGCATTTGCCTTGGGCTCGCTGATATCACCTTATATTGCAAAACGAATCGGGCTTGAGCACACACTCATTATCATGGTTGGTTTAATCAGTGTCAGTCTGGTGGTGCGTATACTGGGTGATTCTTGGCTATTCTTTTTTGGTACAGCACTCATGGCTTTGGCCATTGGTTTTGTTAATACACTAGGGGCGCCAATCATCAAAAAATACGCTCCCAGTCACATTGCCTTAATGACAGGGCTACTCAGCCTTTGTATGTCAATATTTGCAGGCGTGATAGCATGGAGTGTATTACCATTGGCACAAACGATTGGCTGGCGATTTAGCATGGGGCTGTGGGCAATATTTGGCATACTGACAGTCGGTATCTGGATCATCATCAGCAAACACCACAAACAAGATGCAACCATTACACCCCCCACCTATGGACAGTTTAATGCTTGGAAAAATATTAACGCTTGGTTGCTTGCGGCTTTCATGGGCATTCAGTCAATGTTATTTTATGGCATGGCAGCATTTTTACCAATGATTGGAGTTGCCAAAGGTCTGGCATTAGAACGCGCCACCGAACTTCCTCTAACTTTTCAAATTGCCGCCCCGATTACCATCATCAGCCTAACATGGCTAATCAAGCACGGTATGTCAGTACGCATCTTAGCGATGGTGGCAGCAACCTTAAATACCGTTGGCGTAGCAGGGCTGATTTATCTTCCAGACCATCTACACCTATGGTCGCTTTTGATGGGGCTGGGAGCTGCATCCATCTTTACACTATCATTGATGATGTTTTCATTACGGACTTATGATAGCGATACCGCACGAGATGTCTCTGGTATGGTGCAAGCGGTCGGCTATTCAATCGCATTTTTTGGCCCTGTCATGCTTGGTAAGTTGTTTGAAACCCATCAAGACTGGCATAAACCACTCACCGCCCTACTTATACTCATGCTCATTAATATGGTGATTGCTTGGTTCGCCACCCGCCCTTATATGTTCACCGACAAAAAACTTTCGTAAAAAAGTCATCAAACCATCATCAAACGCCATATTACCCCCTATCACAAATATGGCTTTGACAACCAAGAGCAAACCGACCCAAGCAGTTAAAATAGTCAATTTTTCCACTTGGGCGACTAACACCTATAACGCCCATTAAAAACGAAATAAAATCCCATGATTTGATGAATGCCTTAAAAGACACACCAAAACCAACCTCTCATAATTTTTCCCAAAATTCACCCAAAACCCTTTATAATTACCAAACTACCCCCATATCTTTTGGCAACTCCAACCACTCAACTAGGCAGAAAATCATGGCACTAAACACCGCTACCGAAATCATTGAGGACATCAAAGCAGGTAAAATGGTCATCTTAATGGATGATGAAGACCGAGAAAATGAAGGCGACATCGTCATTGCGTCCAGCCACATCACGCCTGAGGCCATCAACTTTATGATTACACACGCAAGGGGTTTGGTGTGCCTAACCATCACTGAGGAGCGAGCAGAACAGCTCAATCTTGGGCTAATGAGTGGTAAAAATGGTGCAAAATTTAGCACCAATTTCACCGTATCCATTGAGGCTGCCGAGGGTGTTACCACAGGTATTTCAGCCGCCGACAGAGCCTTGACCGTACAGCGTGCCATCGCACCATACGCCAAGCCAGCTGACATCGTCAGTCCAGGGCACATCTTTCCTATCATCGCCAAAAAAGGCGGGGTTCTACACCGTGCTGGGCATACCGAAGCAGGTTGCGACTTGGCACGCTTGGCAGGTCTTGAACCATCGGCAGTGATTTGTGAAATCATTAAACCTAATGGTGAAATGGCTCGCCGTGATGATCTAGAAATTTTTGCCAAAGAACATGGGCTGAAAATCGGTACCATCGCCGACCTCATTCATTATCGCATGACCAATGAGCAAACCGTTGAATTGATTGATAGTGGCACGCTAAACACCAAGTTTGGCACATTCAAATTGCATCGTTTTAGAGAATATGGCACAAGCCAAACACACATCGCCTTGGTCAAAGGAGACCTTAAACATGGCATAAGCACCGTAAGAGTGCACAGCCTAAACCCCCTAAAAGACCTCTTTGGTGCCAATGTCAAAGACGGTTGGGATATGCACTTAGCACTACAAGCCATTGCAAATAGTGAACAAGGCGTATTTTTATGGATTGACGAAGGCAAAACCCTAGACATCAGCAACGCTTTGGATAAATGCCAACAAAACAACAGCATTCATGAAGAAAGTGAACCCTATCGTACCATTGGCGTGGGTGCACAAATCCTAAAACTTTTGGGCGTGCGAGATATGCAGCTACTTTCAAGCCCTGCCAAGTTTAACATTTCAGGTTTCGACTTAAATATCGTTGAATCCATCAGCGCTCCGAAATAAATCACCATACGCTCTAAGCACACAAGTTAACGGTTTGGTTATGTTTTAGAGAATCTGGCTATTTTTAGGACAAAATCAATACAAATATTTGCCAAATTCAGCTCACAAACATAGCCAAGCCATGCGATTTACAAGGAGATTTACTTCTAAAAAAGAGGAGGGTGAATCAGCGTAGTATGGTACCTGTTACCACATCAACAATCTGACTTGGCTGAATAAAGCCTAAGGTCGGTGCATCCAAATAAGCCACCTGCTCACCAAAATAATCCATTGCCTGTTCTAGATTCAACGCAGACGGTTTGCCACTTAGGTTGCAACTGGTTGATACCAAAAAACCATAAGGATTGCTATCATCAGTGATCGCTTGACAAATCTGCACCAGGGGCAAATGCCGTGTTACACGCACTGCCAAAGTATCACAACCATTTGTCAAAATCTTGGGTAATTGTAAGGATTTTGCCATTGGGACAAGCCAAGTTTGTGCCCGCATGGCTGTTTTGACATCAAAAGCATCATTCAAGGCGTGAATTTTTTGCAATAAATCAGCTTGTACGCCTTTTGGTAAATGATAAAACAACGGCATTAATTTATCCACACCATCAGTCAGTACAATCAAACCCTTGTGTGACGGACGAGATTTTAATTGAAAAATTCGCTCAATTGCCACATCGTTAAACGCATCACAGCCAAGCCCCCATACGCTTTCACTGGGGTATGCTAGTATGCCACCAGCTTTAATAAAGTTGGCCACCCTGTCAATGTCGTCTTTTTTAAAAATCTTTGGCTCTGCCATAGCGACCCCCAACCTGTTGCACCAAACCCAACAACTCTAACTCCATCAGTCTTGCAAGCAAAATACCTGTATCCACTGCCATTTCCGTCACAAGAGCATCTAAGTCCTTAGGATTATTACTTAAGCACACCCACAGATCCTGTAAATGCTCTGGTATCATCGGCGCAGGCTTTTGAGCATGCGTATGGAGGAGTTGCGATGTTTTTGGCATAAGGTCATTCATCTCATCATCAACAAATGCAGAAACACCACGAGAGAAAGTCTTTGGTAGGGCACTATACACAGCATCATTACCAAGCTCTTCTATGATTTGATTGGGGTGATATATCAAGGTCGCCCCCTCACGAATCAAATGGTGACAACCTTCAGCATTCTTATTATGAATCGTACTTGGTACAGCAAATACCTGCTTGCCCTGCTCAGCTGCTAGGCGTGCTGTAATGAGAGAACCACTTTGTAAGGCAGCCTCGGTAACCACTGTCGCAAGCGACAAACCCGCCACCAAACGATTACGACGCGGAAAAGTATGCTTGCTGGCTGGTGTACCTGGCAAAAGCTCAGTAATTAAAACACCGCCTTCTTGGATAATTTGAGCGAATAAGGCATTGTGATTTTTTGGATAGCATACATCAATGCCCGTCCCCATCACCCCAATGGTGCGTCCAAAACATACCAACTGCTCTAACGCCCCTAGATGTGCCGCCCTATCCACACCCTGTGCCAGACCACTAGTAACGCTAAATCCTGACTGCACCAAGTACTGCGCCATATCAAAGGTAATCTTCCTAGCCATCTCGGTAGGGTTGCGACTACCCACCATCGCAATCTGCTTATCCTTAAGTCTCTCAACACAACCTCGATAAAACAATACAGGCGGTGGATCATAGATATTGATTAATTGAACTGGGTAGTCATCATCACCCACAAACAACACCCTATACGCTCCATAAGATACCTCATCAAGCACTCGCGACACAAAAGCAAGCACATCATCAGCATCCTCAAAACGCTTTATATGAGCAGAGTGAAGGGATAATGCACGCCAATCAGCAACCGTCATTGATAGTGCTGAGTACGCATCACCAAAAGCATCAATCAGCTTATAGTAAGATGATAACGAAGTATTGACAATGTACCACAAAGCAAGTACAGCAGAGTGGGTGCTAAGTTGTTGATATGACATGAGTTTAAATTCTTCACAATCGGTTAAAACAGCTAAATCACTGCAAAACCAGCTGTCTTATTATGCTTAATCATCGTGCAGTAACAAATTTTTTGATTTGCTCAACCACCAGCTCTGCTTTATTGTCCAGCACAGTAACAAACTGCTCTTTTTCTTCAAGCCCTACGGTATGCTCAGGTCGTGGCAAATCAATCGCACCCAACGCCTCAACCATTGTTTCTTCAAACTTAATCGGCAATGCAGTCTCAGCGACAACAATTTTCTCGCCCATTTTTTTTACATCAAGAGCCACCTTCACACCATCAGCAGTATGAGGATCAATTAAGCGACCTGTGTCAGCATAGACCTTTTTGATGGTATTTAGGCGATCGCCATGCGTAGATTTACCTGCCACAAAGCCAAATCTACCTTGAATATCAGCAAGCCTATCTTTAATATCAAAGCCTTTGCCAGCCCTAACATCATTAAACAGTACACTCACTTTATCAGTATCTTTATCAAGCAACAGATAGATGAATCGCTCAAAATTCGACGCCTTGGAAATATCCATTGATGGACTGGATGTCACATAGGTCTCGCTCGCCTTGCGTGGTGCATAATTACCCGTATTAAAAAATTCATTCAAAACATCATTTTCGTTGGTTGCGACAATCAGGCGGTCTATTGGCAAGCCCATCTCACGCGCGATATGAGCTGCACAAATATTGCCAAAATTACCAGACGGTACACAAAAACTGACTCGCTCATCATTACTTGTCGTTGCACCAAAATAGCCCTTAAAATAATAAACAATTTGGGCAAGAATGCGACCCCAGTTGATAGAATTGACTGTGCCAAGACTATATTTTTCTTTAAATTGGGCGTCTTCTTGGAGCGACTTAACAATATCCTGACAATCATCAAACATACCTTTAATGGCAAGATTGTGAATATTATCATCATTCAAACTGTACATTTGTGCACGCTGAAAAGCACTCATCTTGCCATGTGGCGACATCATGAACACTTCGATATTATCCTTGCCACGCAAAGCATATTCTGCTGCAGAGCCCGTATCGCCCGATGTCGCACCAATAATGGTCAAACGCTCACCTTTTTGTTTTAGTACATACTCAAAAGCATTGCCCAAAAACTGCATTGCCATATCTTTAAAAGCAAGTGTTGGCCCATTTGACAGCTCAAGCAACATCATGTCATCATACAAACAAGTAACAGGTGTAATGTCATCGCTATTAAAAGTTGCTTTTGTATAAGTCTTGTTAATAAGGCCTCTTAAATCATCTTTTGGAATGTCAGTAACAAATAAAGACATGATTTCAAATGCCAATTCTGCATATGACAACGCACGCCAATCATCTAGAGTCTGTCTATCAATTACAGGATAAGACTTAGGCAGCATTAAGCCGCCATCAGGTGCAAGACCCATTAGTAAAACATCACTAAACAACATGGGGGCGGTCTGCCCACGAGTACTGACATATTTCATGGCTTTCCCAAAATTTAAAAAAAATCAACGAGCCGAATTTTAGCATAACTTCACAGCAAAACGAAATTTTATTCACAGACTGACTTATCAGCTTTGGCATTCACACCTTTTGCATCAACGCATAGTAAAAGCCATCTCCATCATCACAGCTTAATGGCAAACACTGATAACCAACCGCCTGCCTAATTTGATTGGGCAGATTCAAACCAAATGCCACCACTTTGGCATCGTTGTTTTTTGCTAAAAATCTCAATATCTGCCCCTCATTTTCCACCTTCAATAATGAGCAAGTGATATACAGCAAATAACCACCAACCGTCAAATTTTTCCACATATTTGACAAAATATCCGCCTGCAAGCCAACTGTCTGCATCACATCATCTTCGGTGCGAAGCAAGGTAATATCAGGGTGTCTGCGAATCACTCCTGTTGCTGTACATGGTGCATCAAGTATGATGACATCAAAAGACTCATCTGCCCGATAGTCTCGGCCATCAGCACAAACAACACTGGCCAAATCAGACAAACCTAAACGCGCCAAATTCTCATGCACTCGTTTTAAACGATGCTCGTCATCATCAAATGCCAAAGCGTGTTCCACATGAAACACGCCGCTTTCAGATAACTCCAAGACCTGTGCCAACTTACCCCCAGGTGCTGTGCAAGCATCAAGTATTTTAACCGACTTAGGCAAATCCAGCTTTGATAAAATATGTCCGCAAATCTGCGCATGACGATCTTGCACACTCACCCAACCATCAGCAAAATGAGGCAGGTTGTGAATTTTTACACCACCAATCAACTTAATCGTCTTTGCATCAGCAATACCAAGCGACACCACCTCAAAGGCAATTTTGGCTTGTTTTAGCAAATCGGCATAATCATCAATCGTGGTAAATTTTGGATTAACCCTTAAAAATATCGGGGCGTTATTGCGTAGACTCCACCCCAAATCATCATAATACTCCACCCAATCTTTTTTAAATTGCTTAGCCAACCAATTGGGCAAACTATGATTTTTATTGACTTTTTTAACAAACCTACCTTTATCATCAGCAACTTTACGCAATATGGCATTAATCAGGCCTGCACCATAATTTTTTCCAATCGCTTTCAACGCATTTAAAGTTTCATTGATGACAGCATAGCTGGGTGTATTCATATACAGCAGTTCATACAAACCCATATTTAATGCACAAATAATGCCAACATCGCTCGGCGGCACTTTAATCAAGCTCTCACCGATACGATTTAAAGCATACCACCCCCGTAGCGTACCTAACAGTAACTCATGCGCAAAACCTTTTTCATTATCCTTAACACCATTTAGCAATCCATCAAGCAATGCCGATAACGAGCTGCCATTATTGATTTTTTCAAGTGTCAAAATAACATTTGCTCGGACGGATAGCTTTTGATTAATTTGCATTTTTTGCTCCAATGAAGCCATCGAACATCTCACCATCTTGAAGCTTATCCCCTACTGCAATTTGCTCAGCAGTCAAAGGTTTACCTCCCGCCCATTGCATTTTGGTGATATTAATCAAGTGACTTTGGCCATTGCTGTCCTGACCGCAAGCAATCAAAATCGCCTTGCGCCCCACACTGATAATTTTTCCCGCTGGCTCAAAAGTTGTCTGAGCAACCTTAATGGGTAGGCACTCTATCATCTTAATGCGTTCGCCATTTAAAAAGGTGTAGGCATTTAAAGCACGAATCTGGCGACTGATTTCAAAAGCAGGTTTTAGCCAGTTGATTTGCCCTTCATCAGTAGTAACTTTCTCAGCATAGCTGGCTTGAGTGTCATCTTGTGCAATTTTTTGTGCCTGATAGCCCTCCAAATCTTTAAGCACCGTAGTGATTGCCAAAGCACCAAGCTGAGCCAACTTATCATGCAAACCATGCGTGGCTTCGGTATCAGCAATATCACACTCCACCTTATACAGCATATCACCGGTATCCAACCCCAATGCCATTTGCATGATGGTGATACCTGTTTTGTCATCACCCGATAAAATGGCCCGATGAATGGGGGCGGCGCCACGCCATCTAGGCAGTAGTGATGCATGAATATTTAAGCAACCAAAGGTTGGGATATTTAATACCCCAAGTGGTAAAATTAAGCCATAAGCCGCCACGATCATCACATCTGGCTGATAATTTGCCAGTATTTCACGCGAAACCCGCCCCAACTCATGCTTTAAGCCAAAACTTACAGGTTGCTCCACAGGAATATTATATGATAAGGCCAATTCTTTAACAGGGCTTGCGGTCATTTTCTGGCCACGCCCCGCCCTGCGGTCCGGCTGAGTATAGACAGCAACAATATCTAGATTGAGCACCTCTTGGTTATCTATCAATGCTTGCAAAGAAACTCTGGCAAACTCTGGCGTACCAGCAAAAATCACACGCAATTTTTTATCAGCCACCATTCTCATTCCATCCATTTTGTTTTATCAGTTTTTAATCAACACAAATATTATTGACATCAACATTCAAGCTACATTTCAATATTTTTATTTATTGGTTTTAGTTAACAAAAACCACTCTTTATTAGTAGCGCCTCGGTAATCTGACTTTGCAACTTGTCATTTTTTACACCAATCAACCGCTCCAAATATCGTGCCACCAAATCCACTTCAATATTCACAGAACGGCCAACCACCCAATGACGCACAATATTTGTCATCTTGGCCGTATGCGGAATGATATTTAGACAGACCGTATTTTCTGATGGTCTGATGTGATTGGTTGTCAAGCTGACGCCATCAACCGTAATCGAACCCTTGTCAGCAGTATACTTCATCAGCTCAGCAGGAATAACAATCTCAACATACACCGAACGTGCATCTTTGGCAATTTTGGCGATTTTACCTACGCCATCAACATGTCCTGCCACAATATGCCCACCAAAACGAGTAGTTGGCAACATGGCCTTTTCAAGATTTAAAGTATCACCCACCTTCCATGTATTTAATGCAGTAACAAGCAATGTTTCTCGTGAAACATCAACAGTATAATCATCACCATCAACCGCCACCACAGTAAGACAGATGCCATTAGATGCAATCGAATCACCCAATTTTACATCGCTCAAATCAAGATTTGACGCACAGATGCTTAATCGCACATCACCACCCATGGGAGTAATCGCTGTCAGCACACCTGTCGCCTCAATAATACCTGTAAACATAACCCATCTCTTTTAAATACCTACTCACACCCAAGCTAAATCTAATATCAGCCACTCGGTTAGTTTTTGCTGATTCTTTTTCTTTGGTTAAATATACTCATACATACACCCACTACTCTTAAAAAAATCATGCAATACCAGCTTAATAGAAAAATATCCACAATCAAAGAAAGTAGCAAACACCATCAAATCAGCTTCATTATATTTATAAAAAATCAAGTAAAATCAATACATTAAATACAAAATATCTTTAAATAAAAAATAAAACAACATAAGTTATCCACAACAAAATTTCACACCATCAATACCAATCAAATCCTCTTAAATACCAATTTCAAATCACCACCAATCCGCTCGTGACTGACCATTTTAAAGCGTTTTTGTTCAGACAGTTTGCTCAATACCAAATCAAATGCAGGATATGCTTTAGCACCCAAAATACAGGGTGCCTGATAAACAACCAATTCATCAACCAAGTCTTGCTCAATAAAAGCCGCTGCCAACCGACCACCAGATTCCACCAGTACATCATAACACTGCACAGACTTTAAGTAAGTAAGTAATTCAGGTAAATCACCACGCCAAAGCAGTGTGTCATGACATTGGAAAACCTGATAGTAACTGTCATCACTCAACAGGTTTCGCCTATCTACAATCACAATTTTTGGCTGAATGATTTCGCTCAAATCAACACCCAAACACAAAGAACGCACATTCAACGCAGGGTCATCAGCGATGATTGTCCCAGAGCCCGTGATGATCGCCCCACTCTTAGCACGCAATTTTTGCACATCTTCTCGTGCTTCATTACCCGTAATCCATTTGGATTCACCGCTTTGCATCGCAATGCGACCATCTAGACTCATTGCCATTTTTAGGCGTACATACGGCCTATCCATTTGCATAGCAGTCAAGAATCCCACATTCAATTCATAAGCTTCTTTTTCACACACCCCAACAGTAACCACAACACCAGCATCCATAAGCTTTTTTACGCCATTTCCTGACACAAGTGGGTTAACATCAAGACAGGCAATCACTACACGCAAGATGCCAGATTTAATGAGCGCATCAGCACAAGGTGGGGTTTTGCCTGTATGACTACAAGGTTCAAGTGTTACATAGGCGGTTGCACCCTGTGTATCAAAACCCTGGTTTTGTGCATCTTGCAAGGCATAAATCTCAGCATGAGGCAAGCCTGATTTTGGATGAAAACCTCGACCAATTATTAAGCCATTCTTAACAATAACACAACCAACCGCAGGGTTCGGTTTTGTAGTAAAACTACCTTTTTTAGCCTCATTGATGGCGAGTGTCATGTAATATACATCTTCAGATGTATAATCTTTATCAACATCAACAAACGACATACCGCCATTCATCCTTTAACCTGCAAATCAGCATGAATGTTTGCAAGCTCCGCCTGAAAGGCTGCAATATCCTGAAAATCTCGATAGATACTAGCAAAACGCACATAAGCAACATCATCCAACAACCTCAGTTCTGACATCACCACCTCACCCAAAGTTTTACTTGACACCTCCCTTTCACCCATATTACGAAGCTTTTGCTCAATGCGACTGATGGTTGCATCTATTTCATCAATAGTGATGGGGCGTTTTTGCAAAGGTAGCGAGATTGAACGACGCAATTTACTATGGTCGTATGGCTCGATGCGTCCATTAGACTTAATAATGCGTGGCATAACCACCTCAACCACCTCAAAAGTCGTAAAACGCTCACCGCATTCAGTACATTGGCGGCGACGGCGTACCTGCGCACCCTCCGCCGCCAATCGAGAGTCTATTACCTTGGTGTCAACTGCATTACAATAAGGGCAATACATTTTTATCCTTTATTTACCGATACAAAAACTTGAAAAAATTTTACCAAGCAACTCATCTGCCGTCACTCGCCCTGTTATCTCGCCCAATGCCTGTTGGGATAATCTAAGACTCTCTGCCACTAATTCACCGGCAAAAAATACAGTCAATTGTTCCTTTGCGTCTAGCGTATGTTTCTTAGCACGCTTTAAAGCATCAATATGACGAGTGCGGGCAATCAATCCGTTTTCCGGGGGGTGAAACCCCACCTTATCTTTTAATCTATCAATTAATTCATCAATACCCCAACCTGTTTCACATGAAACATAAGTAGGTACAATTAACCGATCTTTTATATAAAAAGTTTCATGTGGAACATCATTGAGTAAATCAACTTTATTGATAACAACAAGCAGTTTTTGCAAAATCTCATCAGTTCGATCAGTTTCATCAGAACCCAGCAATTCTTCAACAAACACCTTAAGATCAACCTTTGTTGCAACATCATGCACCACAAGTAGCACATCAGCACGATGGATTGCATCTTTTGCACGATGAATACCAAGTTGCTCAACTTTATCATCAGTCTGTCTTAATCCTGCGGTGTCCGTCAAGTGTATCACCAATCCACCAAGATTGATACGCTCCTCTATAATATCACGAGTTGTCCCTGCCACATCGGTAACGATGGCTCGCTCCACACCTGCCAAGCGGTTTAGTAGGCTAGACTTGCCAGCGTTTGGCCTACCTGCCAACACCACATGCACGCCATCTCTAAGCAACTGACCTTGCTCAGCGGTAGCTAGAATGTCGTCCAATTGCCCCAAAATCTCATTGATCTTACTCTCAATTACCCCATCGGACAAAAAATCCACATCCTCTTCATCTGGAAAATCAATACTCGCCTCAACATAAAGGCGAATATTGGTTAATTTTCCCAATAACTCGTTGATTTTATTAGAAAAATTACCAGACAACGAACGAATGGCACTTGTTGCCTGAGCCATTGATGTGGCGCTAATCGCATCAGCAATCGCTTCAGCCTGCACAAGATCAATTTTACCATTTTCAAAGGCACGCATGGAAAACTCACCTGCTGTCGCCTGCCTTGCCCCAAGCTCAAAACAGCGAGACAAGAGCATATTTTGCAAAACTACACCACCATGCCCCTGAATCTCAACCACATCCTCACCTGTAAATGAGTGCGGAGCCTTAAAATAAATCACTACACCTTCATCAATCACACCACTTTTACCTAAAAATTTAGCAAAATGAGCATGGCGTGGTATCAGTGTATTTTTTTGGCTAATTTGACAACCGATTTTATAGGCATTCTTACCCGATAAACGAATGACACCCACACCACCCTGCCCAACGGGTGTAGCAATAGCGGCGATGGTTGGCTGCTGTACGACAACCTGCGTCATAACAAACCCTTTTTTTTACCAATTAACTTTTTATTGTAACATTTTTTTTATAAAATAGGCGATCTTGGTGCAAAAAAAATCCCACCATATCAGCAGGATCTTTTTACCAAATCAATCAGATTAAACTTGTACTTAGGTTAGTTTTTCAACACGTTTATTCACCCAGTGCTGATGGATCATACTAAATAAGTTATTCACCGTCCAGTATAGCACCAGACCAGCAGGGAAAAATAGCATGAATGCCGCAAACACTAATGGCATAATTTTCATCATCTTAGCTTGCATTGGATCAGCAGGCTGAGGGTTTAAGAGCTGCTGGATAAACATTGTTGCCGTCATCAAGATTGGTAAAATCAACCAAGGATCCATCGCCGACAAGTCCTTAATCCACAAAATCCAAGGGGCGTGACGCAATTCCACAGATTCAACCAAGCACCAATACAGACCTAAAAAAATCGGCATCTGGATAAGAATTGGTAAGCATCCTGCCATCGGATTAACCTTCTCATCACGGTACAATTGCATCATCTCCTGACTCATCGCCATGCGGTCATCGCCATGCTTATCTTTTAGGGCTTGCAACTTTGGAGCAATGGCACGCATTTTTGCCATTGAAGTATAACTTTTGTTGGACAGCCAAAACAAAGCAATCTTCACCAAAATAGTCAGGCCAATAATTGCCCAACCCCAGTTACCAAAGATCTTATAAAGCACCTCTAATACCGCAAATAAAGTTTTGGAGATGGGCCAAAGAAAGCCGTAATCCACAGTCTTTTCAAGGCCTACTGCCACAGATGCAAGTTCTTTTTGCACTTTTGGTCCAGCGTAAAGCGTGGCATTCATCGTAATTTGCTTACCTGCATCAACATTGATCACAGGGCTATTAAAGCCGATAAAATGATCATTGCCATTGTTGCGACTATAAAACTGTGCATCAAAATCACCTGGCGTCCACGCAGAGACAAAATAGTGTTGCACAATACCCACCCAGCCATCACGACTGGCAACACTTAACTCGCCATCGTTAAAATTACCAAATTTTAGCTTGTTGTACGGATCATCAGGCGTGCCCCAAGCACCACCCAAATAGGTCGCCATACCCATCATACCCTTATCTTCAACGCCAGGGTCGGCACTATCATCGCGTTTCAACTGAGCGTACATCTGACCCTGCCAAGCTGATGCTGATGCATTATTAATATTGTAGCTTAAATCAATTGGATAACCACCCGCTTTAAAGGCATAGGTTTTGGTAATGGTAACACCATCTTTTTGATAAACCAAAGGCACTTCTAGCGTGCCGTTTTCACCCATCTCATAATGCATTTGTGGACTGGTGTAAGTGGCACGACCTGCAGACGTATCAATACCATCTTGCCCAATCAAACCCGATTGGGCCACATAAGTTCGAGCACTTGATTCAAGCAATACAAAAGGTTCATTGCCATTTAGTGTAGCATCATACTGTTTTAAAGCAGCATGTACAATATCACCACCTACAGGGTTGATACGAATGTCGTAGCGATCGGTTGAGACGCTAATCAACTGACCATCTAATGCTGTCGTAGCTGGGTCCGATGAGGCATTGGTTGTGGTTGGCACATCACCTGCATTAGCATTTGGCAAATCTATAGTTGCAGCCTGAGTGGTTGCGGATGCAACTTTTGGGGTGTTAGCCGCATCATCACGCCAAGCCAACACAAGCAGATAAGTTGTGATGAGTATGGCAACAATGATTAAAATCCGAAGAATTTTTTGCATGGCATGATTCCTAACAAAGCATTTGAGGTACACATTAAGCGTGCATTATCAAAATTCGTCAATAAACTTATGAGAAAATCGTTTATTCTACTAAACTTTTATATAAAATCCTAGAAAATATTTAAAAATAGCCAGCAAACCCAGTCCAGCTTTACCTTCTCATCAGCCAATTTAGACGAGAAACATAACCAAATTCATCAACAAATACACCAAAACCAACATTACGACTTGGTGCAAAAAACACATCGTAGCGATACAAATACATTGGTACAGGCACAAAATCCACACCAGAACCTCCCCATGGATGGCAGCTCAGCACACGCTTAAAAACCAAAAACGCTCCTTTTTTTGTATCATGCCAAACCAAAGCCTGACGGCCATATTCTGAGCAAGTTGGATAATAACGACAGCGAGCCGACATACTCGGACTGATGAATTTTTGATAAAAGTAAACCAACCCAAGCAAGCATCGTTTAATCATACACAAATACCAATTTACAAATCTAATCTATTTTTAGTCTTGGATATTTTAATTTTACCACTTCAAAAATTTTAACAATCTCATTAAAAATATCGCAATCTTTTGTGTAGCTTTTCTTAACAATAAGCACCAAATCCACATTAGCTAACTCATGCTGATTGAGTCGAAACACCTCTTTAGTAATGCGTTTTAATCGGTTACGCACAACAGCATGCTTGAGCTTTTTTTTGGTGATGGCAAGCCCCAATCGTGGCACATCTTTGTCGTTCACCCGAACAAAAATCAAACAATGTTCGGAGTGGATTTTTTTGACCGCCGTATCAAAAACGGTCTTGAATTCAGCAGGCTTTAACAATCGCTGCATCTTATTAAAACAAAATGAAGGATGACTCATGATGACCCTACCAAAAGATATAAATATGTGTAAAATAGGTAATAAAAAAGCACCAGCAAGTGGTGCTTTTTTATTTCATCGTTTATACAGTTAGACGATGACGGCCTTTGGCGCGACGGCGTGCTAGGACTTGACGGCCTTTTTTAGTGGCCATACGAGCACGGAAACCGTGGGTACGCTTACGCTTTAATACGCTTGGTTGAAAAGTACGTTTCATAATACACCTTAAGGTTGGTAGGCATCACTAAGCTCTGCAGAAGCTGGAATAAGTGAAGACTTTTTTTGTATGTCACAGTTCGATGGTTAGCATTTAACCAACAATCACACTCAAGACTTTCTAATTAGGTCGCTCGCTAAAATTAGCGAAAAGACTGTACTATTCTATCAAGGTTTTTTCACCATGTCAAGATGAGGGTTTGAATTATTATTGTGATGCTATAATCAATTCATTTTTTTAAATTTCTAAATCTGATTTAAAAAGCATTGTGTTTATTTCACAAAGTTATTCTAGCAACTACTTTTTCTACCAGAATCATAGGAGGATATGTAAAAATACTACTTAATTTAATCAAAATAAAAAAAGTTATCCACAGATTTGGTGTTTTTTATCTATTATATTATAAATTTATTGTTGGTAGTAATAATAGAGTATAATTTTTGTGGATAACTAAAAAATTATACTAAATATTATATACTTATATTGTGGAAAAGTATGTTAAATTAATGTTTAAATACTGTGATTAATCCACAATAAAAACTTATCCACAGTTTTTCCCATAAAGTTATCCACAGAAAATTTTTCTTTAAAAACTTTAAAATCTATGCTAATATTCACCTGTCTTTAGATGAAGGCGTGCTTACGCCCTATTTTTATTGAGGGTGTGACAGATTGGTGTGGCAATTGCTTTATCATTTGTCTGGATTTAATGTGGTGTTTTTTAACTTTTTTTATTATTTTTTTTTAATCAGTTTGTCGTGAAGGATTGATGGGTATGTCATTATTTGATGAAAGGGTGGTGTCGCCTGACAGAACCACTTTTTCGCTTGATTTTTGGCAGCGATGCCTACAAGAGCTGTCTTTTGAGGTGTCAGAGGCTGACTTTTTGCGTTGGCTATCACCGCTAAAACCAAGCATGGATGGCGATGTGCTGGTATTGTCAGCGATTAACCAGTATTTTATCAATCGTGTTAATGAAGAGTATATTGATTTGATTGAGCGTCTGGTGCAAAAGCATGCACCAGAGGGTGTGCATGCTGTGCGTTTGGAAGTGGCTCAAGTGACAGAGAGTGCCCCAAAAAGCGAAAAGCCAACCAAAAAAAGTAAAGTTAGCACCCAAATTGAAGAGAGTGAGCAGATTGAAGAGGCTTACACCTTTGATGCATTTGTCAAAGGTAAATCAAATGCTTTTGCTTATAATGCTTGTTATGATTTGGCCAAGAAAGCAGGTGAGAGTTTGTACCCACTTGTATTTTTGTATGGCTCGTCAGGCTTGGGGAAGACGCATTTGATGCATGCGGTGGCGCACCGCTATCAAAAGTCTGGTTTGAGATTTTGCTGTTTGACCAAAGATCACTTTTTTCGCATCACTAAAGATGCTTTTCGTGATAATAAAGTTGATCAGCTGGTTAAGAGGATTTGCAAGGTGGACTTGCTGATTATTGATGATATTCATCTGATTAACGCAAAATCTGCACCAAAATTTTCAGAGCTGCTTTTGACGATTTTTAGTGAATTTAGTAAAAATAAACAGCATCGTATTATTCTGGCATCTGACAGACAACCAACCCAATTAAATAATTTTGATGAGCGTTTTAAGTCTCGTTTTTCAGGTGGGTTAAATTTGCTTATTGAGCCACCAGATATTGACATGCGTGTGCAAATCTTGGAAAAAAAGGCGAGCATGCTTAATATGGCACTGCCCAAAGAATGTGCTTTATTTATTGCGCAGAATGTCGCACCAGATGTGCGACGCCTAGAAGGGGCGCTCAACCAAGTTCATGCCAATCACACCATGTTACAAGAGCCTGTGACGCTGACATTGGTGCGTCACGCCATTAAAGACCATGTTGAGGCTCGTGCACGAGCGGTCAATGCTGATAATATTCGTGATTTGGTGGCACAATACTATGGTGTATCCACCAAAGATTTGATGGGTAAAAAGCGGGCTCGTAATATTGTGCGACCCCGTCAGATGGCGATGTCGCTCATTCGTGAGCTAACCCAAGATAGCTTCCCTGAAATTGGGCAGTTTTTTGGTGGTCGAGACCATACGACAGTCATGCATGCCTGTAAAGCGATTGAGGAATTGCGAGTCGGTGATGCTAAGGTAGAGAAAGCCTATCAGGCACTAAAAGCAACTTTGGAATTTGAGTGATGGATGTAAGCATTAAACAGAACTTGTGTTTACATCAAAAAGTGGGTACCATAAGCGGTAATAAAGTGTAATAGGAAGATAATAATGAAATTAACCATCAGTCGTGATGTTTTGATCAATGCCATCAGTTTGGTTGCTAAGGCCGCTGATAAGCACCATCGTATTGGACCAATTTTGGCAAATATTAAGTTTGTTTTGACAGAGGACTTACTAACGCTTGTGGCGTCTGATTTGGAGGTTGAGTTGACCGCCACTGTTAGCATACCTGAGGGTGCGTGCGTTGAAGCAGGTCAGACTACTTTACCTGCTGAAAAATTATTTGTCATTTGTAAGACTTTATCAGATGCTGTCATAACGCTTGACGCCAATCAAACGCGTTGCTTGGTAACAGATGGCAGGGCAAAATATACCTTAAAAACTTTGCCAGCTCAGGACTTTCCTAGTATTGGTGAGCCAGGTATTACTGTGTCGTTACAGATTTCTCGTGATATATTGCATGATTTAATCAGTCATACTCGATTTGCTATGGCAACCCAAGATGTGCGTCATTATTTGACAGGTATGTTGTTTGAGATTGATGGGGATAGATTAACTGCCGTAGCAACTGACGGTCATCGTTTGGCGGTAGCACATCGAGTACTAGATGCAAACTACGATGAGCGACGAATCATTATGCCTGGCAAGGCGGTTGGTGAGCTTGAACGGCTGCTTGGTGAGATTGCCAAAACCAGCAATGATGAGCAAGTATCGCTTAGTTTTGATGATGAATTTATGCAAGTGTCGCTTGTATTTAGTGATGATAGTGAATATTGTGGAATGCAAGTGGGGGTTGTGGCAAGATTGATTGAGGGTAAGTTCCCCGATTATCGTCGTGTGTTGCCGTCAAATTATGATAAATCGGTGGTGTTTAATAAAGAAGAGATGGGTGAAGTTTTGCGTCGCTTATCGATTTTGGTGAATAAGGATGCGCCAGGCGTACTGTTTAACTTTGCACAAGCCGATACCGTCAGAGTCAGTGTTAATAACCGAGAACAAGATGCCGCTGAGGAAAATTTGGCGGTCAGCTACGAGGGTGAGCCATTGGAGGTGTCGTTTAATGAGGCTTATTTGCGTGCGGTTTTAAGAGTGCTTAATGGTGATGTGCGTATTGAAATGACCGAGTCTGTTAAGCCTGCACTGATTTATCAAGTGGGTGATGAGATGAATCATCAATATGTCGTCATGCCGATGCGTGTGTAGGTAATTGTATTGCGATTGTATCAAGTATGATTAACGAGTTACGCATACATACCTTGCGAAATCTATCCCAAGCATCTTTGTTATTAGCAGATTGCAATTTGATTATTGGGAAGAATGGCAGTGGAAAAACATCGCTATTAGAAGCGGTGTTTTTACTTTCTCGGGGAAAAAGTTTTCGCCATCATGAACCCAAACGCTACATTCAGCACCACGCCAAATCTTGCACCGTCTGGGCGAGCATTGACCATTTGCAGACCATCGCCATCCAAAAGCAACTTGACTCATCAAACTTTGCTACAACACTATTAAAGGTAAATCAAAATACTGTAAATAGTCAAAGTACTTTATCGTTTTTACTACCAACATTACTGATTGATCCGACTGGTATGATGGTCTTAGAAGAGGGTAGTGCCAATCGCAGGCAGCTGTTAGACTGGCTAGTGTTTCATGTGGAACATCAATTTTACCCAGAATGGCTGTCTTATCAAAGATTATTAAAACAGCGTAATTCTTTATTAAAATTGCCTTTTTTATCCCTAAGTGAGCTGAATGCTTGGGATTGTGCTTTATCGGTACATGCCACTGCTTTACATGAATGTAGACAAAAGATATTTGATGAATGGCAAAGTTTTTTTAATCAAATGATAGGGCGATTGTTACCAAGCTATCAAGACGAACTGTATTTGACTTATCAGGCAGGTTTTGATGTAAAGACGGGTTTGTTTGAGACCTTGAAAAATCGGCTTGAACAGGATAAGGAGCTTGGCTATACCCGTGTAGGTGCTCACCGTGCAGATGTGATGGTGGGTTTAAAGCAGGTGAATGAAGATGGTGTGAAATTGCGAGAGCAGGCAGTAAATGTACTATCTCGTGGCGAAAAAAAACTGTTGATTATTGCTTTAAAGCTGTCTCAGTTGCAAATGATTTGTCGGTATCTAAAAAATGTTAAACCTGTCGTTTTGATTGACGATATTGATGCTGAGCTTGATGATGAGGCGATGGAGGTGTTTTTTGATACAGTATTATCTTTACCTTGTCAGCTTTTTATTACCAGTCTGCAAGACAGTACAGCTGATAAAATCTGTCAAAAAATGATGAAAAATAATCGACATATAAATGAGTTGAAAGTGTTCCATGTGGAGCAGGGTGAGATTTTTGAAAAAAGCGGGTGTTAAGGGTTGAAAGTGTATTATTTTATTGGGGTTTGGGCGGTGTTTATCCATGCTTTTTTTTGAAAAAAATGCTATAATAATACTTATTTTTGATATTTGATTGTGCTTATTAAGGTGTCAAATAAGTGCAATATCTAAGGATTTTTCATGACTGAGCAAACGCAACACAGCGAATCTCACAACCCTCAAAATAATGAATACAGCTCAAAAAACATCCGAGTTTTAAGGGGGCTTGAGGCAGTGCGTGTCCGTCCGGGCATGTACATTGGCGATACCGATGATGGTACAGGTCTGCATCATATGGTGTTTGAGGTGGTGGACAATGCCATTGATGAGGCTTTGGCTGGGCATTGTGATGAGATTAATATCGTGATTCATGAGGATGAGTCGGTGTCGGTTATGGACAACGGCCGTGGCATTCCTGTGGATATTCACCCAGAAGAAGGGGTGTCTGCAGCACAAGTTATTATGACGGTTCTGCACGCTGGCGGTAAGTTTGATGACAACTCCTATAAAGTCTCTGGCGGCCTGCATGGCGTTGGTGTATCGGTGGTTAATGCTTTGTCCAAAAGATTGATTTTAAATATTTGGCGTGATGGATATTCGTATACTCAAAATTATACTGATGGCGTGCCTGACTTTGAGTTAAGGCAAGTTGAGCCGACTGATCGGACTGGTACGCAGGTTAGATTCTATCCAAGTGATGAGATTTTTAGTGGCACAATTTTTGATTACGATATTCTTGCCAAGCGTCTGCGTGAACTATCTTTTTTAAATTCTGGTGTGCGTATTGTACTGACTGATGAGCGAGATGATAGAGTTCAGGTTTTTGAGCATAAAGGAGGGTTGTCTGAATTTGTTACTTTCATCAATGAGGGTAAGCAGACCCTGAACGATATTTTTCATTTTACCGCACAAGGAGTAGAGGGTATTGGTGTGGAGGTGGCTCTACAATGGTCGGATAGCTACACAGAAAAAGTGCTGTGCTTTACCAATAATATACCGCAAAAAGATGGGGGTGCGCATTTATCGGGGTTTCGTTCGGCACTCACTCGCTGCCTAAATCACTACATGGAAAGTGAAAACATTGGCAAAAAAGAAAAGGTTCAGGTAACAGGTGATGATGCACGAGAAGGGTTGGTGGCGATTGTCTCTGTCAAAGTTCCTGACCCAAAATTCAGTTCTCAGACTAAAGATAAACTGGTGTCTAGTGAGGTAAAGTCTGCTGTTGAAACGACCATGCACGAACGCCTAAGTGAGTATCTACTGGAAAATCCAGCGGCTGCCAAAGCCATTTCTGGTAAAATTATTGATGCAGCTCGTGCTAGAGAGGCGGCTCGCAAGGCTCGTGAAATGACTCGCCGTAAGACTTCGCTGGATATTGCAGGTTTGCCAGGTAAGCTGGCTGATTGTCAAGAAAAAGATCCTGCTTTGTCCGAACTGTATATTGTTGAGGGTGATTCGGCAGGCGGTAGTGCCAAGCAGGGTCGTAACCGTAAAATGCAGGCAATTCTGCCATTAAAAGGTAAGATTTTAAATGTAGAGCGTGCCAGATTTGACAAGATGCTCTCATCTGCTGAGGTTGGAACGCTCATCACGGCACTTGGCACTGGTATTGGTGCTGATGAATATAATGTTGATAAACTTCGCTATCACAAAATCATCATTATGACCGATGCGGATGTAGATGGCTCTCATATTCGCACATTGCTTTTGACTTTCTTTTTTCGCCAAATGCCAGAACTGATTGAGCGTGGGCATATTTATATCGCTCAACCGCCATTATATAAAGTCAAAAAAGGCAAGCATGAGCTTTATTTAAAAGATGATGAGGCGTTAAAATCTTATTTGCTGTCATCAACAATTGATGAAAACCAGCTGTTTTTAAGTAAAGATGCACCTGCAATTACTGGCATGGCACTTGAAAAATTGCTCAATAATTACAACCAATCACAGGTTGTTAAAAGCCGATTGCAAAATAAATATCCACCACAATTGCTTGATGCCTTAACCTTGATACCGAAGTTTGATGCTGATTTTAAAGATAAATCTAGCGTTCAGGCATGGGCGGATAAGCTGCAAGTTAAATTGAGTGAGATTGCTGGTAATTTGTCGCCACAAGTGGCGTTGATTGAAGCTGTGAGTTCTGATGATGCTCAAAAGCAGCAATGGTTACCTCGAGTAACGATATTTGTTCATCGTTTGCCTCAATATTATACACTTGATGCGGGATTTTTAAATTCTGCTGAGTATGCAAGGTTATATAGGTTATCTGGTGAATGGAATACGGTACTGGGGGTTGATGCATTTTTGCGTCGTGGCGAGAAGGATTTGGCAATCAAAGACTTTCATTATTTGTGGGGGTATATGATGGCGGATGCACGGCGTGGTATGAGCATACAGCGTTACAAGGGTTTGGGTGAGATGAATGCCGATCAGCTTTGGGAGACCACGATGGACCCAGAGAATCGTCGAATGCTTAAAATCACCATTGAAGACGCCATCGCAGCGGACCACCTGTTTAATTGCCTGATGGGTGATGAGGTTGAGCCACGCCGTATTTTTATTGAGGAAAATGCATTGAATGCTGATGTAGATATCTAATTCATCAGGCTTATTACCTCTATCAAAATGCGGCTGCTGATCATTCCAGTCGCATTTTTTGTTTTTTGATTAAAAAAAATGACTCTGCACCAGTAGTCTACCCCATGCTAGACCAGAAACATGAGGTATAACACTAAGTTAAGCACTTATAAGCTCAAAAAAG
Source organism: Moraxella tarda (assembly GCF_035181405.1). Classification (NCBI taxonomy): domain Bacteria; kingdom Pseudomonadati; phylum Pseudomonadota; class Gammaproteobacteria; order Moraxellales; family Moraxellaceae; genus Moraxella; species Moraxella tarda. The sequence continues at coordinate 344,558 of NZ_JAYGGV010000003.1, forward strand.
ATTATCAAATGCTTTTGTATTATTAAGTAAGATTTTTTGATTTTTCTAGTCTAGGGCCTAAGTAATTATTTGGGTTTGTATAGTATTTAGAAGGGTGTAAAAATCCTGCAGAAATTAGGGTAACTTTTGCAGGATTTTTTTTAGGATTTTATTCATCAAAAACCAAATCTTGGGTGGGATAGCCTTGTGATTTGGCAAGTGCAATGTAGCGGTTTTGGATATCCGTAGGCATTTGCTCACGAGCCAAAAGCCATAAATAGCGTTTGTCAGGCGTACCAACCATCGCATAGCGGTAATCGTCATCAAGTGCCAACACCCAATAATCGGCATCGCCAATCCCAAGCGCTCTGATAAATTTTGGGGCAAAATTTACCTTAAGTTTGGCATCGCCCACAGGTTTTGCGATGGCGTGTGCTTGGATACGCTTGCCATCTTTGTTAAGACAGCTATTAACCACCTGCACCACGGTTTGTTCGCCATCTTTGGTCAAGGTGTAATTTGCCCTGCTGTCTTTAGCGCAGTTTCTTTGAAAAAACATGGGCAATCTTGCCACTTCTTGCCAAGAACCCATATAGCGTGGCAAATCAACCTTTGCTACGGTGGCAGGTGGGTTGGTGGGGGTATTGGGCGTACTGGTGCAAGCGGTCAATCCTAAAACAAGGGTTGTACAAAGACTCATTACAATACGAGACATAAAAATCCTTAAAAGACAAAAGTGTTTAAACAAAGGGGTATGGTAGAGTACAAAATATGATATACCATAAAAGTGATAAAATACAATGGCATGGAGAAGAAAAAACTTTTATCTTTTTATCAAAGAATGCGAGTTTCGTTTCAACTATGGCTTGCCTATAATCGGCTTAGAATACCCAGAAAATGGTGTGGGGTTTAGGGCTTATCTACTACAGCCCTAAACATTTTAATAAATCGTCAACATCTTGATATTCTGAAAAATTTATTTTTGAAAATCCATAACCAATGTAGCTGTCTTTAATCAATTCTGTTGCACTTCTATGAAATAAAATCACACCAATCTTTCTGTTTACATTCAAAAAATTATCCTAGCACAGTTTGATAAAATTCTCACGAAAAATCTTGGTCGCCAAATCCACCAAAAAATGTTAAAATATCAAGCAATTTTTCCCCAATAAAGGCAATCCAAATGACCAAAAATATCACCGCCGACCGCATTTTAATCCTAGACTTTGGCTCACAATACAGCCAGCTTATCGCTCGCCGTGTGCGTGAAATTGGCGTGTACAGTGAGTTGCACCCTTTTGATGTTGCCGATAATTTTATCCAAAACTTTGGGGCAAAAGGCGTGATTTTATCAGGCGGGCCCGAAAGCGTGTATATGGACGGTAGCCCCAAAATCCCCCAAGCGGTGTTTGACCTTGGCGTGCCTGTTTTGGGCATTTGCTACGGCTTTCAGGCGATGACGGCACAGCTTGGCGGGGTGGTGCAAGCAGGCGACATCAAAGAATTTGGCTATGCCAAAATTGACATTGTCGCCCAAGACAAATTGCTAGCCGATACGGCAGATGCCCACAACCAATCGCAAGTGTGGATGAGCCACGGCGATAAAGTTGCCAAATTGGCAGACGGATTTGTCGCCACATCAAGCACGCCAAGTTGTCCGTTTGCGTCCGCATCGGACGAAAACCGCCAATTATACGGAGTGCAATTTCACCCAGAAGTTACCCATTCACAAAAAGGCACGCAAATGCTACAAAACTTTGTCCACAGCATTTGTGGCTGTGGCAACGATTGGAATTTTGATAATATCATTGAACTGCGAATCCAACAGTTGCAAGCACAAATTGGCGACAATCAAGTGCTATTAGGCTTATCTGGCGGTGTGGATAGCTCGGTGGTGGCTGCGCTTTTGCACCGTGCGATTGGCGATAAATTGACCTGCGTGTTTGTGGACAATGGTTTGCTTCGCCTAAACGAAGGCGACCAAGTGATGCAAATGTTTGCCGAGAATATGGGTATCAAAGTGATTCGTGCTGATGCCGAAAACCGCTTTTTGGACGCACTAAAAGGCGTAACCGACCCAGAAGCCAAACGCAAAATCATCGGACGAGAATTTATTGAAGTGTTTAGCGATGAAGCACGCAAATTAAACGGCATCAAATTTTTGGCACAAGGGACGATTTACCCAGATGTGATTGAATCTGCCAAAAGCAAAAACGGCAAGGCACACACCATCAAATCGCACCACAATGTCGGCGGATTGCCCGATGATTTGGCGTTTGAATTGGTTGAGCCTTTGCGTGATTTATTTAAAGACGAAGTGCGAAAAATTGGCGTGGCACTTGGGTTGCCTGCCCAGATGATTTATCGCCACCCTTTTCCCGGCCCAGGTCTTGGCGTGCGGATTTTGGGCGAAGTCAAAAAAGAATATGCCGATATTTTGCGAGTGGCAGACGATATTTTTATGCAAGAGCTTCGTGCATCTGGCTGGTACGACAAAACCGCCCAAGCCTTTGCGGTGTTTCAGCCGATTAAATCGGTGGGCGTGGTCGGCGACGGTCGCCGTTATGCGTGGGTGATTGCCCTTAGAGCAGTGGAGACGGTGGATTTTATGACCGCGCGTTTTGCCCATTTGCCTTATGATTTGGTGGATAAAATCTCAACACGCATTATGAATGAAATCACCGATGTCTCTCGTGTGGTCTATGATGTGTCTAGCAAACCGCCTGCGACAATTGAGTGGGAGTGATTGATAAAACTGGCTCTTTGGGGTCAGTTTTTCTTTATAAGACAATTGGTCAAAAAAACGCACAATAAACCTTTTTAAATACTGTAATGTGTAAAAAATCAAACAACCAATCCAATACTTGCCCACATTGCAATCAAGCACTTGATAATATCATAACTTGTCAATCGGTAGTATTTTGTGGTTATTGTCAAAATAGCCTACTGATTAACCCATTTTTAAAATCATTAGAGCGATTGAGCTTTTGGCAGTTTATTGGTTATTTTATAAAAAGTCAGTATAAATTATATTTGGCTTGTGGTATTATATGTGGGTTTTTTGTAGCAATCATCACAATTTTTGATAATCTTGACAAGATTAATGTAGGCCAAACTTTTGGGATAAGTTTAATTATAATTGCACTTATTATTATCGGTGTTGGTATTTATTATACCGAAAAAAAATTACAAAACTATCCTGCCGATAAACTCAAAAATAAGCTAATTATCAAAGGCATAGATACTTATACACTTATCCAAAACGACTTTAAAATATCGTTTGCATTAGAAAAACTAGCCGAGCAATTTGATAAATTTACCGCTTGTTGTCCACATTGTGGGTCGCAAAGACTACATCAAAGATTGGATACATTTGTTTGCAAAAATTGTCATTGCTGTTTTGATTTAAATAAAAAACTCACGCATTTAAAAACAATTAACCTAGCTATCCAATATATTTTTATCTTTACTTTAATAAGATATTTGGATAATATTGTTTATGCAATGCCTTTATTTTTGATTGTTTTATTTTTTGTAAATTTAATCGCCCAATATTACTGGTTTAAGACCCCAAAATGGCACATACACGCCCCCTAGCCGAACGAGTTCGCCCCACATCGCTTGACCAAATTATCGGGCAAGGCCATCTATTGGTCGTGCCTGCAACCGATTGTGGCGGTAACATTTTCTAGGTTGCTTTTGTTTTAGATGAATGACAAAAGCGATGCAGGAGAAAAGAAAGGGTCTTGGCATCGTAAAGTTTGATTGGTAAAAAACAAACCCATCAGTATAACGATGGGTTTGTTGCCACAAGATAATAGAATTACTGTATCAAATCCACTAATGCCCCATAACCTGCATTTTGCATATCGCTTAGTGGGATAAATTGCAAGGCATCGCCATTGATGCAATAACGCAATCCGCCTTTGTCTTTTGGACCGTCATTAAACATATGCCCCAAATGCGAATCTGCTACACGAGAACGCACTTCGGTACGCACCATATTAAAACTGGTGTCAGGCAATGTTGTGATAACTTCTTTACTAATTGGTTTGGTAAATGACGGCCAACCACAGCCTGAATTGTATTTATCAGTGGATAAAAATAACGGCTCGCCACTTACCACATCTACATACAGCCCCTTGTCAAATAAATGGTCATAGTGATGACTAAATGCTCGTTCTGTTGCACCGTTTTGAGTGATGTTAAATTGAGCTTTGCTTAGTCTATCTTGTAGATTTTTATCATATTGCTGATAACGGGTAGGGTCTAGTGCTTGGCTTAATGTATCGGCTTTTGGCAAAGGGCTTTTGGGCTGAATAACAGGTATTTTTTGATTGGCAAGGCTGACATCAATATGACAATAGCCATTTGGATTTTTGGTTAAATAGTCTTGATGATAGCTTTCTGCTTCATAAAAATGGCGTAGTGGCTGATTTTCTACCACGATTTTTTGGTTAAATTGGCGAGCCAGTTTGCTAAGATTATCATCAATAATGGCTTTATCGCTTGGGTCGGTGTAATAAATGCCTGTGCGGTATTGTATACCCCTGTCATTGCCTTGTTTATTAAGACTGGTTGGGTCTATTACTTTATTATAATACGCCAAAATGGTAGCAAGATTGGTTTTGTCGGCATCGTAAGTTACTTTTACGGTTTCGGCGTGTCCTGAGCCTTTGATGACATCTTCGTAGCTTGGGCTTGCTGTTTTGCCGTTGGCATAGCCAGATACAGCATCAACCACGCCTTCTACTCGCTCCATATAGGCTTCAAGTCCCCAAAAACAGCCACCTGCCAGATAAATTGTCCGTGTGTTAATCGGTGTTTTGCCGTCTGCTTGATAATAGATATTGTCGGTTTTTTTTGGGTTTTTGTTTGACATAGAGTGGTTTTGTGCTTGCAAGTTTTTAAGCCCTGCAAAATCATTGTCTGCATTGTCTGATAGTGCCGATATTTGGGCATCGGATAGATTGCCTTTGTGAAGATAAACCAAATTACCTTTTTTGTCCAAAATGGCAAAGGTTGGATACACCTGAATGCCAAATTGGTTAATCAGCGTGCCATTTTTGTCGGTTAGTACTGCTAAATTGGGGTATTCTTTGGCGACCACATTATACCATTTGTGAAATGCTTGCTCGTCTTTTTCGCCTAGCTGATTGGGGCTTGCTACGCTAATGACATTCATATTGGGATATTTTTTTGCCCAGTCATCACTTTCTTGTAAAGTGGCAAGGCACGAAGGACACCAGCTTGCCCAAAATTTTACGATTGTTGGGCGGTTTGGGTCAATCACGCTTTTGTTTGTTTGATAGATATTGGCGTTTGGCAGTGATTGCAATGTCGCCAGCGTTTGACTGGGTAGCATATCTTGGCTGGACTTTTGGTGCGTTTGTTCGTTTAAGTCATAAGACTTGGCGTTCATTTTTTGGCAACTTGATAAAAGCAATAAAGTTGCACATAAGGCACTGCTAAAACTTAGCGTATTACAAAGCGGTCGTTTTGACATTGTCGTATCCTTTCACAAATTAACATTGGAAAAATGGTTGGTTATCAATCATCTTGTGTTTTAAATTGAGTCATCATTTGATTGAGTGCTTGAATATTGTGTTTAAAGTTACGACAATTTTTACAAAGACATAAGTGGCTATATACTTGCCCTTTTTGTAAAGTACTAATGTTATCATCTCGCCAATGGCTAATCAAATGAATAATACGGTAGCAATGCTTATCTTGGGGTAAGTTTTGAGGTTCAAACATTTGTTTTTCCTTCTTTATTGTTAGTTAGAGATTTTCATCATCAAACCATTTGATTTGTAAGCATACTTGTAATCGTAATCTGGCCCGGCACATAATGACATAAAAATTTTGTTTGCTTATTTGACAACTTTCACAGATTTCTTCGGTGTCTAGCTCCAAGTATTCTTTCATCAAAAATATTTTGGCGTGTTCGGCAGGCAGGTTGTTTAAACACACTTCCAAAACCTGCCAAAAACCGTCATTTTGAGCTTGAATCTCAGGATTATATGCTCTTTCATCAAACGCTGTAGGGCGAGTGCTTTTGTGCCACGAACCGTCTTGGGTAAACAAAGTATTGATGACAAGCTCATCACTGTCATTATTGTCGTCATTTGTTAAATCGGTTAATGGAACATAGCGATTTTTTTGGCGCAAGTAGTCAATGATTTTGTTTTTTAAAATGGCAAAAACCCAAGTCTTGAGTGCGGATTTACCCTGAAAGTCTGTTTGGTACCGCAATGCAGTGGTTAATGCTTCTTGCACGATGTCTTCGGCAATATTTGTATCATTCAGTTGATTTTTTGCAAATTTTAGCAGTTCTTTGTAAAGGTATAACAAATAATCGTCATTCAATGAATGATGCATACTGTGTGTTTTGCTATCTTTTAATAGCCGAATAAATGTTTCATTATCATCATTCATTTTTATGCCTTTTATTTGTATTTACTTTAAAAAATGCTTTTTTAAAAAATAATCAATACTCACATAGTTACCTGCTCCATAAAACAATAAAGGCAATAGCATAATCAAATAAGTTACCGCAAATTCCACGCCATTATTTAAAATTACAAAATTTCCCATATCGGTAAGCCACTCGTAATTACCGTGTTCTTGCAAAATCTCACGAGCCTTTTCCAATCTTAATGCAACTTCTTGGGCGTTATTTAGACTGTCATTGGCACTGCCAAAACCCAATTTTGACCAAAATAAGGCAGTGCTTGTGCTAGCTTCACTAGATGCAATGGCAAACCAACCATTTTTTAAATGCACCATCCAGCCTGCTACTGCCATTGTAATGATTAGCATAATACTAAACAAGCGTGTAAAAACCCCAAATAGCAAAGCAAATCCACCAATAAGCTCGGCAAAAATCACCAATGCTGTCATCAAAGGTGCAAAAGGCAGTCCAAGCCCCCAGTCGCTATTGCCAAGCCATTCACTGGTTGCATTAAAGCTGTTTAATTTATTGAGTCCTGCGACAATAAAAATCGGTGCTAAATAAATACGCAAAGCAAGCAGTAAGGTAAAATCAAGCGATTTTAATTTATGGATAAATCTATCATAAGTATGGATAATTTTTTGCATAAAAACTCTTTTTTTATAAAACACTAATTGGGCTAATTTATGTCATTTGAATTAACACAGATTGGCTAACTAATAACGCAAATAAATCATCGGTATATGCCAAAAGCTCGTCAATATTGTCATAATCAATAAATTGACCAAAATCACGCATTAGTTGCTCATTAGATGAATATGTTTGTTCACTATTTTGCATAAAATCAATGAGTAAATGGGTCAAAGCATTGATTTGGATAAATTCTATTTTGTCATTATTGTCTTTTAAGACCACCAAAAAAGCATCAGACGGTTCAATATCGCTATTATCTACGCTAATGGTATGTACAGGATAATGATAGTGATGATTTTGTACGCTATGATTTAAAGCGTACGAATTGTTGCTGTCAATAATGACTTTTGGTGTTGTATTTGGTAAGGTATCTACATATAACTCCAACCATTCATAATGAGCAAGCTCGGGCAAATAATCAGGCACAAAATCAATATCACTTTTTTGAAGTGTTATTGCATTATGCCAATCACTGTCGTTGTCATCGTTTAGTTTTGATAAAAAATCCACAAATTGCATTGGAATTTCACTAAAATATGGTGAATGTGTTGGATAACATTGAAAAAAATACAACGATAAAGTTTTAAAATTATCGCCCAATATCGCCCGACAAATGGGAAAGCATTGATTTATAAAACCAGACATATTGTTAAAAATCAAGTCTTGGTAAATTTTGCCAACCTTGTGGGGGATGGTATCGCTAGCAGATTGAGAACGCAAATAATCACCAAATTGCAATTGAAATTTTTGCAAAGAATAAGGCGGTTTATGACTATTAACTGTGCGATTTTTTTCAAATAAAGTTATTGTCATTGCTTTTTATCATTTTAAAATCAGGCAGATAACTGCTGTTTGTTTGGATTTAAAGATTGACACGCATTTTTTTGAGCATGGTGAATCATATCAATCTCTGTCAATAATTCATCTAGGGCAGGAAAATTAAAATCTCGCTCCAAACAGGTGGGAATGTCGGTGGCTTTTTTGCCTGTACGATGATAAATCTCACGATAGGCTTCGTCCAATAACTGCCAAACAGGTTCTATGACATTATTGCCGTGCGTGTCTATAATAAAACCATCTTCTGCCACATAATGCCCTGCAATGTGCATATAACATACTTTTTCTAATGGCAACTGGTGTAAATAGGTAATGGGGTCAAAGCCAAAATTTTGGCTATTGACATAAATATTATTGATATCCAAATGCAATAAGCAATCGGCTTCTTTGACCACAGCACTGATAAACTCGCTGTCGGACATATCACTGTCTGGTGGCGTGTAATAATAACTGGCGTTTTCAAAACCAATTTGCATACCCATAATATCTTGGGCTTGTTTTATGCGATTGGCAGTCCATTTGACCGCATCGTTGGTACAAGGAATAGGCAATAAATCATACAAATGTCCCTTGTCATCAGATGTCCACGCCAAATGCTCAGTATATAACTGCATACCGTGTTCTTGCATAAATTTTTTGGTATTTTTTAATAAATCAATATCCAATTTGGCACTACTGCCGATTGACAAAGACAAACCGTGGCAAATAAAAGCAAATCGCTCGGTATAGGATTTGAGTAGTTTGTGATACTGCCCACCCATTTGCCCTGCCGAATTAAGCCAATTTTCAGGCGATACTTCAAAAAAATCAATCGCTGATAAATCGTGTGTTTGCATATCTTGGCAAAGCTCACGGCGAAAGCCTAAGCCTGCACCTTTTAAACAATTACTCATATCGGTCTCAACGATAAATGGCATTAAAAAACACTTAGAATCAATCAAACAAGCATATGCTTATTTGATTGATTAATAACGCTAAGTAAATAATGTTAAGTTAAGTCGGCTTATTTAGCTCCGCCACACTTACCTTCGCCACATTTGCCTTCACCGCACTTGGCTTCGGCTTTTTTGGTGGTAGGTGCTTTGGCTGTGCCACCGCATTTACCTTCGCCACATTTGGCATCTGCCTTTTTGCTGGCTTTGGCTGTACCGCCACATTTGCCTTCACCGCACTTGGCTTCTGCTTTTTTGCTCGCCTTACTTTTGCTGACACAAGCCTTGTCAGCTTTGTCGCATTGTGTGGTTTTGTTTTGGTAGCCTTGTGCCATCGCATTTAATGCAAATGGGCTAACGCCTGCTACAACCAATGAGCCAACTAAGGCGGTTTTTGCTAATTTTTTCATGGTATAAACTCCGATTGTATGTTTTATCAAGTTTTGGTATGATTTTTGGTAGTCATGCCAAAAGTAAAAATAGGACATTTTGTTAATATTTAAAAAAAACAGAATGTTCTATTACAATAGTCGTAAATCAAACGCAAAACCTTACAATTTTTTTTAATATTTTTTGTATTATGTTGAAAATTCATACTTATCATACATGGCAAGGTGGATTATGGTTTGTATGTTGGATTGTCGCCAATAGATGGTAAGGGCTGGGATTATCAAATCTGTTGATGAATTTTGACGGTTTGTTGGCTGATTACATTCAATATTTGAGTGAGGATAATAATATTATCCAGATGAGCAAAAATCGTGGTTGGGTTGTTGTTAATACTGTGAGTAGTGGGCGTGTTTTAAGAAGCCATTTAATTTAAATTAAATGGCTTTTTGTTAATTACTTTAATAATTCTTGTACTTGTTTTTCAAATACTGGCAAATGTTTTGCAACGGATTTATCTATCGCCTGTATAAATTTGTTGTTATCAGTAAGCGACATAGCGGACTTAGTCAGTGCCTTTGTTACCAAAGCCTCTTTGGTGATGATGCTTTGACCAACTGGTGTTTGATAAAACTCAATCATTGCATTCACTTCTTGTTGTGTATAGTGTTCTTTGGCAATGTTAATGTAGGTATTGATGATCTGCTCAGATAAAATACCAAGATTGACATCTTGCCAAATTTTTTCGCTCAGATCATAAAGAAGGGCCTCAACTTGTGAACGCTTTTCTTCTGGTAGGTAATTGACCATAGAGTTCATGCTAGTATGTACAAATGCATTAACAAAACCAGATTTCATCGTCTCTTGGACAATTTGCTCTGTGTTGGTAACCTTTGTTAATGTGAGCAATGAGTCATGACTTGGTGTTTTTGCCATGACAGTAGTTGAGCCAAAGAGTAGGCTTGTGGTCATCAATGTTGTGATAATGCTCTGTTTAATATTCATGTTTTAACCCTGTTTGATAATCGATGAAATAAAAAGTTGTTAATATCAATGTGTAAATGAAAGTTATTACCATATAATATGATGGAAAAGCTATGATAGCAGAACCAACCTTTTTGTCAATACTGTATTTGCACAGCTGTATTTGTGTCTTTGAAAAACTTACCAATGTATTTATAAAAATTTGCTATAATGTATGCAAAGATGGCTGTTGCTCAAATGACCCAAAAGATATACTAAAAAGCATTTGATATTTTTTTGATGGACTTTTGAGCTACTCTTAAAAAATCAAATCAATTTTATATTGTTTCATGTGAAACAGTTATCAATGATCATTAATTTGGTCTGGTTGTTACTTGATTTAAAGTCATTGATGCTGGTGGGTTGGTGGTTTTGATGTCATTAAAAAGTGATGAGTTAAAGACTGTCTTGGTGATTTAACATTTGACAGAAGCGATAATAATAGGGTGTGGGTGATTTGTGAGATTTTCCAAATTTGGCGAAAAATTTACCAAAAACAGTGGTATTTTGCAGTTGATGGACGATTTGGGTAGGGCTTTATCAAGCGATAAGCCTATTAATATGCTGGGTGGTGGTAATCCTGCCGTCATTGATGAGGTAAACAGGGTTTATCAAAAGACTTTGATGGATATTGTTGCTTCGGGTGATGCGATTGACAGCATGGCCAATTATTCGACACCGCAGGGAGATGCTAAGTTTATTGATACGCTGGTTGATTTTTTTAATCGCCATTATGGTTGGTGTTTGACAGCGGATAATATTGCATTAACCAATGGTTCGCAAAATGGATTTTTTTGTTTATTTAATCTATTTTCTGGGCAGTTTACTGATGGGGAAAAATCTATCTTACTGCCTATGGCGTCTGAATATGTGGGCTATGCAGATGCTCATGTGGATGGTACGCATTTTTTGTCGGTGCCACCAATCATTGAGGAGGTGGTGCATGATGGACAAACAGGGTTTTTTAAGTATCGTGTGGATTTTGAAAAACTAGAAAGTCTGCCAGAGTTGGCTTGTGGTGAGATTGGGGCAATTTGTTGTTCTCGTCCAACCAACCCGACAGGCAATGTATTGACCGATGATGAAATGGCACGCCTTAAAGATTTGGCTAAAAAGCATGACATTCCTTTAATCGTTGACAATGCCTACGGCGAACCATTTCCAAACATCATTCATACTGATACGAATTTAAGCTGGGATACTCAAACGATTTTGTGTTTTAGCTTATCAAAAATTGGTCTGCCAGGAGTGAGAACGGGCATTATTGTAGCAAATCCTGAGGTGGTGCAGGCGGTGAGTGCAATGAATGCGATTGTTAATTTGTCTCCTGTGCGTTTTGGGGCAACAATTGCCACGCCGATTTTTGCTGATGATACAATCGTTAAGCTTGCCAGAGCGTATATCCGCCCATTTTATGTTCAGCAAGCGAATTTTGCCATTGCATTGTTAAAGGAGCAGTTTGCTGATTTGCCAGTAAAAATTCACAAACCTGAAGGGGCGATTTTTCTGTGGGTGTGGTTTGAAAATTTGCCAATTTCTACAACCAAGCTGTATGAAATACTAAAAGCAAAAGGCACGCTCATCATTCCAAGTGAATATTTTTTCTTGGGTATTGATGTCGCTAATTATCCGCATGCCAAGGAGTGTATTCGCCTTAGTATTGCTCAAAATGATGAAACGCTCATTCGTGGCATCAAGATGATCGGTGGGGTGGTGCGAAATCTTTATCAGAAAAGTTAATCGTACCTGCTTATTATACCAAGCTAATAAAAATCCCAAATCATTGAGATTTGGGATTTTTATTAAATTAAGCAACTAAACCGCCGCAATCACCATGATTTCAACAAGCCAGTTGGGGTTAACTAGTTTAGCTTGTATGGTGGCACGAGCAGGTGGGGTGGTGTCTTTGACCCATTCATTCCACTCTTCATTAAAGCCATCAAAGTTTGCCAAATCACTGATGAATACTTGTGCTGATAAGATTTTGGATTTGTTTGTACCTGCTTTGGCAAGAGCCTTATCAATATTGGCAAAAACTTCACGAGATTGCCCTTTGATGTCTAGGCTATCATCGTCAGGTACTTGCCCTGCCAGATAAACTACGCCATGATGAATAGCGATTCCGCTTAAAGTGGCGTTGCTGTCAAGTTTGGTGATGTTGGTCATAGATTTTCCTTAAAGGCTTGCAAAATTTAGTGATAACGAGCCAAAGACAGTCCATCGAGGCTGATATCGGGCGTTTGTCGGGTGATGATGTCGGCAATCAGTTTTCCAGAGCCACACGCCATTGTCCAGCCAAGTGTGCCATGTCCTGTATTAATAAATAAGTTGCCAAACCTAGTGCCACCAATGATGGGCGTGCCATCTGGTGTCATTGGGCGTAGTCCCGTCCAAAATTTGGCATTTGGCAAATCGCCACCTGTGAACAAATCGTTTGTTACCATCTCTAAGGTAGCACGGCGTTTGGGATTTAGAGTGAGATTAAATCCAGAAAGCTCAGCCATACCACCTATTCTGATGCGATTATCAAAGCGTGTGATGGCGACTTTGTAGGTTTCGTCCAGCACGGTTGAGACGGGGGCGTTTTTCTCATCAAGAATCGGTACGGTTAAAGAATAACCTTTGACAGGATAAATTGGCAAATCTAGCCCCAGTTGTTTGGCAAGATTGCGAGAATAACTACCAAGAGCAAGTACATAATGATCGGCAATCATCATCTCGCCATCAATCATCACACCAACAATCTGATTGCCATTGTGATGGATATTGTCTATGGTTTTGTTAAAAACAAAGTTTACGCCCAAGTCTGTGGCCAGTTTTGCCAAATTCTTGGTAAATAGGTTGCAGTCGCCAGTTTCGTCGTTAGGTAGACGCAGACCACCCACCAGCTTATCTTTGGCATGTATCAGGGCAGGTTCAACTTTATCCAATTCATCACGACTGATAAGCTCATAATCTACGCCACATTCTTTTAATACTTCAATATCACGACCAACAACATCCAGCTGGGCTTGCTTGCGAAATAATTGTAGCGTGCCTTTTGTGCGATGCTCATAGTTGATGTTTGTATCGCTTCGAAGTTGTTGCAGGCAATCACGACTGTATTCGGCAACTCGCATCATGCGTTCTTTGTTGATGGCGTAATCGTGAGTATTGCAGTTGGCAAACATTTTGCTTGCCCAGATTCCTTGCCAAGCTGTGCCATCTGGACTGATGGCAAAAGGGGCGTGCTTTTGAAATAGCCATTTGGCTGCTTTGGTAGGAATACCAGGTGCTGCCCAAGGGGTGGAATAACCAGGGGAGATTTGTCCTGCATTGGCAAAACTCGTCTCTTCGCCAACATCTGCTTGACGGTCAATGACGGTAACTTCCACACCTAATTTAGCAAGGTAATAAGCGGTTGTTACGCCTATCACACCACCACCTAGGATGATTGTTTTCATGAGGTATTTCCTTGTTTTTTTATTGTGTACCTTTTGCGTACTTGTAAAAATTCTGCGACTTAGCCTTGCGGTATTGTATATGATGCCAATCATGAAAACAAGCTGCTTGGTAGAGATGAAAAAGAGGCTGGCGTGAATTTATTGTTGATTGGCGGTGCGGTACTGGGTGCAGTGTTTCGTTATTTTCTTGGTGTTTTTGTAAATATATTGATGGGGTGATGAGCTTAGCTGTGGTTTTGTTTTGAATAAATTTCGTCCAACACCAACCAAGTTTTGTCAAACTTGGTCAAAAAAGATACCTAAAAATCTGTTATAATAATCTAAATTTTTATAACAACCTGTGAAGAAATATGTCCTTATTTTCTTATTTTGAACGCAAAATTGATCCTTATCCAGAAGGTCCTATGCCTGTAATGACTCGAGCTAAGCTTCTGTCCTTTCTTTGGGTGTGCACCGAGGGGGCAAGGGTGTGGATTTTTATTCGTGTGTTGTTGTCGGTGTTGTTGGGCGTATTTGGTTCGCTACTTTTTGCGTGGGTGGGTGATGTGGTGGACTGGCTGACCATCTATGCTCCAAGCACACTTTGGCAGGAAAAAGGACAAACTATCATGATGATTTTGGGTTTGTGCTTATTATCAATCATTGGTGAATTTTTTGATAATTTGGTGCGTTTTCAAGTGCTCCAAGGTGTGATGCCCATGCGTCTAAGGTGGTGGTTTCATAAGCACATGCTCGGACAGTCCATGCAGTTTTATCATGATGAGTTTTCTGGGCGAGTCTCTGCCAAAGTCATGCAGACAGCACTTGCTGTGCGTGATACCATCATGACAATGGCGGAAATGGCATCGTTTGTATCTGCTTATTTAATTACCAGCGGTGTGATTTTATTAGGTTTGGATTTTTGGTTGTTTGTGCCTTTTGCCTTATGGCTTGTTGTCGTTGTTGTTGTGATGAAGTTTTTTTTGCCACGCTTAAGACGCACCGCCAGCGATCAAGCAGATGCTCGTGCTTTGATGACAGGGCGAGTTACAGACGCTTATGCCAACATCAGTGCGGTCAAATTATTTAGTCATTCCCAGCGTGAGTTGGGCTATGCCAAATCTGCCATGCAAGAGTTTATGACCACTGTTCATGCGCAGATGCGTTGGGTGTCGCTACTTGGTACAACTACTGAGACCATTTCTTTGCTGATGATTATTGGCAGTACAACAATTGGTGTGTATCTATGGATGATTGGGGAGGTTACGGTGGGGGCGATTGCCATCGCCTCTGGTATTGCTCTAAGATTAAAAGGTATGATTCAGTGGATCATGTGGGAGATGGCAAGCTTATTTGAGCACATCGGCACGGTGCAAGATGGTATGGATACGCTGACCATGCCACATACCATCATGGACAAGAAAGATGCAAAAGATTTGGTTGTTAATCGTGGTAATATTGTTTTTCGCGATGTATCGTTTAATTATGGTAAGTTAGACAGCTCAATTCAGCTGTTAAATCAGTTTAATCTGAACATCAAAGCAGGCGAGAAAGTGGGTTTGGTTGGTAAGAGTGGTGCGGGCAAATCCACGCTGGTCAATCTACTGTTGCGTTTTTATGATGTACAAGATGGTGAAATTCTTATTGATGGTCAGGATATCAGTGGGGTTACTCAAAATTCTTTGCGTGAGAACATTGGTATGGTAACTCAAGATACGGCCCTTTTACACCGAACTGTGCGTGAGAACATCGCCTATGGCAAACCTGATGCAACCGATGATGAGATTATCTTGGCTGCTAAGGCTGCCCATGCTTGGGATTTTATTTGTAATTTGCAAGACAAGTATGGCAATAAAGGTCTTGATACGCAAGTGGGTGAGCGTGGTGTAAAACTCTCTGGCGGTCAGCGTCAGCGAATTGCGATTGCTCGTGTGATACTAAAAAATGCACCAATTTTGCTGCTTGATGAAGCAACCTCTGCTCTTGATAGCGAGGTGGAACACGCCATCACACAAAGCCTTGATGATATGATGGCAGGCAAGACCGTCATCGCTATTGCGCATCGTTTATCAACCATTGCTAGCCTTGATAAGTTGGTGGTCATGGATCAAGGACGAATCATTGAGATTGGTAGCCATGATGAACTCATTGCCAACAATGGTGTGTACGCCCATTTGTGGTCAAGGCAATCTGGCGGATTTTTGGGAAAAATGGAGTAGGGTGAGTCTATCAACCAATCACCTATGCGGTGTGAAGGAATAGATAACCAACACACCCCCTCTTTTTTTCTAAGCCACCTGTGCGGTGTGAAGGGCCATAAAGTATCTATGGCGAGCAGGATTAAATTTCTAAGCCACCTGTGCGGTGTGAAGGTAATTTTTGTCTGGCTTACTCTTCAGCTTCTTTTTCTAAGCCACCTGTGCGGTGTGAAGGTCAAAATTGGCAAAAGCCGTGGGCATTTTATTTTTCTAAGCCACCTGTGCGGTGTGAAGGTCAATATTACCAAGCTCAATGTTGCCGTTATATTTCTAAGCCACCTGTGCGGTGTGAAGGCCGACGCTTGCGAATTTCTCACAGATTTAACTTTTCTAAGCCACCTGTGCGGTGTGAAGGTCTTGCACTGCTTTCTAGCACTAAGTAATCTTTTTCTAAGCCACCTGTGCGGTGTGAAGGTTTTTGCAAAACAGGTTGTAATCCAAAGTGCATTTCTAAGCCACCTGTGCGGTGTGAAGGTCAAAATTGGCAAAAGCCGTGGGCATTTTATTTTTCTAAGCCACCTGTGCGGTGTGAAGGTCAATATTACCAAGCTCAATGTTGCCGTTATATTTCTAAGCCACCTGTGCGGTGTGAAGGCCGACGCTTGCGAATTTCTCACAGATTTAACTTTTCTAAGCCACCTGTGCGGTGTGAAGGTCTTGCACTGCTTTCTAGCACTAAGTAATCTTTTTCTAAGCCACCTGTGCGGTGTGAAGGATATTGTACCAGTGTTTAGTGGATCACAATATTTTCTAAGCCACCTGTGCGGTGTGAAGGAAAAAATTGCTCGTTCTGAATCAGGTGAATTATTTCTAAGCCACCTGTGCGGTGTGAAGGAGACTCGGCGGCGGCGATGAGCTGGGCTTTTGTTTCTAAGCCACCTGTGCGGTGTGAAGGATGTCGCTCGGCGATTTCAATGTTTTGGCGTTTTCTAAGCCACCTGTGCGGTGTGAAGGGCCAAAACGCAGTTTGAACATAAGGTAGGCAATTTCTAAGCCACCTGTGCGGTGTGAAGGCAGTAGTAAAGTATCCTCCATTGCACCATATGTTTCTAAGCCACCTGTGCGGTGTGAAGGTCAACAACAACGCAAGTTTTGCCACTGCCAGGTTTCTAAGCCACCTGTGCGGTGTGAAGGAAACAAGGCATATACTTCACCCTCTTTTGGCTCTTTCTAAGCCACCTGTGCGGTGTGAAGGCATAGATTCTACAATGTTTTTAGCTGAATTGCTTTCTAAGCCACCTGTGCGGTGTGAAGGAGATGGCTATTGATATTGCAAAAGATATGTATTTTCTAAGCCACCTGTGCGGTGTGAAGGTTATCATGATTACAATGTCTTTAAAAGTGATTTTTCTAAGCCACCTGTGCGGTGTGAAGGTACCCTATACAACAGTTAGGGATATAGTCTTATTTCTAAGCCACCTGTGCGGTGTGAAGGAAATATTAAATTAACCAATGCAATTAAAAGATTTTTCTAAGCCACCTGTGCGGTGTGAAGGATTTGCACCCACTTTTTTAAGTTGTCGGAATAGTTTCTAAGCCACCTGTGCGGTGTGAAGGTAAAACCTTTTAAACCTATTGACAACCTTTAAATTTCTAAGCCACCTGTGCGGTGTGAAGGAATATCAAGCCCATAATGTCTATGAGTTGATATTTCTAAGCCACCTGTGCGGTGTGAAGGTAGATATTCTACAAAGCATTATCAGAAAAATCAAGCTCTGGCGATGATTATTGCCAAAAAACCAATGTTTTTTCTGATAAATGCAACTTATTGATTTTATTAAGTTTTTAAATAATAAAAAAATAAAGGGTAGAAATTTGCTTTTTTGCCTTATTTCTATCATATCTTAATCTTATTGGAAAGGCAAATTGCTTGACTGTCGTGCAAAAGGGTGCTTTAATGATGGTGTATCAGTTTTGTAAATGTGATGAGTTTATCATGATGATGCTCCAATCCTCTGATTTAAAAGCCATTTTGCACTCCAAACGCGCTAACCTTTTTTATTTAGAACACTGTCGAGTAATGCAAAAAGACGGGCGTGTTTTGTATCTCACCGAAAGCAAAAAAGAAAATCTTTATTATAATATTCCAATTGCCAATACCACTTGCATTTTATTGGGCACAGGCACTTCAATCACCCAAGCGGCAATGAGAATGCTTGCACAGGCAGGGGTATTGGTGGGTTTTTGTGGCGGTGGTGGCACGCCTTTGTTTAGTGGCTGTGAAGTACTGTGGCTGTCGCCACAATCTGAATATCGACCTACCGAATACATACAAGGCTGGCTTTCTTGGTGGTTTGATGATGAAAAACGCTTAAAAATCGCCAAAAAATTACAATTAAAACGCACCGAATTCATATTAAAAATCTACTCAAAAGACAAAGAGTTTAAATCCTATTGTTTTCACGAAAATATCAATGACATTATCGCCAATTATCAATCCCAAATTCCCAATCAAAATAGCAATGCTGATTTATTAGCTTTAGAAGGGCGAATGACCAAGCAGTTGTATAAAATTGCCGCCAAAAACACAGCCAATACAGGCTTTGTTCGTGATTTTGACAGCACCGATAAAGCCAATGTATTTTTAAACCACGGCAATTATTTGGCGTATGGTTTGGGGGCGACCACCGCTTGGGTGTTGGGGATTTCGCACGGATTTGCGGTTATGCACGGCAAAACACGGCGTGGGGCTTTGGTGTTTGATATTGCCGATTTGGTCAAAGATGCGATTGTGTTGCCTTTATCGTTTATCTGCGCAAAAGAAAATACGAGCGAGCAAGAGTTTCGCCAAGAAGTTTTGAACTATTTTACCGATTATCAAGCGCTTGATTTTATGTTTGAGACCGTAGAGGAGCTGGCTTCAGAAAAATTTCCTTAATTACAGTCTATAGGATTGACACTGGAAAAATGATGGCTTATAATGACCGCATCACTAACGAATGGAAACCTTTATGTTCAAGAAAAAATGGCTGTCCGCTCTGATTGTTATAGCAATTACTAGCTTTCCAAGTGTTCATATTTTGAACAATAGCCCCATTTTAATTATAATAGGAGATACATAATTTTCCAGTCGCGCAGACTGCTTAGAAATATAGACTGTAGTTATGTACAGACAATTTTAACACCGTGTAGGTGGTTTAGAAAGTAGAGCTTATCTATTTGGTAGGCTCTAGCACTGTTTTGGGATTAAATTGTGAATGTCATTTTCATTTGCCAATGTCAGAAAAAATCGCTGATAAAAACCAGAAGAGTTTTGGACGCTTATGCCAATCGTATCGGCGACAATGTGTGGCAAACCAGTATTACCGAAGATGGCTTGATAATGGTGCGAAAATTATTACGCCAAAGTGCCAGCAAAAATACCGCTGTGGCTTGCCATAAAATCAAAACCCGAAACCGCACCGAGCTTGTTTGGATAGTGGGCAATAAAAATGAATTTAATGAAAGTGGGTTTGTGCCTGTTAATAAAACCAAACGCAGTATTTTGCACTTTGATTGTCAGAATGATTGGCAATTTTTAAATGCCATTTCTATTGTGTCGGTAATTTCTGCCTTAATGCACGATTTGGGAAAATCAAGCGTGGGCTTTCAAGATAAATTAAAAAAATCTGCTAAAACTTCTGACCCTTATCGCCACGAATGGCTGTCTTTAAAATTATTTTTGTGGCTTGTCCAAAATTGCCAAACCGATAATGAGATTTTTGAAAGGTTTTTGACCGTTGAAGATTATCTTGCTAAAACCAAATTAAATATTGATGACTTAGTACAAAATATAGAAAAAACCCAATTACATCAATTGCCACCGATTGCAAATTGGATTGCGTGGCTGATTGTTACCCATCATCGCCTACCTGCTTTGACTGACTATTATTTTAAAGATAAGAAAAAGTACTTACAAAGTGATAATCGCTATTTGAAAGTAGATTTAAACACTTATTACAAAAGTTTATTTAAACCAATGGAATATTGGGTAAAAAATCCCAATTGTGATGTCAATATTCATCAATTTTTTGCTTTTAATGATATTGTTTGGGGCAGTCCTCTTTGGCAAAAACAGCTTAAACGCTACGCCAAAAAAGCACTTAACGACCCAACTTTAAATAAGCTCTCCCAATTGGGTCGGCCGATTGCCAACCCATTTTTGGTGCAATTATCACGGCTTGCTTTGATGGTGGGAGACCACAATTATTCGTCATTAAAAATAGATAGCCCACAGCGTGTTTTGGGCAGTTTAAATTGGCAAAACACACTCATTGCCAATACCGATAAAACAGGCAGTGCCAATCAATCTTTGGACGAACATTTGCTGGGTGTGGCGGATATGACCGCTAAATTTTGCCGTAGTTTACCAATTTTGCACGAAAATCTGCCCAGACTTGATAAGCACGAACCGCTTGCCAAAAATACCGCAGGCGAACTGTTTTTGTGGCAAAACAAAGCCTTTAAACTAGCAAGCACGCACAGCGAAGATAGCCATATAAACGGCTTTTTTGGTGTAAATATGGCATCAACTGGCAGAGGCAAAACCATTGGCAATGCTCGCATTATGTATGCATTGGCAGGGGAAAAAGGCACTCGTTTGACGATTGCATTGGGTTTAAGGGTTTTGACTTTGCAAACAGGGCAAAGTTTTCGCAAAAACTTGGAACTAAGCGATAGCCAACTTGCGATTTTGGTGGGTGGCTTGGCACAAAAACAGTTGTTTGAAACCAATGCGCTGAGCGGTAGTGAATCTGACCAAACTTTGCTTGATGGTCTGGTAGATAGCGACGATTTTGCCGATATTGTGGCGGATTTAAAACTTGGCACGGTGCTGGACGCTAAAAATGCCCAAAACCTACTCATCTGCCCTGTAGTAACTTGCACAATCGACCATTTAATGCAAGCTTGCGAAGGCAGTCGTGGCGGAAGATACATTGTTCCGCTGCTGCGTTTATTTGGCTCAGATTTAATTTTGGATGAGCCTGATGATTTTGATCAAAGTGATTTGCCTGCTTTGTCTCGATTGGTGCATTTAGCGGGAGTTTTTGGTTCTAGGGTTTTATTATCATCTGCTACGCTACCACCCGATTTGGTGCAAGGTCTTTTTAATGCCTATTTGGCGGGTCGCAAAATCTATAATGCCCAATTTAACAAGCCAAACCCATCTGTCGTTTGTGCGTGGTTTGACGAAAATGACTGTAATGCCACACAATGCAAAACTGTTGAAATATTTAATCATCACCACGCCAATTTTATTCAAAAACGCCTGTCTTTTTTGAAAAAAGAACCCATTAGAAAAATGGCAAAAATTTTACCAATTCAAGCAAAATTTAATGGCGAAAAACCCCAAGAATTTTATTCTACAATTGCTGAGCAATTATTAGGTAATGCCATAAATTTGCATTCAAAAAATCACATTATTTTGGATGATAAAAAAATAAGCATAGGCTTGATACGAATGGCAAATATTCAGCCTCTAATGCAAATTGCCGAGGCGTTTTATCGTTTAAAATCGGCACATTTAAATGACACGCAAATTTATTTGTGTTGTTACCATTCTCAGCAAATTTTGGCTTTACGAAATCGCCTTGAAACTCGCCTTGATGCCGTGCTTAGCCGTAAAAATATCAGCGATAAAGAGTGGGCAAAACAAGCCGATATTGCTGATTTTATCCATAAAAATCCCAATAAAAACAATCATTTATTCATTGTGCTTGCCACGCCTGTGGCAGAAGTGGGACGAGACCACGATTATGATTGGGCGATGGTTGAACCAAGCTCTATGCGGTCAATTATTCAGCTGGCTGGGCGAGTCAAACGCCACCGTCCGCATTTATTTGCTGATACACCCAATGTTGGCATTTGGTCGCACAATATTCGTGCTTTAAAAAATGAAAATATCGTTTTTACCCGCCCTGGCTTTGAAAACGACAAAGATGATGATAAATATGTGTTAAATACCAAAAATACCACAGAACTGATTGATAAAAATATTTTAACTCAATTAGATGCTAAATGTCGCATTAGCAAAAATCCGACTTTAAATATCAAAGAGAATTTAGCCGATTTAGAACAGGCGGTTATGGAAGATTTGATGAATAACAACAAGCCAAATGTCGTTAACAGTTATTTTGATAATGAAGAAACCGCCAATCGCCATCATCTGCATTTGAGTCTTTTAACGCCATTTCGGGCAGGACGGGCAAACAGCGATTTTATCGTTGTGCCAAGCGATGATGATGGCGCTCATTTTAAACACAAGGCACAGGTGGATGAACATGGCTTAAATTGCAAAAATGCCAGCGAAATCACACCCAACCGCCTTGATACCCAAAACGACAATGTCTCGGTTTGGCTAGCACAAAGTGTGGCAGATGAGCTTAGGCAGCTTGCCCAAGCTTTCCCAGAGTTGTCAAAAAGCGAGCGAATTAAGCGGTTTTTGGGGGTGTCGTTGGCTGAAAATGCCGTTTTTTATTTTGATGAACGGTTTGGATTTTGGCGTAAAGATTGAAATAAAAAGCGGTTTAGCTTCTTTAGGACTAAAGGTACCAAACTGCTTGATTTTAAGCCCTCTATACGGTGTGCGATTTAAGGTGTGCGATTAAATCGCACTTAGTGGCACTGGCACCGCTGTTTTTAGTAAGGCTTTGCCATTTTTTTAATAGCAAAAAGATCAAAAAAATAGTTTGACGAATGATTTTTGGTGTAGTTTAATAAGTGTTATCAAGACGACTAGGAGACAAGTGTGTCTATGCAGATTGACAGACAAACAATCGAACAGGCAATTTTGAATTTTTTGACCGCCCAATATAACAAAAAAACCGAAAAAGAGCAAAAACAGCTTGATAAAGCCATTGCTGATAACGATGTGGAAAAAGTAGCGGAATTAAATGAAATTTTACGGCCTTTTAAGGAAAAATATCAAAAACAAAATTGGCTTGCTGATGCCAAAATTATGGCTCAAAATGTGCAGGTTGGCACGCACATTTCTAAGGGCATACACCCAAGTTCGCGTGGTGATAATGTCAATTTTACAGACGAAGTTTCGCACGATTTTGTCAATACCAAAACCATTGTCAGTGCCTTTGTAGATGCAAACAGCCCGCGCGGAGCGATTGATTTGCCACTGGTATCATTTTTTGAGTGGGAAGTTGTGGCGGATTCTGGTATTAAAATGCGTGAGTTAATTTTGCAAAATTCAGACGCTGTTCAAAAAAGCTTTGATGATGATTTGGATATTTCAAAATCTTATCAGCAAGCTTTTTTGGATTGTTTAAACAATCAGCTTAAAAATCCCAAAAGTCACGAATTAAATAAACAAACCTTATATCCTTTGGCTGATGACGAATATCGTATTTTAATCCCGCTTCATCCAAGCGTTTTGGCTTACGAGGTGTTTTTAAAAATCAATCAAATGCGTTTTTCTGAGGAAAATAAAACTGCTCGTGAAAATCGTACCAAAAAAACCGTAGAGCAAAAACCCTATTTGACTTTTCACGATTTAGCAAGTGTGCAATTAGGCGGAACGAAACCGCAGAATGTCAGTCAGCTCGTCAATAAACAAAGCGGAAAAAACTACCTTTTGCCATCATTGCCACCGATTTTTAGAAGTTCAGGTAGTATATCCATTCCCAAGAATACCAAAAGCATTTTTGATTTAAAAGCCCTTGATTATCACGCAAGATTTCAGTTGCAAAGCTTATTTGAAATCATTAAAAATACCACCAATAATGTCAAAATCCGTGATGCCAGAAAAGCCACTTTAGACGAAATAATATACAAGGTTTTTGAGATTGCCACAGGCATTCAAAACACCCGCCCAGCAGGGTGGTCAAAGGACTATCCAAATTTAAAAATGGCGCAAAAATATTGGCTAGACCCCAATCGTGGTGAATTGCAAGATGAAGAAGAGTTTAAACAAAGCCGTGAATTGGGCGATTGGCGAGAAGAAATAGAGATTGCCTTTGCCGAGTGGTTGCAACGATTATTAAAATTGGAATTTAACAAAATCGCCCACGAATTTGGCGAACCTGAGCAATACGAATGGCGAGACGAATTTAAAGATGAAATCAAAAAGAGTGTGCGATTGGGCAATGGAGTATTTTGATGAGTTTTATTTATGATGATTTGGAGTGCGTGGGTTATTTGCTTTTTAAAAATATTAAAATTTTAAATGCCAACGCCATATCCAGCCCTTTGACTTATGGTTTTCCTGCGATTACAGGTTTTACGGGCGCAACGCACGCATTAAGCCGAAAAATTGCCCAAATAGATGAATTGAACCACATTCGTTTGGATGGTGTGTTGATTGCGTGTCTTGATTGCACGGTGCGAGCCTACCGTGAAAATGCGTATAAAGAATTTTTGTTTATTCAAAGTCGCAATCCGATTTTAAAAACAGGCAAAACCGCCCCAATTATTGAAGAAGGCAAATGCCATTTGACGGTTTCTTTGATGATGGGTGTTTATACGGATGGTTTTTTGAGCGAAGAAGAAAAGGACAGCTTAAAAAACAATGCCCTAACTTTATTACAACAGCAACGCCTTGCAGGTGGCAGTGTTATTGAAATAGACAAATTTAACCCTGTGCAATTTATTGAAGCTGAAGAACTCAATAATTTTACCAAACAATTATTGCCTGCCTTTGTGCTTATGGACGCACATCGCCATCTCATTGAAATCACTGAGCAACTAAAACAGACCAATCCCAATGCCACTGCCTTGGATGCATTGATTGAAACGGCCGTGCTACACCACCACCCAGACGATATAGGTCAAAAATGGCAAACCACCAGCGTCAAACAAGGGCGTGGCTGGCTTGTGCCGATGCCTGTGGGTTATCAAGGCATTTCGCCTGTGTTTGAAGCAGGGCAAATGGCAAGCAGTCGCAATCTTGAGTACCAAAGCCAATATGTAGAGAGTATTTATTCGCTGGGTGAGTGGTGTTTTCCACACCGCATTGACGATTTGGAGCAGGCATTTTGGTATCAAGTTTACAAGCCTGAGCAAAATTTGTATGTTGTTGCACAAAAATCTTAAGTTATGCTAAATCTTAATTGGAGAAAGTTATGGCAAAAAATGAGTTAAAAACCGCATCTGTATTGGCATTTGAGCGTGTCTTGGACATCTCGGACGGCTTTTTTTGGCAAGAAAACAGCGCGGAAAAAAATCCAAATCGCACCATCATTAGCGTCCAAGAAAAATCGGTGCGTGGCACAATCAGCAATCGCTTAAAAAATGCGGTTGCCAATGACCCTGCCAAATTGGATGCAGAAATCCAAAAAGCCAATTTGCAAAAAGTAGACTCAGCCAGCCTTGATGAACAAAACGACACATTGGTTGCCAAATTCACTTGTAAAGTATTGCCATTTACAGGCAAACCGTCTGTGTGCAACGACCAAGATTATGCCAAAGCGTTGGCAAAGATTATCGCCGACTACAAAGAAAATCAAGGGCTTGGCGAGCTTGCCAAACGCTATGCGGTCAATATGGTCAATGCCCGCTGGTTGTGGCGCAACCGTGTGGGCGCACAAAAAATTCAAATTAAAGTGGTTTTGAATAACGATGAAGACAGTGCTTTAATTTTTGATGATGCCAAGGCGTTTAGCCTGCACTCTTTTGATTTTGAAGATAAAAATCTGGCGACTTTGGCAGGCTGGATTGAAGAAGGTTTGGTGGGTGAGCGGTTTGTGATTTTGTCAGTACAGGCCCGTGCGGTGGTCGGTTTTGGACAAGAGGTCTATCCATCGCAAGAGCTGGTTTTGGACACAGGCAGTAAAAAAAGCAAGGTACTTTATCGTGTGGGCGATACCAGCAAAAACCACGCAGGACTGCATTCGCAAAAAATCAGCAATGCCATTCGCACGATTGATGATTGGTATACAATCAGACAAGACGACAATCTATTAAACGCAAATAATCAAAAAACCATCATTGCAGTAGAGCCTTACGGTGCAGTAACAACTTTGGGTATGGCGTTTAGACAGCCAAAAAACAAGCAAGATTTTTACAGTTTGTTTGATAAATGGGTGCTAAAGGGCGAAAAACCAGATGTCGGGCAACAGCATTATGTAATGGCGGTGCTGATTCGTGGCGGTGTATTTGGTGAAAGCGGTAAAGAGTAGATGGTGATGAAATATTATCAAGAAATCACGCTGATTGCCGATGAAGAAGTCACGCCCTATTTTTTGTGGAGTAGGGTGTATGCACAAATCCATATTGCTTTGGTGGACAACAAAAATCCGCAGATTGGGGTTGGTTTTCCACAATACCATTTTAACAAAAAAAGGGGAACGCTCGGCTTAAAATTACGAGTGTTTGCCCAAACAGAGCAGGAATTGTCCGAGTTAAATTTGGTAAAGTGGCTGGAACGATTGAGTGATTATTTGCATTTAAGATCTATTCAAGCTGTACCTGTTTGCCATCGCCATGCTATTTTTTACCGCTATCACCCTGATTCATCTAAAGAAAATCTAGCAAGGCGATATGCTAAGAAACATGCACTTAGCTATAATGAGGCAGTGGCGAGATTGGTTGATTACACGTCAGACCCTATTATTAACTACCCCTTTGTCATGCTTAAAAGCCAAACGACTGGCGTGGATTTTTGTTTACGCATTGCCAAAAAAATGGTAGATGATGCTGTCATTGGCGAATTTGGGTCGTATGGACTAGGTGGTGGTAGTGTGCCTGATTTTTAATGGTGATTAATGTTAATAAAAAACACCTCAAGACATATCGTCTGGGGTGTTTTGGTTCAGCTTAATTGGCTCTTTCACGAGTTTTGAGTACTTTTTTGACCTTGTCTCTGGCTCGGCTTTGTTTGAGTGATGACAGATGGTCTACAAAGACAATGCCTTTTAGGTGGTCTAGCTCGTGTTGGATACATACAGCAAGCAGTCCATCAGCCTCTGTGCTAAATGCTTGGCCGTGTTCGTCCATTGCTTCGATACGCACGCGAGCAGGGCGTTCAACGGTATCGTAGACCTCTGGAATTGAAAGACAACCCTCTTGATAAGGGGTGAGTTCTTCGGTCAATGGTGTGACTTTTGGGTTGATGTAAACTTTAGGCTGTGGTTTTTCGCCTTCTTTTGCCAGATCCATGACAACCACTTGTACATGCCTATCCACTTGCGTCGCTGCCAGACCAATGCCACGAGCATCATACATGGTCTCAAACATGTCTTGAATTAAGTTCTTGATGTCATCGTTAATCTGCTCAACTTCTTTGGCAACCGTACGCAAGCGTGGGTCAGGATAATTTAAAATTGGTAAAAGTGCCATAAAATTCTCAAGGTTTTGGATAATATTGGCATTATTATAATTCAAAGCATGGTCATTGGCAAAATTTATCTAAAAACTGGCAATGGTTTTTAAAAACTCTTAATAATTCTCCCAAAAATTACCTAATTTTGTGTAAAATGGGATTTTAATTTGTTCGGCCAATCACCAATCAAGATTATTAAGGGTTAGTTATGACTGCAGCACGCACCGCTCACATTGCTCGCAACACCGCTGAGACACAAATCAGTGTTTATCTCAACATTGATGGTGCTGGCGTGGGTAATATTGACACAGGCATACCATTTTTGGATCATATGCTTGAACAGATCACACGGCATGGGCTGTTTGACCTTGATGTTAAATGTGTGGGCGATACGCACATTGATGATCATCACAGTATGGAAGATACAGGCATTGCCATTGGTCAGGCTTTAAAAATCGCCTTGGGAGACAAAAAAGGCATTCGCCGTTATGGGCATTTTTATGCACCCCTTGATGAGAGTTTGAGTCGTGTGGTGGTGGATATTTCGGGTCGTCCTAGTCTGCACATGAATGTACCGTTTACTCGTGCTTATGTGGGCAGGTTGGATGTAGATTTATTCAGCGAGTTTTTTTATGGTTTGGTAAATAATGCGGGTATTACGCTTCATATTGATAATCTAAAAGGTAAAAACAGTCATCATCAAATAGAAAGTGTTTTTAAGGCGTTGGCACGAGCATTGCGTATGGCATGCGAGATGGATGAGCGTGCAGGCGGTAAGCTACCCTCAACCAAAGAAATGCTATGAGGAATTGGATATGACTAAAGTTGCACTTTTAGACTATGGTGTGGGCAATTTATTTTCGGTGGCAAACGCCCTGACGGTTGCAGGGGCCAGCGTGGTCATCACGAACGACCCAAAAGACATTAGGTCTGCCGATAAAGTCATGTTGCCAGGTGTAGGAGCGATTGGTGATGCCATGCATCATATGCGATTGTGCGGTGTTGACATGACCGTTCAGGAAGTGGTACGAACTAAGCCTGTGATGGCAATTTGCGTGGGTATGCAAGCATTGTTTGATTATTCAACCGAAGGAGGCAAGGTACCTTGTTTGGGGTTGGTTGCAGGTAGTGTAGAACGCTTTGATAAAACCTGGATACAAAACGGTCAAGGCATTAAAATCCCTCATGTTGGCTGGAATGTTGTGCACACTGATTCCAATCATGCACTGTGGCAAGGCTGTAATGATGAGTATTTTTATTTTACACACAGTTATTACTGCAAGCCTGATGTTGCTGATGTAAAAAATCAGGGGCTTATCACAGCAGTTAGTAGCTATGGGCAGGAATTTTGTGCAAGCATCATTAAAGACAATATTTTTGCCACGCAGTTTCACCCAGAAAAAAGCCATCGTGCAGGCCTGCGTCTTTTGAGTAATTTTATTAATTGGCAAATATAGTGTTCCATGTGAAACAAAAACACATGATATTTAATTGATATATTCAAGCACGCATATTTGGCGTGCTTGATTTTGGTGTGATACAAAACTTGGCTTGTGATATTGTGGATTTTAACCCAGTAAAATCCATCTTGCCCCAAGCTCTATCTTTGTTAATCTTGCCAACGAGTAAAGACTAAGCTGCCATTTGTGCCACCAAAACCAAAGCTATTACTAATGGCATAGTTAAGGTTTTCTACCTTACGAGCGGTGTGGGCAATGTAGTCAAGGGTGCAGCGTTCATCTGGGTTTTGCAGGTTGATCGTTGGTGGTAGGATTTGATTTTGCAATGCCAATACGGTGATGATCGCCTCGACCGCACCAGCTGCACCGAGCAGATGTCCCGTCATAGACTTGGTTGAGCTGACCAAGATATCATCACCAAATAATGTGGCAATCGCACGGCTTTCGGCAACATCGCCGGCTGGCGTGCTGGTGCCGTGTGCATTGATATACCCAACTTTATCTGCAGATATTCCTGCATCGTTTAGAGCGTTTTGCATGGCGCGTTTTGCACCGTTGCCATCTTCTGATGGGGCGGTAATATGACTTGCGTCGTCGCTCATGCCAAAACCAACCAGCTCTGCTAGAATTGTTGCTCCACGAGCTTGAGCATGATCAAGAGATTCTAGCACTAACGCACCAGCACCATCACCCAATACAAAGCCATCACGATCCTTGTCAAAAGGACGACTTGCCTTGGTTGGTTCATCATTGCGAGTAGATAGAGCGTGCATTGCACCAAAGCCAGCCATGCCAAGCGGTGTTGAGGCTTTTTCACTACCACCAACCAAAACCGCATCTAGGTCGCCATAGGCAATGAGGCGTGCACCCAAACCAATGGCATGTGTCGATGTGGTGCAAGCTGTTGAGGTAGCAAGGTTTGCACCTTTGAGGCCGTGTCTGATGGCAATCAAGCCTGCTGGCATGTTGACAATTGCTCCCGGTATGATAAACGGAGAGACCTTTTTTGCCCCTTGTGCTTTAATAATGTCTCGACTGCTTTCAATTGTACCAATGCCACCAATGCCAGAACCCATCACTACGCCAAATTTCTCACCATCGACATTGATGGGTAGGTAGTCGCCCTTGATGTCAGCAATCAATCCTGCCTGATATAATGCTTGTGCGGCAACAACTTGAGCATAATGCACAAATTCATCATAGCGGCGTACTTCTTTTGGATTTAAGTAGTTTTTGGCATCAAAATCTTTAATCAGCCCTGCAATTTGTGAGCGAAATTCATTAATATCAACATCATTGCCAAACTCATCGATTCTACTAATGCCACTAGTACCATTTATTAGATTTTGCCAAATAGTATCCAGATCATTGCCCACAGGAGTGATTGCCCCCATGCCTGTAATGACGATGCGTGTGCAATTTGAGCGTGCTGAGCGTTGAGTTTGTTGGGTCATGATTGCCACCAGCTTAGAAACAATATAGATAATGGAATGGATAGGTCATTTTTTGTTACAATTTTATTTGGCATTATATTAACATGACTGTTGGTAAATGAAAAGTGTACAGTTGTATTTTATTAAAACTAATGAAATCATTTGCTCAGTTGATGTTGTATGGGGTTGATTATGTAGGTTTAATGAAAAGCAGGGTTGGTAAAAATAATAAAAAATAATAAATTGATGAAAGGCATCGCAACAATAAACAAATAAACAATAGGTATGAATAAAAACACACAATTGATACAATTGATGACTTGATGGAGAGTGTTGTTTTGAGGTATATTTATTCGCGTAACATGAAAAAGCCAAACAAAAATATCTACGATGGCCTAGGTTGTATCTAGATACTATTTAAATTAAATTTCTCATACCGCTATATAACACCAAAGGAGCGAACAATGAAAGTCTTATTTCTAACAGCTGCCCTTACTGCCGTTGCTTTAGTAGGTTGTGCTTCACCAGCTCAAAATAATATGGGTCATAGCAATCATGCGTCAACCGTCAAGCATACAAATGGCTATACGGTGTCATCTAAACAATTTATTTGTGAAAATGGTATTGCACCAAAGCTGACTTATTTGAACGATAGCCAAGCTCAAATGACAATTGACGGCAAAACCACCTTGATGAATATTGCACGAGCAGGCTCTGGTACTTTGTATCGTGCAGATACTGGCATTTTTGGTAATCGTGGTGGCGAATGGCATGAAAAAGGTAATGATATGGCAACATTTACCTACAAAAATGTTCACAGTGGTGCATCAGTTGATGTTAACTGTAGCCCTGAATGATTGATTTCGTATCCTTTTTCTTCTTGGTAATTGCCAATCTTAGGTGAATCTAAGATTGAGATAATTAAAGATAAAGATATCGCTATTGTTAATTTTGTTAATTTATCTTAAAAAAACCGCAATTTAATCTTTGCGGTTTTTTATTTGCTATCATATCGGCTTTTTTGTGTCATTTGAGACTTTATTTAAGTTCAAAAACAGCTAAGGAAAGCATACCTGGCCCAATACGACAGGCTTACTTGCCCCTGTTACACTTGGCAGGTTGCCTACTTGTGATAGCATGGTTTGCTGAGCCAGCCAAGCAAAAGCAAGGCTTTCAACAAGCATGGGCGGTATGCCAAGTGCACCACTGGATTTTATTTGCCAGCTGGGCAGGTGATGTGCTAAGCGTGCCATCAGGTGGTTATTTAACGCACCACCTCCACAAACATATAGTTCGCCAGATGGGGCGATTTGCAATAGTGCATCGGCAACGCTGATGGCGGTCAAATCTGTCAATGTGGCTTGTACATCGGCATTGTCGTAATTTGATTGACTGATATTGAATTTTGCCAATTCTTCATCAAGCCAAGTCAAATTAAACTCTTCTCTACCTGTGCTTTTTGGGTAAGGTTTTGTAAAAAATGAGTGTTTTAGCAGTTGATTGAGCAGCGGTGCAATGATTTGTCCAGATTTTGCCCATTCACCATTTTTATCAAATTCCATGCCCATGTGTCGCTGTATCCAGCCGTCAAGCAAAAGGTTGGCGCAACCAGTATCAAAGCCAATGACTTCACGCACACCATCAGACAGCAGTGTGATATTAGCAATGCCCCCTAGGTTAAGCACGGCCGTATTTTTGGTGTCTGCGTGATTTAGGTTGTTAAATATTGCTTCATGAAATGCAGGTGCTAATGGTGCACCTTGACCACCCACAGCCATATCACGACGACGAAAATCACTGACCACAGCAATGCCTGTACGCTCAGTCAGGACATTAGGATCAAGTAGCTGTAGGCTAAACTGCCAATGTGGGCGATGACGCACTGTCTGCCCATGACAGCCAATCGCACATACACTGTTGTTGTCAATATTTGATTTATTGAGCATTTCAAGTACAACTTGGGCAGCAAGTTCCCCATAAAATACACTTGCCCAACCAAAAACATCAAGTTCGCTTTCAAAGCTAAGATTGTTTGTTTTAATGTAGTCATTCACGCCATTGGGTGTGGTAAGGGCGAGTAGGGCGGATTTTAAATCATTGGGAAAGCTAATGCTATGGCTATCAATGACAATCGGGCGTTTGTCATCAAATCGGCACAATACCGCATCAAGTGCATCTAGGCTTGTGCCACTCATCATGCCAATAAAATAAGGCTGCGTCTCCAACTGCATTTCTAGACTTTGCCAAGATTCTAAATTTTGGGTAAAATCATCTAAATTCATAGATTGCTCAATTTGGATTATAAAAATTTAAAGACCATCAAGCATAGCAAATTTTTTGATAAATTGTAACTATTTGCGCAAAGTCTGTGTAAAAATGCTAAGTCTTTAATTATTTGTAATAAATCATCAACAAATCTTTACTATTATATGATGGAGATATAAAAACAAACAATTTATAATCAATCTTAGCTGTGGATTTCCTAATAGTCTCAAACTTATAGAAAATAGAAATAGGGAAAATAGAAATAGGGAAAATAGAAATAGGGAGTGTATGCAATGAAGATTTTAAAAGAGATTGCCCCAGTATTTATTATGGGTATGGCGTTGTCTGGTGTGGCAAGTGCAAGTGATTTGATGGACGCACGCACAGCAGATGAGACAGCCACCAAAATTCGTGAAGTTACTTATCAATGCAAAATAGGTGGCAAGGTAAAAGTTAATTTTGGCTTTAATGAGCAAAAACTACCAACTTTTGCTGAATCATACTTAGGTGGTAAAGTCCGCTTTTTACCAATTAATTTAACGCATTCAAACATTGCTAGTACTTTATTCGGTGATGAGAACAGCTGGATGATTGGTTCCAGTGCCATCACGCTGGGTAATTACCACAAGTCGGACATCTTAGTTCAAGACCCAGATTCGGTAATTGCTTATAAGCATTGCAAGGTCATCAAGGTTAATAAACTGGGCTAACCCTTTTTAATCCTTGCAAAAACAAAACCAAAGGCTGTGTAATTGCATAGTTTTTGGTTTTTTACTTAAAAAACTTGGAAACTCTTAATGCAAAAATAATAACAAAATCATACACTTAAGAACTTTATTAATCCTCATCAAAAATACCGCTTGATCTTAAACAATTTCCCTGTATAATACGCACTCATTCAGACGATGGTTGATGATAAGACATCAATAACAAACCAAAGTTTGAATGATGCAAAACCAACCCAGTTTTTTTAAACCTATTTAACTATTAGTTATTAATTTTAATATTTTATTTAATTACTTTTAAAAATTAAAAAAATAACCAGTTAAAATAAAAAAACTTTAAAAAAACGCTTGACATAATAATTTTATGTGATAAAATGGTTGGCCTTGATTGATGATACAGACGATGTATCACAAACTATTTAAAATCAAAACTAAAGAACAACTTGTGTGGATTTTTGCTAATACAAGATAATACAAAAATTATCATTTATCAAGCAAAAATACTCAAAGTTA